>CAIQIQ010000105.1 GCA_903871935.1 uncultured Phycisphaerales bacterium
GCTGGGGTGCATCCTCTCGCATCAGCGTCAAATACGGGGCCACGAAGGCCCACTCATCATCCGTGACGTCGCTTGGGTATGGCTTCCTTGCCATCCCTATCTTCTACACTACATTGCCCAAAGTTCATAACACGCTCTAGGGAAAGATATGGATTTGGAACTGCAGGGCAAAGTCGCAATCGTCACGGGCGCCAGCAAGGGAATCGGCCGGGGTATCGCCCTGTGTCTGGCGAGGCAGCGAATGCAGGTGGCGATCGCGGCGAGATCCTCTGATCTCCTTCAGACGCTGGCTGACGAGATCGCATCGTCAGGTAGCCGGGCGCTGGTCGTTTGCGCTGACCTTCGCGACACGGGGGCATGTACGGGTCTGGTGGAGCAGACATTGGCCGGGTTTGGGCGGCTGGATCTGCTGGTCAACAATGCCGGGACGACCAAACGCGGCGACTTCCTCACTCTTAGCGACATGGACTGGGCCGATGGCTATGCGCTCAAATTCTTCGCAGCCGTTCGGCTTTCCCGCGCTGCCTGGCCATACCTGTTGGCGGCCGGTGGCGGCATCATCAACATCGCGGGCGTCGGCGGGCGAACGGGCAGTGAGGAATTCACCATCGGTGGCAGTGTGAATGCGGCGATGTTGAATCTCACCAAGTGCCTGGCGGATCGCGGCGTGCGCGACCATGTTCGAGTCAATGCGATCAATCCCGGCTCGATTCGCACAGACCGGCTGGCCATTCGCATCCAGAAGCTGCGCGAGGAGCGGGGCCTTTCGATGGAAGAGGCAGCAAAGCAGATGGCCGCGGAGATGCGGATAGAGAGATTCGGCGAGGTCGAGGAGATTGCCAACACGGTCGCTTTTCTTGCCAGCGGGCGTGCATCGTATATCCAAGGCGCCATCCTCGATGTGGATGGCGGATTAACACGAGGGCTGTAGGGCCAGGAGGCTCCGGTCAATAACCCAATACCTGCCTGACATCCTGGCGCATATCGAGGGCGGCCTGTTCGACGCACTTTTCCCAGTTGTCGGCGAACTTGTCGGAGTATTTCTTGTCGCGATGGGCGTAGAGGATGCTGCGGCTGGCGCTGATGATGGCGCCTTTGCCATCGGTGAAAGCGGCTTTGGTCATTTCGGCGGTGGCGCCCTGAGCGCCGTAGCCGGGGAGAAGGAAGATCGACTTGGGCAGGCGCTGGCGAATGCTGACCATGGTATGCGGCTGGGTGGCGCCGACGACAGCGCCGATGGAGCTGTAGCCGCTGACGCCAACCAGGCCATGGGATTCGGTGATGGGGCGGAGTTCATCGGCGAGCATCTCGGACCAGGTGCGGCCGTCGGCGAGCTTCACATCCTGGAGTTTGGCGGAGCCGGGATTGCTGGTGCGGACGAGGATGAATAGGCCTTTCTGGAAGGTTCGCGCGGTATCGACGAAGGGCTGGATGGTGTCCAGGCCGAGCATGGGGTTGACGGTGATGGCATCGGGGGTGGCGATCTCCTGGTAATCTTCGCCGGTCTGCTCGGCGAGATGGCCGGCCGCGTAGGCGGCGACGGTGGAGCCGATGTCGCCGCGTTTGACGTCACCGATGACCAGCAGGTCGAGTTCGCTGGCCTCCTGGATCAGGCTGTAATAAGCCTCAACGCCTTCGGACATGAACTGTTCAAAATATGCGGACTGGAACTTCACGATCGGGGTGTGCTCGGCGACGACCTTGAGAATTCGGGTGGTGAACTCAAAGATGGCATCAACGGCGGCTTCGCCATCGACGTGGCCATTGCGGCGGAAGCGATTGAGCACGGCGTCGGGCAGCATCTCTGTGATCGGGTCCATGCCGATGCAGATGGGAGCGCCCTTGCGGGCGATGGCTTCGAGGAGGCGATCGGAGAAGAGTTCCATGGATTGCTTTCTGTGAGTGATGGAGATTTGTATGCAAGAGCAGCCGGCCAGATCCGGCAACATAGAATGGCCGGCGAGACGCCGGCCCCACTTCTCCAAAAGCAAACCGCGCTGCGCACCAGGATGCCCGGCACACTCACGCGGCTCGTGTATTGTTTAGTGGCGCAAGCTCCGCAGGTACGGACCTTGGGCCAAGACCCTGGCTACTTCTTCCTACGGTCGCGCCGGGCCTTGCGCTTCTTGCTGCCGACTTTGCGGCGGCGGCGGGGCTTACTCATTCAGCATTCTCCTTTCTCTAACTCGCGTTGCAGCTTAACGGGGCAGCGGCCAGCAGTAAAGCGGAGAACGCACCAGCGGCGCGGGAAGTGGTTACAGATCATGCAGGTAAGCAGTTTGGGGTTGATGCTGCTGTGGCGATGCTACAATGCGGCATTATGGCTGATACCTATCGCGAACTGCATGCGTGGCTGGTGGAGACGGCGGTGCTGGGATCGACGGCCTCGCTGCTGGGGTGGGATGAGCTGACCTATATGCCGCCCAAGGGGGCGGATGGCCGGGCGCGGCAGATGTCGCTGCTGTCGCGGATGTGCCATGAGCAGTTCACGCAGAAGAAGGTTGGCCAGCAGCTTGGCGAGCTTATGGGGCAGAAGGTGGATGAGGATGCGGCGGCGAATGTGCGGGAGTGGAAGAGGGCGTATGACCGCGCGGTGAAGGTGCCGGCGAGCCTGGTTGAGGAGATTGCCCGGTCGGGCGTGATCGCGCGGCAGGCGTGGGGTGAGGCCAGGGGCAAGAGCGAGTATGCGATCTTCAAGCCGCATTTGGCGAGGACGATAGAGTTGCAGCGGCAACTGGCGGCATGCCTTTGCGGACATCAGCCGACCAGCGCGGATGAGCAGTACGATGTGCTGCTGGATGCGTATGAACCGTATGAGACCAGCGCGAATCTGCGGGTGATATTCGGGCAGTTGCGTGAACAGCTTGTGCCGCTGATTGCGCGGGTGCGGCAGTCGGGGAAGGTGGCACCGGTGGAAATTCTCAAGCGGCCGTATCCTGTGGAGAAGCAGCGCGAATTGTCGCTGGAAGCGGCGAAGCGGATTGGGTTTGATCTGCAGGCCGGGCGGCTGGACACCACGCTGCATCCATTCTGTTCGGGGATCACGCCGGGCGATGTGAGGATCACCACGCGGTACGATGAGAATGATTTCGGGAACTGCTTCTTCTCGGTGATGCATGAGACCGGGCATGCGATGTATGAGCAGGGATTGCCGGCGGAGCATTGGGGCACGCCGCTGGGCGATGCGGCGTCGCTGGGAGTGCATGAGTCGCAGTCGCGGCTATGGGAGAATCTGGTGTGCCGGTCGGAGGCGTTCTGGCGGTTTTTCTATCCGAAGGCGCAGGCGGCGTTCTCGCAGGCGCTGGGGAATGTGCCGGCGGATCAGTTCCTCTTTGCGGTTAACGCGATCCGGCCATCGCTTATTCGCACGGAATCCGACGAGGCAACCTACAACCTGCATGTCATCCTGCGGTTTGGACTGGAGCAGCGATTGCTTTGGGGAGAATTGCCGGTGGACGGTTTGCCCGAGGCGTGGAACAAGGGAATGAAGGAGATGCTGGGGGTGGAGGTGCCGGATGATCGGCGCGGGTGCCTGCAGGATGTGCACTGGTCGCAGGGGGCGTTTGGGTACTTCCCGACGTACACGCTGGGGAACCTGAACGCGGCGGCGCTCTTTACCGCTGCGCGGAGGGATCTGGGTGATTTGGATGGGCAGATCGCGCGGGGAGAGTTTGCGCCGCTCTTGGCGTGGCTACGTGAGCGGATTCATCGGCATGGGAAGCGCTATCCGGCAAGAGAGCTGGTGCGGCGAGCGGCCGGTCAGGAGCTTTCGATCGCCCCGCTGTTGGCGCATCTGAAGGCGAGAATTGACCGTTTCTGGTAGGCCCAGGGCAATGGAGGCCATTCTGTCGCAGCAGCGCGTAACGTCACTAACGGAACGGAATTGGGACCGCCGGCAAGCGAACTTATCCTTGTGTCCGCCGAAACGGTTGTCATAATCAGAGGGTGGAAGCCCGGGCTGCGGGCTTCAAGCGACAGGGAACGGCGGGAAGGTTTCTCGTCATTCCGTATGCGTGGGTTCAATTATCTTGTTTTTCAGTGAAGGAGTATCTATGCGCCAGGCATTCGGGTCTCACAAGGAATTGGGTATGGGGCGAGTTTCCAGGGCGGCCGGCTCGGTTCTTGAGAACCTCGAGATGCGCCAGCTTTTGAGCGTGGCGGCGCTGCCTGGACTGTTTGTGGAGAACCAGGGGCAGTTTGGAGATACAGGCGTGCGGTATGCATACCGCGGCAATGGGCTGAATGTCGGGCTGACGGATACCGGGGCGGCGTATCAGTTCTATAACGATACTGGCGCGATGCAGTTTGGCACGACGCTGGTCGGGGCGAATGCTGCGGCGCCGGCGGCGACGGGTTCGGCGGCGGCGAGGTTCAACTACTTCGTAGGAGACCAGTCGGCGTGGCATGCAAATGTGCCGGGCTATAGCACGGTGGAGTATGCGGGCATCTACAACGGTGTTGACCTGTATAACTATGCCAAGGATGGGCAGCTTAAGTACGAATTTCATGTGGCGGCGGGGGCGAGCTATGGGCAGATCGCGGTGCAGTACAATGGGATACAGGGGCTGTCGCTGGCGGCGGACGGCGCGCTGATGATTGACCTGGGCGGGCAGTGGGGCGTGGTGCGGGATGATTCGCCGTATATCTACCAGATGGTCAATGGCGCGAAGCAGCAGGTGGCGGGTAAGTTCGTTCTGCTGGGCGACAACACGTACGGGTTTGCGGTGACCGGTGCGTACGATCCATCAAAGGAGTTGGTAATCGACCCGGTGGTGCAGTGGGCATCGTACGTAGGGTATCGTCAGGCGGAAACGGCGTCGGGCGTTGCGGTGGACTCTACAGGTGCGAGTCTGGTGACGGGTGTGACATATTCCCTGGGCTGGTTTGAGGAGAGCCTGTTCAACGCCGGCGTGCCGCCCAAGCCGGGGACGACGGATGGGTTTGTTGCGAAGTACAGCGAGGATGGGATGTTCGTCTGGGGCACCTATGTTGGGTGGGGCGGCGAAGATACATGCAACGCGATTGCGGTCGATTCCACAGACGACAGCGCATATGTAGTTGGCACATCGGACGGCGGCACGACCTTCGGCCCTAATGCGGGTAAATTAGAGGTCTATCGCGGTGGCACCGATGCGCTGGTATGGAAGGTCACAGCACAGGGGCAGTTGGCGTGGGCGAATCTGATAGGTGGTGCAAACGACGAGCAGGGCTTGGGGATTGCGGTATCGGGTGCGACAGTGGTGGTGACGGGAAGCACGTCGAGCCCTGACGTGCCACTGCCCGAGGTGAACGCCATGAACTGGATTTGGCCTTACGGCAAACCGGCCAAGTTTGGCGATCCGTTCCCCACGGATGATGACCCGCGGCTATCTGCAACGTATGCAGGTGGAGCAACGGACGCTTTCGGTGCCGGCCTGAAGACGGCCGATGGCGTGATTGCATGGTCGGGATATTTCGGGACGGGTGGTGATGACGCAGGAACCTGCGCCGCCGCCAGTGGCGAATATGTGGTGCTGGGCGCGAACAAAACGAACGGAAGCAACACGGATGGGATGTACCAGATTGTGTCGGGAAGCAGAGGCGTTAATGGTGGATTGGTTGACCTCAGTAGCACCTACTACACGAGCGGCGAGACCCGCGTAACAGCCATCGGCCTGGACCAGTACAACAATGTGAATCTCGCGGGAACCACGACAATTGACAATTTCTGGAACAGCACGGCGACGAACAGCGCGACGAAGGACGCATTTGTTCTTGAGATGGTTACAGCCATCGGCAAATGGGGCGTTACGATCAGTGGCGGAGACGCCGACATTTTGTTGAACGCGATTGCCGTGCAGCCTGATGGCTCTGTGCTGATTGGCGGCCAGACCTCTGCCGACGGATTCAAACTGCTCAAGTTCGACTACCTTTCTGCTGGGGATAGCCAGCCGATCATTCGGGATGTGGCCTTCGTGAACACGCCGGCCGGCGTCAACGACGGCTATGTCGTTAAGCTAGGGTATGGCGGATCACCACTATGGGGCGAGTTTATCGGTGGAGCGCTCGAGGACTCGGTAACCGGAATCGGCTTGTCGTCGTCCAACCAGACGGTTTCGGTGGTGGGGACGACAGTGTCGGATTCGTTCTCCGGAATCAGTTTCGACAACACGCTTAGCGGCCCGCAGGATGCCTTCCTGGTGGCCATATCTCAGGACTCGACTGCCCCGGGTTTCAGCGCTATTCTGCCGACTGTGTCGCAGGGCAATGTCAGCAGGATGTCGCCTTACGATTTCACGGTGACCTATCACTCGGACAGTGGCCTGAACCTGGCTTCTATCCAGAACAGTACAGTTCGCATTTCACATGGTGGAGTATCACTTGGGTCGGCGGTGTTCAAATCCGCGGATGTGAGTGGTGATGCTCCCACCATCACGGCAACGTACGAATTCACGCCTCCCGGCGGTACGTGGGTTGGCCGCGACGGCGTGTACCAGGCGAATCTTGTGGGTGGCCGGGTGATGAATGTGGATGGTTTCGCGATAGGTGAGACTGGTTCATCGGTGTCGCTCGGATCGATCACGGTCAATACGATTGCGCCGACGGTTCAGATCAAGGCTGGTGGGATCAACCTTTCGACGGTAGGGGACTACGTGTTCACGGTTGTCTACAATGGTGGCCTGACTGCGATTACCCAATACCCCATCACCCTGGCACTTAGCGGTGGTGGGACCAGCCTGCCTGCCACGGTCGTGGGAACACCATCGGTTGCCGGAAATGCAACGACCGTGACGTATTCGGTTGCCAAACCGGCAAAGGGTTGGAAGCACGGTGTTACCTATACACTGGTGGTGCCGGCAGGATCCGTGAGCAACGCGGGGAATTTTAATGCGGAAGCGAGAACGAACGTGTACGCCGATCTGCAGGCGCCGACGGCGTCGATCACTTCCGGCTCAATCACCGCGTCTGCCCGCACGTTCAAGGTTACTTACAATGGGACCTACTCACCCCTGGCCGTAGTCCCCACGACCTTGATCCTGAGCAAGTCTGGTTCGGCGGACCTGACCGCGTCGCTGGTTGGGACGTTGCCCACGACGCTGGGCACATCATATACGGCGACGTATACGGTGCAGGGACCGGGTAGCGGGAAGTACACGATCACGGTTGGGGCCGGGACGGTGAAGGATGTGGCCGGCAACACAAGTAGCAAGACCGTGACCAAAGCTGTGACGGTAACGCTCGCGGGCGCTGCGGTGCTGCGGACGACCGCCACGTCGCCCTTCGCGGTGTTCAGCACGCAGGCTCTGCCGATCAAGGTGATCGGGCCGGACCCGTTGTTGGGCAGCACAAGGAACCTGCTGGCGTAGGCAAGTGGACGAGCCTGCATTTGACCACGGCCCGGGAGCGATCCCGGGCCGTGTGCGTTGGCTCGTTTGGGCGCGATTCTATGCGAGGGTGCGGCCGTAGTTGAAGCGCAGGGTCTTCTCGCCGGGGAGGGGGCGATGGAGCCATTCGTTGGCCGGGTTGGGGCTGGCGACCAGATCCACTACCAGGTGGGCTGCGCGAATGGCGTTGTTGCGCAGCGGGCGCAGGTCGAAGGGCTCTTCGGGACGCAGTGTCCAGAGGCCGTGTTCCAAGCGAGCTCTTAGCGCGATGCCGCGGCGGTCCTGGAGGGTGCGCCCCTGGAGTTGATCCCGGTCCATCTTCACGCGAGTGATCATCAGGGCCGGCCGGCCGAAGACGACGATGCTGCAGGGGGCGGGGCAGATGGCGGTGATCTCCTCGAGCTGTTTGCGATCGGCCTCAATGGCGAGTGTGACAGAGCGGCAACCGCGATCCTGGAGCATAGATGCTGCGAGAGTGTTCAGAATGCCCAGACCAGGGCCAGCTTCGATTGCAGCTTTGCCTTCGCGGGCGAGTTTCCAGCCGCCCCAGGAGTTGGCCTCGACGGTCAGGCCCGCCGCCGCCGAGAAGGAGATGAGCTGGCAGATGGCAGGGACGTCGGCTTCAAAGAAGACCGATGGAAGAGCGATGATCAGCGGGATGTTTCCGGCGGCGAGGATCAGCTTATCGATCTGCTCGGCGGATGCATGCTCGACGATGATGGCGGAGGGTAGCGCATCCGGCCGGCCGGAGGCACGCAGTTTTCGGACGAACTCACTGAGGTGGCGTGCTTCGAGGCGGGCGCGATCGGGACGAGCACCGAGTGCGAGACTATTGGCCGGGTGACGCTGAGGCTTGGTCAGGACCGCCCGTACTGCGTCAGGAAGATCGAGGCGAAGAGTTTCATCTTCAGCCTTGGCCAGTTGGCGGATGGCGGCGGAGATCTGGTCAGGCAGTGCATTGGCCGCCCGGGGTACGAGCAGGAAGTCCGGGGTGTTGGTCGCCGCCTTGCCCAGCGTGTGTTCGCGGACGGGCACCTGCTTGAGCCAATCGATCGTCTTCTGGATGGTGATGGCCTTGTTGGCGCGATGGATGACGGTCTTGGGCAAGGTCCAGGAGGTGGAGGCATCGCCTAGAGTGCAGGTGCAGACGATACCTTTGTCGGTGACGTCGATGGTGAGATCGTAGGTGTCCTGCGGTTCATCTTCGGTTTCGGGGGGGCGAGCCGCGGGAGCGGACGTGGCGGAAGCGGACCGGCCGGTGGCTTCGGCGACCAGAGATTCGCGCTGGGCATCCAGATAGCCCCAGGTGAGTTGCCGGCCGGCGTAGGCGCCGAGTTGTTTGGCTTCGTCAAGGAAGGTTTCGGATGCTCCCCCGCCGCGGAGAGCGCGGGCGAAGATGCCGACAGCCTGCGACACCCATTTGGCGGACTTGAGCCGGCCCTCGATCTTCAGTGAGCGCACGCCGGCGCTCTGCAGGTCGGTAAGGCGGTGGACTGCGCTGAGGTCCTTCATCGAAAGCGGCGTGCCCAATAGCTGATCGCCGGCCGACCACGGTACGCGGCAGGGGCTGGTACAGGTGCCGCGGTTGCCCGAATGGCCGCCCGCCCACGAGGATAGCAGGCAGCGGCCGGAGATGCAGAAACAGAGAGCGCCCTGGACAAAGACTTCGGTCTCAATCGAGCCCACTTTGCCGCAGGCCTGGATCTCGGCAAGCGAGAGTTCACGGGCGAGCACGACTCGGTTGGCGCCAAGATCGACCGCGGCTTGGACGTCGGCGCTGCTGGCGATGCAGGTCTGGGTGCTGAGGTGGAATTCGAGTTTGGGAAAGAGCTGGCGCAGGCCGATGACGGCCGGGTCGCGGACGAGGACGGCATCAACGCCGCAGTCACTGGCAAGCTGGAGCATGCGGAGAGCCTGCCCGAGCTCGCGCTGGGCGACGTCGATATTGAGGGTGAGATAGATGCGGGCATGGCGGGAATGGGCATCGGCGACGATTCCGGGCAGGTCTTCGGGGGTGAAGTTAGCGGCGCCACGGCGGGCGTTGAGGATGTGCAACCCGAGGTAAACGGCGTTGGCGCCGGCATCGAGGGCAGCGCAGAGCGCCTCCATGTCGCCGGCGGGGGCGAGCAGTTCCATAGGTTGAAGGGCTGGTTCTGGCATCGATCAATGGTAGTGATTCAATGTTGAAAGGGCGAGGCGGCCATGACCTGCGAGGCTACGTTGGGTCGGCACCCCGCACTCGGACGCCCTGTTCGTCCACGATCCAGAGATGGCCGGCGACGTCCGATTCGCTTAGCAGGGGAAGCAGTTGTGTGGCGGAGCGCAGTACATGACTGCGGCTATGGCTGGCAAGCCGCAGCACTATGATGCCTGCATATTGCTGAGGCGGATAGGCGCGAATGTTGGCGAAGTCCAGATCGAGTGTTATCAGCACCCGCCCCTCCGACTGGCAGACCTGTGCAAGGTTTTGATCGGAGGTGCCTCGCAAGGCCTGGTCCCACACGGTGAGGGCGTCGTGGCCGTTTGCCCGGAGATACTGTGCCACGTCCGAGTGGAGGTTCTCGTCCGTCTTGAACCTCATTATGCGGCCCCGACCAGTGGCACCACGCGCTCCTTAGCTAGTTCGGCGGCGTATAGCAGCGCAGCCTGAATGTCGGCTGGATCGACGTGATAGGCAGAAGCGATGGCCTCTTGGGATTCGCCGGCCGCCAGATTGTCGAGAATCACCGACGCCATCACACGGGTTCCCTTGATACATGCCTTGCCGTGACAGATGGCAGGATCAGCCGTAATCCGTTCGCGCCAGTCCATTGTCAGACTCCTTGGCCAGCCTCTTCAGGCCGGCAACTTATCCCATTATACGGTGCGGTGGCGAATCTGCGATGTAGCCGCGAAGCGTGGCCGTGGTCGTTGCAACGAATCCGCCGACGCCGAAGCTTACGCCAACATGTCTCCCGCGAACGCTACCGGCCCAACGCCGCGTTGACGACCTTCTGCACCTGTGCGGTCCTGGCTTCGGCTTCAGCTTTGGTCGGGGCTTCGGCGAAGATGCGCATGATGGGCTCGGTATTGCTGGGGCGGGCATGTACAAAGCTCTTGCCCCAATCCACGCGAATGCCATCCTGCAGATCGACCTTCTCGTCGGCAAAGGCGGCTTTCACCGCTGCCACGGCGCGATTGGCATCTTCGCGGCGGCAGGGGAACTTCGTCTTGACGTTCTCATAGCGCGGGATTTCATCAACAAGCTGCGAGAGTGTCTTACCGCTGCTTGCCATCAGTTGCAGCACATACGCCATGCCGACCAGCGAGTCGCGGCAGGGCACAATGCGCATGTCGATGACTCCGCCAACGCCTTCGCCGCCGATGACGGCGTTATTGCGGATCATTGCGTCGACTACGTTGGCCTCGCCAACTGGCGTGCGGATGACCGTGCTGCCGGTGGCGGCGGCGACATCATCCATCATGTGGCTGGCGGTCAGGTTGGTTACGGCAATGCCCGGCCGTTTGGACAGAATGTACTTGGCGGCGAGTACCTGCGTGTACTCTTCGCCGATGTAGGTGCCGTTCTCATCTACGATGGCGAGACGGTCGGCGTCGGGATCCTGGGCGAAGCCGACGGCGGCTTTCTGGCGCTTCACCTCGGCTTCGAGCTGGGTGAGGTTGGCGGCCGCTGGTTCGGGCTCGTGGGCGAACTGGCCGGTCGGTTCACCGTTCAGGTGGACGATCTGGCAGCCAAGTTTGGAGAGCAGCATATGTGCGGAGGTGCAACCAGCGCCATTGACGGAGTCGAGGACGACCTTGAAACGTTTGTTGCTGATGCCGTTGATGTCCACGTAGTCGAGCGTACGTTTCACATGAACGGCGTGGGTATCGGTGTTTCTTGAAGGGCGCTGGATCTGCTGCACGCGTACAAAACTGGTGATTCCCTTATGGTAGAGATCGATGACCTGGTGGGCGATGGCCGGCGGGGGGGAAACGCAATTGCGTGTCAGGAATTTCATGCCGTTCCACTGCACGGGATTATGCGACGCCGTGATAGCGATGCCGGCGTCGGCGCCGGCGTATTTGATCATCATGGCGACGCCGGGGGTGGAGACGACATCGAGGTCGATCACCTCAAAGCCGCTGGCAGTCAGGGCGGCGGAGGCGGCATCACGAACAAACGGGCCGGACGGACGCGAATCCCGGCCCATGACCACGCGGAAATGGTTGCCGTTGGCCGGCTTTTCGTTGGCCTTCAGGTACGCGGCGAACGCGGCGGCATAGTTTGCCACCACCACGGGCGTCAGCGTGCCACCGATGGTGCCGCGCATGCCCGAGATACTAATCATCAATGCGTCCATACCGGATCGATCTCCCGTTCATTCTTTAGAAACGGTCAATGATACAGAGAATGTGGCGTACCGGAAATGGCGGCGAATGAACATTTGAGCGTGTGGCACGACGCACCAGGCCGTTTGTTCATTGCCGTGGCAGGGATAACTGACGAGCCCGACCCGCGTTTCTCGAATACCTCCGCCGTGAGGGTACGTGAAAAAACGGTGAGCCACCTTGCGTTGCCGTTTATCTGTCGTATATGGTAATCGGCTATGGACACGAGAATCACTTTGGGTAAGGAACCGCGCATTAAGCCGGATCTTGATCCGGGTTTTGCGCCGATCATCGCGGCTTGGCGTAATTTTCAGGCAGAAGCATCAAAGACTCCGGGGCACCAGCCGTTCCTGCTGGCGGTGGCGCAGCCTGACGGCGCGGTCGCGCGGCGCAGCGGCAATCTTTTCCCCTCTGGCCACCCGCGCGCGGGTGAAAATGCCCGGCATGTGGAGCGGTTAGTGAAATTTCTGCTCTGGGCGCAGGGCGGGCGAAAGATCTATTTCAGCGGGCCCGCGGCAGTGGCCGAGTCATTGCGTCGCCATTACACCGAGACCGCGGTGGGTCGTTTCGACAACGATCTGATTGGAACCAAGATCTATGGTGGTTCCCTGGAGGTCGTTGAGGTGAGCGCTGATGCCGTGCCGGAGGAATCCATGCCAGCGCAGCGCATTGGCGGGAATCTGGATGGCTGCCGTATCGGGTTCGATCTGGGAGGAAGCGATCGCAAAGCGGCAGCGTTGATTGATGGCAAGGTGGTTTTCTCGGAAGAGATCGCATGGCAGCCCTACTTCCAGAAGGATCCGGCGTATCACTACGAGGGCATCATGGATACGCTTGCGCGTGCCGCCAAACACCTGCCCCGCGTGGACGCTATCGGCGGCAGCGCGGCCGGTGTCTACGTCAACAGCGAACCCCGGGTGGGCTCGCTGTTTCGTGGAGTGCCCCAGGATCTTTTCGACAGCCAGGTCCGCGGCCTTTTCAAGCGGATTCGCCGTGAGTGGAACAATGTGCCTCTGGTCGTGATGAATGACGGCGAAGTGACCGCGCTGGCGGGAGCGACGGCACTGGGCGATAACGCAGTACTAGGCATTTCAATGGGCACCAGTCTGGCCGCGGGCTTTGTTACGCCTGAGGGTTCGTTGACCCCCTGGCTCAACGAACTGGCGTTCGTGCCGGTGGATGCGCGACTTGACGCTCCGGCCGACGAATGGTCGGGTGATCGGGGCTGCGGGGCTCAGTATTTCTCTCAACAGGCGATCCCCCGCCTGGCGGCCGCCGCGGGCATCGAATTGCCGGCGGAGATGCCCCTGCCCGAGAAACTGGTGGCGGTGCAGGGTTTCATGGCCAAAGATGATCCGCGTGCCCGGCGTATCTATGACACGATTGGCGTGTGGTTCGGGTATGCCATATTGACCTTTGCTGATTTCTATCCAGTTCGAAATGTTCTGGTACTGGGACGGGTCACGAGCGGGCCGGGCGGCGAGCGGATCCTGGCCGAAGCGCGGCGGGTGCTTGAGGCCGAGGCTCCCGAGTTGGCGCGCGCCCTGCGGCTGGTGACGCCGGACGAGACGAACAAACGCCATGGCCAGGCTGTGGCTGCGGCAAGTTTGCCGAAGGTGTAATCATGACGACAAAAATGAATCCCTATCTGTCTTGGGTTACGGAGCTGGATACCTGGGTGAAACGCGGTCGTGCCCTGCCGTTAGGGGGCGAAGCTCTTCCGCCGCCCCCCGCTGTAGACCCGGCGGCCGCCAAAGTGCTTCTGTTTTCACCGCATCCGGACGATGAATGCATCGTTGGAGCTCTGCCACTTCGCCTCTCGCGGGATGGCGGGTTTCAGGTGGTGAACATTGCCGTGACACTGGGCAGTAATGTGGCCCGCCAGCAACCGCGCTGGGCTGAACTCCAGCAGGCCTGCTCCTTTCTTGGCTGGCCGACCGAGTGTGCGGTTCCCGGCGGCTTGGCGCGGATCACGCCCAAGGCCCGGAAGGAGGAGCCCGACCACTGGCGTAAGGCCGTTGCCGCCATCGTGGCGGTACTGACGCGGCATCAACCGAAGTACGTGGTGTTCCCACATGCCTCAGACTACAACTCCTCGCATATGGGCACGCATCTACTGGTGATGGATGCACTGGCTGCTATGCCGGCGGGCTTCTGCTGCGGGATGATCGAAACAGAGTTCTGGGGCGCCATGCCGACTCCGAATCTCATGGTTGAGTCGAGTATCGCGGAGGTGGCGGATCTCGTGGCGGCCATTGCATTCCACGTCGGCGAAGTTCAACGGAATCCCTATCATCTCACTCTTCCAGCCTGGATGCAGGATAATGTGAGGCGGGGTGGCGAGATTGTGGGCGGGCAGGGAGGCGCGGTGCCCGACTACCGCTTTGGCACCTTGTATCGCGTCGGATTGTGGAGCCAGGGCGCCAGGCACGATCCGCCCGCGGGTATCAAACGGTTCCTGCCAAAGGGCGAGCCGGATCTAAAACAGTGGTTGGCGGACATGGCACGAAAGTGATTCTCAAGAATGCCTGCAAAGAGAGAGAGATATGAGCACAGATAGTACGGTGAAATTCAAACTTCATGAAGTCGTCAAGCGGTTCAGGGCATGGGGGGATTTTGTCGAGGGCGCTCCCTACGGGTCGGGCCACATCAATGACACCTTCAGGGTGTCGTTTAATATGGCCGGGGCGCCGGTGCACTATTTGCTCCAGCGCATCAATCACAACATTTTCAAGAATCCCCGTGCGGTCATGGAGAACATCATACGGGTGACGGACCACCTGCGAAGCCGGCTGAGCGCGGCAGGTATGGCGGATGTTACGCGGCACTCTTTGTGCGTGGTGCTCACCCGCGGCGACGCACAGCCGTGTTATCAGGATGGGGATGGGAACTGGTGGCGGATGTATCTGTTTATTGAAGGGGCACATACCTACGACACCCTTGAAAATGACAAGCAGGCCTTTGCGGCGGCCCGAGCCTACGCCCAGTTCCAAAACAGGCTGGCCGATCTGCCTTCGCCACGGCTGCATGAAACCATCCCGAACTTTCACAACACGCCGATCCGCCTGCAGACTTTGCAGAAGGCGATCAAGGAGGACCTCTGCAATCGGGCGAAAGAAGCGAGTGAGGAAATCGCGTTTGTCGAGAAGCGGGTGTCCCTGTGCGGGCGCTTGTTGGACCGGCACGCCAAGGGTGAGATTCCGGAGCGGATCACCCACAATGACACCAAGATCAACAATGTGATGCTTGACGATGTCACGGGCGAAGGCGTGTGCGTGATTGACCTGGACACGGTGATGCCCGGGCTGGCTCTGTATGATTTCGGGGATATGGTGCGCACTGCCACCGCGGCCGCCGCCGAAGATGAACGGGATCTAAGCAAGGTGCGGATGCGCCTGGAGCTGTTCAAGGCAATTGCGGGTGGCTATCTGTCTGAAGCACGCTTCCTGAATCCGGCAGAGCGGGAGGAACTGGCATTCTCCGCGCGATTGATCACCCAGATGATCGGAATGCGATTCCTTACGGATTACCTGCAGGGAGACACGTACTTCAAGATCAAGCGGCCGGGCCACAATCTCGATCGCTGCCGGACGCAATTCAAGATGGTTGCGAGCATGGAAAGCCAGCAGGATGAGATGGAAAAAGTGGTGGCGGAGGCGTGGCAGAAATAACGCCGGCCGGTCTACCGACGCTTAGTAGTGCGTGTTGCGGTCCAGATATAGAGACCTAGCGCGAACTGGAGCGGACGCGGACGTTGCTTTCGATCACGGGGCGGCCGATCGGGTAATAGCGGATGCCGTTCTCACGCATAACGTCGCGGATCAGGCAGTTACGGCCGTCGAAAATCACCGGTTGATTCATGGTTGCCGAGATCTTGCGGAAGGGCATGGTGTTGTACTGCGGCCAGTCGGTAAGGATGGCAATCGCGTCCGCACCGGCCGCGGCGGCCACCGGATCCTGCATCCATTCGACCTGGTCCGTGAAGACCTCCCGCATGTTGTCCATGGCCTTATAGTCATGGGCGCGGACGTTGGCGCCGCCTTCAAGCAGGTAACGGATGACGTCGATGGCGGCCGATTCGCGGATATCGTCGGTATCAGCCTTAAAGGCCAGGCCCCATACGGTGATAGTTGAGCCGGCGAGCGGTCTTCCGAGCTTGGTGCCGATTTTCTCTACGAAACGCCGCTTCTGGCTCTTGTTGATGGTCTGAATCGCCTCGACGAAAAGGTTCTCGTGGCCGATGGCGCGGCTGATGTGCTCCATGGCCGCGACATCCTTGGGGAAGCAGGAGCCGCCGAAGCCGACGCCGGCGCGCAGGAACGCCGGCCCGATGCGCTTATCGGAGCCAATGCCCTTACGGAGATCCTCAACATCGGCGCCGTAGGCATCACAGAGGATGGACATCTCGTTCATGAACGAGATGCGCGAGGCCAGCATGGTGTTGGCGGCATACTTGGTCAGTTCGGCCGACTCCCAGTTCATGGTCAGGAAGGTATCCTCGGTCTTGATCAGGGGGTCATAGAGCCGGCGCATGATGCGGAAGGCTTCAGGGCTTTCGCCGCCGACGATGATGCGATCGGGTTCGAGGAAATCGTTGACGGCGGAACCTTCTTTGAGGAACTCGGGATTGGAGACCACCTGGAACTCAAGCTTGGAGTTCTGGCGCAGGCTGTAATAGAGTTTGCGGTTGGTGCCGACCGGCACGGTGGACTTCACCACGATGGTGACGAGATAGTCAGACTGAATCGTGGCCAGGGCATCGCACACTTCCTTGCCGGCGGCTTCGAGATAGGTCATGTCGACGGTGCCATCGGGTTTGGATGGGGTGCCCACAGCGAGATAGACGACCTCGGCATCGCGCATGGCCTCATTGATCGAGGCGCCAAAGCTGAGGCTTCCGTTGGCAAGTTGCTCCTGCAGGAGCCCGACAAGGCCGGGTTCGAAGATCGGGGAGTATCCCTCCAGCAGACGAGCGAGCTTCTTCTGGTCCTTTTCGACGCCGCGCACGCGATGGCCGATACTCGCAAGGCAGGTGGCGGTAACCAGACCCACGTACCCGCAGCCAATGACAGCTACGTCCATAAGTGTGAAGCTCCTTCTCTGCCTGATTCGGTGCGATGCAGAGACTCGATAATAGCAGGGACATGGGGGTCTGTCTCTAGCCAAAGATCTGCAAGCCAAAGATCTGCACACAGAAGTTTCGGTTGCCCCAAGCTTTATATCGGTTACAACAGATCACGCACCATGAAGATCGTCCACATCATCACCCGGCTGATCATCGGTGGGGCGCAGGAGAATACGCTGATTTCCTGCGA
>CAIQIQ010000106.1 GCA_903871935.1 uncultured Phycisphaerales bacterium
CCGATCTTCTCTTCGCCATCGGTCAACAGCTTTTCAATCATCTGCAGCGTCTTCTGCGGAATGATCGCCTTGATGCTGTCGGTATCGCTCTTGGTGATGCTGGCCAGATCGCCCTTGGCATGCGCCAACCGCCGGCCGTCGGTGCCCACCATCACGAGCTTCTTGCTCTTGATGTTCAGCAGCACACCATTGAAGGCATAGCGCGTGCTTTCCTTTGCCACGGCAAAAAGCGTTTGACTGATCAATTGCTTGAACTGTGCCCCAACGATCTCAAAATCGCTGGCTCCTTCGAAGTCAGGCACCGGCGGGAAATCGGCCGGGTCCTGCACGAAGATGCGGAAGTGTGAATCATGCCCCTTGATGTTCATCCCTTCGCCGGTCAATTCCAGAGACAGGGTGTCGTCCACACTCTCGCGAACGATCTCGCGCAGCTTTTCCAGGGGAACCAGGGCCTCGCCCTGTTTGTCCACCTGCACCTGGGCATCCTGATAGCGGATGGCCACCTCCAGGTCGGTTGCCGCCACGATCAGCTTGTCGGCCGATGCCGTCAGTTTCACACACTGCAGTGCCGGCTTAGGTGTACGCGTGGCAATGGCATTGCCCGCCACATTCAGAGCTTCCAGCAGCGCGCCACGATTGCAGATCAGCTTCATGAGATGAACCTCTCTCCCGGCCCAAACATCTAGCAGGGCAGGCTATAGTTCCTGCCCAAATGCTGTGGATTTATTAGTACCTCACATCACAGCCCGATACCTGCGGCTTACTCTAACTCCTAGTCTCCTTTAAGCAAGTTTAGATCCAGTCGTAGTAGTAAGAGTGCCTGTCTGAATGTGGATAAGATCGGCATACGAGTTCCAACATCAATATTTATAAGCACTTACAAGAGTCAAGGTGGAAAATAGATTGTGGATAACTTGACGCTTCACAATTCAGAAACCGCTGGCCTGCGACATTCAGGCGACGCATTGGGCTATTACCTCCCGCCGCGAGTTCCCATCCTGTTACCGACGGCTGAATTTGGCAACAGCTTCGGGCAGGTTATCCACAGGCTATCCAGAGTCACTTGTCACGAACGTCTACTCTGCCTCATCGTGACCTGTGTTGTCTCCAGCGCATTGTAATCCTTGTTTGTTCTATCACCCTCATGAATAATCATTCCACGACATGTGTGGCCTGGCCGGCATCATCTGCTTCGATCAGCATCTCTGTGTAGAGAGCAGGACCCTCTCCGCGATGATGAAGCGGATCTCGCATCGTGGTCCGGATGCCTCCGGGCGATATGACGTCGAACTGCCCTCTCCCCATTTCTCCGCCAGTCTTCTGCACGCTCGCCTCTCCATCCTCGATCTCGATGCCCGCGCCAACCAGCCGATGAGCGACTCGACCGGCCGGTACACCGTCATCTTCAACGGCGAGATCTATAACTACCGCGAACTTCGTGCCGAATTGGAGAAGAGCCTCCCCGATTTCCGCTTCCATACCAACGGTGATACGGAGGTTATTCTCGCTGCCTATCAGGCCTGGGGTGATGCGTGCGTCAGTCGCTTCAACGGCATGTTCGCATTTGTCCTCGTCGATCAGGTCAACCGCACGGTATTCGCGGCGCGCGATCGCATGGGGCAAAAGCCGCTGTATGTGGCCGCCGTCGCCACGGATGGCTCGGTGCTGCATCCCCTGGATCAGAACTCGATTCCGCGGCCGATTGGCGCCATCGCTTTTGCCAGTGAGATTGGCGCTCTATTTCCCATTCCCTGGGTGAAGCACGATACTCGCGATGAGATGCTCCAGTCCTATCTGCTCTGGGGCTATATTCCATCACCCGACACGATCTATCAGGGCATCTACTCGCTTCCGCCCGCGCATGCGATGACGATCGCACTGCAGCAGACCAGATCGTGGCGTTATTTCGATCCAAACAAGCCGCCCGCATCGTATATACCTGGCGAAACCTCCGTTGCTGCCACGCGCCGACTGGTGCTTGCGTCCGTTCGCCGCCAGCTTATCGCTGATGTGCCGGTCGGGTGTTTCCTTTCCGGTGGCATCGATTCCTCCATTATCGCGGCCGCAATGCGGAAGGCCTGCCCTGAAGGCCAGGAGCTGCTCACTTTCACCGTCGGCTTCAAGGAAACACCATTTGACGAAACACCCTATGCACAGGCTGTCGCCGATCATCTGAAAACCAAACACCAGAAGTTCATGGTGAACATGAACGTGCTGGAAGATCTGCCGCGTGTTGTGGCATCCTTCTCACAGCCGTTTGCCGACTCATCCGCCTTGCCCACGCACTACCTCTCCAGAGCTACCCGCCAGCATGTGAAAGTGGCCCTGGCCGGCGATGGAGGCGATGAACTCTTTGGTGGCTATGACCGCTATCGTGCCATGCGGCTGAGTTCCTCAATCCATCCGGCCATCCGCTCGGCACTGGCGCTGGGTCTGTGGCAGTGGCTTCCGGGCTCGCACCCCAAGTCGCGCATGCAGCGCTTCAAACGGTTCATCCGCCCGCTGCATCAGCCAGCGGCGACGCGCTACGCCCGATACATGGAACTGTTTGAGCCCGGGGATATTCGCGCCCTGCTTGGGCAAGGGGCCACAGAGCCCTCCGAACCCTCCGAGGCCTATCTCTGCGGGGCATATGAGCAGTTCCTGGCTCATCGCGATGTGGTTCAGGCGGCACTGGCGGTCGATCGCCTGAGTTATTTGCCCGAGGACCTGCTGACCAAGGTAGACCGCTGCTCGATGCAGTATGCGTTGGAAGTGCGCAACCCCTTCATGGATCACGAATTGGTGCAGTTCGCGGCCGGCCTGCCCTCCAGCGAGCTGATCGGCAAGGGCAGCAAAACGCTTCTGCGCGAAGCCTTCGCCGGTGATCTTCCCGAGAACCACTTTGAACGGCCGAAGATGGGCTTTGCCATACCGATCGGCGATTGGTTCCGCGGCGAACTGCGCGGTTTCCTCCGTGAAACGCTCTACGCATCGGGATCTTACGCGGCCGCTCATTTTGATATGAAGGTCGTTCAGAAGCTGCTGGACGAACATGACCAGCAGAAGCGTGACCATTCTCAGCGTCTCTATGCCCTGCTGGTATTGGAGCTGTGGAGCCAGATTCACCTGTAATCCGCCACACACGCTTGCGTCACCCGCGACAGGGGTCCTAAACCCCGATACACTCCCCACAGGTCAACGCTAAGCCCTTTGGGGAGTATAAGTAACACCGATGTTTGCGTTCTTTATTGAAACGTTTCTGCTCGGCGTGCGCAATTTGCGCCTGCACAAAATGCGCAGTCTGCTGACTGCCTTGGGCATTATCTTCGGCGTGGCGGCCGTCATCATCATGGTCGCTATCGGTGAAGGCACCAAGGCCGCGGCCCTGGAGCAGATCCAGCAGCTTGGCGCCCGCAATATCCTGGTTCGTTCAAGCCGGCCGCCCGAAAGCAACGAAGCCACCGGCCGGACCCAGCGCGTCCTGGAGTATGGCATCAAGCGCACAGATCTGGCTCGACTGCAGACCCTGCCCGGATTCGTCCATGTCGTGCCGCTGCGCGATACCGAGCAAAAGGTTACCTACGGGGGTAAGCGCGCCAACGCCAATGCCATCGGCACTACTCCGCGCATCTTCGATGTGATCAACCTTCCACTGGCCCGTGGTCGATATTTCAATACCGTTGACAACGACCAGAACAGCACCGTCTGTGTCATCGGCGCCCAGGTGGCGGCCCAGCTCTTCCCTTTTGGTGATCCCATGGGAGAAACGATCCAGGTCGGCACCGGAGGAATGAGCGTGGTCATGCTTACCATCGTCGGCGTGCTTGAACCCACCGGGTTGCGGGCCGGCTCCGAGGGCGCATCGATGATGCAGCGCGACCTGGATCTGGACGTTTACTTCCCGCTTCAACTCGCTCAGGGAGCATTCGGCGATACGATCATGAAACGCGAAGCCGGCTCAATGGAGCGCAAGAACATCGAACTCTCCGAGATCTGGCTGCAGTGCGAGAAAACCACCGAGGTCGAGGCCCTGGCTTCCGTGGTTGAGAATGTGCTGACCAAGGATCGCGCCAAGATTGATGTAGAGGTGAAGGCTCCGATCCAGATCCTCCGCAATGCCGAGCGCCTCAACCGCATGTTCAATTTCATTATGGTCGGCATTGCCAGCTTCTCGCTGGTCGTCGGCGGCATCGGCATCATGAACATCATGCTTGCCACCGTGACCGAACGCACCAAGGAGATCGGCATCCGCCGGGCCATGGGCGCCAAACGCCGGCACATCACCCTGCAGTTCCTCATTGAAACCACCGTGATCTCCCTGACCGGCGGGATGCTGGGTGTGATGATTGGCGCCGGCTTCGCCACGCTGCTGCCGATTATCGTGAAGTTGGTTTCGGGCGAGGTCTACCGTACCAATATCACTACGCTCTCGGTGGTTGCGTCATTCGTCATCAGCGGCGCGATCGGGATCGGGTTTGGACTCTATCCAGCCGTCATGGCCGCCAAGATGAACCCCATCGAAGCCCTGCGTCACGAGTAGAGCCTAAAGCTTCGAGATCCGCTCTTGCTTCCCGCGTGCTGCGCTGCGGCGCAGATCATCGGTTGGAAGAAAGACGAGCCGTTCCTTGGCATTGGCTGGTGCGGAGCTCACGTCTTCTGGTTCGCCACTGCATCCCGGGCAGTGACCGCACTCGCCCCGGCGGATTGCGCGCCAGGCGCTGATCCCTGACCAGACCGCAATCGCTCCGGCGACCGCCAGAATGGCATAGACGACAACCTGTTGCCATATCGCATTCATTGCCCCCAATGCTAGCAGCGTCATCGCCCCAAGTGTAGAGCTGTGCTTGCCATCCGAGCGGCCTTGCGGCACAGTGCGCCCCGATGAAAGTCCTGGTGACCGCTGACATCCACTTCAACCATCCGCGTTCCCGGCCGCTGGCCGTGGAGCAGATCGCCCAGATCAATGCGATGCAGTTCGATGTGCTGCTGGTTGTTGGCGATGTCGCTGCGGCCGATGATGGGACACTGGACGAGTGTCTTGGCTCCTTCACGTTCGCTGGCCCGAAGCTCTTCGTCGCCGGCAACCACGAACTCTGGACGCGGGGAAATGACAGCCACGACCTGTTTGCCCGGGTTCTTCCCCAGCGTGTTGCTGCCGCTGGATGGCACTGGTTGGAAGGTCATCCGTTCCGCCACGGCTCGGTCGCATTTGTCGGATCGATCGGCTGGTATGACTACAGCTTCGCCACCGACCAGCTTGAGATACCGCGGCGGTTCTATGAGGCGAAGGTCTCTCCCGGCGCCGCGGCCCGGCTGGAGGAATACGCGCATCTGGTCACCGGTGTCACCGATGTCCAACCGCGCCACCTGGAGATCGTGGCGCGATGGAACGATGGCCGGCACGTGAAGCTGCATCGAAGCGATGAGCTGTTCCTGCAGCAGCGGCTGGACGAATTGGCGCAATCGCTCGATCAGGTGCGCGATGCTGCGCAGGTGATCGCGGCCGTCCATCATGTGCCGCATCGCGAGCTGCTTCCCCCGCGCCGGGGCGGAAGTTGGGACTTTGCCTGGGCCTATCTCGGTTCCGATCGCATCGGCGAGGCCCTGCTGAAACACCGCAATGTAAGCCACATCGTCTGTGGCCATTCACATTTTGGGCACCAGCACCGCATCAATGGGGTGCAGTTGATCAACATCGGCTCCGGCTACCGGCAGAAGCAGGTTGTGATGCTGGAGGTCGCATAGTCCGCTTCCGGGGTGTTTGTGTCTTGCCGCGGGTCCGTCGCTGAAATACGATTGCACCCGCACGGTTGCCTGCGGGCGTCTTTGGCGATGAGTTGGTTGTGGGATTCTCAGGAGCTGATCATGCGGACGGTACGGCTGATTGCACTTTGCCTGGCACAGATTGCGGCGACGGCGGCATTCGCTGAGCGCGGTGTGGTCAAGGCGAACAACGGGCTGACCTACGAAGGCGATGTTCAGGAGACGCCGACTCAGATCATCATCAAGCGCAACAAAACCGAGATGCGCGTGAATCGCGAGGATGTCGTCTCGATCCATTACCTCTCCAGCGATGCCGAAGAGATCAAGAAGGATTGGAGCGGGCTCAAGAAAGATGATGCTCCCGGGCGTGTAACATTAGCGCTGCACGCCTTTGAGCGTGGGCAGTATGAATTGGCGCGTGCGATCACCGCGGAGGCGTTGATCATCGATCCTAACAGCCGCGAGGCGGTCGATCTTCAGGATAACATCCGCCGGCAGATCGTGATGGAATTGCGTGCAGCGCGGACTCGGGAGGATACCGAGGAGGTCAAACGCTCGCCTTATTCCCTGCCCGAGACCTATCTCGATGAGCATGACATCAATTCCGTGCGCCAGTCCGAACTGCAATCGCGCGACGATGGCCACGTGCGTGTCCGCTTTGAGAACGATGTTCGCCGCCGCTTTGTGCAGAAGTATCAGTACAACTCCACTACCTTCGCCTCCCTTTCGGCCTTTCAGCAGGCAATGACCATGATCCGGGAGGGTGATGCCGCCATCCGCCGCGACGTGATTATTTTCGATGATCCGGCCGCTATCCGCGAATTCCGCGTGGTTCAGAAATATATCCTGAACGGCTGCGCCAGCCAGGTTTGCCATGGCTCGTTCCTCGGGGGCAATTTCATTCTCTTCCCCAATACCGAAACCGAAGCGGTGACGTATACCAATCTTTATCTTCTGACCAGATACAGTCGGACACCGCAGGATCAGAAGACGCAGGAGCTCTTTGCCGGTGATAGCGGGCGACGGCATATGATCGACCGCGAGCACCCCAAACAGTCGTTGCTTTTGCAGTATGCTCTTCCGGCAACCATGGCTGAGTTACCCCATCCACAGGTGCCGAACATGCGGCCGATGCTCGGCAAATCCGGTGACCCGGTCTACGGCAAGATCCTCGCCTGGATCGACAAGGGACTGCGTCGCGTCGAAGTCCAACCGGAAGTAACGTATGTCTCGCCGCTGGAGCAACTGCTGGAAGCGAGCACCCGGCCGACCACCGCCCCGACAATGCGCCGAATGAGCCGTCCGACCACGGCCCCGACGGCGCCCGTCACACCCGTTCCGGCTGCCTCAGCGCGATAGCATCGGTTGCTTACTCCGCCAACACCACCACATCGCTGGCCTTCACGCCGACGCGCACCGCGCCTTTGTCCTTTAACACCGGCGGTGATGCCAGCACTCGCACCTGGGCCTGACCCACCTTCAGGACATGTTCGCTGCTCTCACCGAGGAAACTGCTGGAGAGCAGTTCGCCATTGAGCATGTTTTCGCCGTCGCGCGGCTCGATGCGCAGATGCTCCGGGCGGATGCTTAGCTTCACCTCACGGCCGGCCGGCATCTCCGATCCAGCCCGCAACTGTCCCATCGGCGTGTCGATGATCGCCATGCTCCCATCGCGGCCGGTGATCTTCCCAGTAAGGATGTTGGTCTGCCCGATGAACTCGGCCACGAATGCGGTCGCAGGCGACAAATACAATACCGCAGGCGTGCCGATCTGCATCAGCACCCCGTCTTTGAGCACTGCAATCCGGTCGGCGACCGACAGCGCTTCTTTCTGGTCGTGCGTGACATAGATCGTTGTGAAGCCTGTCTCTTTGCAGATCCGACGGATTTCTGTTCGCATCTCCAGACGCAGCTTGGCATCGAGGTTCGACAACGGCTCATCAAGCAACAGGCAGGCAGGTTTGACCGCCAAGGCTCGCGCCAGCGCCACCCGTTGCTGCTGACCGCCGGAGAGTTCGTTGGGCTTGCGCTGCGCCAGTTCCTCCATGCGCACCAGGCGCAGGACTTCCTGCACGCGGTCGCGGCGCATCTCGGCCGGCACCTTCCGCACGTCCAGGCCAAACGCGACGTTTTGTTCGACGGTCATGTGCGGCCAGAGGGCATAGCTCTGGAAACACATCACCGCGTTGCGGCGCTCCGTGGGTTCGGAAGTAACGTCTGTTTCATTGAAGCGGATGCGACCCTCGGTGGGCGTCAGCAGCCCCGCGATGATGCGCAGCAGCGTGCTCTTGCCGCACCCGCTGGGCCCCAGCAGAAAGAACAGCTCTCCCGGCCGGATGGTCAGAGAAACGTTCCGCAGCGCGGGCGTCTGAGCGAACCAGTGACTTACCGATTGGACAGCAATGCTTGTCATGCGGTCTGTGATTGTACCTATTGAGCCGCTTGCAGCCCATTGGTCGTTTCCGGATGTCCTGCGATTGCCGACGTACCGGTTTTGCGGCACTATTGCGGCAGGAAGACTATGACACGCAGAGGGATTGTCCATACAGCGCTTCGGCACGAGCAGCCCAGATACGTGCCCTGGCATTTCAACTTCACCGTCGAGGCCCAGCATCTGCTGCAGAAACACTATGGACCGGGCGACCTGGATGAGCAGATCGGCAACCATATTCTCTGGCTGGGCAGCCCTGTGGGAGTCTTCACAGATATCGGAAACAACCATGTGCGCGATCACTTCGGAGTCATCTGGGATCGCAGCATCGACAAGGACATCGGCATCGTCTCCCATGCGCCCATCACTGAACCAACCCTCAGTGCTTACCGCTTTCCTGATCCCCTGGCCGGTGTCTTCTTTGATTCGATTCCCGCGCAGATCGCGGCCAGTCCCGACAGGTTCCGCGTGTTCGCAGTGGGTTTCTCGCTCTACGAGCGGGCATGGACGCTGCGCGGCATGGAAAACCTGATGGTGGATTTCCTGGAGAATCCCACTTTCGCCCACCAGTTCCTTGACGCCATCTGCGACTACAACATCGCCCATCTGCGCCGGGCACTGCAGTTCGATATCGATGCCGTCGAGTTTGGCGATGATTGGGGACAGCAAGTGGGACTGCAAATGGGCAAGGCATGTTGGATGGAGTTCATCCAGCCGCGCCTGAAAAGGATGTGCGCCCAGGTCAAATCCGCCGGCAAGTTTGTCATGATCCACTCCTGCGGAGATGTGGATGAATTGTTTGAGGAGTTGATCGCGATCGGAGTGGATTGCTTTAACCCCTTCCAGCCCGAAGTGATGGACGTGAAGAAACTGATGGTCGATTATCGCGGTCGGCTTTCGTTTTTCGGCGGCCTTTCCACGCAAAAGACACTGCCCTTTGGCACTCCCGACCAGGTCCGCGCGCAAAGCCGCTCGCTGCTGTCGGAGGGCCGATCCGGCGGCTACATCTTCTCTCCCGCTCATGCGGTAGAGGGGGATGTCCCATTGGCAAATCTGCTCGCGGCTATCGATGAAGCCAGGGCAAGTGCCAATATGTGAAAGTGTCTTCGTGAGTGTATCAAACATGCTTGTGTTGGTTTCGTGCGCGGGCTAATATGACTTTCCCGCTGCTGAAGGATACGCGCTGCGGATTGTGCGTGATGAAAGGAGCGTACTGTGGGTATTCGTGAAACACTGAACAGAAACCCCTCTGTCGCGACCGGCACAACCCTCGCCATCATCGTCATCGTTGTAGCATTCATCGTTTATTCGCAGTCTCAAAGCGGTTCATCCGCGGCCAAAGAGCCGACCAAGGCGTTCTACACCATCGACGAAGGCAAGCACTGGTTTGTCGATGACATTACGAAACTGGCTCCCTTCGATCATGACGGTAAGGAAGCCGTGCGCGTGCTGCTCTTCCGCTGCGGCAGCGGCGAGCCGTTCGCGGGCTACCTGGAACGCTATACCCCCGATGCGAAGAAGCAGCTTGAGGCGCTTCGAAGCACACCACCAGGTCCTGGCGGCAAGAGTCCCGTTAAGTCGCCGCAGGATGTGGCCGGTCTCGCCGCGGCTATGAACGCGGGCAGAGAGATCAAGAAGCCTGGCGATGCGAAATGGATCAGCATCATGGATCTGCAGAATCGACCCAGGATCATGCAGACCAAGTGCCCGGAAGGCCAGAATGATACCCCTGCGCCTGTGGTCCCCTAAAGCCAACTCTTAGTACCTCGCTGATTTCGTCGGGGTCGGCCGATTCACATAGAAATACCGCAGCGCATCTGTGCAGTGATCGTTTCCATCCTTTACCGGCTTCTCGCCATGCGGTCCGTAGTGATAACACTCCATTGAACGGATCAGTTCGCGACAACGCGGATGGACGCGCAACTTCGGTTCGCCCAGCGCCGGCGCCAGAGCTGTGTTGACCTCGTCAATCCCATCCTGCACCATGGTGTTACGGGAGAACGGATCGTATCCCGCATTGCGAAGTACCTGAACATCACTCCGGGAAGTCTGCGAATTGACGTGCTTGCCCGCCGGATCGCACGTCACCAGCCGGAAGCCGATGTGCCCGCGCTGCCGGATCAAATCGATGTTTCGCGCCAATGTCTCACGCCGCGATACCAGTTCATCCAGCACATATGTCCGTTTCTGCTCATCATGCATGATCCATAGACACACAAACGGATCGTTATAGCCAAAGTCGATCGCCAGCGCGCGCCCGACGCCGTGGTCGTTGCCGTGCCACCAGTCTGCTTCGCTGACATGCTCTTTGGGTTTGAAGAAATGGAACACGGCATCCTTTCTGCTGGGGCGCAGGCACAGCATCTCCGCTTCCCAGGTCTCCTTGCACACGCGCTTCTTCATCGCGATGGCATCGTCGATGCGAATGAATCCCTCGGCGTCCCTGGCGATACCATGGCAGTCCGGCTCCAACCCGCAACTGCTGCATAGGCGCTCCTCAGGGCAGTGTTCCAGCACATCCAGCAGGCACCAGCGGATGAGCTTGCGCCCGGCCAATGCCGCACTATCCACGATCTCTTGCATCAGCCCGCGGGGCTGGTGCATCGTCGAGAGGGCCTCGATGCTCGCCCGGACATTCGTTGGTCCGAATCCTGGATAGCATGAGTCGAAATAGCGCTTGACGTCCTCGGCTCTGAGGCTGCGTGTGACAAGCTGCACGGCCTGCCACACATCCGGGTTGAACAGTTCCACCTCATCACAGCGGACGCGCTGCACGCGATTGCCTCGAACGGAGCGCTGGCTCTGCGTGAGTACCGCCGCGCTGGCGCCGTTCTTCATCCGCACGCGCATCGCCTGCATCTTGCCATCGACCATCTCCGGCGCGACTCTCTCGATCATTGGCAGAAGCTGTTCCCACATCTTCAGGCTCTGATCGAGCGAGCCGCCCAGGATGCGCACCTGGCATCCCGGCTTGCGCACCAGATCAATCAGCGTTGCCAGCGCTCCCAACGTCGTCTTCCCTCCGCCGCGCGGCGCCCAGACGACGACATCTTCATCGGCGTACGCGGCGTCGATGTACTCCATGGGAGCCTGATGGTGCGGGCAGAGCGCCTTGGTTGGTATCGCCAGGCCCACCACTTCACGGATCCATCGATGCAGTTCCTCCAGCTCACCTGGTGCGCAGTTTCCCCCCGGCATGACATTCTCCCCTTCTTGCCCCAGTGCACTTCTGTTTCGCCGTTACAGCCGACCAAGCCACAGTTGCACGAGCCGTCCCACCGTCTCTTCCACCACCGGTGCGAACAACGGCGCCACCGCCAGCATCTCCATTGCGTGCCGGAAGTCCGCATCCTCGCGCAGGTCGCGCATGCATGTCTCGGTCAGC
Organism: uncultured Phycisphaerales bacterium; assembly: GCA_903871935.1. Classification (GTDB taxonomy): domain Bacteria; phylum Planctomycetota; class Phycisphaerae; order Tepidisphaerales; family Tepidisphaeraceae; genus CAIQIQ01. The sequence continues at coordinate 11,562 of CAIQIQ010000106.1, forward strand.
ATCTCCCGATCAATCGCCTTCGCCAGCGCTGGATGCTTCGCCGCAAACACATCCCATTGAACCATCAGCGCCGCCCGCACCTGATCTCTGATTGCATCACTTGCCATTGGTAGCCCCCTTGTCTGTCAGTAAACCGCCCAACTGTTCCCGCACCTGGCTGACCTGCGCCAGTGCCGCCAATCCCTCGCCAATCGTGCGGAGGTTCTGCTGCAACTGCTCGCCGGCGCGCGCTGACACCTGCTGCTGCTTCCACAGCGCCTCGCATCCGAGCATGTATGCCCGGCGATGCTCGATCACCCAATCACGTTCGAGCGATTCCACCGTGCGCACATCCTGGTCGAACGCGTCATCGAGCACCTGCCGGCGCTGTTGATAGAAGCCATCCACCAGTTCCTGGCGCTGCTGTTGTGCGGTTGCCAGGTCCTTCAATCCCGCCTGCATGCTCCCGATCAATTGCTGTTGCGCCTGTTCCTGTGCGGTGCATCCCGCCGAGAGCGCCCCCAGCACGATCGCCCCAATCCATCTCATGGTTTCCCCCTTTCGCTGTGTTCCAGCATCGTGCACAGCCGCGTGAGCGCCTGCGTGTTCTGGCGCACGGCCGTGATGACCTGCTCAAGCTGTACCCGATCTGACTGGATCCGGTGATGTGCCTCGTCGAGCTGCTGCTCGCGTTGTCTGCTGGCGCGGCGCTCCCAGAGCCACATCGCGCCCATCATCCCGGCCGAGCCCAACCCCGCCAGATCGCCGATCCCGGTATTCACTGCCTCTGCCAGCATGGTTCCTCCTTTTGGGTCGCCCGGGGCGAGCGACCCGCAGGAGGGCGGGCACTCGTTCACCCGCCCTCCATGACCTTCCCACTTCTACGCCGTAAATCCGCGGATGATCCCGTGCGCATTCTCATTGCGCAGCTCCAGTGTGTACTCGCCGATCATCTGGCCGGCATCGCGGTCGCCGTTGCTCGCCAGGGGCTTGTAGAAGAAGCTGCGCCCGGCCAGCGGCAGAACCTCGATCCTCGAGCTGTCCAGCAGCAGCAGCGTGCCTGTGGGCACGTATCGGCTCAGGACAATCCGGCACACGCCAAAGTCGCTCTCGAACACATTGACCAGATCGCGGAAGGTCTCATCGGCAGGCTGATATCGCCGACTGGTCGAGGCAAACTGGTTGATGCTGCGCTTGCTCGCGGCGTTCACCAGGATCAGGTCGGGCGATGACCCGCACTCCATCCAGATTCGCCGCAGCGCCTCGCTGAGCTGCTCTTCGGTCAGCGAGTCATCGGCGGGGAATCCGCCAGCGCCGGGGCTCAGCACGTTGGTCTGGATCAGCGAGAGCAGCCCATTCATCGTTCGCCGCACCGAGCTCGAACCGGCCGGCGTGACCGCCGATGCCGTGCCGTTGATCACGCAGTTCTCCAGATCGCGCAGAAGCTCGCGCAGGCGAAGCTGCTTCTGGTAGTTCATCTCATCGGTCACGCCGATCTGCCGCGTTGCCAGCTCCGACCCGGAGACCTCCACCGTCGCGGTGAAGATCTGCGTGTAGTTCTGCTTGCGCGTGCGCACACTGAATCGCGCAGCGTCGGCCGCATCGCCCTCCAGCGCTGCATTGCCCAGGATGCGCAGTGACTTTCCGGCCGCCAGCGTGCCGCGCGTGGTATCGCCATAGCTGCGGCTCACGGTGATCGTATTGGCGGCCGTATCGACACCGCTCACCAGCAGCATCTCCTGATCATCGCCCAGACGCACCTGGTCGCCGGGGCGGAAGCGCTCCACGTGAGCGACCTCGAAGGTCGTCTGCTCCGACGCATCGGTGATCGTGCCCGCCACCGCATCGAAGTTCGGCAGCAGTGCATCATCGAGCCACTCATGTACCGTCGAGCGCGCCATCCGCATCGGATCGCCCAAGGCGTCCAGCAGCGGCGTCTCCGCCGGCGAAACGATCGACACCAGGTCGCTGACATCCTCCGCGATCTCCGGCATCGCGACACCACCCGTATACGTAGCCTTGCCTGTGAAACTCATCTCATGTCTCCCTTCGGTCGAAATGACCAATGACAAATGCAAAATGACAAATGCAGCAGCCCCATGCGCGGGGCGTTCACTTTCCCAGGACGCGCGACCGCAGCCGCAGGTAATCCCACAGCAGCTTCCGCGTCCCCTTCTTCGCCACCTCCGATGCCAGCGCCAGCAGTTGCCCGCGCGGATCATCCTGTGGCTTCTCCACCACCACCGGCCGCGGCGGCGACTGCACTTGTACTACGGGCGTCGCTACCGGCGTCGGCGTAACTGTCGTCTCACTATCCATCACTCACCTCCTTCTTGTTTCATCCTTCCGCCTTCATCCTTCATCCTTTGTGTTCGTCAGTATCCCAGTTCGCGCAGCACCACCTCCTTTGCAATGCCCAACTCGAGCTTGACCCGCGCCTCATCCAGCTTCTCCGCGTTGTTCTCAGGCAGCGGATTGGGCCAGTGAATCTCGATCTCCCTTTCCTCCGGCCGTGTGGCGAAAACCCCTGCAGCGTCAAGCCACGCGAGCGACATCTCGCAGATCTGTCGGATCGCGTTGCCGTAGATGGCGCGCTTGCGCTCGGTGCGTGCCAGAAGGCTCATCAGCGTGATCCGCAGCGCTGCCGCACTGGTCAGGTTGCCGATGCGATTGCGAATCGCCCCGGCCGCGACCGGCGGCACGCCACTGACCTTGTCCAGCGCCTCGCGCACCTCGGCGATGTGCTGCTGCTCAGACTCACATGAGGCATCGCCGCCGAGTTCCTGGATGGATGCATCGGGATTGGTCGACTCCCACACCTGTCCCGGCGCTGGGCGCTTGTCGGTAGTAAAGTTGTCGATGCACTTGCCCAGGTACATCCTGAACGATTGCATCGCGATGCGATGTGCCCGGTCGCTCAACCGCGTGTTCAGTTCATCCTGCAGCGGCAACAGCGCTTCCACATCCGATGCCCCGCTATAGGCGAACGGCACCGATGAGTTCTGCACGTGCACCACTGGGATCCGGCCAACCGTGTTGCCGCCAGATGCCTCCAGCACATCATCGCGCCAGCGCCACCAGCCGGTGCTGGTCCAAAGCTCGACGATGTGCGCGGTATTGGTGCCAGTGCCGCTGAGCGCTCCCAGAAGCCGGCGAATGGGCCCGGGCTGTTGCTCCTGGCGTACATCATAGATCTGTGCGTAAGCCAGCATGCGCCCCTGATCCGCAGGATCGAGTATCGCAAGGGCTCGGGCCGGCTCGACAGCCTGCAGCGAAACCAACCGGGCCATCTCCAGGATTCGGCGCTGATCCTGGCCGCTGACGATGCCATCCCCCCGCGCATCTTCCTGAGCATCGTCCGTGCCAGGCGAAAGCTTCTCCAGGCCGTCACCTGGATCCGCTGTTGCGCCATCGTGTGTGGTGTTTCCCGTGTCCGCTGCGGCCGCCAAGCCTGACGCCCGCTTTATGTTCTGTATTCGCTCCGCTCCCTGCATCCCCTCCAACCGCCCATGCGCGGGCGCGGGTGCATCCAGCGTCACCGCGCAATCGACAAACCCGTATACCACCCCCAATAGGCCAAGCTGTTGCAGGAAGCCGATGCCGCCGTTGTGCTGCAGGATCGCCCCTAAGAGCCGCTGGATCTTCGCTCGCCTGCCTTCATCGCTGGCAAGGCTGTGAATCACCGGCACCGTGCCAAAGAGGTAATCCACCATGGTGTCGACACGCCATGCGATGTCGTTCTCGACCACAACTTCCTTGCGTTCCTTGTCGGTGATCGTGCCATCGCTGATCGGATCAACGCCCGGCCGATACCCCGTGATCCGCGCTGGCATACCCCATTCCTGCGCCTGGCGGTATGGCCGCTCCGAGTCATCGGTCATTTCGCCCACCGCCCGGGAGGGATTGCTGTAATAGGCCCACAGTCGCGTATAACGCGGCCGCTGCACCTGCTGCAGGTCCTGCCGCAGCATCTCCAACCTCTGGCCGCTGATTCCCACTCCACCCAGCACCTCATCGATAGTCGGCGTCATACATGCTCCTCCGTATATCCCCCCGCTGTCGCGCTTTGTGCGCGCAAAGCGCACCACCGGAGACACCGACCCCCCGGTTTTCCATTGAAAATCACAAATCGCGATTCAGAAAAATGAAAAGATTGTCATAAGTCGCGGTGCGCGCCTGCGCGACACATGCGCAGCACTCCATGTGTTCGGCAAGAAAGGGGTCGGGAGTCTTTACTAAAAGACTCCCGACCCCTTTATATTGATATTGCGCGTAAATATTGACTGATGAAGTGATTACGATGTCATTAGTTCATTTGGGCCGCGCCGGATATCCGGGCACAAACGACGCCGATATCACGCTGGCATGCCATTTTCGATCGCTTTTGCCATCGTTTTGAGCCGTTGCCCCATCGTCCGCGCTGCGGGGATGTGCACCATTTGCCGATGCCCACCCCATCGTGCCGCCAGGCGTTCCTGTTGCTTCAGTGCTTCCTCATACTCCTCGGTCCGCACGTGGTTGTTCCCGCGCGTATAAAGCTCTCTGCCCGGAAGTTCCAGCAGCATCACCAGGTCGTACCGGCCGATGAGCGCTCGTTCGCTCGCGCCACAGCTTCTACAGATCCGCCGCCACAACCCATCCTCGACAAACGCCGCCCCATCAAGCGCCCCGCGGTCGTACAAGACCACATCCACATCGCCGGCCGCCGCCATGACCAGCTCCTCGGTGAGCAACTGCATGCGCAGGATGGCGTTCTGCAGGACCAAGGCATCCTCCGGGCTCCTGCGCAAGAAGGCACCGGACATCAGCAGATGCGAAGCCGTCTCCGGCACGACCACGCATTTCAGCCCGCGCATCTCCAGCAGCCTCGGCAAAGCGCGCACGGCCGACGTCTTCCCCGAACAGGGCGCACCGGTAATGACAACCCGAAAAGGATCTTTGCTCACGCGTGTCACGATACCGCCAGCAACGCCCTAGGGCGAGTTTCAGCCGAACCTCACTGCCGGTACACTCCCGCTCATGCATTCCAAAGTCGCGCCGCGAAACCGACTCTCCAAAGTCCTGCCCGACGAATGGCGCAAGCTGTTGGTTGCCAACGGCGTCCCGCGGCGGAAGTACACCGCGGTCTGCCACCTCACCCTCGCCGACGGCCGCGTGATCGAAAATGCCATCATCGAAGAAGGCTGGATCATCGCCCTGGATAAGAGCCACCTCGCCGGCACCTTCGAACAGCGCATCGACTTTGATCCCCGCACCATCATCGACCTGCAGATCCGCCAGGTCGTGTAGGTGAGCCACTACTTCGCGTTCTTCTTCACCCACTCCAGCATCTGATCCACATACGCAAACGCCAGACACGTCACCGTATCCGCCCCGCCGTAGTAGAGCGCCATGCGATTGGTGGCAGAATCCACCAGCGCCGCACAGGGGAAGGTCACGTTGGGCACATCGCCGACGCACTCATAGAGTTTCTGCGGCGAGATGAGATACGGCGCAGCGCGATACTTCACTTTCCAGGGCTGATCCAGATCCAGAATGCACGCCCCGAAGCTGTACACAAAGCCGCTGCAGCTTTGCAGCACGCCGTGAAAGATCATCAGCCAGCCTTCTTTGGTCTCGATCGGGATCGGGCCGGCGCCAACCTTCAGCGGCGCGAAGTCTTCGCCCCGGCTCATCACATGCCGATGACAACCCCAATGCACCATGTCCGGCGATTCGGACATAAAGATGTCGCCAAAGGGTGTGTGCCCGGTATCGCTCGGGCGGCTCATCATCACATATTTCCCGTTGATCTTCCGCGGGAACATCACGCCGTTGCGGTTATACGGCAGATACGCATTCTCGAGCTGATAGAACTTCTTGAAGTCCCTGGTATACGCCACGCCGATGGTCGGCCCGTGGTAGCAGTTGCACCAGTTGACCCAGTAGCGATCGCCGATTTTTACGACGCGCGGGTCATAGCCGTACTCGAACTTGCCCAGTTCCTTCACCCGCGGATTGTCGGGGATGAAACTAAGCGGCTCATGGTTGATCTTCCATGCCACCCCATCATCGCTGAAGCCGGCATGGAGCCGCATATGCCGCCGGCGGTCATCCACGCGGAACACGCCCGCAAACTTCCCCTGATATGGCACCACCGCGCTATTGAAGATGCTGTTGGAGCACGGGATAAGATTCCGCGGGATGATCGGATTCCGCTCCGACCTCCAGATCACCTCATCACAATTCGCCGGCCGATCTTCCCAGGGAATATTCGGCAAAGCCGGACCCACCACCACTCTTACGGACGCTTTCTTCGCTGCCATATCAGAACACCTTTCTTCTTCATGTAGTGGCGACAATCCTGTCACCGCGTATTGCCTGCCACACTGTGCCCTTGCACCTGTCCGTGGCGACAAGATTGTCGCCACTACTTCGCCCGTACGCTACTGCGCGGTATCCTGTCTGATGTGAGCAACGAGCCCGACAAGCCCGTGCTGGACTATGCCAAGCCAGAGCCGCGGTGGCCATGGTATCGAGTGCTGAAGTACCTCGCCTGGCCGACGTTCATCGCGATGGTCGTGCTTGTATTCATCATGGTCGTGCCGGCGGAAGAGCGGAGGTCTCGGTATTGTGCGGTGTGCGGAAGGATCGAGCATCGGAGGTTGCAGTTCGGAATACAGACAGGTCCGGTGAACGTGCAATCGGGGCCATTGGAGGCGTGGATCGCATCCCGTGAGGCACCATGCAGTCATAATTGGGGGCATGGTTGGGCCACCGTAGGTTGGAGAACGTACCTTGGCGAACGATGGGTTAACCGGGTGCCGGTGGCTTGCAATGTAAGCACGGTGATGGGGATCTACCAAGTTGATGATCAAGCCATCGCCGAAGCACTACGAATGCTCCGTGCCAAAGACATGGGTGACGAAACCAAAGAGAATGCCGTGAAGGAGATGGTTGTTGAATGGGTAACCCGATGTCCGCCGCGCGCTGCGCCGCTAACCCTCACGGCCACCACCGCTCCCGTACAGCCATTGTAGCCGTCGCCCCAACTTTGAAAATTGGGCGTCCGAGTTTGAAAATTCCCCCCGCGCGCACTCGAAGCCGGCCCATCCGGGCCAGCCTTTCAAACTCACATCGAATGTCGATCGATTACGGCTCGACCAAGCCCTAATATTCGCCGCGCGCCTGCCTGAGCAGGTGACGCACTATCGCCTCTATGTTCAGCATGCACCCCCAGAACCCCCACTGGTTCATTCTGGCCTGCATGCTCTTGCACGAGCACCCCGCTGGTTGATGCACTCCGATACGGGTCAGAATCGCCGCCAGCACATCGCCACAGGGATAAGGACGCCGAGATCTGCCGGCGGAGGGGGAGAGTGCTCGGTATGCAGTGACGGCCGGGTCCTGTCGTGCGGGATTGCCCCGGAATTCCCGGAACTGCTCTACCGTCAGTTGCCATTGCGTGGCATTGATTTTCTTGGCCACAGCATCGAGCTTTTCCACCCATTTCGCCCTGAGCGATGGGTCCAGCCCCTCCATATGTTCCATGCCAAAGATCATCGCTCTCCTATACGTTGGGGCATGTCCAAGAGGGATTCGATGCTTGCGGCGACGCGGACGGATAATCGCACGTCGGTCCATTGCCAAGGCGGTGATAGAAATACGCGGTTGGGCATGCCCCCACGCTCATCCACGTGTCCACTGCTGTTGGCTTCGTCGAGTAATAATCCACGGAGAAATCATCGGTGAGCCATCCCCACGTACTTGGGCCGGTCTGCTGCCATCGTTTCGTCGTGCGCCCGTAGCATCCTGATGTGTCTGCCGGGGCTGTCGGCTGTACCGCCGGAACGCTCGCGCATGACCCCGCCGCCGTGCAGGCCACCCCGAGTAACTGGTAATAGCGAAGCGGTGGCGTCCAGCTCGAGCTGGCGTACCACTGGTTCGGCGGCAGGGGTAGGTCTGCCTGGTCGATGCACAGATCAGTATGCGTAGCACTGAACACGCCGTCGGTGTATCCGCCCTGCCAGTAACGCACGCATTGCTTCGTTCCGGGCGGAATCGGTGAGCTACATCCCGGACAGATGGAATAATCAACCTCCGTCTCGTAGGGGTTGAAATCCGCTACCACATTGCAGTCTTGAGGAAGATCGAAGTGCACCACAACATCCGGACGCGTCCAATCGAATGGAGCATACGTCTCCATCGCCGTGTTCCACTCTTCTGTCGTGGTTGGACAAGTCTCCAGGACCGTGACCGTAGTCCTGTCGATCATGTAGATCTGGCGCCAGCAGCGCCAGTACAATGTACTCCAGCTCGATGGGATTCCGCCGGTGTAGTAGGTCGGAGGACAAATCATTCCCATCGTCCACGGAGAAAGCCGGTTTGCTCCTTCGGGATCGCTACCGACGACGTGGTCTACACGCCTCAATACGCCGCAGTCCGGGTACTGCCACGGAAACGACCAGACGCCAGTCGCAATGTTCTGCCGCGGCACAAGGCCGCTTGTGCCCCACCACCCATACAATACTTCGTCGGTAGTTGGTGCGTCATCCCAATGACTTCCTATTGAGGTATCTGGCATCAATCCAGGACCAGCATCCTCCCAAGAGCAGGTGCATCCATTCGCTACAGTCGGTTGATGTAGCTGAATATGGACGCCCTTTAGCCATGACGACTGTACGTCAGGACCGGCGGCTCCCGACCACCTGGGATAGCGCCATCCATCGCCCGGTTCGTAAAGACAATCGAACCACCCGCGATACTCACGGACTGCCCGCTGTCCCTGCCAAGACGGATCGCTGCTGCAGAACTTGACCGTCCACACGCCACACGTCGGCGTGCAGGTGGGCTTGGGACAGTCGCAAAGTTTGCAGGCGATGACACCCGGCATTATGAACACGTCCCCCCGATCGAGTTGGGCAGAGAGAACCAATATTGACCGTCCTCGAACTTCACCTCGATCACCAACCCGACCGGGAACGGCAGGAGATGCAGTCCAGCCGGGATGTCCGCCAGGTCCATCCCGATGCCCAGCATTCCCGATGTTCCGTTCATCTGCTCGACCCTATTGAAGACGGCAATGTTGGTTCCATCAGGGGTCTCTGTCCCGTACCCGCCGCCTCCGCTATTGACGCACCGCTGGCACGTATAAATCCACCGCCAGTTGCTGCCATCGCGGCTCGATGACATGATGATGGCGCGGAAGGAGCTTCCATCCCCCTCATCAAACCACGGATCCATCCCCGCCGACTGCCAATTCCTCCGCATCGCGCGCACTTTCGCCACCGCGTCCAGCATCGCCTGGGCCAGCGCCGGATCCATCCGCACCAATGGGAACTGGCTCTTGCTCATGCCAGTGGCACCCCCGTCCAGGGATTCTCATCACACAGCCAGAAGGTCCGCTTCGTCGGCTCATCCGACGCATGGGCCATAAAGTCGCCGTCATCATCCAGAGGCCAACCCATCGGCGGGTTCGTCTTGTTTTTCATCGACACCAGCGTCTGGTTTACCGTGTCGCCATCTATATCTGTGTGCCCGATGTTCGCCACCTCGATCTTCCAGCCCCCACGCTTGCAGCGAATCGCATAGCTGGCGGTGTACAGGTGCAGATCTCCAGGCATCACATATTCCGTAAACGCGTTCTGCCCCAATACCAGCCACGCCTCCCGCTCGGCCCAGGTATCCCCATCGATCTCGATCGGCGATGCGTTCAGCGTCCCCGCGGCCGCCTTGATCGCCGCCTTCGTCGCCGCGTCGACTATCTTGGTGACCGCATAGATCGCCGTCTGCAGCGGGAACGTCGGCTGCCGAGTAAATCGAGACCCCGCCGCATTACACACGCGATTTCCCGCACCATCATACTCCCGCTCCTCCTGCTCCATCTCCACCCCCACCACGATCTTCGCCGGCTGCTCCAGCGGATCCTCATCTCCTCCCAACGCAAACCCCACCGCAGTCGGATCCTCATACGCGAGCGTCACCTCCCACAGCGATCCATTCAGTCGATCCACATCCTGGCTGATGCACCTGCAGAACGGCCGCGTCTCCGAGAACCATTCCGTTACCGGCGGAAGCCCCAGTGCCTCCGCGGCCGTCATCGCCACATCGCTGTCCATGTAGCCATCGGCCGTGACGGAGAATTTCCGCGTCGCCTTGGCCCGTCCCGCATCATCCTTGCGAAACGTCTCCCCGATCAATGTAACCTTGGTGATCGCCGCCATCAGGCACCTCCCATCTTCAACACGAGCTGGTTGCTATCGCCAAAAGCACTCGCGATCGTCTCCAGGTTCTTACTGTCCTCGTCCGGATTTCCGCCCCCGCCTTCCATCTGCTTGGCCACGAACTGCTGCAGATCCGACTGCCAGCTCGCCATCTCTCCCGAACCAAACTTGATCGCCTGGGGCAGGGCATACTTCAGGGCCTCACCCAAATCCTTCGCGACCTTGCTCTTGCCATCCTTCTCGGTGGCCGCTGCGTCTATCTTGTCTGCCGTCTTCTGCGCGGCAGCCAGCGTAGCCGAATCGTTTGTGCGCTTCTTAATCTCGAACATGAAGCGCTCGCCCTCGCTCATGCCTGCCATCGCCAGCTTGTCCTCGGCACCCGCAATTGCCTTATTAGCCTTTTGGATTTCGGCGGCGCCTCTGCTCAAGAACGCCTTCATGAACTTGTCTGTTCCATCCGCCGCCTTGATAAGCTGATCCTGCCACAGACTCCAGTCATCGGTCGCATTCTTGGTAACCACTCCTTTGTCTATCTGATCCGCCGCACTCTTTGCTTCGGAATCCAGCACGGAGAGTTGCACCTCGCCTGATACCTTCCTGGCATGGATGGCCTTGTTGACTGGTATTTCATCTTTGGCCGCCTGCGCAACCTCTTCCGGTGTGCCGTAGTTCGCATTCGGGTGGTTCTTCAAAAACGCACTCTTCATGGCGGCGACTTCATCCGAAGTGGCCTTCTCCACTGCTTTGCGATCCACCTTCACTTTTTCGCTGATCGCCTTCTTCGCTTCGCTAGCATCCTCACCCCGCTTCCATTTGGTATAATCTTCCGGCGACATCAGCTTCTGATTCGCGCGATCCATCGCTGAAGCCACGGCCTCCTTCCCCGCTTCCTGAAACCCCTTTACTGTCGCCCCAAGATGCTCTATGACCTTCGCTGATCCCTCGATGGCGTCCATTACGCGTTTCATGGCGGTCGCCGCAATCTCCGCCTGTTGCGCTGTCGTCGTCATTCCCGTGACCAGGTAGCGGAGCTTGTCACCTATGTCCATGCCTGTTCCGAATAGGGGAATGGACCGCATGGCATCACGCCAGCCAAGCGTTCCCTGCTTCAGCTCCACTAGCTTTCCCAGCATCGCATCCGCCTCACGCGCGGCGAATCCGACGACGCCACCGCTCATTGCAAGCTCGAGCAGGTGGCCCGTGGTACTGCGCATGCCACCGACGCTCATTGCCTCATGCACGGTCTCCGCCAATCCACTGCGTGGCGTTCCTCCTCCGCCGCCGCCCCCCCCTGGAAATCCACCGGCCCCGCGTACCTGTCGAAAATTCGCCACCCCACCAAAGCTGTCCAGGGAGATACGTGGATCGGCGGTCGAAGCCGCGATCGCCGCCCGCTGCGTCTGCGCTGCGACACGTTCCCCCACCGCATTGACCTTCACGATCGCCGCCTGGCCGGCATTGGTCACCGTCGCTGCCGCCTGGCTCGCCACCGTGCTGATCCCCGACAGATCCGCGGTGATCTTGATCGGCTTAACCTTCGCCACCGACGTCACGACGTGCGCGGGAATGGCAGCCAGGCCCTTATCCAGCCCCGACAGATCCACACCCAGTGGTATCTGTACACCCGTAATGTCCATTGGTTCTGGCATCAGGCTCCTACTTTCCGCAATCCGCTATCCGCAAGCAGTTCAGTCGCCGCGGCGACAAATCCGCTATTCCTCTACGCTCCCGCCCACTCTTTCACCGCCGCCGCCACCCTCGCATCCCGCTCCGCCGCCGTTTCCTTCTTCCGAGCTTTCTGTCTTCTGACTTCTGACTTCTGTACTCCGTCCTCTTCATACTTCGGCATAAAGTCCGCCATCTGAGACCGCGATCCGCCTTGCCGGCTGGCCACGATCACCCAGGCGAGCATCGCCGCCCTCCGGTCATCGCGATCCCGCAGCGTCCTGCCGATCGGTCCATCCACGCGCCACGGGTCATAGCTGGCGAAGTAATGATCCCAGATCGCCAGCTCCAGCGGATCCCACTCACCAACCTCCTGCAGCCCCTTGCCCAGGCGGTGACCCACCCGGCACATAAGCTGCAGCATCGGGATCCGCTTTAAGAGTTTGGGGCGCTGTCTCTCCCGCTCGGCAGCCGATTGACCTCACTGGACACTTCAATCAGCGCCGAAATAACATCCCAATCCAAAGCCTCAATCTCCGCGATCGAGGCAAACGCCGGCTTGCCGTCGATCTGCACCGACTCCAGCACCTGGTGCAGGCCCGAAGCCTTCTGGCGGCCGATCTCCAGCATCTTGCCGGCCGACAGCCGTTTGATCTGCACCTCACCGACCACCGGTATCACCCGCGTCTCGACACGGGCACGATTCATCACATCACGCAAAGCCATTGGGTTTCTCCACGTTCATTGTTGTCGCCGCGTCTCCGCGTCTCCGCGTCGCCGCGTCCTTCGCTCGCCTACGGCGCCGCCACAAACGACGGCCGCTTATGCGGCTGAATCTTCACCGGGTGCTTGATCTCTTCGGTCTTCGGAAAATTCCGATCCAGACCCGATAGATAGCCGGGGAAGATGACCTTGGACCCATCCGCCATGAGGATCTTCCAGAACTTGATCACGCCCACCAGAGACTCCATCGTCGCGATCTTGGCCTTATTGAACCCCAGCGTCAGCGACAGATCGCCCAGGACAATCCGTTTGGGGATGACCGTTTCATCCTGGGTATCCTGGTCCTGGCGAAGGTAGGCATATTTGTCCACCGTGACGCCCGCCCCGCCGGGAAAATCATCCACGCCCGCGATCAGGTTGGATGGATCCGCCTGCGTGTTGAAATCCAGTGTGGCGTCGTAATTCCCGTAGTACAGCTTGGTCCCGAACGATTCGGCGTAGTTCCTTGTGGTCGTATCTTCCATGAATGTTCCTCGCCGCGGCGAGTTCCTTTCTTCTTGTTACAGTTCCCGGCTACACCGGGATGCGTTCATATCTCACATCAAAATTAAACACCGCCATCCACCTCGCCGCCTCATCACGTCCAACAATCCCCGGCACGCCATTCAGCCTGACGAGTCGCACCAGCCAGTCGCCCGCGGTTGCCCGCTCCGCGTCATCGATCAGGAGGCCACTGGCATCCATAGCCTTCGAGCGAATCACCCAGCAGGATGCCGGATGCCCATCATCATCCAGCAGCGCCTCATGCACCTGGTAGCTCTGCCTCAGCACGTCGCCGGCGACGATGCCGCGCGTATCGCACTGCACCGCCATCGACGCCATGCGAACGAACCCGCCGGCACTGTTTCCGCCATAGGTTCGCAGCACGCTATAAACCGCCGTCGATCGGGCTTCGACGGCGTCATGAACCCAGAGCGAAGCATTCGCGACTTGCCCCGGATCGGCCAGAAACACGAGTCCATTGCCCGCGCTCTGGCGCGCCGTCTCCGTGCCGATCGCCACGGCCAACGACAGCAGGAAGTTTCCCGGATCCGTTGCTTTCATTTGGTCACACAGGGTCAGGGATCGTTAGTGCGAAGCACCCGACAGGGCGGTTACGCTAATGATCCCTGACCCTCTCTTATCCGGCGACAATCTCGACCTGCAGCGTCTGCGATCCCGTGCCGGTGAGCTTCATCGTCTTCGCTCCCGAGCCGACAACCGGCGCGAGATTACACCCGTAGAAGGTCACCTCCTGGCCCGGCTGCAGAATGGTTTTGAACGTCGATCCCATCAGGTCATAGGAGTTGGTATCACCTCCCTGAATGGTGATCGGGTTGGCGTTGCCAGCCGGCGCCTTGAATCGCGCGAGCTGCACCCGCAGTCCCGTGCAATCTTGTGCCCCGCCTCCCAGGCCCACCAGGGCGGTGAGGTCGATGTTGACCGTCCCCGCGACCAGGGTGGCGGTAAACAACGCCGACTTGCTCACCGGAGGCGTCGTTGCCGCCCCGAGAACCACCGTCGTGTTCATTCCATCCAGGGTGACCGTTGCATCCGTCGCCTTGACAAATGCCGATCCATTGCCGGCCGGGGTCTCGACCACCGTCGCGATCGCCTGATATGTCAGTGCCGTACTCATCTTCGATCCTTTCCTGGGAGCGCGGACGTCCCCGTCCGCTCTTCCCTATGGTGTTACACCTTTGACAAACACTTCCACGTTTCCCATGCCCTTGTGAACCCGATCGTCCGTCGCAACGACGTCCCAGACCTGGGCATCGCGTCCAGTCGCCTGCACCTGGATCCGCCGCATCAGCGTCTTGCTCAGCAGCGCCTCGCGCGAATCCTCGTCCAGGACCCGATCCAGAACATACACCACCGCCGAGGCATCCTTAATGACCGCCCCCAGCTCGTAATGATGCCGGGACGTCGGCACATCGAGCACGGCGGGCATGGCCAGGGCCGTTCCCTGCGTCCAGACGACGGACCCCGCGCCGGTCACCCGGCCCGTATCGATCCTCAGTATGGTCGCATTGCTGATCATCATTCACCCCAGGGCTCACACCCTGGGCTCGTTTGTTTTCTTTACAACATCGCTCCGCTGCGTAGTCTGAACCGTCCCATGATCCGCGCTGCCCGGACGCACATCGGCTGCGGATCCGTCGCCATGCGCAGGTAATTCTCAGACAGCGACCCCGCCGCCTGCCCCGTCAGTCCATCCGTGATCGCCTGCAGCCGATCTTGCCGATCTCCAGCCAGGATCGAATCCGCTTGCAGCACTTCCGCCGTCAGCACATCAGGGGGAACCACTACCGTGTTGGTGGCAGCATCCCAGTCCCAAATGACCGACATGTTCACATGGCCGGCATACATTGGACTCCTCCACCACTCCCCTAGTCCATTCGCCGGCATTCCATTCTCCCATCGAGGGAACTCTCTCACCTGTTTCGTTCCGGTGATCGACCCATCCGGATCGTATTTCGAGCCCTGGTAGCGCATCCCCGTGTCCACATCGATGCACGCCAGCATCAGCGCCGCCCCCAGCGCCGCATCGGTCGCCACCGTGATCCTGGACAGCCCAAACGAGCTCGCCGTGGCCCTCGCCGTGGCCAGCGTGTTATAGGCGGCGAGGGGCCCGCCCGGTGCTGCTGGAGTGACGATAATCGGGTCCATCAGTCTGCCTCCGCAACGAATGACCGCCCGACGATCGGGGTCTCGCCGACCTTTGTCATGAACAGGTAATAGGTGCTTCCCGCGTTGAGCAGGAACGTCGCCTCGCCCGAGGCATTGCTACGCAACGTCCCCGCAACGACGTGGAGGCCAGCGGCATCTGAAGTGATCCAGACACTGGCATCAGCGACCGGGGTTCCATCCGCATGCTGGAAGGGTCCGACCGTGACATGATCGGCGCCGGCCCCGGCAGGATTGGGCAGACTGGAGATGGCCGACAGGATGCTCTGCTCACTGGCCACGACGCTCCCCGCGGCCGCCGACGGCTGTGAGGTCGGGGCGAGCTTCAGGGCATCAGCGACCTGCTGCTGCGTCAGTCCGCCGCCTGCACTCACGCTCGAAACCGCGACATCCAGGCGATTAAGGTGAGTCGCGTCGAGGCTCCGCCCGTCCAGGGCCGTACCCAGCGACGTGAGCGTCAATGTGTTGTCCGGTGCCGTGTATCCGGATGACAGCAGCCAGTCTCCCTTCCCATTGAGCGCACCAGCGCCGATGCCATTCGCCGTGAGCCAGCCTGCGGGGATCGCCGGGAGATTCGTCAGCGTCGTCACCGTGCCACTGTCTACGATGACGTGTTGCGGCGCCGCCAGTGTGACCCCGGACGTGACAGATCCGACCGCACCGGTCACCGAGCCCACCGCTCCGGTAACCGAGCCGACAGCGCCCGTCACCGATCCAACGGATCCGGAGAGGTTGCCGGTGAAGTTGACCGTTGTGGCCGAGTTGCTTCCGGCGATGAAGTGCCCACCGGCAGCACCAGGGATGACATTGGCGATATAGAGGCACTTACCGATCGAGCTTGCCGTGGTGAAATCGCCCGCCGTCGCATCCTGCCAGATCGCGGTTGTCCAACTGGCTGGCATCGAGGGCAGCGTGACTGCGGAGGTGACCGAGCCCACCGCTCCCGTCACCGACCCGACAGCTCCGGCCACTGAGCCGACCGCGCCCGTTACTGATCCCACGGAACCCGAGACGTTACCTGTGATGTTGGCGGTGAGCGCCGTCGTGATCGAAGTCGCCGCGTTGGTCCCCGCGATGAAGTGCCCGCCGGCAGCACCAGGGATGACATTGGCGATATAGAGGCACTTACCGATCGAGCTCGCCGTGGTGAAATCCGCACCCGTGGCATCCTGCCAAACGCCCGTGGCGATCGCCGCCACCGTCGGCGGTGTCGTCGTGTTCCAGTTTCCCGATGCCGCCACCACGCCGCTGGTGACGTTGAGCTGACCAGTGCCCGTGCCCGAAGAGATCAGCACGCTCGCGCCCAGGTCGCGACCAGTCTGCGTCGTGCCGCCGATCGCCGTCGCGTTGACGGGAAGAGCCCCGCCCGATGATGCCATGAAGCTGTCCCACACTCCGGCCGGCACAACTTCGAAGTCCTGCCACACCGGAAGACACGACGCCGCTGCCGCAAACTGTACCCGCAGATGCCCCAGCGTGCCTGTGTCCGTCGTGTCCAGCGTCACCAGGTACTGCCCATAAGCGTCATAGGTGCTCGCCGTCACGGTCGCATGGCGAATCGTCAACGCGCCGCCGTTCTTACTGAGCATGATCCCGGTGCTGGCGTGATCGATCGCGGAGACCAGCCCGGTCTGCAGAGTCACGCCGTCCGAAGGGCTGACGAACGGGCCGAAGCTGATCACCCTGGCCGTCGACTGCCGCAGCATCATCTGCGCGTTGCAAACCACGGCCAGCAGCATCACAAAGACAAAGGTTGCCAATCGTTTCGGGTTCATCGTTTCCTCATGCGCGCGTAGTGCATCGCCTTGGGAGCGACACCGGATGCCGCTGGCGTGTAGGTGAATACCACCGAGATCGATGTGAAGAACACACCTGTGTCGTTCGAGTAAAAGCCACAGAGCATGGAGTTGGCTTCCGCCACCGACGCCAGGCTGATCACGCTGCTCTGATAGTTCGTCCAACTGGTTGTTACCCCAAACTGCCCATCCTCCGCATCGCCCGCGTAGACGCCCGACTTATTCCAGCAAACGGAGGCTGTTTTACCCGCCGCCCCTGACTTGATTCTCGCCGTGACCCTCGCCGTGATGCTGGTCGCACCGGCTGGGATCGACTGACCCATGTTGTAGTAATCGCCCTTGGTTCCGACGCCCGAACCTCGATAGGAAGAATCGTCATCGTCTGGAGTCATTACGTTAGACGGGGAGGTTCCAGCCGTATCTACGCACTGGTTCCAGACGTAGGAAACGCGCACGCTCGACAGCGTCGATGCGGTATAGGTCAGCGTGTCCGCCCACAGTGTCGCCGCCAGCAGCATGGCCAGGGAGAAGATTGCAGGTCGTTTGAGCATGGGATCCACAGTCATGACTCCCCTGAGCCTTGCCGGCCCAGGGGAATCGTTGGTTGTTATCGTTCCCACCAGCCGCTCTCGAACTCGACTGACAGTGGATTGGTGGCGCCAGAGAGCTGCCACAGGTACAGGACGGCATACTCCTGCGGTCCCAGCACGATCGGAGGCGCGGCGGTGACATAGCGCCCGGCCCCGGCCGCCGCCATGGCGCCCACGCCATCGACGCTGCCGAAGCGCAGCTCGTACTCATCCTGCACCACGCTGATCACGCTGCGCAGGGTTCCACGCGCAACCAGGCGAGCCCCTGCCGATGAGGCGGGAACCACCGGCACGGCGGCATTGGGAACCCAGAGCTGGCCGTTGACCAACCTGCTGGAACGCAGGTTCAGATTCACCGGAGTGATCTGGCTGGCGTTGCTCGTCGGGATGCGGCTGACGTTGTCGATCTTGATCGCGAAATGCGTGCTCGTTGCCGAGGCCGGCACCGTGCCACCGACGATCAGTCGCAGGTAGTCCAGGAACATCGACACGGGATTCAGGGGCGAGGAGTTATTCTTCCACACCATAAATCCCGCGGTATCGCTGAATGTCGCCTGCGTACCACCCGACCCATACGCCACCGGCGTGCTGGGAGTCGGGTTCGTCGCCACCATATAGCTGCCTTCATCGGTCAGGAGGTGCTTGGTGCTCGACATCACCCCGATCATGGGGCTGCCGTAAGCGTCCACGCGCTCATACATCTCGGTCGCATCAACCACCGCCTGCGGCAGCAGCCGTGACGCCCGTCCTTTAACTGTAATTGGTTCTGCCATTGCTCATTCCTTTCATTCGCAAATATCTCACGCAGAGGCGCAGAGACGCAGAGGAAGACCAGCATGACTGCCAGCTTCTTCTCTGCGACCTTTGCGCCTCTGCGTGAGGTTCATCTTCGTTTTCTCCGCCGGTCGGTTAGAACACCGCTTCCAGCGTCGCACTCACACCGCTGGCATCGCCGGTACCCGAGCCGCTGGGCGTCACGCTGAACCCGATGTATCGCGATGCATTGCTGGGCAACCGGAACCGGAACGTCGCCGCGGCCGCGCCAGCGGATGCAGCGCCCGTCTGCACGATCACGCTCGGGTAAAGCGTGGTCGGGCCCGACAGATCCGAATTCGCCGACATGACGACCGCATAGGTCATCGTCTTGGTGTCGGGGAGCTGAGCGGTCGTAACCGCCGGCGCGCTCAGCAGGAACTCCACATCCGGCTCCTGCCCGCCGACATTCTGCGTGTCGATCGCCAGCACAGTAGTCACCGCGCTGGTCGACGCCGGCAGTGCCCGCGTCAGCTTCAGCGCCGCATCCTTCACATTCGGGATCGCCATACCCAGCAGGCACATAAGGCCCACCAGGCTCAGTATCGTCATAAACAGTCCGTTCATCGTTTCATCTCACTTTCTTGGATCGCCGATCTCCCGATCGGCTCCTGTATTCCGGGGCTAACGCCCTCGGCTCGTCTTCGCTATTCCTTGGTCGTTTCCGCCGCCTTGGCTTCCTCGGGAAGATGCCAGCTATCGGGCTTCTTCCCCGACTCATCCAGCGGCGAGCTGGTGATCGTCACCATCTCCCCGCCGACTTCAGCCTCCAGATCCACCAGGTCACCCGCGCCCTTGCGGACGCCAGTAACCTCGGCCGGGGCGTGCTTGCCTGATGCGAGCACCAGGTGCACATCCGCCCCCACCTTCACATCGATCTTCTTGGCCACAGTTCACACTCACTCTCTTCGTTTGTGTATTCACTTCCGCAATCCGAAATCCGCTATCCGCTCTTCTTTAGAGCGTCAGCGCCTCGACATTGCTCAGTGCCTCAGTCACATGGACCGGGATCATCTGCCCATCCACACCCATGATCTGGTTCGGCCAGGGCGCTGTGGCACCGGTCGGGTTCGTCGCCGTCCGGCTCGCCTGGAGCTGCAGGTTCGATCGCAGCGTCATGAAGATGTGGTTCGGCCCGCGGCCCACCGGGAACTTCGCCAACGCCTGATTGATCAGGGCATCGGTCAGACCCTTGCCCGTATCGGCGGTCAGCTTCTTGATCCGGCACACCCGCAGCATGCTCTGCACCTGGAAGGCGGGATAGCAGGTGAACGCCGTGTGGTACTTCATGTACTTCTTGGTCGTGTCGTTCGGGTCGATGAACGGCAGGAGCTGAACCGGGTCGAACTTCATCGAGCCGCCGTTGCCGAAGCGCCAGCGCACGCCATCATCGCTGAAGTTGCCGGCCGGAGCCGCCCGCACCAGCCACACCGAAGATCCGGTTGTCGCCGTCGTGCCGGCGGCATCGACCACCATATTGGTCGCGTCATAGGCAGAGATCAGACCAGGGAAGCCATCGGCATTGTTGCCGGTCCCGTAGTACATCTGCTTCGCCCAGGCCAGCATCTCCAGATCGAGGATGCGAGCCGACTTGCCTTCCAGCCACGCCTGAGCGCCCTTCTCATAGCGATCGGCGATCGCCCGATCCTCTTCGATGCGAGCCTCCGCCGTATAGCAGGTGAAGTCGCGCTGCTCGGAGACTTCCGAGATGTCGGCCGTGCCGGCATTGACCTTGCGGAAGCTGCCCGTGCTGTTCGATGAACCGGTGTAAACCACCGACCGCACCGACATTCCCGCCAGCGGGAAGCTGGCCAACTCGGTCAGTTCGGGGTGCACGCGCACCGCCTCGTTAATGACCTGTTCGACAAGATTCGCTTTTGCGATGTCGAGTAATGTGCTCATTGTCTTTCCTTTCTTGGATCGCCGATCTCCTGATCGGCTCTTCTACTCATCGTCGGGTAAGGTCCCCCGCTATGCCTTGGGGGCGCCCGGCATCACCAGGAACCCGCCATCTGTCGCCGCGCCCGTGCTCTGCACGGAAGACCCGCCGCCGGATCCGCCGACATTGGGAACCTGCAGCCCCGCCGCCTTGGCATCAGCAGCGAACGTATCGCGGATGGTCTTCTCCATCTCGCCCCACTTCTCCTTGGCATCGCCAAGCAGCGAGTGGTAGGCAGCCGGGATGCCCTTGAGCTTCTCAGCGATGAAGGAATCCTTCTCCGCCTTGATCGCCTTCTGAGCCTCCGCAGCCGTCGCCTCGGCAGCCGCCTTCTCCTGGGCCGCCTTCTGCGATGCCGTCATCTCGGCCGAGATCAGTCCCTTGACGTCATCCGCGCCCAGGATCTTCTGAGCCGCGACGGTGTCGCTGACGATCTTCAGGTTCTTCTGGATCTCGCTGATCTTCGTACCGGCCTCAGCGACCTGGCCGACAGAGCCCTTGAGCTCCGTGATCTGAGCGATGAGCGGATCTGTCGCGGCCTTCACTGCCGCGACAATCCGTTCATCGACCAGTCTCTGCATCTCCGCATCCATGCGGATCTCCTTTGCGGCTAGGCCGCGTTAGTGTCTTTCGTAGAGCCGGTGACCCCACCGGCTTTTTCTGTGGTTACATCCGTCTGCTGACTTCCGACCTCCGACTGCTGATTTCTGTCAGTCGCCCCTGGCTCCTGCGTCATCAGGATCGACGGCGTCATGGCCTTAGCCTTCTCCGCCTTCCGTGCCAAGATCTCCTCCACCTCCGAAGGATCGGAGATCAGTTGCTCTAGACACCATTCATCATCCACAATGTCCGCTGTCTTCAGGACCGCCAGGCGATTGGCCAGATCCGTCTCATCCTCCGGGATCCCATCGCGGAGCTGCACGCTGATCGTGCTTTCCACATATCCGCCATGGCCGGGGATCGTCGCATCCAGCATCAGCGCCGTCCGCGTGGCCGTGCGCAGCCCCTCGGTCCAATAGACGCTCCTTCGAGCCGCCTTCGTAAGGCTATTAAACGCCTCCAGGCGCACCTTGCGGTACGCATCGGGCGCCGCTCCCTCTTTGAGTCCCAACAGCACCGGAGAGGTCTCCGTCTGCACCAGGATCTGATTGAGGATGAACCCGCGATCCTGCAATGCCGCGGCAAGCTGGGCATCCCAAGTGAGATACTTCGCATCGGGATCTCCGCTGCGGGCGACGTAGACCTCTTTGTCAGGCAGACTGCCATCCTCATCGAACGCCTGTTCAGGGACGATCAGTTTCGGCTGCGAGTGCTTTAAGATGACCAGTGCCAACTGCGAGCACTTTGCATTGAGCGTGTCCTGCAGTTCGATCACGCCATCGAAGTCGCTGACTGGCCGCTTGCGGATCATCAGGTTGGGGATCCAGGTGATCGTGTTCCAGGGAATATTGGTCGCCTGCTCGGGCGCCAGTTCCTGCCCCGTGATCTTGTTCCACTGCTCCAGATCTGGCAGGGCATCGATCGTCGCCGTCTGCGACGAGCCGAAAGCGTTAGCGACGGACGCTTCGCTAATCCGGAAGCACTTGCGCGAAATCGATCCCGCCGAGTACGTGCTCTGCAGCAGGTAGGCATCCTTGCCATCACTGGCCGTCTCGCGACGCAGGTACTGCTTATACTGCCCATCGGGCATCATGCGGCCGATCGGCTCGATCTCGTCATTGGGGATCTGCTGCAGGTACACCTGGGCGTCATAGATGATCGCCTCGATGAACGCCTCGCGTTCCACCGCCGCGTCCATGGCCGCCTGGTAAAGCACCTGGTGCAGACCCGAGCGTTCGGTGATGTCGTCGATCACCTGTTGCGCTGTCTCATCATCGCTGGCCACCAGCGGCACTTTCCCAAACAGCAGATCCGCCGACTTCATCGCCACCAGCCGCAGCACATTCATCGGCACATACAGCGTCTTCTGTCCGCCATTGACCGTGCGCACCTGGCGGAACGAGTACTGTGTCCGCCCCTCGGTGAGAAACAACTCGCGATGCCGGCCATCAAAGAGCATGCGAGCCTGGCGGATCATCTCCAGGCGTGCGATGGTCGCCGCCGGCAGATAGCCAGGGAACTGGCCCAGGACCCGGCTATACCGCGGATCCTCGCTCATCCAGATTGTCGGCAGTTCACCAGCCAATTGGCATCTCCTTCAGCGGCCGTACCCGCGGTCCCATCTTCCCGCCCAGCAGACTCCCCGCCCGCAGCGCCAGCAGGCCGCTATAGGCGATGTCGCAGTGGCTGTCGGGTTCCAGCTCGTTCACCGTCTCCGAGAGCGCCAGCCGCTTGTCCGCGGCGTCCCCGGTCGGTTCGCATTGGATCGAGTACAGGTCGGTCGCGATGAACTTCGTCTCCGAGCCGCGGCCGCGCACCGGCACTACGCGGCGGGATGTATCGCCTTCGACAACGGCGATTCCATCGCCCGTTCCCGCGAACGCAGGAAGCTTCTGTGTGCCATCTGAGAATGCCGTCCGTCCCACTGATCCGAGCTCTGATTTCGTCTTCGTGCTGAAGGTCACCGGCTCCCAGCGATCGCGATATTTCGCCTGCAGCGTCTCATTGCTATCCATGCCCAGGCCGGTGGCGTCGCCGCATCCAACGTTTCCGCCCCGGCTGTCCATGCCGCGCATGATGATGTGCCGCTGGGTAGAGAACTCCGTTCCCTGCATCACTACCAGGAAGCGCAATTCCTTCTTGCCATCGCGACGAGCCAGATTTCCCCAGTAGCTGCTGAAGTCCTTGTGTCTCGCCACGTCCCAGCCATATTCCATCCGCCCGGCTGGCAGATCCGGCCAAGCGAAGAAGTCATCCCGCCAGCCTTGCCCCTTGGTTACGCGCAGAATGCGAACCACCAGGTCCGGATCCTGCGCCGAGAGTAGTTGTGCCCAGGAGATCAGGGCATCCAGATCCCCGGTAAACTGGCATTCGTACTCACGCTGCCAGCCCGCATCGTCGCCGTAGAGCTTCTTGAACGCCTCCACCGTCGTCGGCCGCCCTTTATTGTCCTTGAGCACGAAGCCATCGAAGGCCACGCTGTGGTGGATGTCGCAGAAGTGATAGCTGTAGGTCTCTGGATCGCTGCACAGCTCATAGAACTTGGTCTTCTTATTCCTCGGCGTGCTGATCACGATGATCTGGAATCCCCGCGTCGCCAGCGGAAATACCACGCGCCAATGCTCGTAGCCGCCGCCGGGGAATAATCCGAACTCGGTGAAGATTACATTGCCCGTCAAACCCGCCAGCGTGTCCGGATTCTTGCCAGGCAGAGATACGACCTTGGCGCCATTGGGCAGCGTCAGTTGCCGTGCCGTGCAGGTGAACGCCTGGTCGATCGCCGCGTCATAGTCCTGGAACTCGTATTCCGACAGCGTTGCCTCGCCATCGAGCTTGAGCATTTCCTTATACGCCAGCATGACCCGCTTGCACTTATCGAAGGTGGCATCTGCCTGTCGCTGCGTCAGGGAGACGATGTACCAGTTCTGCCCTGTCTCCATCGCCGACTTCATCGCCTTGGCAGCGGCGGTGAAATCCTTGCCCTTCTGCCGGTGCCAGTTGACGACGATCACGCGGGCGTCATCCAGGAGGAACTTCTGCTGCGAGGGATCGAACCGCAGCATCGGCCCGACCGAGATGGCCGGAGCCGGCAAAGCCTGAATTTGTTCCGCTGCGATGCTCATTAGAAACCGAAGATCCTCTTACCCGCCGCATCGATCCGCTCTTGCGGGATCACGCCGGCTAGTTCCTTGCCGAGGTTCGTCTTCGCCGCATTCATCCGCGATTCCAGCTCCTGCACTTTCTTCCGCAGATCCAGCAATTCTTTCCGGCTTCCGATGCCCGTCCGCATTGCCGAGGCGATGAACATCAGATCCTTCGCATCGGCCTCTTCCGCCCCCACCAGGTAATCGAAGACCAGCTCCTCGAACTTCTTAAGCGACGCCTCCGAGACCGCCTGCGGATCCGCTTCCCTGGCCGCTTCGAGGTAGCTTCGAGCCACTTCCGAAGACCGCTTTGTCCGATCCTCAAGCCGGAAATCCTGCAGCCAGCGATAGACGGCCGTCCGACTCGTCTTCACCCCGCGGCCCCCCAGCCACTCTAAGACCTCATCCCCTTGCCGACCCGGCTGGCGCGCAAACTCTTCCAGGGCCTCAAGGGCCTGCTCATTCAGCATCCGGAAGAAGTCTGGTGCTCTATTTGCCATATCCGCAATCCGCTATCCGAAATCCGCTATTCCTCAGTCTCCCAGTCTTTCATCCGCGATCGACGGGATCGGATCGATCTCCTGAGCCCACAGGGCATATCCACGATCGGTGAGTCGGAACCTCCGCTGGGCGAACCCGCCGGCCTTCCCACTCATCCCTAGTGGCTTCCATTCCTCGATCAATCCCAGCTCGACCAGGCTTTCCAGCATGAGCGCCACAGCCTCTTCGCCGTGGATCTGCTCGCCCTGGTCATCGCGCACCTGGAGGAACTGCTTCGCCGGGATCCAGCGGTCGGCGTACTGCCCGCCCTGGAGCTTGGCCAGCACGATCGCCCGCCGCCGCAACTGCCGCGCCCGCGCATCGGGGTTGAATTCATCAGTTCGCTGAGGCATGTTCTCCCATCCTTCTTCCGACCAGAGTCCATATCTCTTTCAGATCCTCACGCGTAGCCATCTTTTCCCGGATCACCGCGATGTCCTTGGCGATCTCCTTTTCCGCTTCCCGCGACTCATTGAAGTGCCGATCCCCCGCCGCCAGTCGGTTATCCAGATTCTGATGCCGCACAGCGCACTGTTGCGACATTCCCGAGAACCGCTCATTGATCTGGTCGGTGTTTGCCTTTTGCAGATCCGACTTCAGATCCTTGATCTCGCTCTGTTTCGACGCGATGTACGCCAGCCCTATGCCCAGCAGAACATTCATGGCCAGAGAGAGAACGGCCAGAATCAAGTTCCAGTCCATCCGTTCCACCGGTTGTGTCACCTGTCCCAGCATCATTCCTGCGTCCCTTCCACCCGAATGAACTTCGAGAAGTATTCGATGACCTCTTGTGGTTGCTTCCAGAACATCCATCCGAAGCAGCGCACCGCCAACCAGATCACCGTCCGCTTCCACCAGGTGACCCCATCCGCCGCCAGCAGCTCCAGCAGGGCGTCATCCGCCATCCGCCGTGACAGCACGTGCGAGTGATAGAGCACATCATGGAGCAGCGCCGCGCGAACGAATCCCGGCGTGAACGGGTGTCCGATGATCGACCAGACGCACTGCGGTATCGAAGCCCCATCGAAGCAGAAGTGTGGAGCGATATTCACACGCACGCCGCCGAATTCGTAAGCGACCACCCATCCCGTGACATCTACGCCGCGGAAGCACCGTACGACCGAATCGGCGGCGTCGCGACCAATCGGGCAGCGATCACACATGCCAGGGCGTGTGTAAAAGTGACTTCGATCGATGTTGTTCGTCAGGCACTTCATAGCACCCCCACAATCGCCGCCCAGGGCAATGCCGCGATCGCCCTGGCGATCTCCGCCACCGCCGCTTCATTCACCGAGGATCCATACACCGCGACATGCACCTCGACTGCCAGCTTCCCATCCGGAGATTTCGCCGATGCATCGACCACTACGGCCTTCACATCCTTACAGAACGTGGCGCCGATGATGCCGTGCTGCGCATCCTGGCTGCGGATGTAGCCGCAACCGCTAAGGCACAAGGCAAGAGATAACCTCACGCAGAGGGCGCAAAGGCCGCGAAGAGGAACTCTCTGCGCTCTTTGCGAGCTTTGCGTGAGGATGGACAGGATCTTCTGCATGGCTACTTGGTTATCGCAGGCGCATATGCCGCAGTTGCTTCCATCACCCCGTTACACCCCGCCTGCACGTATGCGGCGAACTGTGGATCGCCTTGCGTCTTCACCTGGGCCGAAATGCCATCAATGAGCAGGCAAGCCGCCGCGTTCGCCGGAACGGCATATGCGGCGAGGAGGGGATTCCCCGCGATCTGTCTGGCCACCAGGTCCTTCAGCGATGCCGCATCCAGCGTGCCCAGAGCCGCCGTCTGGCTAATCTGGCGCGCAATGAGGTACGCCTGGCCGGCCAGGGCGTCGCGACGATCGGCCGGCGCCGCCTGCAGAGCCCCCACGGTCACCGCAAAGGCCGTCAAGCTGGTTGCCTGCGTGTCGGCCGGCGACAGCAGCGGCTGTGTGGTTGCGACCGGCGGAGGCGCTGTCTTGCACCCAGCCATGAAGCATCCGACCAGCAGAACCATGACACAGGAAACCAGTGTTCGCATGGAAGCCTTTCGCGGAAATACTGAACCAAGGACTCCGGCCGATCGGAAACTAAGGGGTCGGGAGTCATTGGCGTAATCGCCCTGGTGGGTGCTGTGCACCAATGACTCCCGACCCCTTGCTGTTTTGTTTCCGGTACGGCCATGGCGCGACCCACTGGCGCTCCGCATCCTCAATTCAATGTGGGTATTGGTAAGACGGGCACGCCGGCTATTCGCCAGCACGTCCGAGCTGTCGCTTCCAGGCTGTTTCCGGAGGGCATCCCTGCCCGCGGCAGATTCCGGTTGGAGGGGGAGCGACGCATGTCTCGCCGATCCCGACGGGGCGCCGCACAGCCTGGTCACGGTGTGTCGCCTCGCGTCTATGCCTACGTTTGGAGTAGTGGCGACAATCCTGTCGCCAATTTGATTGCTAAGGGCCTGGTGGCAACCCTCTAAGGCGCCACGCAGGCCACTGCGAAGTTGTTCGGGAACGCCGATCTCCCGATCGGCTCTTGCCTTCACCTTCACCCATCGCTTCGCCCCCGCCGCCCGCGCGTACGTGCGCGTCAGCGGCCGCGCATCCGAGCGATCAAAGCACTTGACCACTACCATCCGGCGTGCCCTGGGATCGGCCAGGTTGTGCCCATTGGCACGCACGCCGACGCTCGATGCGATTTCCATTGGGCTCCGGCCCGCAGCCCGATCGCCGCGACCATCCATGCCCGCTCTCGCGTTGGTGTTATCGTGGTAATTCGCCCCGTGTCCCCGCGTCGCCGCGTCTCCGCGTCCTGCAGCCGTCGCCCGCGGGTAAAACTCCCCGCTCCCCGCAATCTCCCGAATGAACTCAGCCGCACTCTGCTGTACCATTTCCCTCATGAGCGACCTCCCCGATACGCAGACGCATCTGAACAACATTGTCCAGGCATTACGCATGAGCGCGTTCCCGCGCGTGCTGTGGCAGTTTGCCGACGCCCACTCAGGCACTTTTGTTCCGACGAAACTGGGGGCGAGAACGACGAGAGAAGCGGTGATACAGATTCGCAATGACGCCGCGTTCCGCCACTGGATTTGCGAGAACGCGACCCTGCAGGACGTGGTTTATTGTCGCATGGCCCTGTTCGCGTGGTTTGAGGCATTCGAGCATGCTTCGCTAGAACAGAAGCGATCAATGACGGCCCGTTTAGCGGCTGCGCCAATTCTCTGTCGTATCCTGGATAACGCCCTTGAGATCCTCGAATTGAATCTGCTGCCAGAGAAGTGAGGAGCCTGCGGAGCTGCACGATTGCCCGAGCGGGCTTGCCCGTTGGCGTCGGAATGGACGCCAGGATGCGGTTAATCTCCGCCCTTCGCGTCTTCGCGTCTTCGCGTGAGGTCCGAATTTTCCGCTCGTCCCTGAGCATAGCTCGCATTCCTTTGCGATCTCTGCGAGCTTTGCGTGAGGTTCCTCTTCGAACCCACAAACGCAGAACCCGCGTCAAGCATCAACAAAACGTTGGGCTCACGCGGGAAGTTTCGATCTATTCAGTTGTTGGCCTGCCGGCCTTTAACCCAGTTTCTGGGCGATCAGGAATACCTCAGTTGCGGATTATCATGCCGAGCTCGCTTGCCTTTGTCAAATCTTCCAGGAGTTGCATGCGATGTGCCGTAACGCCACGAACGCTTCCCCGAGGCAAGCATAGAGCACGCCCGCGGCCGCGATACACGGTCCCTCAATTCCTCTTTCATTAACAAATATGGCTCCGCCGGCGACGATCGCGCCCAGTCCAATCAGTAGGCAAACATATCCGCCGAGTTGCAGGAAGGCATACGTGGGAACGTGGTCTCGAAAGTTTTCCCAGAAGCATCTATCGCACACAGACTTTCCCTCGTATGACCGCGTTGCCATCCGCCCCACGCACAGATCGCATTCTCCCGCCACTCGCGCCGTGGCGGTCGCTTTCGTCGCTACCGATTCGTACTGGATCGCCGGTGCATTTTCCGCAAGCAGTGACTTGGGGATTTCCGGAACCGCCCATTCCGGGCTATCGGGAATCTCCGCCTTGAGCTTCTGGTCGCAGTCCGTACAAACAATCTTTCCCTTATGCACGCGTGGCGTCTCGAGCTTCCCGATTGACCGGCCGCAGTTTTCGCAAAGTTCGCTCATCTCCTCACCTAATCCTTTCAATTTTCCCCGCCACCTGTGACATGCTGTTGTCACACCCCACCGCTAGACTACCGTCGCACGGATGGGCAAATCCGCCATGGATTCGCGGTAATAGGGCTATATATGATCGTGCGCATTGTCGAAATAAAGGGCATTGAATTCTCTGTTATCGTGCCCGCCGAGCGGCTTCCTTCTGACTGTCACGTTGACCTTTGGCAGTATGTCCTCTGGCTTTCTGGCCGACAGAGCGACCAGGAGGCACTGGAATCTCTGCTGCTGGCGATTCAGCAGGCGTACCACCGGCTGCCGGATCATCCACGCTGACACGACGCGGCCTCCTGGTGCGAGCGGTCAGCATTTCAACCACCAGATCATCGGTGGGTATGTTCTCTATATCCGCTTGCGCGATAAGGGCCTTCGCGGTGGATTCTGTCAAGGGAGTCCAGATCATTTCCCCACGTTTCGCGAGGTGGCTGCCGTGGCAGTCCAGCAGGACGCCAGGGCGGATGTCCATGATGCCATAATAGCCAATGGTATCGAATAGATCATCCGGATCCATCCCGAACGCCCTCGCGATCGCGTTGAATGTCTCTACCAATATGGTGTCGGGTTTATCCCCCTTCATTTCAATCTTCGACACGCGGCTCGCACTGAAACGAACCCCCGCCTTGCGAACTTGATCCGCAAACTTCTCCTGGGTCAGGTAGTTATCTTCCCTGAACTTACAGAGTTTTGAGCCGATGATTTCTATGGATCGTCCTGCCACGCCGCCCAGTAAACACGCGATCTGGTGAACCGGGAAGAGCTTGCTTGTTTTTTTTGTTTGACAACTGGCACTCCTGCGTCATAATGCTAGCACACTGCTAGTACATCGGAAGTCAATGCGAGGTATCAAATGCGGCAACGGAATGCCATACGGGAAAAAGAGGAACACGTGAAGAGCAATCGAATGCTGGTCCGCATCTACATCGACCGGGAGGCAAATGCCCGTCTCGGCCGCATCGCCGCGGTTGAGGAACGCACGCAGCAGAGACAAATGGGTCGCATGCTGGAGCGGCTTTCAGCGCTTTATCAGGAATGCCCACAGAAGTTGATCGACCTGGGAATCTTGAGCCCCGGCCAATTCTCCCAGTCCGCAGCCGCCTGACCCACGCACTCACCACCCGACGGCGGAATACGCCGGCTAGTGGCTTCAGGAATACTTCACGCGTTGGGCTGGCGGCGGCTGTTGTGGGTCGAAGGAGATCTGCCTACCGCCGTCCGCCCGCGCGGGAAGTTTTAGGGAATGGGAAGATGCCAAAGACCAAACTCAATGCGAAACGCAATCCGGCTGCTGGACCGGGATACTGGTTCACTCGCAGGTTTATGGCGCCTGGCTCAGCCCTTGCGATCGACCTTGGCGATGGCCGCGTGATTCGCATTGACTTCGGGGCCTTCCGTCCTGACCGAACCAAGATCGCCGTGCGGGGACCGGATGGAACGAAATGCTTCTCCGTTCCCCTGGACGTTAATGAGGATGTCGCCGTCCAACGCGTGATCGAGCGTAACAGGTGCGAGGCTCAATGCTCCGAGATGGTGAAAGTCCATCCCGAGACCAGGGCGTGGATCAATAGTGTCGGTGAGCTGCAACAGATGGGATTCCTTCTACAGGCTGGGGCGATTCTGGATCGCGTTTGTGAGTTGTGCAAAGCCTCCCCAGAGAAGCTCTTTGAACTAGGCATCTTGACTCCAACCAGCAATCAAAAGCCCGAAGCCACTGCGGGAACAAAAGACAGCGGCACGGTTTAGGTGAACGCCCTGCGGGCTAAGGCAGTGGGTTGCGAGATCCGCCATCCGCCGCCGCCCGCGCGGGAAGTTTTTAGAACGCCTACAGGGAATGGGAATGTACCAGCTCGAGCAGATCGCCAATGTGTTCAGAGGAAACCGGATGCGGCCCAATGATGAGGCCCTGCTGCTTCTGCACAGCGTCGCGAATGTGCTGGGCCTGCGGACCGCCTGCAACCTGGTGGAGGTCGCTACATTCCAGCGTGATCGATCATCACCTGAATCAGCTCTTCCGCACTCGCCCCGGATCTCGCCATCTCCCGAAGCGTCCGCACCATCCCATCTGAATCCTCCCCATCCAGGATGCGCTGCCACGCCGCATGGAATGCAACCTGCGATCGCACCGCATCCTTCTGAGTCGCGTCCCAACTCAGCCAGTGCAGCAATCTCCCCTTCCGATCTGGAAGCTGCAGGAATGCTTCTAATGACACCGGATCTACGCGCCGCATTCGCGCGATCTGTCGAATCTGTTTTTCAGGGTCAGGTCCGAAGGATAGCGATTCCTGCGCATCTCGAACCCGCTTCAGTTTCAGGTAGTCATATTCCATCCCCCCATTCTCCCACCAGTCCAGCCAACGGCAAGGACTACCACCCCCTCTCCTCCGATCCATCACCGGAAACGCTTCGCGCCTTCGCGCCTTCGCGTGAAACCTCTTCCCGGAGGGGGAAATAATGCTCGCCTTCGTAGCCTACATCCAGGCCATCTGCACTCCCTGTCAGAGCGAGATCCGCCGCGACTGCATGCGCTTCACCGACATTCCCTCGAAGCGGAACTTCATCACCTGGCCCCGCCGCCGCGTCGAGTGCGTTTGTCCCAACTGCCGCGCCGTCTATGTTTTCACCCAGCGCATGGAACCCGGTGGGGAGTGGAAGATCGAAGGCGCTGAGCCAAGGCCCATCAGCAACTACAAACAGGAACAACGGATCCGGGCCAAGTTCCCGGCCATTGGATAAGGAGGCATCATGAGCATTGCCACAACCAGGCCCACCATCATCCAGCAGGTGCGCAAGGCCATCATGGACTGGTTCGACGGTCCCCCCGTGCGTAAGGCCGCCCTGCAGGCACGCGGCAGCGATCTGGATGATGCCATTGCCATTCGCATGGCCGTATGCCTGGACTGCACCCACGATCGCAGTTGCGTGGGCTGTCCGGTCTTCGGCATGGCCATAAACCAGAACAAGGAGGCCGCAGCGCCGATGACTGCCGCTGCGGACAAAACGAGTGTGTCACCGGCGCCCACACGCTCGGGCTATGGGGGCAAGGAAGCCCCTTCGCAATCTACTTTGCAGCAGCCGGCGACGATGACTGTCGCCGGCCCATCAGAAAGGGCGGATGAACAAGGGGTCGGGAGTCTTTTGTCTGAAAGACCCAACGGGGACTGCGTCCAAAAGACTCCCGACCCCCTCTATTCATCCGCCCACGCGTTGCACCCCGACGGCGCCGGCGCTTCCGACGACCTTTACCCCTACGACGGCGATCGTTGGGACGGTCTCTCCTGATCCGTGTCCATCTGTGTTGATCTGTGGCTAAAGACCATGACCGAGCGCGATCACATCCTCGAAACCATGTCCGGCTACGAGCTGGATCTGTTCGTCCAACTCGGCGGCACTCTCCCCCGCCGCCTGCTCGTCCGCCTCAACCAGTATCGCGCCCAGCAGCACCTGGGCGATCCCTGTCTCGATCCCATCGATGAACGTATCAGGCATGAACCTCGCGCAGAGCTCGCAGAGTCCGCAGAGAAATCCGCAATCCGCTCTCCGCAATCCGCTATTCTTCAGGGGGTGGCCGCATGAGCCAGGCCATGCGACTCGTCGGCTCTCCTGCCGAACCGATACCGGACAATGTTGTCTGGATCGAATGCGCTGACGCCGCGGCGATGCTGGGTCTCTCCGACCGTCAGATCCGCCGTGAGTGTGTTCAGGTGTGGATGGCAAAGGGGCTGTCGCGAATGGACAAAGGCTCCGCCGGCATCCTCACCTACTTCGTCCGCTCCGACGCCGATCCGGCTCTCAGACCTCAACCCAAGGCGTTCGATCGCAATGCTCTGTCGAACAAGCAGCGAGAGATCCTGGACTACCGCCTTCGCATCGTCCGGGAATGGAAACAGATTCAGGCGGCCGGCGGACGCGGAGAATTGACCTCCGCCCGCAAGCAGTTCTGCCTTGCCAATAATATCAGCTCTGGCACGCTTCATAACTGGGTCACTGGCTCGGATGGTGGCGAGGAGGCACTGCTCGACGGCAGGTCATCGCCGCGCAACAGTGTCGTGCAGTACCGGGAATACCGCGCCGAGGTCGAGCGACAGTATCTGCACGAGGGCGAGCCCAAGGCAAGCTCCTGCCATCGCATCGCCCGAGCGATGGCACGGCGCAACGGCTGGGAGTACCCAGAGGGAACGCACATCGCCAAGGATGTCGTCCGCCGCCTGAAGACTCGCAAACTCTCCGCCGTGATCCGGCAGCGCGAAGGTGAGGACGCTTTTCTCAATCGTGTCTGCGCCTACGACGAGCGCGACTACGAGCACATCTACATCAATGGCCAGCTCCGCGAGATGTACAGCAATGACATCTGGTGCGGAGATCACCACCCCTGCGATGTTCTCTGCTGGAAGCCGCGACATGGCCGAGATCCCAATGGTCCTCGCAATGAGCGGACCGGCCATTTCTTCCGGCCCTGGCTCACCGCCTGGGAAGACATCCGATCACGGCGGATTGTGGGCCGCTATTTCTCCGACGTGCCGCCCACGTCCACCAATGTCCTGCTGGCCCTGCGCGATGCAATCCATCACTGCGGCAACTGCGTACCCAATTGGGTCTACATCGACAACGGCAAGGACTACGACGTGTGGTGGATGCAGGGCCAGACGAAGTGGCAGCGGCGGCAATACAAGGTCTGGAGCCACGGCGAGGAGGAAGCGGAGAAGAACCAGGTCCTCGGCATCTACCAGCGGCTAACGATCGAGGTTGTCCACGCCACGCCCTACAACGCCAAGGC
Organism: uncultured Phycisphaerales bacterium; assembly: GCA_903871935.1. GTDB lineage: Bacteria > Planctomycetota > Phycisphaerae > Tepidisphaerales > Tepidisphaeraceae > CAIQIQ01. The sequence continues at coordinate 45,254 of CAIQIQ010000106.1, forward strand.
GAAACCGGTCGAGCGTTGGTTCGGTTTCTACGAGAGCGACTTCGGCAAGCTCCAGCCGACCTATACCGGCCGCAATCCGCAGGAGAAGCCCGAGCGCCTGGAACGTGAGCTCAAGGCCGGAAGTGCCCCGACGCTTGAGGAGTACTCCGCCCGCGCCAGCGAGTGGATTGATAGCATCTACCACGCCAACCATCAGCACTCTGGCCATGGGATGTACCTCCGCACCCCCGATGCGGTATATGCCGCGTCGCTGGTGGAGAAGCGGATGGTCCCCGAGGCGGATCTGAACGACTGCCTGGCGATTCCCGGCAAGCTCGTGACGGTTGGCTCCAACGGCATCCGCCTCAAGGGCCGCCTATACGGCCAGGGCGATCCCACGCTCGGTTCCTTCTTCGGCCAGAAGGTTGAGCCGCGCTACGACCCCGCCGACATCACCTGGTGCAGCATCTGGTCCGCCGATGGCATCCACCTCTGCGATGTGGAATGGAACAAGCGGGCGATCTTCGGCGCCATGAAAGAGGATCAGTACAACGAGGCAAACCGCACCAGCCGCCGCCACAACAAGAGCCTCCGCGAGGTGAGCAAGCGCGGCCTGCACCTGATCACCGACCCGACCGAGATCATTCTTCAGGATGCGCGGGAGCAGATCCAGGAGCAGGGCCTCACCCCGCCCGATCGACCGGCCGACGTTGTGAAGATCATCCGAAGCGGCCTCGAACGCCCTTCGCAGGGAGAGGCGATCCCACTCCGCAAGGCCGTCGGCGCCGAGAGCATGACGTCGATGAAGCCCACGCCGACCGCGCGGCCGGCAATCGACTGGTCGGCCTACGCCGAGGATGACTCCGATCCGCAACCTGCGTCAATCGACTTGTTTTCAGATGAGGAGGCTGAGCCATGATGCAGACCTACCGCTACAAGGCTCGCCAGGACTTTATTGAGAGGATGGCGCAGGAAGCGCGCATCTTAGGAGAAGCAAGGATGCTTAGAGACGATCAAGATCTTACCCCCGAGCTGTCGGCCGCCATCATCGAACGCCTGCGCGATTACATACAGCGCACCGGCCGCAGTCAGGATGCGTGCGCCAAAAGCATCGGATTCAAATCCGGCTCCGTTCTCTCAGAGGTCATGAACGGAACCTATGCGGCCGATGCCGAGCCGATCATCCGCAAGCTCGACAAATGGCTGGAGACGCAGATCCTTCGGGAGAACGCCCCTAAGCCGGCCGGATACGTCCGGACCGATGTCGCGATGCGCATTATCGGCTTCACCAAGAAGCTCAACGCGATCGGCGGCATTGGTGTCATCACCGGACCGGCCGGTTGTGGAAAGAGCCTGTGCGCCGATTATCTCCGCTCCGAGATCCCCGGCTCGATCCTGATCCGCGTTACCACCGCCGGCGCCAGCAAGGTTGCGGTCCTGGACATGCTCGCCCAGCAGTTGCGTCTGACCGGCCTGCAACTGGCCAGCTACTACGTGCAGCAGCAGATCCTGCAGACGCTCAAGCCCAACGGCGTGTCATCCGGACGCCTGATCATCGTGGACGAGGCGCACAAGCTGATCATCAAGCGCAAGGACGAGGGCCTGCACACCCTCCGCGATCTCGCCGATGAAACCGAATGCCCGATGCTTCTGCTAGGCACGAAGAACCTCCACAGCTACATCCACGCCGGACGCTCCCAATATGAGGCTCTGGATCAGATGTCCAGCCGCGCCAGCGCCTGGCTGGACCTGACGGAGATCGTCGCCCAGGGCGCTCCGGCGCCCGATGGACCCAACGGACTGCGATTGCATGGCGTCGAGGACATCAAGCGGATTGTCACCGCGCAGGGCCTGAAGTTGGTGAAGTCAGAGGCCGATAGCTCTGGCGACGCAATCGGGCTCACCCCCGATGCCCTGTTGTTCCTGGCCAAAGCCGCCAACGCCACATGCGGGGGCTGCCTGCGAACCGTGAAGTGGATCCTGCTCTTTGTGCGCGACCAGTTCGGCCCCGGCGATGTTGTCACCGCGGATGATATGGAACGCCTGCAGGCCGCTCGCATTGGGCAGAGAACCTACGTGGCGCAAAAGACAGTCGAGCACGTCCAGGAACAGCAGCAGCGACGTGTTGCGGGATGACTAGCAATGAACTACCTCCACCAACCCAAGAACGATCACGAACGGCGAACCAGTTACAACGCCGCCGTCACCCAGGGCCGCCTCCCCGGCCACGTGCCCCCCTTCATCGAGTTCGTCGCCCCCGACGATGACAAGGATCTCCAGGTCAAGTTCCCCATCGGCAAATACCACGGCCTGACCCTCGGCCAGATCCTGGAACAGGACCCGGGATACCTGAAGTGGATGCTCGCCGAGTGCGATCTGCTCGAAGGCCCATTCTCTGCTGCGATCCATGCCGTGGCCGAGCGTTATCAGGACCGCATCGCCCAGGCCCAGCCACTGAAGCGAAGGAGGTTCTGATGCCTTCAATCCAGAATGAACCTCACGCAGAGCTCGCAGAGGCCGCAGAGAAGTGCCCATTCTACGGGAACTCCTATCTATACCCGACTCCCGATGACAACCTCCGCAGCATCGGCGTAACGCACGGGCTGGGAGATCTCTGGATCGTCGCCTGGATCAAGCCCAACGGATCGAAGAAGAAGATCAGCTCTCCGCACCTGCCGGCACGTCTGGATCCCGATCGCCTCCAGGACATGCTCGAAGCCTTCGCCGCCAAGCGCAAGCTTCAGATCGCCGTTGTCCGTCCCCGCCGCGATCGATCTTCCTCTGCGCCCTCAGCGACCTCCTGTAGGAAAGAATCTGAACATGAGCACGCAGAGAGCGCAGAGCTCAAGCCGTGTCCGTTCTGTGGAGAAACCGACCGACGAATGGCCTACTTTGTGTCAGTCGGAAGCAACGTCTTCTATTGGTATTGTGAGCGATGTGGCGCCAGAGGTCCGCGTGCCAACTGTGAGAAGATCGCATGGACACTCTGGAACCGGAGGGCATCATGAACTCCGACGTGATCTACACCGGCGAGATCCTGGCATGCCCGTTCTGCGGACGGGCACCGGCCTTTCAGAACAGCGGGTTCGATGGATCGGGCAAGCCGAGAAAGTTCTCGATCGGCTGCGTTTCTCTGCGTGCATGCCCGACAGAGCCGTACACCCGGTACTACCCCAGTCGTGAGGAGGCCATCGCCGCCTGGAACACGCGGACCCCGGATGCTCACGCCAACTCGATCGATCTTTCTTCGCCACAGATGCACACAGATCAGCACAGATCCGGATCAGTGTCCATCAGTGCCCCATCCGTGGCAAAAGATTCTTCCGACGCCGATCCGACAGGAGGCCACGACTCATGACTCCCCTCCAGCTCAAGAACCTCGGCATCGCCCGCCGCTGGGCGGAGAAGTCGATCGACGGCTTCGACGAAGCCCAATTCCGCCTGGTGCTGCGCAACGTCGGCCAAGTCCAGGAAGATGCCACTGGCCACGTCTCCAGCAAGGCCCTGAGCAACTCCGGCCTGGAAATCGTGATGGCCTGGTTCGAGAGCGTTGGATGGGAAGATCCCTGGAAGGAGAAAGGCTACTGGCAGGGCCAGGTGAAACGACAGGGCGGCCGCCAGGAGTACTCCGTCGCCGGCCTGATCGAGAAGTATCAGATCTCCGATGCGTATCTGGCCGGCATCATCCGGAGAATCACCCACGATCGCACCAACCAGGTGAGTGGCTGCAACGCCTACGAACAAGGCAAGATCATCGAGGCACTGAAAGCGATCGGGAACCGACCTCACGCAAAGCTCGCAAAGAACGCAGAGAACACGCTCTTGTTCGATCCGAACCAATCCAGAATTGATTCTCCGCGACCTTTGCGCCCTCTGCGTGAGGTTACGTCTGCGGAATTATCCCAAATCCAACAGGACGAGATCCCGATCTAACAACGGCCAATAACGGCCACTAAGAGGAACGGATTCCTATGAGCACACCCCAAACCATCAACGAGCTTCCCGCGATCATCATTCGCATTCCCCTGGTCATCGAGATCCCGATCACCTTCCGCCAGGTAGAGCCGGTGACCCCACCGGCAGATCTCGACCAGGTGGATCTCCGCCTGGATCCAGAACTTTCGCCACAGATCAACACAGATGCACACAGATCCTCATCCGTGTCCATCAGTGCCCCATCCGTGGCAAAAACCTCGCCCTCTGGCATTCTCACCGTCACCGTCGACGGCTCCGCCCCGATGCCCCTGAACGAAGCTGCCGAAAAGATCGGCCAGGGCGTAACCATCAAGATGCTGTATGCCGCCGTGCACCGCGGATCCACCGAATACAAAGGCCATCACGTTGAACGCGTTTGGGACCATTCAGCCCCACCCGTCGACCACCGCAACGCCAAAGGCCGCCTGGTCATCGTTGAAGGCGCAGTCCATCCTATGTCCGTCAACGCCGCGGCGATGCTCCTGGACGTCAAGCCGTCGACCGTGCGCATCGCCTGTTCCCCATCCGGTTGCGGCAAGGCCGCCGGCAAGTCCGTCCGCTGGGATGGCGCTGGTGTGAAACAGGAAACCCCGCGCACCGATCGCCGGAAGATCTGCGTGTCTATCGATGGTGAAGGCCGCTACACCGCCAAGGAGGCTGCCCTCAAGATCGGTTCCGATAGCAGTTCCATCAGTTTCTCCTTGAAGCACAGTTGCATCTGCAAAGGCCACACGCTCAAGCGGATCGAGTCGGCCGATGATGACAAGGAGGGCGAATAAGATGAAGCCCAACCGATTCGACAAATGGATGCAGCTCCAACGGCGGGAGATGCGGGCCAACCGGCGCCGCCGCCTGCAATCCCTCCAGTCGCCAGCGGCGCAGGCCGCCGCGTCTGGATCTGCGGCCACGGCGAATTCACCCTGCCCGAAGCCAAGCGCAAGCTCGGCCTCCCCTTCGAGATCATCCGTCGCCGTCTCGACAACGGCGGCGGCCAGTGCAAGGACTACGAGATCTACTGGAGCGATCAACGCCTTCGTGCCTCCGTGCCTTAGTGCCTCCGTGCCTTCTTAATTATGTCCGATACAACCAACGCCAACTTCCAGCAGTCCATGGCCCGCCTGATGCGGCGCCTCAAGGGCGATGTCCGCCAGCGTGTCATTGCCGCCGCCGCCCGCGGCCTCAAACATGCCGCAGAGAGAGTGAAGCGGACCGCTATGGGTTACGCCCCTGTCGGCGGCGGGATCTACTCGCCCAAGGATCCTGAACCCGGCCGGATGCGCGACTCAGCAATGGTCTCCGAGCCTGAGATCACGCCTACATACATCAGGACAACGGTCTCCTTCAACACCGTATACGCCGCTCGGCAGCATGAGGACCTGACGCTGCGCCACTCCCAGGGCCAGGCCAAGTACCTGGAAACCGCCATGCAGACCAACTGGGACGTCGTTCCCATGATGGTCAGAGACGCCATTCACCAGGAGCTAAAGTCCGGATGAACTGGCTCGACCCCGACCAACCCGATCCCCGCTACATCCAGTCCCTGGTGGACATCCTCGATGCGCCCATGCAGAAGATCAGCGATGCCATTCTGCACCCCAAGGGCGGCAGCCCAGCCAGCATCGAATGGAACCTGAACCGCCGCATCCAGGCCAGCGCCATCGTCGGCCAGACGATCCAGCAGGCCAAGCAGAACCTCGGTACCTGGACCGGCAAGGCGATCGGCGCATCGGCATCCGAAGGGACCGCCGCCGCCGCCCGGCAGCTTGATGCCCTGCAGAAGACCGGCGCCTTCCCTGGCATATCGCCCACCTCGCCAATCCGCCCCGGATTCAACTCTCCCAACCTGGACGTTGTCCGCGTCCTGGCTCAGGACACCTATCGCGATGGCGCCCTGGGCTTGGACCATACCGGCCAGCAGGTTCAGCAGTTACTGCGGAAGATGAGCGATAACGGACTGACCGCCGAACAGGTCAACAAGATGATGGCAAAAAGCGTGATCGAAGGCACGCCGATGGAGCTTCAAATCGAGCTGCGCACCGCCCTGGAGAAGATCCACGGCAAGACGATCACCTTCCCATCCGGAAAGACGATGACGTGCGCCGATTACGCCAAGACCCTGGCCCGCACGCGTCTGCGTGAGGCCCACGTCGTCGCCCGGCATGCACGTCTGCGTAAGGATGGCGTCTTCTATGTTGTCATCATCGGCAACGTCACGCGCTATCCCTGCACCGCCTACCTCGGCAAGATATACTTCATCGGCGATGGTGAGGACCCGAGCGACCATCACTATCCGAACCTGGACACGTTGCACACCGCCCGCGGTGATCAGGCTCCGCCATTCCACCCGAACTGCTCAAAGAGCACAGCGCCCATCATCCTTAAGGCTACTCCTGCTGAAGAGCTAAAAATCGGTGAACCGGACGAAATCAGCCAGAAGATGGCCGAAGTCGGTGCCAACAGCACCGCCGGCCAGCGCCTGGCTGACACCGTTAATGTAGAGGCTCACGCCCAGAAGCGCATCGACGCCGTCGCCGAGATCGGCCGGCAGAGAGCCCGTGCCCATGGCTATAATCCCCCGCCATGGAGCCCCGGATCTGCCGATGTCGCCCATCTGCGGAAGAAACCCACCGGAGATTTCATCACCGACGCCGCTGCGGAGAAGATACTCAAGCCTCTGGGTGTGTCATCCGTGCAACTGCATGGTAAGGAGAAGATTGGCGACGTTCTGATACCTCGCGTCGCCGAAGTGATGAAGAGCACCGGTGCAAACTTTTCAACGGTAGAGGTCGACGCCGGTATCTTCAAATCCGCCAAGGTGAACGGACCTCTGAACTATGATCCTCAGACGCGTAAACTGAGGATCAACCCGAACTGGGAACACTGGGAACGTATTCCCGAACGCACGCAAGAGAAATACCAGGCTGGTGCTTGGTCTACGGACCGCGCAGATCATATTCTCTGGCACGAGGCCGCCCATGACTTGGTTCTGCAGCAAGGAATGGCCGCATACCGCGAATTGAAGAAGCGGCACTTTTCCAAAGCCCTGGCCGACGAGATCGCGCTTTCGGTAAGCAAGACCGCCGCGGTGAACGCTCTGGAGTTCGTTAGCGAAGTGTACAGTATGAAACAGGCGGGAACGTTCATGACGCTCTCTGCCCGCATCAAATCGCTTTATACCGAAGTAGGTGGAATATGATCGCCGAGTTCAATCAATGCCTGACCTGTAAACACATCACCAAAGGAGCCGGATGTGGCGCCTTTGACGTGATTCCCGAGGAGATCGCCACGGACCAGCACGATCACCGCCAGCCCTACCCCGGTGACCACGGCATCCGCTGGGAACCGAAGGAACCCGGCATCAAGCACCCCATGGACGAGTAGAGGAAAGGACGGCCAAGGATGGCCCACCACACAACCAACCCAACCGGCTACGCCACCGCCCCCGACCTCGGCCCGCTGTTCGCAAAGGGGTCGGCAGAACGCAACGGGGTCGGGAGTGTTTTGTCTGAAAGACCCGAAGGGTGCTGCGCACAAAACACTCCCGACCCCCTTGCGTTGAATTCTCTCCCGACCCCTTCTTCCTTATCCTCCGCCGCTCTTCCTAAAGCAGTCGACGTCTCCGCCCGCGCCGCCGAGGGCCGCATGCAGCGCATCCTCCGCTACCTGACCAAAGTCACCGATGCCACGCTCGACGAGATCTGCGCAGCCTTCTCCGATCCCCAGAGCAACATCGTCGTCAGCCAGAACCAGATCAGCGGCCGCATCTCCGACCTCAAACGCGACCTCTATATAAGGTGGACCGGCCAAACCCGCCCCAGTCGCTCCGGCTGCTCCTGCGACGTCTACGAAATCACCGACGCCGGACGTGCCGAACTTGTGCGTCTACGCACCCACATGACACGGGGACACGGAGACAAGGAGACACGGCGATGAAGCTCCACAGAACCGACACTCCTGGCCTTCTAATGTTCCAGTGCCCAGCTTGCGGAAACTGCCACGGCATCTGGATCCAGCCTGCTGGCCCAGGTAAGCCTGTCTGGACGTGGAACGGCAGCATGGACAAGCCGACGTTCACCCCGTCGCTGATAACTGGCCGTCCCGTCTGGACTGGTTCGCAGAAGGATGGAAAGTGGGTGGATGAGATCTGCCACTCCTACATCACCGAAGGCCGGATCCAATACCTGGTCGACTGCACCCACGCCATGGCCGGCCAGACCGTTGAAATACCAGATTGGGAGCCATGATGACCAACTCCGAAGCCATGAAGATCGCAACCTTGATCGACTGGATCACTGGCACCCGAGCGTTCAACGGGAAGGTGGCCAACGCCGCCGAAGCGAAGGATGCCGCGCTGTACCTCGCCGATCGTGCATGCAAGACCGGATGCTGCATCATCGCCAGAGGCGCATGGGATAAGTGGCCCACACAACCTCACCAAGAGCCAACGGAGGCAGCAGATCATGCCTGAAACACACATCGACAATCGCGGTCTCTATGGCAAGTTCAACGTGCAGCGCACGGACGGCAGGGACGCTCCCGGCCAGAAGCATCACGGCTGCAGGTACTTCGTCATGGATCTCGACCACGATCCCTACGCGATCGCGGCGATCCGCGCCTACGCCGTCGCCTGCAGGCCAACCCATCCCCAGCTCGCCGCGGATCTGGACGCCGTCACCAACGCCCGCGTTGGCCAGGAGAACAAATGACCATCCTCGCCTTCCTCCAGAATCAGTGGTTCCACAATCCCGCAAAAGTCGAGCGGCTGATGCAGGTCTATCCTGATCAGCGTGAGTCGATGATCCACTTCGCTTTATTCAGAGGTTGCTTAACCGGCCGCCGCCTGGAGGCCGCCTTCGGCGAGGAACTCTGCAACCAGATCATCTGGGAGAACGCCAGCCCAAAGATCGCCGGCCAGTCAGACGGCGTCTTCCCCGCCGATACCGCCCACATGGCCGACGCGATCGGCAAACACAATCCACAGATCATCCTCAGTTTCGGGTCCGTGGCGGCCGCTGGCCTGGATCAGATCCCCAACTACACCGCCCTGCGAATCATCATCCGCGGTCCCCATCCCGCCGCCCGTTTCCCATACATTCGTTCGCAGCTTCTAACGATGGCCGCTGAGGTCCGCAGCGCGATGAACATAATTCGGGAGGCCACACTATGCGCGCAATAAGCCTCTGGCAGCCCTGGGCAAGCGCAGTAGCGATGGGATCAAAGACCATCGAGACCCGCCACTGGTCGACCGACTACCGCGGCCCCCTTGCCATCCACGCCGCCAAGCACTGGACCAGTGCTATAGCACGAATGATTCACCTGCAGGAACGTTGGGATGCCGCCCTGAACAACGGCAATCCGATCCCGGCTCCAGCGAAGTCATTCTTCCAGTTCGGCTGCGTGGTCGCTGTGTGCCAGCTCGAAGGCTGCTGCCCCACCGAAGAGATGCGCAACATCGACTTCAGACGTGTTGCCAACGGCCTGACCTGGTCAGAGCGTGAGATGGGCGACTACTCCCCCGGCCGCTTCGCCTGGATACTCAAAGACATCCGCCCACTCAAGACGCCACTCCGCTGGAAAGGTGGCCAGTCATTCTTCCAGGTAGACGACGCCCGCATCCAGGAGGCCCTCCGATGAGCAGACGTGGCAAACTGGAAAAAGGATTCCGTAAGAGCCAGTGGCAACGCATCGAAGCTGTGCGGCGAGCAGCTCGGGGAACGGTTACCAAGTTCACCTGTGGTGGATGTGGCATTGTGGATCCAGTTTCCGCCCTGCGCCGACAGATCGTCATGGAGATGAGGATATGCCGATGACCGATCCAGTGGCCCACATCCGCGAAAGCCTCCACGGCTGGATCACCTCCACCGATGAAGCCACCATCCGCGCCATCCTCAAGATCCGCCGCCACCTGGACACGAACCTCAAGAAGCCCTCCATCCCCGCCAACTGGAAACCACTCCGCACCGTCGCCGCCGATCTCCACCTCAACCCCGGCCACCTCGCCCGCCTCTGTCGCGAGATATACAGCGCCCAGGACCAGGCCAAAATCTGCACCCACCGCGGCCGCCAGACCTGGTGCCTCTCCCCCGAATCCTGCGCCACCCTCGCGCCACGCGACACCCACCGGCTGCCGGGACCCGACTCTGAACCCGCCGCGCCATCCACGCGCCACGCGGATGGAGACGTGGATCCACCTGGTGGCACGATCGAAGGAGGATCAAAGTGACCGCGAACGCCATTCGACGTCACATCATCGACCTCATTTTCAGACTGGATCGCGAACCCTTACTGCGCGTCCTGGCCGAAGCCCAATCCTTCACCGCTCCAGGCGGAAGCAATCTCCCAGAGTGGCTCACCACAAAAGAGGCAGCCTCACTACTCCACATCACCACCCGCCACGCCCGACGCCTCGCCAACACCATCCCCCCAGGCGTTCCCGCCCCAGGCCGAAATGCATCCGGACTCCTGATCCATCGCGACACCATCCACGCCATCCTCACGCGCCACACCGCGCCAACCACGCGCCACGCGAGCACGAAAAACACTCAAAACCCGTCCGCAACGCGGACATTCACTCGCACATCGCCCACCCGCCCAAAACGCAACTCCGATACAGTAACCACTGTATCGGAGTCCCTATTTCGTGATGCGGCAAATTTTCAAACTACCCCGGACATCCCGCCCAAATCCGCCCAAATTTTCAAACTCCCCGCCTCAACCCCTCCCCGCTCGTAACTCTTTATCGTCCCGCCCGTTCCATGCCATCCGGTCCCGGCTAATCCCGTCCAATCCCGTTCAATCCCGCCTCTCCGAGTACAGCCATAACCCATTTCTCCCCCCATTGCATCCGCCGCCATCGACGTTATAAACCGTACATTGCTCTAACCGGGGTCAACCGCCCCTCGCCAGGCGATGTATGGACGAAACCTATCTTTCCAAGCTCAACGCGCAACAGCGGCAGGCGGCTACATTTACGCACACCCGGCCGCTGTTGATCATCGCCGGGGCGGGCACGGGAAAGACCAATACGCTCGCCCATCGCGTGGCTCACCTGATCGCCACCGGCGTAAGCCCGGGGCGAATCCTCTTATTGACCTTCACGCGCCGGGCCGCCCAGGAAATGCTCCGCCGGGTTGATGGCATCCTGCAGTCGGCCAAGCTTGGCGGCGAATCGACCACCACTCGGCTCTGGGGCGGCACCTTCCATTCCGTCGCCAATCGCCTCCTGCGCATCTATTCGCAGGCGATCGGCCTGGGTGAAGCGTTCACCGTGATGGATCGCTCCGACTCCGAGGATCTGCTCAATATCGTTCGCAGCGAACTGGGTCTGGATAAGGGCGAAGCCCGCTTCCCGCGCAAGGCCACCTGCATGTCGATCTACTCGCGCTGCGTGAATGCCCAGGAGCCGGTGGAGGATGCCTTAAAGGTGCATTTCCCCTGGTGTAACCAGTACCCGGACCAGCTCAAGACGCTCTTCAAGAACTACACGAACCACAAGCACGAGCAGAACATCCTCGATTACGATGACCTGCTGCTCTACTGGTACCACCTTCTGCAGAATGACCAGATCGCCCAACAGGTCAGCGCCCGCTTCGATGCCGTGCTCGTCGATGAATACCAGGACACCAACATCCTCCAGGCCGGCATCCTGCAGAAGCTCTGCCCCAGCGGCCGGGGCCTGACCGTCGTCGGCGATGATGCCCAGAGCATCTACTCCTTCCGCGCTGCCACCGTGCACAACATCCTCGATTTCTCCAAGACATTCCCCGATGCCGAAGTGATCAAGCTCCAGCAGAACTACCGTTCGGTACAGCCGATCCTCGACGCCGCCAACTCCGTGATCTCGCTCTCACCGATCGGCTATCGCAAAGAACTCGCGGCCGTCCGCGGTTCAGGCCAGCGGCCGACGCTGGTGCATCTGACCGATGAAGACCAGCAGGCCCGTTACGTGATCGACCGTGTCCTGCATCACCTCGAAGCAGGCATTCCGCTGAAGCGTCAGGCCGTCCTCTTCCGCGCCCTGCACCATTCCGATGTGCTGGAAGTGGAACTGATGCGCAAGAACATCCCGTTCGTGAAGTACGGCGGGTTAAAGTTCCTCGAAGCAGCGCACGTAAAGGATCTGCTCTCCTTCCTTCGCCTGGCAGAGAACAGCCGCGATTCCACCAGCGCCTTTCGCATCCTGCAGCTTCTAGACGGCATCGGCCCGGCATCCGCCAAGCGCGCTCTGGAGCATCTGGCGGCCGCCATGTGGGATCTGCACGCCTGGGAGAATCACACCCCGCCCGCGGCGACGAAGCGGCAATGGCCCCCCTTTGTGGATCTGATGGTAAACCTTGCCAAAGGCAAGATGCCCCTGCAGCAGCAAGTCGCCGAGACCCGCCGGTTCTATGCGCCGATCCTGGAAAAGCGTTACGACCAGGCGCCGATGCGTATCCGCGACCTGCAGCAGCTTGAGCAGATCAGCAGCAATTTCCGCGACCGCAGCGAGATGCTTTCAGACCTGACGCTCGACCCGCCGGCAAGCACGCAAGACCTCGCCGGGCCGCCGCTGCTCGATGAGGATTACCTGATCCTCTCCACGATCCACTCCGCCAAGGGCTGCGAGTGGGACAGCGTCTACGTCCTGCACGCGGCCGATGGGAATATCCCATCGGATATGACCACCGGCTCGCAGGAACTGATCGAAGAAGAGCGCCGACTCTTTTATGTCTCCCTGACCCGCGCGAAAGACTTCCTCTACGTCTGCTTCCCCGCCTTCTACCAGCACCGCCGCCCGGCCAAAGGATACTCCATGGCGCAGCTCACCCGCTTCCTGCCGACGGATGTGGTCCCCATGTTCGACCAGGTGAGCCTGAAGAAGTCCGGCGAAGTCGATGCCGCCGCCGCGATCCCCGCCAACGCCGCCTCCAACGTCCGCACCAAGATTGCTGGGATGTGGGAGTAGAGCCGGTGACCTCACCGGCGGTCAACTGAAACGTAAGAACAGCTGTCGCCGCGATCACCTCTCACTGCCGGAAGCGTCCTGCATTCCTCTGTTCTTTGCGCCGTTTCCTTCCGGCCGGTGGGGTCACCGGCCCTACTGAATGCCGGGGCGATACGGTCGCATTCCGCTTGTGGTTATAATGGTTCACGTTCACAGCCGATTACGCTGGAAGATGAGTCGGCGAAAACCATGAAGAAGAGAGACAGCAATTGGAAGGCGTGTATCCGGCCGGATGGCTCGTTCGATTTCGATGCGCTCACGCCCGCGCAGAAGGAGCAGTACTACGCCGAATGTGAGACCGTTAAGGCATCAGATACCCGGCCGCTCACTGCCAGAGATCGCAAGCTGCTCCAGAAGGCGGCCCGGCTAGGACGGCCTCGTGTTGGGCTCGGGTCGCAACGTGCCCAGATTACAGTCGAGAAGGGCCTACTCAAAGCGGCCGATCAGTTTGCTGTCAAGCACAGGATCACGCGTTCGCGCCTGATTACTGAGGCGCTGAAGCAGTATATGGAGCATGCGGCGTGATCGCCGGCAAATGTCAGCACAAAGATCGCGGGGATGTGGGAGTGATCACTGCAATTGAAACTCCACAATCAGCGGAAAGTGATCCGAACCAACATCCGGCCCGATCTCACGGCGGGTGATCCTGATCGCCGGCGAATGCAGGCAATGGTCGATCGGAATCCTCAGTAGCCAGCTATCGGCCGGCCACGACCGCTGCACGCCCCAGCCGCGGGTGCTGTCTTGCAGCCCCGAGTCAGCCAGCAGCCGAGCAAAATGTGGGCTCCACGGCGTGCAGTTCAGGTCGCCGAAGAGGAGCACGGGGCAGGTCGCTTTGCGTACTTCCGCGGACAGTGCGACGAACTGGGCGTTGCGATAGCCTGCATATTCGCCGCCGATCGGAGGAAGCGGGTGTGTTGCCAACACCGCGCACTTGCCTTGCGGCGTTTCGATCTCAGCGATGATGGATGGTGCGCCGGCCGGTCCGATATACATGGTTCGGCTGCTTTGAAACGGGAGTCTACTCAGAAGCGCGATGCCGAAGTTGTCGTCGCGCGGTGTGAGTTGTGAGTGGGGATAGCGTGCAAGTGTATCGGCCAGGTCGGTGATCCATTTCGGGTTGACCTCCTCGAGCACGACGAAATCGGGATCGATCTGCCGGATCGCCTCCGCCACTCGCTTGGGATCACCCATCTGCGTGTTCACGTTCATCAACATCGCCCGGACGGATGGCCCGGGCGATGGCGTAGCGCGGCCAAAGTAGAGCGGCACGATCACCGCAAGGTTGACGATGGCCAGCAACCCCAAGATCGCAGCGGACTTGCGTCGTTTCATGGCCAACAGAATCACCGCGCCAATCAGCAGGGAGATGAGATACTGCGCGCGGAAATGCGAACACAGGTCCAGTGGCCAGGCGAACGCTCCCATGAAACCCAGCACCGTAGCTATTCCCGCTAGCACCGTGGCAAGAAGTGTGGCGCCGGCGATGGTGCGTATTACGCGCTTGCTGACTGGCGGCACGGTCTGGACCACTGTTTCGCTCATCGGATTCCCGACAAGTTGAGGTGCTACGCCAGTTTCCGTCCTTCGGCCCCCGCCGCCTCAATGACATCCTTCACCGCCACACCCTTCGCGTCAGCCAGTTTCCGGCAGTCCTCAAACTCCGGCGTTGCCCCGATGATCTTGCCGTCCACCAGTTTCAGTTTCAGTTGCACCTCACCAAACGCCGTGACCACCGTGCGGAAATCCCGCCCCGCTTCGTGTCTGGTGACCGGCGTCACGCGCACGCCCAGTGTCGTCGTCTCGCGCAGAATCATCGCCGCGAGCTTCTGCTCACCTGCGCTCTTCGCCAGCACATGCAGCACAATCCCCGGCCGGCCCTTCTTCATCTGCACCGGCACCAGCCAACAGTCCAGTGCCCCGGCGGATAGAAGCTTGTCCATCACCGGCGCATAAAGCTGCGGATTCATATCATCGATATTCGTCGCGATCTCCACGATCCCGCCCGCATCCAGCGCTTCGCCAATCAACAGCCGCGCCACGTTCGGCCATTCCGGATCGCGCGTGCCCGTCCCCGTTCCCAGCTTCACCGGCTTCATCGGCGCCTGCCGGAACTGCGCCAATTCCGCGATCAGCGCTGCACCCGTCGGTGTGACCAGTTCCCCACCTCCAGGCGATTGCCGCGTCGGCACACTCGCCGCCGCCACCAGCTCCAATGTCGCCGGCGCCGGCACCGGCATCTGCCCATGATCACAGTTCACCCAGCCCCACCCCAGGGGCACCGGCGAAGCATAAAGCTGCGTAATGCCCAGCGCTTCCAGCCCCGCACAAGTGCCCACGATATCGATAATCGCATCCAGCGCCCCAACCTCGTGGAAATGCACCTTCTGGATCGTTGATCCATGCACCTTGGCCTCGGCCGTCGCCAGGCGCGTGAAGACCGCAATCGACTTCGCCTTGACGCTCGCGGACAGGTCAGAGCCGTTAATGATCTTCTCAATGTGATGCAGATGGCGATGCTGGTGCGTGTCGGGCACCTGTACATCGACGTGCGTGGCCCCAATGCCCTTGCGCATCACGCGTGTTGCCTCAACCTTGCATGGTTCCGGCAACTTCAGCGCATCAATCACCTCCTGCAGGCGCGAGATCTCCCACCCCGCGTCCACAAGGCACGACAGAAACATATCCCCGGAAATCCCGGACGGCAGATCAAGATAAGCAATCATTGTGGGCAATCCTATCCGCGACGCCGGCGCTTTTCACTGCTTGCACACACCGCACTCCGGTTTCGGCGAAACCGGAGTACAATGTCGGACATGCCAAACCTCTTCACCCCACGTCGCCAACTCGGCCGTACCGGTTTCATCGCCACCCAGATCGGCATCGGCGATTTGGCCGACCGCAACGTGCCGATCGATCAATGCGTCGCGACCGTTCATCGCGCCATCGACTCCGGACTGAACCTGATCGATACCGCTCCATCCTACGAGAACGGCTACTCTGAAGAGATCCTCGGCAAGGCTCTCCCCGGCCGCCGCAACGGCCTCTTCGTCATCGACAAGGTCGACCATCTCCGGCAGAGCGTCGCTCCGCAGATTGACGCCAGCCTCAAGCGCCTTGGCATCGATCATACCGATCTGTTTGTGTTCCATGGCTGCTCCAGCATGGATGACTGGAACCACATCGCCGCGCCCGGCGGCGGCATGGACCAGGTCCACGATTGCATCAAGGCCGGCAAGACACGCTTCAAAGGCATCAGCTCTCACAACCCGGATGTCCTCATCGCCGCTCTGAATGGCGGGCGCTGCGATGTGTTGATGTTCCCGATCGGTCCCTATGCCGATCCGCGCTATGAACAGCAGGTGCTTCCCCTGGCGAAGAAGCTCGGCGTTGGCACGGTCTGTTTCAAGACCTTCGGCGCCGGCAAACTCCTGGGCGACACCACCGGATACAATCGCCCCCTCGCCACCCGCCCGCGCGGCAAAGTCTCCTCCGGCGGCGAGACCACCACATCACCCACTCTTCCGCATCTCAGCGTCGACGACTGCCTCCATTACACGCTGAGCATCGACCCGGATGTGGCCCTGTTGGGCATGAGCTTTCCCAACGAACAGGATGCGGCATTCGATTCATTCAAGCGCTTCGCTCCACTTGGTGCCACCGCGCTTGCCGAGATCCGCCACCGGGCAATCTCGGCAATCCAGGGGAAGGGCGATATCTGGTGGAATCCGGGGGGAAAGTAGTAAACTGGTATGTTTGCCAGATCACAGATACTCTGGCATGATTGGCCTCTATGTCCGAAGTGCGTGTAACCCGGGTGTTCGTCCCGGCCACAGTTCTCATAGACAATACTGTTGGCCTGGAAGCCGCCAGCGCTGACGAGAGCTTCTATGTCGTCGGCGTGCCCGGCCAGCATGAATTGCCCGGTTTTCTCGTACCTCTGGACGAACTTGAGGCCCGTGGCATCCCCCGCAAAGTTGCCCGCGAAGTCGCAATGATCGTCAGCCTCCGCACCAGCGTACACACCATCCTGCTCAACCATGAAGGTGGCCTGTGGGAACTGTTGGTGCAAACCGGCAAAGGCCTGCCCGACACCTACACCTTCCGCGTCGGCACCGGTGGCAAATCCGGTTTCCTCGGTTGATCGCCAAACCGTCCGCCCTGATGTTACACTCCCCATCATGACCACCGCTGATCCCAGCGCCTTGGCCGCCCCTCCTCTGCCTCCGCACGCATCCGTACTCGAATTTACCCGCCTCGCCGGCCATGCCCGCCTGATCGTCGCCGGCATCCTCCTTCTCCTCCGCAGTACCATCATCGGCCTGTTCCTGCTCATCTGGCCCGCCGTCACCGAGCCCTCCTACGCCGGCGCCATCCTTCCCGATCAGCTCATCGGCGTGATGATCACCGCCGCCCTCATCATCTGGTGCATGCAGTTCCTGATGCCCTGGCAATCCCACCCCATCCGCACCGCCGCATTGACCACCGCCAGCATCCTTCTCTGGACCAGCTTCACGGCCCTGCTGTTCTGGAATGAACCGATGGCCGACCGCCCGGCACATCTCATACGACTCGCCATCGTAATCATTGGCGCTGCCGCCGTGGCTACCATCGCCGCGCGCTATGCTCGCCTCCTGCTGCAGCCAGGCGGTTCCCTTCCTCTCGATCCATCCACCGCTAGCGCCCCGTCCATAACCCGCTTCTGTGAATCCTGTGCTGCTCCCCTTGGCGATGCCGAAACCTGCCCCGCCTGCGGCCGATATTCTCCCAAGCCCGACCTCCGTCCCGCTCTGCAGCACGAAACCGCCCGCATGCAATCCGCCTGGCAACACGGCCTGCTAAGCCTCCGTTGTCTGGCTTTGCTTATCGGCACGCTCATCCTGGCATGCATCGCCAAAATATCCGCCGGCCAGTTCCTCCATGGCAGCGGCAATCCCGATCCAGTCTTTGTACTGGTTTTCTGGTCCTTCCTCGGCTCGCTCACGGGAGCTGCCTTGGCCTTCCTCTGCATCCACCGCCCGCGTCCCTTGGCATCAGCCACCGCGGCCGGTGTGACTCTCCTGGCCCTCGCCACGGGCGCCATCCTGTTGATGCTCGCCGAACCTCCCTTCGGGGCCATCAACCTCCCACCCCTCTTCTGGCAAGCCGCCGCCCTGGCATCGGCCGCCGCCGCTGGCAGTTCCCTCTTCACCCACTGGCTCCTCACCATCATCGTCACCCGCTTCGCGCCCCTCGCCTCGGCGCAACGCATGCTCGGCCGAAAGATCGACCGTCCCGCGCCCGCCAATCTCGCCCCTCCACCCAGCCCGCGCACCTGCGAGAGTTGCGGCTACCAGCTCGAAGGCCTCCCCGCCACCCGCTGCGACAAGTGCTCCATCGTCGCCCTCCGCTGTCCCGAATGCGGCCACACCCAGCCGGCCAATACACTCAATGCCCGCGCGCTGCGCCTCATTTACAAGCTGCACACCATCATTCGCACCATAAGTTGGCTAGGTGGCCTGGGCCTCATACTCTGGCTCTCGCTCATGGGGTCCTGGATACTGCTAATCGTGTTCAGCCTGTCGGGAATCCCCTTTGGCCACCACCGTCCCGATTGGGGAGAACTTTGGGGCATCGCGCTGCTGAGCGTCGTTTTCGTTAGCCCGGTACGCCTTGTGTTGCTGCATGGTCGGCGCCTCTGGCTCATCTCACTACTGGTCGCACTGGTTCCCGCGGCTGTTGTGCTTCTCGCATCCAGCACTGCGGGCGATTCAAGCGAGGTCATGTGGTACGTCACAGTGTTCTTCCTCCCCTGCTGGCTCGTGATCTCATTCTCCATCCCCTACCTCTGGCGCCTGTGGATGCGGATGATCTTCGGCCCTGACATCGGAACTGAGCTGTTTCAGTGGTACCGTTCCCCAGCCTATCGCCATCGCTCCGCTGAACAGATTCTAACCGACCCCGATCGCGCCCTCGGTCGCGAAATCCCGCTTCAGTGCGCCGCCTGCAGCACCACCATCCCCGCCATTCAGGCGACGGCCTGCCCTGCCTGCGGCATTCATTCCCTGCCCTGCCCCGCATGCCAGCAGCGTCACGGCATCTCCGCGGTCCGAGTCGGCTTGGAATCCATCCTGCATCGCCTCCGCTTCGCCGGCCTGGCATTGCTTGCCCTGGCCGCGGCGTTCGTCGCGGTGATCTTGGTCTTTGCAGACGTCACCAATGGTCTATCTCTCCTCGCGTTTGTCTGGTGCCCGCAGCCATCTGACTACGCCTACCGCGCCAATTCCCTCGAAACCGTCGCCATTTGCGCGATCCTCTTTGGCATCCTCGGTGGCATGACAATGATTCGGCGGCCGCCCATCGTTTCCGCCGTCGTCATTGCTCTGATGCATACCCTCTGGTTCGCTGTTGTGCCTCTTGCATTTCGTGGTGAGCATGGCGGAGCGCCGGTCCCGACTGCTCAAGTGGCGATCAAGCTCCTGGAAATCTTCCTTGGCAGTTGCATCCTCACCTACATCGTCGCCCGACTCTCCCGCCCCCTGCTTCGCCTCGCCCTATTCTGCATCTCGCCCAACCTCTGCCAGCCCCTCTACCTGTGGATCACCGGAAAGCAGACCCTCAACCAGGCCGGACAACAGCTCATCTAGCCGGATCTCAATCGGCGCACAACTCCTTATGTCACCGATAGTTGTCTCCGTTACGGAATGATCAATAATCACTAAATCCACTCCCGTCCGCCCTTGCATTACCCCGCCATTCCGCTACCCTCTCCACTCCTTATTCACTATGGAAGTCCTTCAGTCCATCACGTTGTTTGCCCTGGTCGGCGTGATCTTCGTTTTCGCCAATCTCACCATTGGCTCCCTGGTCCGGCCATCGCTCCCCAACGTCAGCAAATCCGCCTCCTACGAATGCGGCGAAGTTCCCTTTGGCACAAGCTGGGTTCAGTTCGACCTTCGCTTCTACATCATCGCCCTGATCTATCTCGTCTTCGACGTTGAAGTTGCCCTCTTCTACCCCTGGGCCGTCGCCTACGGCGCCAACGCCGCCAACCGCCCCGTTGCCGTGGTCGACATGCTCTTCTTCTTCGGCGTCCTGCTCGTCGGCTACGCCTACCTCTGGAAGTTCGGCTACCTCGACTGGGTCCGCTCCGCCGCCACCACCAGCCTGAAGAAGCCGCGCGCCACCTAAACCACCCTCATTCCGCCCCGACAGGGGCGGCAGACTACAGCCCAGAGCAAACCGTACTCGGTGCAGCCCTGGGTTAACGAACAAAGAAACGATTCTGCCCTGAAAGGGCAGGAGAGCCATTGCCTTTCGCATGCTTCTCCCTCAATACCGCATTGCGGTACAATCACCCCCATGCGACCCGCTCCGCGTCCCGATCAGATCGAAGTCGTCGACGACGCCATCGCCGAGATCCTCCGGCACAATGGCGGCGCGAAGTCTGTCGAGATGATCGCATCTGCCTGGCGCTTCATGCGCGACGTTCTAGACCGCCAGGTCCGCACAAAGCATCCATCCTGGCCCGATGACCAGGTTGCCGCCGAGGTCCGCCGGAGGCTCCTCAATGGATCAACTTGAGTTCCTCAAGATTGTCGCGGACAAGCTCGAACGAGCCGGCCTGCGATTCATGGTTGTAGGTTCGTATGCCAGCGGCTATTGGGGCGAGCCGCGCTCTACCTACGACCTCGACGTCCTGGACATCTGGCAAGCCATCCTCCAGCGCGTGGGCATGGCATAGGCAGTAGGCCACCCGCCTCGGGTGGCGCGTGGAACCGCGGAACGACTACCTTGGTGGATATGCCCCAAGTCTCCGACCCGTGAGCCCCAGAAGTATCTACCAAATTGGCACGCAGTAATGCTCTGCGCCACCCGAGGCAACTCGACGCTGATCCCCCAACTTCTTCCTTTTTCATCCTTCATCCTCCATACTTCATCCTTGTATGCTCAACTCCCTCTCCCTCAACGGCGCATGGAAGATCCGCTGGACCGACGGCCAGCGCGGCCGGTCTCATTTCGCCAACCGCGACAAGATCGAAGCCGCCCGCTACCTCGACGCTACCGTTCCCGGCGAAGTCCATCTCGACCTCATGCGCCAAGGCGTCATCGCCGACGTCTATCGCGATACCAATGTCCTGGCCGCACGCTGGGTTGAGCAATGCATCTGGAGCTATCGCCGCGAATTCCATGTGACCCCGGAAATGCTGGGCGAAAAGCACGTCTGGCTCAACTTTCAGCAACTTGACCTCGTCGCCAGCGTCGTCCTCAACGGCCAGGAAGTCGGCACACATAACAACGTCTTCTATCCCTGCCGCCTCGATGTCACCGGCAAACTTCGCCCCGGCACAAACGTGCTTACCGTCCACCTCGACTCCGGCCAGTTCTGGGTCGCCGACAAGCCTTGGGAAGGCTTCGACACCGGCATCGACGGCAAACTCCACAAGCGCCACTGGCTCCGCAAGCCCCAAAGCTCTTTCTCATGGGATTGGGCCCCGCGCCTGATCAATATCGGAATTACCGGTGATGTTCACCTGGAATGGACCGATTCACCTCTCCGCGTCGACCAGCTAGTTCCCCTGGTCACTCTCAGCGACGATCTCGCCACCGGCCATGCCATCGCCCGCATCTTCATCGAGAATCTCACCACAGGCCCTGTAAGGGCGACGATTACTGCCACCATCGCCGGCCAGGCTGCCTCAACCGAGATCGAGGCCAAACCCGGTCTCCACCCCTACGAAGTAAAGCTCACCGTCAACCAGCCCGAACTCTGGTGGCCGGTCGGCCACGGTGCCGCCAAACTCTATGACCTGGCCGTTACCGTCCAACTCGGCGATCAGCCCATCGCCCAGCGCCTCGCCAAAGTCGGCTTCCGCCATGTCCGCGTCAACCAGGACAAGCACCCCGTCGCCGGCCGGTACTTCATCATCGAGATCAACCGCAAGCCGATCTTCTGCAAGGGCGGCAACTTCATCCCGGCCGACATGATCTACTCCCGCCCCGATCGCGCCCGCTACGACAAGCTCACCGACCTCGCACTCGAAGCCAACTTCAATCTCCTGCGCATCTGGGGCGGCGGCAAGTATGAGACCGACGATTTCTACGAACTCTGCGACGCCAAAGGCATCCTCGTCTGGCAGGAGTTCATCTTCGCCTGCTCCAAATATCCCGTCATCAACCAGGAGTTCAACGAGAACGTCAAAGCCGAAGCCCGTCACAATATCCGCCGCCTTGCCCGCCATCCCAGTCTGATCGTCTGGTGCGGCAACAACGAGATGGAAATGGCCAACTGGGACTGGGGCTACGACAAGGGTGTCGTCCTTCCCGACTATTCCCTCTTCCATCTCACTCTCCCGCGTCTGATGGGCCAGGAAGATCCCACCCGCTATTACCAACCCTCCAGCCCCTTCTCGCCGGATGGCCGCCCGCCCGGCGAATACGAAACCGGCGACCAGCACCCCTGGTTCCTGGGCTTCTTCGATACCGATTACCGCAAGTATCGCCCCATCGAGCCGCGTTTCCCCAATGAAGGCGGCTGCATGGGCCCCACTTCGCTGCCCACCATGCTCGCCTGCCTGCCCGAAGGGCAGCGCTATCCGCACTCCTTCGCCTGGCAGGTGCACGACAATGCGATCTCCATGTGGGAAGAACCCAGCCCAATCGACGTGATGATCGACCTCCACATCGGCCGCGATGTGAACAAGATGAGTGTCGAGGAATACACCTTCCGCGGCGGCCTCGTGCAAGCCGAGGCCCTCAAGGAATACTGCGACGCCTTCCGCCATAAAATGTTCAACTGTGCCAGCGCCATCTTCTGGATGTACAACGACACCTGGCCCTGCACCCGCTCCTGGACCATCGTCGACTACTACCTCCGCCGCACCCCCTCCTTCTGGTCGGTCAAGCGCTCGATGCAACCCGTCAACGTGATCCTCTCCGAAGAAGGCGACCAGATCATCATCTACGGCGTCAACGAATCTCTCCAAGCCATCACCGCCGACCTCCGCTACGGCATCTTCCACCTCGCCGGCGGTCTATACCCCATGGACGAGAAGACCCAGGTCCTCCTCCCCCCAAACACCAGCACCAAAGTCGCCACCTTCCCCAAGACAGAATGGCCCAACCCCAACACCTCTCTCGCCTTCGCCACCCTAATGCAAGGCGACACTCTCATCGCCCGCAACCGCCTGATCCTCCCGCTCCTAAAGGAGCTTTCATGGCCCAAGCCCAACGTGAAAGTTGATCTCCAGCCCGGCCGCGCCACCTTCACCAGCCCCACCTTCGCCTGGGGCATCTGCCTCGACCTCAATGGCGAAACCCCCCTCCCCGACAACATGTTCGACCTCTACCCCGCCCAACCCTACACCATCCCCTGGACCGCCAAGGAGCCCCCAACCATCCTCCACATCGGCAACCTGTAGGCTCAACAATGAGGAACGATGAGTCATGGTAATCCACTACACGCTGTCCTGGACTGACTACCGCGAAATGCTGGCTGCCATGGGATTCTCGCGCCGCTGGCTGCGCTATGGACTGTTCGCATGGATAGGTCTGATCCTGCCGGCCTTGGCTGCACAGGAATGGTCTGCAGCCGGAAAAGACCAAAGTGCGCCCGCGGTAATGCTCCGGTCTGGCTTGCAGATGCTGCCCCTCGGTTTTCTTCTTGTCGGTTGGATCGGCCTCATCGTTATGAATCGCCGTCAGATAATGAGGTCTAGAGACATCCGCGATGAGACCTGTTGGCTGCTGGCGGGGATCGGCGTGATCGGTCTAATCGCGGGATTGGTGTTGCTGATCGTGATGCCCAATCATCTCAGCGGTTCGTTCTGGATATGGATCTCACTGATCGTGATCTACACGGTGCTGTTCAGTGGCGCGCTCTTTGGACGCGCACAGCGCAAGATCTGGGATGCGCAAACAGATCAGCGTCGTCCAAAGCAAATGGAACTTGCTGCCGAGGGCATCGTCCTGTCCGATGGAGTCACTCGCTTTGAATATAATTGGGACGCATTTATCTCCAGCAGAGAGACAGAGACTCTGTTCGTGCTGGTGATCAATCGCTACTCGGGATTGGCTGTTCCCAAACGTGCGTTCCCTGATGCCGAGGCGGCCAACGCCTTTGGCGCAGCGCTCAAACAGAACATCGTCCCGCACACCGGCGGCTTTCCCATCCGCCCATGCCCGCCGCCCCTCACTTCCAGCGCCGATCTCCCCGTAGCACGCCTGGCCGCGCGAGATGATGCTCAGCCGTGAATCCGCGTTTACCCGCCCAGTTGCACCATCCGCTTCCGATAGTGCATGTAGTTCTCAAAACTGACTTCCTCGGGCGTGCCATGATCGACGCAGGGAATATACCCGCCGCGCTCGCGCATAAAGGGGACGATGCTATCAACCATCGTGTCGATGTCTTTCTTCGTCTTCGCCAGAACGCGCTTGTCGATGCCGCCCCGCATGATCAGCTTCGGGTACTTCTTGCGGATTGCCGCAACATTGCACCCACTAGCGACCTCAAACGGGCTCATGGAGTCCATGCCGATGCCATCGCGGTAGATGTCGATCACCGGCCGGCAGTCGCCATCGGTATCGATCTGCACATACAGATGCCTCTTCTTGTCGATCTGCCGTGTGCGAAGGTTCGTGATGATCTGCTGATAATACGGAATCAGAAACTCACGCATCATGTCCGGCGAAATCAGCGACCCACCCTTGTAGCAGATATCCTCGGCGAAGAAGATCTCATCCAAAGTAATGAACTTCTGGTGATGGGCGATGATCGCGTCGGCCACCTCGAACCATTGTCGCATGCAGGCGTGGATCAGTTCCGGCTGATCGATCACGTTGTACAGCACACCCTCAGGCCCCATCAGGCTGCGGAGATACATATAGCCGCCGATCAGGCCCTCAGTGATGATCAGGCCCTTGGCCGCCGCCTCTCGACCCTCCAGCGCAGCCTTCTCCGCGTCGATGTAGCGCTGCGGCGTCTTGGCGTCCAGGCGTGGCCGCACCAGTTCTTCCCAACTCTTCATATCCTTGACGGGATGATCCACATACTCGGGCATGAACCCGACCCGCCGGCCCTTGAAAAACAGCACATGCCGCCCCGCGAAATCCTGCACGACCTCCGTCTCACCCCGATCCTCGATCAGCTTCTCTTCAAAGCTGGGATAGAAGGGAGCTTCGCACCAGCCCAGGTTCCACGTCTGAAAACTCCCCGGCTCATCAAACGTGAAAAGCTGTTTGAAGTCGGCGTCCTCCGGCATCCCCTCTTTCTTCCAGCGTTCCAGGGCGCCAGGCATCAGCCAGAACTCGCAGCGATACAGCGGCGCCCCCGGCACGCGCTCATAAGCATCCCGCCGTCGCTTGGCCGCCGGCGTCCAGTTCTCGCGCGGAGCAAGGGCATGCACGCCATCACGAATCGCTGTTGCACTCACTGCTGTCATGGTCAACTCCTACGGTGTCCTGGCATCAATCAAGAGGCGGCACTTTACCGCAAACCGGCGACGAATGAAGCGCGCACATGCGCGAAGTACCTATATCTATACGGGTAGTTTCGACACTTCCGGTTGACGGAGTTGGGGGGCAAGGACTTACGGGTGGCCAAGCCGAGGTGCATCGAGTGCTCACTCCGCGCCACCTCAGGATTGCGGCGTTTGCCGGGTACCATCTTCGATCCGGCCGATCAAACGCAGCAGGCCGTCGAGAATCGTCAGCGGGTGCGGTGGGCAGCCCGGCACATACAGGTCCACGGGCACGATCGCCTCAGCACCATTGCGTACCTCAGCATGATCGATGTACGGTCCGCCGGCGATGGCGCACGCGCCCACCGCAATCACGATCTTGGGCGCGGCCACAGCGTCGTAGGTCTTCTTCAACGCCAGTTCCATGTTCTGCGTTACCGGACCGGTGATCAGCAGCCCATCGGCATGACGGGGCGAAGCCACCATCTGGATCCCGAAGCGGCCGAGGTCCCAGCCGATCGTGCCTAGGACGTTCACATCCGCCTCGCAGGCGTTGCAGCCGCCGGCACTTACCTGCCGCAGCTTCAACGACCGGCCAAACAATTTCTTGAGCCTGGCATCCAACGCCGCCCACAGATCCGCCTCATTCTGCCCCTGCTCGATCACCAGGCTCTGGCGCTTGCGAGCCGCCAACTGGTAGTCGCCCGTATATGTAATCGCCCGCTCGGGACAGGCGTTCACGCAGTCCGCGCAGAACAGGCACTTGCCCATGTCGATGCGAACCTTGTCCGTCAGCGCGATGGCGCCGGTCGGGCAAGCCTGGGCACAATCTTGGCACCCATCCGGGCACTTCTGCGCACTAATCGCCGGCCGGCCGCGAAACCGATCCGGCATCGCCGGTGGCGGCGCATCCGGATACTTCATGGTGCGATGGCCCTGTTGCGTGCGGGCGACAAATATCTTCAGCATAGCTCGTTCCTCATTCGCATCGGCAAAGAAGTCTTGCTCAGATCACAGATCATGGCCGCAGTACGACAGGTTGAAACTCTTGTTGCACAGCGGGAAGTCCGAGATCTGCTGATTCCGCAGTACATAAGCCAGGGCCGACCAGTTATGAAACGATGGATCGACAACCTTATAGCGGGCAAACCGGGCATTGCCATCCGTGATCGCCACGTGGCAGACCTCGCCGCGCCAGCCCTCGTTGATTGCGATGGCCAGCGAGTTGGGCGCCAACTCGCCCACGGCAACCTGCGCTGCCCCTGATGGCATGGCGCGGCACTGCTCGCGGATGAACTCGATCGATTGCTGGATCTCCAGCCAGCGCACATACGCGCGGGCAAAGACATCGCCCGCATCGAACGTGGATACCGGCAGGTGGGCAAAGTGGAAGATGCCCGATGGCAGATCGTGGCGGGCATCGCGCGCCAGTCCCGATGCGCGAGCCGCCGGGCCCACGATGCCCAACTCAATGGCAACCTGCCGCGGCAGCGGCCCCGTCGCCTCAAATCGAGCCATCACCGATGGCGTGTCCCAAAGCAGGTTCACCGCACTGGCCGTCTCTTTTTCTGCCGTGTCCAGCCGGTGCAGCAATTCCGTCAGACGCGCATCATCAACATCGAACCCGACGCCGCCCGGCCGGATCATGCCTCTCCCGAACCGGCTGCCGCACAGCAGCGCTGTCATATTCAGGAAATCACCGCGAATTCGCCCGCAGTAACTCGAAGTGGGTAGGAATCCCACATCATTTGCCAACGCACCGAGGTCACCAACGTGATTCGCCAGCCGCTCCAGTTCCAGGGCGATCCCGCGCAGCGACTGTGCCCGGGCGCTCTTCTGGCACCCGCCCAGGGCTTCCAGCACCTGGCAGTACGATGTCCCATGGGCGATCGTCGTATCGCCTGCCAGCGTCTCGGCATAGTGCATCGATCGCTTCGTCGGTCCGCCGATCAGCGCTTCCTCCACGCCGCGATGCTGATAGCCCAGCGCGATCTCGAGATGGAACACCTGCTCGCCATGACATTGAAAGCGGAAATGCCCCGGCTCGATCACTCCCGCATGCACCGGACCGACGGCGACCTCGTGCACCTCATCACCCTGGATGCTGTAGAAGTCACCAACTCCCGGCAGTATGGCCTGATCGGCCGGCCGATCCCAGGCATCGCGACCAGTCCACGAGCGCCGATACCGCACCGGCTTGAACCAGGGATGCCCGAGCGGCTTGAGCCCAAACTGCTCAGCCATCTCGCGCTCGAACAACTGCACCTGCGGGCAGCGCGGAGTCAACGACGCAAACTCGCCGCCCTCAATGCGGGCCCGAGCCCCAAAGAGACGGCTCTGATGATCATCCGCAAGGATGACGTACATCTCGGCGGCCTGCTGCGCATCTTCCGTCGACACGGCAAACATCGACGCCACGCGCTGGCCGGCCGCCACCGCGGCCACCATGGTGTCCGCCAGCACGTCGAGGGACAGCATCGGAATGCTGTCCAACAGAATATCCCGGCCGTTGATCAATGTCGCCAGATTTGGAGAGTCAAAGCTCATGGCCGCACCTCCAGGAATCGAACTGTATCGTTCAGCATTGCCGTCAGTGGCCCGGGGATATACAGACCCAGGAGCAGGACCATAGCCATCAGGATGACAATGGGTGCCGCCGTGAGCCACCCATCGTGGTACGGCGTGTTGCGCACCGCCGAAGGTGGCCGACCCTGGACCGCCTGGAGAACTGTGGCGCCCATGCCGATGAAGACACCCAGCAGCAGCAGCAGGAACAGCCCCGCCACCAGGAATCGACCGGCGTCGAATGCTCCATTGAGAATGGCGAACTCACTAATAAAGGGACCAAACGGCGGCGATCCGGTGATCGCCAGAAAGCCGGCGAGGAACAGCGTACCTGAGAGCGGAAGGCGACGGATCGCCCCGCGCACCAGATCTGTGCTCTTGCTCCCATAGGCGCGGTGGATATTGCCGGCCGACAGGAACAGCACGCCCTTGGTCAGACCGTTGGTCACCACATGCAGCAGTGTGCCATAGAGAGCTGGCCCGCCGATGCCCAGGCCCAGAGCGAGGATGCCCATATGCTCAACACTCGAATATGCCAGCATGCGCTTAAAATCGCGTTGACCGACCATGAACAGCACCGCCACAGCCATGGAGAACAGCCCCATGAACAGCAGCAGCCGCGACGTATAGGCGCTCTCACCGGCCGCCGTGCAAATGTGGTAAACGCGCAGGAAGGCAAGGAATGCGCAACTGGTTACCCCGCCGGCGAAAATCGCCCCGACTACGCCGGGCGCTTCGCCATAGGCATCAGGCTTCCACGTATGCATCGGCGCCAGCCCCATCTTCGTGCCATAGCCGACCAGCAGCAGCACGAACGCGGCATGCAGCCAGGGCTTAGAGAGTTCCGGAGCATGCTTGAGCAGGTCATCGAAATTGAGCGAGGGTTCAAGCCCCGCGTGCAGCGAGGAGTAGGCAAGGAAGAAGGTGCCCAACAGTGCCAGAGCGATACCAACCGATCCAACCACCAGATACTTCCACGTTGCCTCGATGCTCTGCTGGGTGCGATTAAAGTAAATCAGCGGTGCCGTCACCAGGGTGGTCGTTTCGATTGCCACCCACATCAGCCCCAGGTGATGCGACCAGCTCACCAGACTCATCAGCCCAAGGAAAGACAGCAGACACGTGCAGAACACCCGGTTGGATCGCTCCTGTCGGTGGCCCAGGTAACCCACCGCATAGAACGAGCAGAGCATGAACAAAGTGCTGACCAGCAGCAGGACAATCCGCCCCGGCGGATCGAGCACGAGCCAGCCGCCAGCGGTGCCAGTCAGATCAGCTTGCCCCAGAGCCATGACTACCAATGCCAGATGCACTGTGGCTGTCAGCGGCAACAGCCACGGCCGCAGGCGGTTCGACGGCACGGCCGCGGCAAGGCCGGCCATCAGCAGCGGAAACAGTATCAATGCGAACGCCATGAGCTATTCCTTCAGCGTCACCAGCCGGCGCGTGTCCATCGAGGAGAACGCGCGGTTGATGTGGTTGGTGATGATGCAGATCACGAAGATGCCGACGAACAGGTCCAGCAGCACGCCCATCTCAACGACGAGCGGCATGGACTCGATCAGCAGCATGCCAAACACGAAGATGCCGTTTTCCAGCACCAGATAACCGACGACCTGAGTCAGGGCCTTATATCGCGTCGTCAGCAGGATGAACCCGGTCAGAACGGTCGCGATCGATGTCGGAACCAGCAGCGAACCGGAATGCTGCGCGGCCAGCGGCAGTTGCCCGGCAAACAAGAGCGAGAATGCCGTGCCCAGAGCCCCAAGAATGATCGATGGCAGAAAACCGACCAGCGGCTCGATCTCGCGCTTGATCTGAGCGTCGCGCAGGGCGCGGATCATGATGGCGGGAATGGCAAAGCCCTTGAGCGCAATCGTCAAGAGCACCACCACGGCTGCGGCCGCATTCAGGTGCTGGTGCACCAGCAGTGGCAGAATGGCCAGCACCGCGCCCTGAAACGCCACGATGCGGATCAAGGCCAGAATTCGGCTCGTGCCCAGGGCGAACAGATTGATCGCCAGCACGACCATCAGAAGAGCATTCAGTTGATGCGTCATCGCGTTACCTCACCACCAGGATGAACCCGAACCCGCACAAAAGCATCGCGGCCACCAGCAGATACGGCACATGCCGCATCTGCAGCCTCGCCATCACCGACTCCACCACTCCGATCGCCACCGCCAGCGCCCCCATCTCAATCACGAACAGCGCCCAGTCGGCCCACGCCATGCCCGTCTGAATCGGCACAATCACATGCAGCAGCACAGCGCCCAGCACGAACATCTTCAGCGATGCCGCATAGAGAATCACACCCAAGAGCGGCCCACTGTGATCCAGCACCATCACCTCATGGATCATCGTCAGCTCGAGGTGCGTATTGGGATCATCGACGGGAATGCGGCAGGTCTCAGCCAGCAGCACCACAAACAGCCCAATGGCGATGAACACCAGCGGGGCAACCGCCGACGCCGGGAAGCCGCCGGCCGGTCCATGCAGCATCTCGCTCAGAGTCAGCGTCCCCGATACTTTTGCCAGCACCAGCAGGGCGAAGAACATGGCCGGCTCGGAAAGGCACGCGAAGGTCACCTCGCGCGCCGACCCCATACCCTCAAATGCCGATCCCGTATCTAGCGCCGCCGCCGTGGTGAAGAACCGCGCCAACCCAAAGAGGTAGGCAAACAAGATCAAGTCGCCGGTAAAGGAGATCGGCGACGCGAACGGCCCCGCCGGCACCAATAGCCCCGCCAGCACCACCGTCACCAGCGTTACCACCGGCCCGGCGATGAACACCCAGGTCGTCGTATTGCTCAGCACCAGCCCTTTGCGCATCAGCTTGGCCAGATCGTAATAGAGCTGAAACAGCGGCTGGCCCGTTCTCCCGGCAAAGCGTGCCTTGGTCCGGTTGATAATGCCCAGCAACAGCGGCGGCATGATCAGCAGCAGTGCAATGTAAATGAGTCTTTCAAGCATAAGTTAGGCCCCTATTGCTCCCCACATGTACAGCACAATGACAATCGCCAGGACATAGAGCACGTAGACCTGTGTCTGTCCCTGCTGCAGCATCCGCAGCCGCGGCAGATACTTACCGACCAGGTCAAACGCAGGAACCACCAGCCGATCCAGAATCGCATCGGGGACAACGCTGCGGAATCGTGACCGCCGGGCCAGCACCCCGCGCACTTCCGGCCAATACTTTTTCGGCCAGAGGATAAATGCGAACAAACCGACCAGTGTGTCGCCAAATGATGAGCCGGTGTACTGCATCCGCGCTGTGGGCTGGGCATAGCCGCAATCCCACGTCCCTGTTGTGCCGATGGTCCTGGATCGTGACAGCATCTTCCACGCCAGCACAGCCGCTCCAATAAGACCGACAAAGCTCAGGCCCATCACCGTAATCCACCGCAGCGGTGCAAGCGCCTCAATCGCAGGCACCGGACCAGACAGGTCCATCCAGTCCTGCGTTGCCCGCTCCAGCAGTGGCGCTGCCATCATTGGAAACACGCCCACCGCCGCGCAACCGCATGCCAGCACCACCATGGGTCCGATCATGCTCGCTTGCGGATCATATGCATGATCGCCCGCATCACTTCGCGGCTCTCCGAGGTAGACCGTCCCAAGCACCTGTACAAAACACGCCACCGCCAGTGCCCCGATGGTTGCCAGCGCCACCGCGGCCATTGCCACCTCGCCGCCGCTGCTCAGACTGCGAAACAGCCCCACGTACATCAGCCATTCACTGGCAAAGCCATTCAGCGGAGGCAACGCGCAGATCGCCACCGCGCCCACGGCAAACAGCGCTGCGCACCACGGCATGCGCTTCGCCAGTCCGCCCATGCGATCCATCTCCCTGGTATGTGTGGCATGGATAATCGCACCGGCATTGAAGAACAGCAGCGACTTGAACAGCGAGTGATTCCACACGTGCAGCAGCGCCCCCGCCAATCCCAGCAGCACCAGATCCCCGCGTCCCTGCGCCCGCCCGAGCAGCGCCAGCCCCAGACCCATCGCGATGATGCCAACGTTCTCGATGCTGCTGTATGCCAACAGTCGTTTGATGTCGTGCTGGCCGATAGCATAAGCGATCCCCGCCACGCCCGTAACCGCGCCGACTGCCAGCAGCACTCCGCCCCACCATGTCGGTCCCACGGGCAAGAGCGCCGTGATCCGAACGATCCCGTAGATCCCCATCTTCAGCATCACGCCCGACATCACCGCCGAGACATGGCTGGGTGCATTGGCATGTGCCCCCGGCAGCCACACATGCAGCGGCATCAAGCCGGCCTTGCAGCCAAACCCAATCAGCCCCAGCACAAAGATCGTCCCGGCCACTTCGCTGGACATCACCAGCGCCGGCGCCAGCGCGAACGAACCCGTCTCGCTGCGCCAGAGTGCGAACATCGCCAGCAGGCACAGCGTCCCGATATGCGTCGCGATCAGATATACCCACCCCGCACGCCGCACATCCGCATTCTCATGCTCCTCCGCCGTCGCCGCGAAATAAGCGGCCAGCGCCATTACTTCCCAGGCAATCAGAAACAGCGCCCCATCGCGCGCGATCACCACTAGCG
This sequence comes from uncultured Phycisphaerales bacterium, assembly GCA_903871935.1. Classification (GTDB taxonomy): domain Bacteria; phylum Planctomycetota; class Phycisphaerae; order Tepidisphaerales; family Tepidisphaeraceae; genus CAIQIQ01. Next base: position 77,764 of record CAIQIQ010000106.1, read on the forward strand.
CCATCGACCCGGCCAGTAGTCCATAAGAAACACCCAGCCGCCGGCCATTATCGGGATGTTCCGGCTGGCTCCAGTACCCCAGCCCGTAAATCGAACCCAGCACCGGCACGATGAACACCGGCACCAGAAACACCGCCGCCAGCGCATCAATCCCAACCGCGAACCGCCCCCATGGCAGAAACCATGGCACCGACAGCGACGTCTCGGAGCCACCGCCCAGGGACGTTCCCACACCCACCACACCCAGCACACCGCCAATCGCCATCAACAACGTCGCTACCCGCTGACCTGCCGATGATCGACATGAAAGCAGACAGCCAGGCGCCCCGCTCAAGCCCAGCAGGCAGATCGCTGTCAAAACCATCCAGACACTCGACATAACCTCGTCCTTCAGACCGCACATTACGGTGCGAACAAACGTTCCAGAAACTCGCCAAACGGAATCAGCGTACTGAGCATCACGATCACCGTGATCAGGATGTACAGGACGTAATGTTGTGTCAGCCCCTGCTGGAATCGATGGAACCAGACAAATGAATGCTCGATCCGTCGCCCCGATGGCAGGAGCACGCGATCCATGATCGCGTCATCAACATGGCTGTGCATGTTCGCCGCCGGTGGAAACAGCCCGCCCACATGCGGCATGCGCATTCGCGGTCGAAGCACCCAGTTGAACATCACCACGATCATCTGCGCGAACGATGAGGCGCTGTATTGCATCCGATTGGTCGGCCGGGCGTAGCCACAGTCCCATGTGCCCGCTCGTGCTGCCTCGCGCCCGCGCCTCACCAGCACGATCCCCACGACCACAACCAACACAACCAGTGCAATCGCCATCGTGCTCACGGTGCCCAATGGCACCAGGTCCCCAATGCTCGACGGGCTCTGCCGCAAATCAGGCGCCCAATTTGCGATCCCGGCATCCAGAACCGGCACAATCGCCATCGGCGCCAGCCCAATCACGATACAGCACACCGCCAGCACCATCGCCGGCATCCGCATCGACAGCGGCGACTCGTGTGCATTGACCGCCGCGCTCGTTCGCGGACCACCCAGAAACACCGCGCCAATCACTTTCACAAAGCACGCCACCGCCAGCGCGCCGATCATCGCCAGCACCGGCGCAACCAGCATCACCGCCGATCCACCCGCCCCCCCTGACCCTCCCGCTCTGCCGCCAAGCGCGCCCTGCAGTGATCCCATATATACAAGCAGTTCGCTGACAAACCCGTTCAAAGGTGGCAGACCGCAGATCGCCACCGCCCCCACCACAAACAGCCCCGCCGTCCAGGGCATGACCTTCGCCAGTCCGCCCAGCCGATCGATTTCGCGCGTGTGCGCGCCGTGTACCACTGACCCCGCACACAAGAACAGCAGTGACTTGAACAAACTGTGGTTCCACACATGCAGCAGGCAGCCGGCCAGCCCCAGCACCACCCACTCCGGCCGGTGCGCACAGCGCCCCAGCATCGCCAGCCCCAGCCCCATCAGAATAATGCCGATGTTCTCAACGCTGTGATATGCCAGCAGCCGTTTCAGGTCGTGCTGGCCAATCGCGAACACCACTCCCAGCAGCCCACTAACCACTCCCAGAAACAGAATCAGACCTCCCCAGATCGGCAGCGGCGAAGGCAGCAGCGACAGCATCCTCAGCAGCCCGTAAATCCCCATCTTCAGCACGATCCCCGACAGCATCGCCGAGACATGGCTTGGCGCATTGGCATGAGCCGATGGCAGCCAGAAATGCAGCGGCATCATGCCCGCCTTCAATCCAAACCCCAGCAATGCCATGAAGAACAGCGCGTTCTTCACGATCATGCTCATGCCTTCCGCCGCCGGCTGCAGCGCGTAAGAGCCCGTCGCCCATCGCCACAGGGCGAACATCGCGAACAAGGTCAACGTGCCCACGTGCGTTGCGATCAGGTAGACCCACCCCGCCTCGCGGCACTGCGCCCGGTAGTCCTCCGTGCTGACCAGGAAAAACGCCGACAGCGCCATCACTTCCCAGCCGAGCAGGAACGACATGCCGTCCCTGGCTATCACCAGCAGCGTCAGCCCTGCCACCATCAGCCCCCAGAACAGCCTCAGCTTTCGCCCGTTCCCCCGATGCCGGCTCTGCGGCCAGTATCCCAACCCGTAGACTGCTCCCAACCCGCCCATCAGCAGGATCGGAAACAGGAAAAACGCGCTCAAGGCATCGACGCCTACCACGGGGCTACCCGCGGCCAGCCACGGAATCGCCGTCGTCGCCGTCTGATCCGCGCCATAGCTGCCGATGGCCCCGCCCAATCCAGCCATCGCCGCACCCACCATCATCCACATCGCAATGCGCTGACCCCAATCAGAAGATCGGCGCAGCAATACCCCCGGCAACCCGCTGGTCGCCGCAAGCACCACCGCAGCCAGGATCAACCCAAGAGTCATCGCAATCCGTTGCCTGTGGCCGAAAGGCCATTCGCCGCCCCACCACGATCGTCAGACTTGCCGGCATCGCCATTGCGAGCCGCCGGCAACGAGGCTTCAGCGCGAGCCATCGCCTCCAGCAGGACCTCCCGCGCAGCCTGCTGCTTCAATGCCGTCTTAAATTCCGCATTCTGCAGCGCAAAGGCCAGCCGCGAAAGCATGTGCAGGTGCGCCCGCACCGTCGGGCTAATCAGGGTGAACAGGATGTTCACCGGCTTGCCGTCGATCGCGCCAAAATCGATCGGATGCTCCAGGAAACACAGCATGATCGACGGCTTGGTGATGTGCAGGACCACAGGGTTGCGCACATGCGGAATGGCAATCCCATCGCCAATGCCCGTCGAGCCAAGCGTCTCGCGTGCCAGCAGCACCTGATACAGGAACTCCCGGTCTACTTCCTCGGGCAGCTTCAAGGTATCCACGACCGCTCGAATCACCGAAGGCTTGTCATTCCCGCTCAAGCGATAGGCGATCCCGCCGCTTTTAAGGGCATCCAGCAGACTGGGAAGCGCCACCCCCCCCGCCTCGCTCTCGAGGAAGATATCCGGAGAAATCGGTATCCGCCGCGACGTTGCCCATTCCAGCAACTCCGCCCGATTGAACCGAAACTGCTCATTGATCTGGTAGACGGGGATCACCTGCTGTTTCACCCAACGATAGATCGTCTTCGTCGACACATTCAGGGCCTTGGCCGCATCTTGTACTGAAAGCTGCATTCGCCGTTCTCCGTAACATCCATGCCCTCCAGAGGACATTCGTGGACATTCATAACAGAGTGTCCCCTGTTGTCAACCGGCATCCGGCGTATGCGGAAGAGGGCAAGCCTCTCGCCCCTGTTCTACTCTGGCGTTCGTGTCCACAGGTGCTCCAGCACTTCTCTATGCTGTGCAAGAATCCTACAGCCCACGCCGACGGCGTGATGAAGTCCCCGAACTCGTGCAGCGCAACATCGACCACACCCTGGCGATGGGCCCCTACAAGACCGGCATGCAGATCGACCGCCAACTCCACCGCCCCATGGAGCACGAAAGCATCATCGGGGATGATTGCGTACGATGGAACCGCGGGATATCCTGACGCAGCAGCTTCATCGTCAGGAGGGCTTCATGGCGGTGCATCCAGGTTGGCTATGGCGAGCGTTGGCGGCGTTCTGGCTCGCGGCGGCAGCGGCATGGCCGGTCGCTGGGCAGGTGACAGCGGCAACGCAAGGCCCGGCAAAGTCACCGATTGTAGCGTGGGGCTTAAACCCATCGGGCCTGCTGGTTCAAGGGCAGCCTGAATCCATAACAGCGCCAGTTGCGATCGCATCGTTGGAACAGGTTAAGGCGGTTGCGTGCGGGCCGCGGCATAGCCTTGCCCTGAAGGAGGATGGCACAGTATGGGCGTGGGGCGCCAATGGCGTTGGCCAGGTAGGCGACGGCACGCTGATTACGCGGCCGACCCCCGTGCAGGTCACTGGCTTGAGCGATGTGGTGGGTATCTCATCGCATGGGCTTCATAGCCTTGCGGTCAAGGCCGATGGCACGGTCTGGGTGTGGGGACAGAATGAGCACAACGAGGCGGGTCTGGTTCCCAAGACAAAGGAAGACACTGTCATCCGCACGCCGGTGCAGGTGAAGGGCCTCAAGGGCGTGACGGCGGTGTCGGCCGGCGAGTATTGGAGCCTGGCGCTTGCCGACGGGACGGTCTACGCGTGGGGCTATAACCTGTGGGGACGTCTGGGCTTGGGCAACACCGCCAAGAAGGATCTGTCCTATGTGCCGGAGCCAACGGCAATTGTGGGCCTGCCGAAGATCGCGGCCATTGCCGCGGGCTCGCGTCACGGGTTAGCGCTGGACACGGACGGCAACGTGTGGGCGTGGGGCGAAGGGGGTATTGGGCAGTTGGGCGTGCCCAAGCCGGCGAGCGCGCAAGGCTTTGTAATGTTTTTCAGTGCCACACCGGTGCAGGTGAAGGGCCTGGGAAAGGTCAAGAGCATCTCAACCAACAGCCATTGCTGCATGGCACTGACGACAACCGGAAAGGTCATGGTCTGGGGGCAGTGCAGGGTGCCAACGGATGCGGAATTGCAGGAGCAGTTGAAGGAGGAGCAACGGCTCAAGGCCTCCAACACGGACAGTGTGCGGATGCAGGCTGCCTATGAGCCGATGGAGGTCGCGGGCCTGGACGGGGTGGCGGCGATTGCGGCCGGCTCAATGGGCACGATGTATGCGGTGAAGGAGGATGGCACGGTCTGGGCCTGGGGGCGTAACCGCAAGGGATCGGTGGGCAACGGCGAGGCCTCCCTGATGGTCAACACGCCCGTCCAGGTGAAGGACCTGACCGTGGGAACGATCATCGACGCCGGCTGGGAATACGCCTTGGCGGTTCGCGGGGAGCCTGAGGACTTCCTGAAGTGGTATTTCCGCTTCTCACAGCAGGTGGTGAAGAGTCGGCTGGAGATATTGAACCAGTCGCGCCTGGAAGCGGCGATGATTGGTACGACCATGATCCCGCTGCAGATGCGGGTGAGAGAACTGCGCGGGATGACGGAGCGTGCCGCGAAGACAGGTGAGGAAGTGGACAACAAGCTGGTGGTCGCCTTCCGCGAGCAGGGAAACCGGCTGGTGACCTTGCGGACGCGTCTGGACGTGGTCTGCGGGAACGCCAAACAGGCGTTGGAGGATATCCGGGCGGAAGTGACGAGCGGCGAGCGCTTGTATGGCGCGAAGCATCCGGAAGAATTCGCGGCATGGAAGAAGATGTTCGATGAGATGGCGACGAAGCTTCCCTATGAGCTGGCGCTGGCCAGTCACGAGGACAACCAGCTCGCGCAACTGGCGGGCACGGACGCCTGGCGAAACCAGCCGGTGGACGTGCAGATCGAGATTGCCCGGGGGATGCTGCGGCGCGGCGACATACTGGGCGCGCTGCAGGAACTGCGTGACCTTTCCCGGACGCACAGCAGCAGCGAAGAGGCCCGCAAGGCGCTGGGTGAGGCGCAAGTCATCATCCTGAAGGTGGCGTTGCAGAAGGCTGACAGCGGCGCGAAGACAGCGCAGCAGGCGTTCGATGATTATCTGAAGGCCTGCGGGTACTGGGAGGTGAGCGGCAAGCCGGCGCCGCTCTTGTGGCGTGCGATGGCCGGTCCGCTGAACGCGCAAAATCGGCAGCTTCTCTACCAGGATGTCATCTGCGCTGTGGGGAATCTGTGGGATGCGATGGATGGGAAGTTGCCGGACGATGTTGCCAAGAAAGCAGACCGGCGAACTCAGGAGATGGTGGATGCGTATCTGGCGATCCAGGTGATCATCCGCCTGTGCAGCCAGGGCCACACGGTGGACCAGTTGCAGGACACGAATCGCGAGGACGTCTTCCGCTGGCTGCCCACACTCCGCAAGGCAAGCGGAATGGAGTTCACCCCCGAAGAGAAGCTGCGCCTGTGGGTGTCGATCCAGCGCGCCTGTGGGCTGCCGGATATCAAGGCGATGGCGGAGGGCGACATGCCCGGTCTGGCCAAGGCTCTGGGGGCACGGTACGTAGATGCGGGAGAGATTGCTGACACGTGGCGCAACACGTTCTGCTCGACAGCCAGCGAGTTTGTGCTGACCCTGGCGCTGCCTGCGGCAATGGTGGGAGAGGCGGGCGAGGCGGTGAGATTGAGCACGTGGCTGTCGCAGACAACACGATGGGACAAGGCGGTGGCATGGATTGTCCGCACGGACGGAGGGACATACGCGTCCGATCTGCTGATTTCGCTAGGCGAGTACCAGAATGCCGCGTGGGAAGCCGGGGCCTACGGCAAGTGGCTGGCGGCCAAGGGCGGCGAATTCGTGGCGGAGCAGGGATTGCAGGCCCTGGTGACCTCTGCGGGCGAGCGCTATGGCGGCAGCGCCGGCAACTTCGCGGGGCAGGCGATCTGCCTGCTGACCAACGACACCCCGAGCCTCATGCGGCTGATGCGCACGCGAAACCTGGCCGGCGAGCGCATGCTCAGGTTCGTGGATGATTACATCAAGGCCGGGAGCGAACTGTCCAGCAAACTGGCCGCCGATCACGAGGTGCGCGTGAAGCTGGCACAGATCGCCATGAAGAAGGCGGCGGGGAAGTACCCGCTGAATGATGCGGAGGTGACGTTCCTGAAGAGCAACGCCCAGACGGTGCCGACGCCACTGCCCGATGGCAGCGCGGTCAACGATGTGACGCTGTCTGCGCGTCTGCTGGCCAACGAGGTCTTGCAGGGCGCGCAGAGTGGCGGCCTGCGCACGCTGAATGAGTTTGAACAGGTTGCGGCACAGGAGATGAGGGCCGCCAACGAACAGGTCGACGCGGCCAGGAAGGCGAGGGACCGCTTGGCCGGGTTCCTGCGGCAACAGGAAGGAAGTAACCCGCCAAAGACGGTGAAATGGGATGAGCGGAAGTTGCCAAACGAGGTGGGCGGCGGCGTAGCTCCTCCTGAGCCGCATCCCGGATCGCAGTGGGCGCTGGCGGAGGAGGCCATGAACAAAGGAGACTATGCCAAGGCCCTGGAGCTGTACCAGAAGGCGATGGACGCCAACGAGATCCCGGCGCGGCTGGCAGTGCTGCTGATGGACCGCGCACGAGAGGCCGGCATGGGGCGCATCTTCAAGGCCACGAGCCTGAAACCGGACGCCGTCATGGCAAAGATGACCAGGGCGGTCGAGAGCGACGAGATCAAGCAGTGCATGGCGTCCATGGACAAATGGAGAGCGTTGCCGAACCAGGGCGTCTCGGGGGCAGTGATGGAGGTTCCGGATTGCCCGGGGTTGCTGGTGAAGGAGATCAACCTGGCCAAGTTTACGCCGAAGCAGGTGATGGGAATGGCCGAGGCCGAGGTCACCAACTCCGCGCTGGCACGGGAGATGGGTTTCCCCGTGCCGGGCGTGACGGCGGTGGTGGAGCGCGATGATGCCGGGGCGCTCAAGTCCGTCCGCCTGTTCATGCGCCGCGTGGATGGGGTCAGCATGGACAGGTTTTCCACCGGCGAAGCGTATCAGTTCCGCAAGCAGTCTTCGGAACTGATCGCGTTCTCGCGTTTGACCAATGACTTTGATCGCAAGGTGGACAATTTTGTGTGGAACCCGGGCGACAATCGGGTGTATGCCATCGACGGCAGCCATGCGCTGGCGGACCTGCAGATGATCCCGGAGAACCCGGACATGCCCTTCATGAACCAGGGGCCCAATGGCCTGCGGCACTGGTACGACCGTTCGTGGAGCTCGCCGGACCCGGTCAACGGGCAAGTGGGTGGAATCCAGTGCACCGATTCGGCAGACCCAAAGTACGCGTTCTACGTCAAGCAGCATCTCTTCGATCGCTCGCTTACTTGCGAAGATGCCGCCCCCGCCATCGGGCGTATCCAGGCGCAGATGGCCGACCCGGCCAGGCGGGCGGCCATTCAGCAGGGCGTGGAGGAGAGCCTGCGGCCGCTGTACGGCACCGATGCAGCGCGAGTGCGGGCGCAGGAGATCATGCAGACCCGCGTCAGGCGCGCCCAGCAGTTGCCGGACATACTAAAGCCGTTGGATGAGCGCACGGGGAAAACAGCGCCGGGGACGTCGCAGGTTTGGCCAGTCCGTTTCAACGCGTTTGGCTACGTGCCTGTTGTCACCTGTCGTGCCGCCGCCTGATGGGAGAGTGAATCATGAATCATCGAAGCCATGCCCTCGCGGCAATGATGATACTGGCTTTCGGAACCTCTGGCGGGCCATGCGCGCTGGCGGCGGATGACGGGGCGGTGTTGCCCGGGAAGGCTGCTCCACCGACCGCCACAATTCGGCTGCCGGCCGCCCCCTTGCCGGCCGCCGCGGAACAGGAACGGATCTGTCAGGATCGTTTGTTGCGCCTGGCGGCAGCCGTCAGAGTGTTTCGCCTGACGCATGAGAACCAGTCTCCAGCGAAGATGTCGGAGCTTTACTATGCCGGCCTGATCGATGATCTGGCCGATTTTGTCTGCCCGGCATCCGGAACAAAGACGCTAACGCGGCAAAGCCTGGACGCCAACGGCGACTACATGGTGGTTCAAGGTAAAACGGCGGCCGAGGTGTGCGTACAAGAGAAGGTCCCGCACCATGGCGACAAGCCACTGAGCGTGGCGATTCTGGCGGGCGTCGATCGCCCCGCTGAAGCGCAGGCGCCGGCAGCGCCGCCGGCCGAGGCGGGCGCTGAACCGGCCAGGCAGATCGTGCTACCCCCGCCGCTGGAGCGCCCCATTGGCGCTGACTCGCTCAAAACGGTGGTTAAGACGGTGCTTCTGTCCAGCGACAAGGAGGACCTTGCCCTCCTCTGCGGTTACGTCCATCCCGACTATGCAGCAAGGGCGAAGGAGATTGGAGATGCGGACCGGCTGTACGCAGCGAAACTGGATGCGCTGCTGGCCGCGGTGGAGAAGCGTTTCGGGAAGGACGAAACCCGCGACATCCGGCAAGTAAGAGACGATCCGCGGCTATGGCACATTGCGGTACCACGGCGTGGCGCTGCGGCGGGCGGTGGCAGCCTGGACTGGTCGCAAGTGGATATCCAGGAGCAGGGCGACGCCGCCACTGCCACGGTCAAGGGCCAGAACATACCCATCACGCTCGCAAGGGTAAACGGCAGATGGTTTGTTGTGCCGCGTATCAATATCCCGCCAGGATTCGAGACCATGACGGCGGATTTCCGGAAGAAACTCTCGGCGAAACTCGAAAGCTTGACGAACGCGGTCGAGAACGGGCAGGTGACACGGGAGAACCTGAAGGTTGCGTTTGCGGCCAGCTTGGAGTGATGTCATCGCAGCGCTGCGCCAGATACTCGCCCATTCGCCCCAAGCCACCGTTGACGATGTGATGAACCAGCCCGACCGGCGCCTTCCGTACTCATGCACGACACGCTATCCGTTGGCAATTCCATGTCAATGTCGTTCGATTTGAATCGCGTCCTGATTTCCGCGGCACCGACATTCTCGCGCCGCTGTCCAACCCGGCACGCGCCAGAACGGCCTTGTCGAAAGAGCCATTCTTCCGCCGCGACCAACATGGTAAAGTGAAATCACCATGAAGCGGTTGGCCCGTTGCACGGGTTCATGAATGCTGAGGCGGACACATGGATGCAGATCATCAGGCGCTGGATGAACGCAAACGGTTTCTCTATGTCACCGACAAGGGCGAATGGACGGCCCGCTTGACTCGCAAAGAGCTTCTGGCCCAGATCAAGGCCGGCATCATCAACATGAAAACCCCCGTTTGGGACGATGTGAGGGCCGCGGGAATGGACAGCCGCTATTTCCCAGCCTGGGTGGCCCTGGGGTTTGCCAGAAAACCATCATTTTCCAAGAATCCGTTTGAATGGGAATCGGACGATGACTTGCGCCCATACGAAGCGGAATAGACCCCTCACCCCCAGGCCCCCTCACCCTCGCCCCCGCGGAATCGCAATCCCTATCACACAAATTGCTGGCGTTCCGGCATGATTATGTCATAGAATGCCGCCATGAGCAGATCCACCCGCATTCGTCCGGCCGTGGCCCTCTCGGTTATGCTTTTGTGGTCCGGCTTGTCCGCCTTCGCGGCCGATCCGGCCGCGGCAGAATTGAACAGCCGCCCTGCCGTGCCCAGCCCGCTGGATGCGCAGCCAGGAATCGTTCGCGTGTACGAGAACAGTTTCGCCAAGGCGCCGGGCGATGAGTGGTCGCACCGCAGTGTCAGCCAGACGCCACAGGGCAATCATCGCTACCTCGGTACTTTCACAGCGGAGCGGGTCGAACTGGCACTGACGGACCTCCCGCCGCACAAACTGCTGCGCATCTCCTTCGATCTGTACCTGATGAAGTCATGGGATGGTTCATCGCCATATTGGGGCGTGAAGATCTGGGATATGGGTGTTGTCGGCGGCCAGAACCTGATTCATTCCACCTTCGGCAACTGCGGCTTCTTCACCGACAACAACATCCAGTCGTTTCCCGAAACATACCCATGCCGTGACTATCCGGCCTGGACCGGGGCCACCGAGAAACAGACGCTCGGCGTTATTCAGTCCTGGGGCGGACCCCAGCGCACCTTTGACACATCCTCGTGGTATCGCATGTCGCTACCCTTTCCCCACACTGCGCCGTCCGTAACCCTCTCGTTCGAGCCGACGCCCAAACAAGGTGCCAAAGATTGGGGCATCGGCAACGTGCGGGTGGAAGCGATTCCAGAACTGCTGAAACTCAATGAGCAGGAACTCACCGATCGTTTCATCCGCTTGGGAGCCAATGATCCCACTGACGCCTTCAAGACGCTCTGGGAACTTGTCGCGGCCGGAGATGACGCGGTGGCATATCTTGCCCAACGCTGGAAACAGACTGCCGAACCCACCGATACGCAGCTTCGCAACTGGACCAGCCAGTGCGCGGGGGATGATCTCGCTCTGGCCAACCAGGCCTCATGGTCGCTCATGACCAGCGGCCTGGCGGCTTACCCGCACCTCTCGGCGCAGCTCGAGGCCGGCGGCCTAAGCGCTGCCGCACAGGAGCGATGCCAGGAGGCACGATCCTGGATTGACCTGTATCCCGAGACGGCCACCGAACTGCGACAACACCGCATCCATCATCTTCTGGAGGCCATCGGTACGCCGGCCGCTCTTAAACTGCTTGCCCAGGTACCCGCGCACCCCGCGCGTGATAGATCTGCCATCCCGGCGACTCCGCCTGTCGAAACACAGCCCGCTCCTGAAGGGTCCATCCAATTGGATGTCCGTAACGAACGGGCCGAAGCGGTCTTTGCAGCTCTCAGCAAGCAGACCGGCATCCATCTTGATGTCTCGGGCCCCGGCATCTGGGACACCGCCCAACCGATCACGATGCAGATGCGCAACGGCCGGTTCTGGCCCACGTTGCTTGAAGCCTGCCGCCAGGCCGGTCTTGCATTTGAGCGGATGCCCTCGCCGAATGGCTTCACCGTGCGGCTGACGTCCCGAAACCCAGACAGCATCTCGCCGGCACGCTTTCCCTGTGCCCAGAGCAACGGATTCCTGATCCTCGCAACCGCGGCTTCGCGCAACCGCTCGCTCAACTATGCCAGGCCCGACGCCAGACAGCAATCTCAGATGCTGACGCTCACACTGCTGAACGATCCCGCGGCCAACGTGGCACAGATATCGCCTCTGGCCATAGCCCAGGCGACCGACAGCAAGGGCGCCGATGTCTTGGGTGGCGCTCGCTGGATGGCCATGCCCTCTGGCAACACCGGCCCCGGCGCCGGCACCGGTGCCGGCATCACCACTCTGGTATCCAATGCGCCATCTGAGGGTCCGCAGGCGCTGGCCCACCTGCAAGTTGGATGCTCAGCCACCCTTGTCACAGGCATGGAGCATCTGGACATCCCCGAGCCATTGAAAGCCGAATCCATTCGCCGATCCTTGGCATTGTTTGATTTGCTGGTACAGCCACTCGCCGAGCGTTCGCGGGATGGCCGAACCGAATACACCCTCCGTTTCACCTTCGGCCTCAAGCAGCCGCCCACCCCACAGGGAAGAACCACAACCCCACCCTCAACGCTGGCCGAGTCGGCCACGCTCGCCGACGCCAACGGCCACCGCTATACCCGCATCAACATCGACAACTCCGGCGGGAACCTGATTCGCGAACAGGTGGTACGCTTCACGAACCCCGATCCGGCAACGATCGGCCAGCCCGCGACCCTCTCCATCGACCTCCCCGCCGCAACCCGCGAAATCCCCCTGACCTTTGACCTGGAGAACCTGACGCTGCCGTAGTGCGGCTTTTTGCAGAAGCCGTGAGCGGATCGAGTGGCGCACAACTCGATGTGCGGCCGTGATTTACAGGCGGATGGGGGTAGTGGGTCGGGGATCATTGGCGTAACCGCCCTACGGATGCTTCGCACCAATGATCCCTGACCCTTTGCCCCATGTGTGGCAGTCTGCCGTACAATGTGGTAGGATCCCACTGAGGTGCAAGTAATGTCAACCATTCAGCATAGCGACGCCCGGATCGAGTTCCGTCTTCCTTCCCAATGGAAGCGGGAGATCGAGCAGGCCGCCATGGTTCAGAATCGCTCCCTCACCGACTTTGCCACCTCGGTACTCACCGCCACGGCACGCAAAGTACTGGCCGATCATGCTCAGCATGAGCACGTCCAGTTGTCCAACCGTGACCGCGACCGCTTCCTGGCCATGCTCGATGCGAACGCCGCGCCCAACAAGGCGCTGCGGACTGCGGCGCGGAAACACTCAGGGCGCATTGCCTGAACTTCTCCATTCCCCTATCTTGCGTTGGTGCCTTGGGCCATCGCGCAACTCGATCCATCCCACGATGTCACCGCCTTTGACTGCGGCGAGGCAAGCCTCAATCTGTTCCTCCAGAGACACGCCCTCAGCAACGATCGGGCCGGCCTCGGCCGTACGTTCGTGGCGACCGAACCTGGCCGGACACAAGTCGCGGGATACTTCACTCTCTCCGCCGGATCGGTGAGGTTCGAGACCATCCCCGATCACACTGCCAAAAAGCTGCCCAAGTATCCCATTCCCACGGTTCACATTGGCCGGCTGGCGGTCGATGGCAGATGCCAGGGCAAAGGACTGGGCGAAGCCCTGCTTGTCGAGGCAATCCGCATCGCAGCCACCGCCTCAACAAGCGTCGGCGTGTACGCCATTGATGTCTTGGCACTTCACGACCGCGCCAAGAGCTTCTATCTGAAGTACGGCCTCATCGAAATGCTGGACGCACCGCTTCACCTGTTCCTGAGCATCCATACCGCTCGCGCCATGGTTGCGATGATCGACGGTTAAGCGCCGTCTGGAAGAAAACTGGAAGAAAACAGGACGCAGTTCGATTCCTGGCCCATCCGCCCACGGAAGAAAACAGGACGCAGTTCGATTCCTGGCCCATCCGCCCAAGCCACGATTGATGGCGTGATGAATCAGCCCGTCCGGCGCCTTCCGTACTCATGCACGACAAGCTCTCCGTTGTCCATTCCATGTAGTGCCATTCATATGGCTTTGTGGTTGCCTGGCGATGGCCGCTGCCGAGCGCATCCGTCTTCTGTGACAAAACCAGCGCCAATCCCAGATTTGTCGTGACAAAACTGGGATAGACGCTAGAATTGTCGGAAATGATCGAGAGAGCCATCACCGGACCCATCCGAACCGACCTCGAACGGAAGATCGTGCTCGTGGCGGGACCGCGCCAATGCGGTAAGACGACACTGAGCCGCTCACTCTACAGCGAGTATCAATACCTGAACTATGACGCGGCCGCCGACCGGCTGCTGATTAACAGACAGGAGTGGCTACGCAATACACCGCTGGTCATCTTTGATGAACTGCACAAGATGCCTCAATGGAAGCGATGGCTCAAAGGCATCTACGACACCCAGCCCATCCCGCCGCGCCTGCTGGTAACCGGCAGTGACCGACTGGAAATTTCCCGCAAGATGGGCGATTCACTGGCCGGCCGGCACTTTCTCTTCCGCCTGCATCCTTTCACGATCAAGGAACTCCAGAGCACATTCCCTTCAGATCAATCGTTCCCGCGCCTCATGCGCACGGGCGGATTCCCCGAACCGTTCCTCGCCGACAGCCCCGATTTCTACCGGCGATGGAAACGGTCACACCTGGACATCATCATGCGCCAGGATCTGCTCGACCTTGAAAGCATCCGCAATATCACCGGCATTGAAACGTTGATCGAGCTCCTGCGGCATCGAGTGGGCACCCCGGTCTCCTATCAGTCACTCTCAAGAGAGCTCCAGTGTGATGCCACAACCGTGAAACGATGGCTCAATGTCCTTGAGAATCTCTATGTCATCTTCCGCGTCAGTCCTTGGCACCGCAGCGTAGCCCGGGCGCTGACGAAGGAGCCAAAGTATTACTTCTATGACATCGCCCACGCCCCAGAAGACCCGGGCGCGCGCTACGAGAACCTGGTAGCGCTGGAACTGCACTGCGAAGCTCACCGAGTTGAAGACACCACCGGCCGCAAAGTTGTCCTCTGGTACCTGCGAACACGCGAGGGGCAGGAACTCGATTTCCTTATCTCCGTCGACGACCGGCCGCGCCTGGTGCTTGAGGCCAAGTACGCGCAGCCCGACCCGCCGGCCGCCATGCGATGGTTTCACACACAACTGGCCGAGTACTCCCCCCAATTCGTCCACCTGGTCGCCGAACTGGATCGAGAGCGTGACATCCCCAATGGTCCCTCGATCCGGCGGGCAGACTCCTGGCTGGCGCAACTGAACCTGGTGGAATGACGGTATAATACTGATATGACCCTTACCGCGATTATTATGCCTGATCCGAATGGCGGGTATGTTGCTCAGAATCCGGAAACCGGCACGACCACCCAAGGGAAAACGGTCGCCGAGGCGATCGTCAATCTGAAAGAAGCAACCGAACTCTATCTTGAGGAATTTCCCCTAACCCAGGTCGGCCAGACGCTTATGACAAGCTTCGAGATAGCGAATGCCTAAGCTCCCGCGCATATCCCGCGCATAAGCGGATCAGCGTGCGTGGTGGTGCTGAAAGGGCTCGGATTTGAACTCGCCCGGCAACGTGGAAGCCATGTCGTATTGCGGCGCGGGGCTCAGGGCTGCGTCGTTCCCATGCACCGCGAGCTAGAAACCGGAACGCTTCACGGCATCCTCAAACAGGCCGGCATCGATGCCGAAGAGTTTCTGCGTAAGATGTGATGGTGACATCTCATTTTATGGATGTATTGAGTGTGCTGCGGCCGAAAGACACTTGCTTCGCGCCATCCGAGCACGTGTTTACAGATTCCTCACGCCGGTTCCCTGTCCTTGGTTCCACCCCATGCCTGCGGTAAGGTGTCCTTGCCGAGGAATCGCAGATGGCCGAGCGAAAACCACCCATTCTTCTGCATATCCTTCTGCTGCTGATCACTGCGGTGGCTGCGGGATGCGCCCAACTCACGCCGCGCGCTGACCCGGCCAAGTCGAAGGATGTCGTGCTGGTCGTACATGGCGTTGATGGAGCAGGGCCATGGTACAACAGCCTGATTGACGGCCTGCGCGATGGCGGGGTCACCGCGCAGATTGAACTGGTGAACTGGGGCGCGCCGCTGATGATCCTGCCGAACCTGCAAATGCCATCGGTCCATCATGATGCTGAAAGCAAACTTGCCCGGCGCATCAAACTCTGGCGACAGGAGCATCCGGACGGCCGGCTCTCCCTGATCGGCCATAGCGGCGGATGCGGCGTGATCCTGGCGACGCTGGCAGCGCTGCCCGCCGATTGCCGTGTAGATGATGCGATCCTGCTGGCACCGGCCGTTTCTCCGGGTTATTCGCTTGCGCCATCGCTCGCGCACATGAACGGCACGATGCACTCTTTCTACAGCGACAAGGATCAGACGCTCTTGAAGGCAGGAACATCCGTGGGTGGCACCTACGATGGCGTCTGGGGCAAGGCGGCCGGTCTGAATGGGTTTGACGATGTGACGAAACTTGCCCCCGAGGCACAGAGGCACTTCCGGCAGGTTGCCTACGACGCCCGGTGGGACAAAGCCGGCAACAACGGCGACCATTTCGGCTGGCGCAAGCGCGAATTCATCCAGCAGTACATCGCACCGCTGGTATTGGCGAAAAAGTGATTGCGTCAAGTCTCTTCCACCCATGAAGCCAGGTGGTCTCGGAGGAATTGCGAGATCGCTTCTCGACCCTATTCACCCTTGGCGACAGCCAGCACGGCGTCGGTAAGCTCTTCGGCAGGGCAGGCCACCGTGTAGCCGTTGGCCCGAAGGAAGACAAGGGCTGCTGCTGTTGCGACCCGCTTGTTGCCGTCAACAAAGGGATGGTTCTTAGCGAGGGAGTAGAGGTAGGCTCCAGCCATAGCAGCGAGATCGTCGTGCAGTAACTGTCCGCCGTAGGTTGCCTTAGGGGCGGCCACCGCCGAATCCAGCAGTCCCATGTCGCGTACGCCGGCGGAACCACCGTAGTTGGCGATCTGGTCTTCGTGGATCTCGATCACATCATCCACGGTGAGAAGGAACCAAGGCAGTTCCATGGCTACTCCGCGAGCTTACGTAAGGTCGCCCCATGTTTCCGGTTTACTGCGGCCAGTGCCGATCGCAGTATCTTCTTGTGCGCAGCGCTCTGCTCCGGCGAAATCAGTAGCGAATGCCCATCGGTGGTGACTTTCAGTGGGGTCTCTCTGGTGATGTTCAGCAGATCCAGAATCGGCTTGTCGATCACCAGTGCCAGGCTATTACCGTGTTCGGTCAGTGTCTTGGTCATGGCTTTACCTCTCGTGTTAGTACATTGTAGCAACGTAATCGATGTGAGACAACAAATTCGCACCGGGCATTGCCTCAATAGGAGCACGCGCAGGGCACAAAGAAGATTGGCCACGAGAAAGCTCAAAAGGCGCAAGGACGGAGATTCTTTTGCGCTTCTTGTGCTTTCTTGCGGCCACTCTCCTGTTCTTCCTGGAATCGTTGCTCTGCCATCTCCTCGCCGCGCAGCCACGTGCCATATGTGTTGCACATGCAGTGATACCACCCGTTCCATGCGCGCATCACATCATTTTGATAGCGGGCCCGCCTCAGATCAAGTTGTCATCACACAAACGCCCACGGATTCGAATCCGTGGGCGTATTCCCATTCGCTTCTGCAGCAATCCCCATGCCAGATTCCTCCTAACAATCTGCGAATTTCCCCTGCCGCTCCTAAACCCTTGCCAAACCTCAATCTCCTATTATCGAATTTTGCACGCGCCCCTTATTATGGAGGATCTGTTTTTTTCACCCTCCCGGCCGCACTCGGCCGCGCTATTTGACAACCGAATATACCTCCTACATCCACGCCGGGTGAACCAAAGTGGAACAAGATGGAACGTCCTCTCGTGTTCCTCCCCGCCAAACCGTGCCGCTCGGAGATGCGCATCGATCTTGAGCATCTTCATCCCCATCAGTGATTCGCAGCACAGATCGCCAATGCTTGCGCGCATGATCTTGAGCGCCTTCGCCGCTATCAGTGATTCAGCTCACAGATTCCTCCGACTGCGCACCCGAACCTGAGCATCTTCCATCCGCCTTCGTGGTGCCTGCGTGCCTCAGTGCCTTCCGGAAAAACTTGCGCACCTCCTCCCCCTCTAAATCGCTAACCTCCTGCCCCACAACACCTTGCAGCGCCAAAACATATTCGCTCTCCCCTGCAATCTTCCCCTTGGCATGTTCACTCATCGCTCGTCACTCATGACCTATCCAGTGGACGCCGGACTTATCCCTGTCACGACCACCCGCCGATGACCAATGACCTTGCCCACCCCCCAGCTTCCGAGAGACCTCTTTATCCGCCGCTGCGGTCAGCGGCTCTACTCATTTGACACCCCCCAACCCCACCCCTATATTCCGCGCTTCCCAACGATGGCAAAATCCGCCCGTTTTGGTGGGCTGGAAGTGAACATCGGGAGGCTCACAGAAGACTCCGCACCCGGGCGCGTCAGATACCCGTGAGCTCCGCATAACAAGGACTAACTACGTTCGTATTTCGGTTGCCGGGAACCAGGAGATTGATCTATGGCCACGAAGGTTGCGAAAAAAGCCGCCAAGCCCGCCAAGTCGGCCGGCAAGGTTGCCAAATCAGTGTACTTTTTCGGAAATGCAAAAGCCGAGGGAATGAGCGTTGCCAAGGAAGAAAAGGATCGCAAGCTGATCCTTGGCGGCAAAGGCGCTGGCCTTGCTGACATGACCGCCGCCGGTCTGCCGGTGCCCCCGGGCTTCACCATCTCCATCCCGGAGTGTGCGAACTACTACAAGAGCGGCAAGAAACTCCCCGAGAGCCTCAAGGCCCAGGTCCGCGAAAACATGGCCCGCGTCGAGAAGGCCATGGGCCTGAAGTTTGGCGACCCCGATGCTCCCCTGCTCGTGTCGGTTCGTTCGGGCGCTGCCCGCTCGATGCCCGGCATGATGGAAACCATCCTGAACCTCGGCCTCAACGACATTTCCGTCGAAGGCCTCGCGAAGAAGACCGGCAACCCCCGCTTCGCCTATGACGCCTATCGCCGCTTCATTCAGATGTACAGCACCACCGCCATGGGCCTCTCCAAAGAGCCGATGGAAGAGATGCTCCATGCGATGAAGCACAAGCTCAACGTCAAGACCGACCCGGAGATCCCGGCCGAGGGCCTCAAAGAACTCTGCCAGCAGTTCAAGGCGTTCTACGCTCAGAAGATGAATGGCCAGCCCTTCCCGCAGGATGTTTATGAGCAGCTCTGGGGCGCCATTGCCGCCGTCTTCGGAAGCTGGGAAGCCGACAAAGCCGTCACCTATCGCCGCGTGGAAAAGATTTCCGACCTCATCGGCACCGCCGTCAACGTGCAGACGATGGTCTTCGGAAATATGGGCGACACCTCCGGCACCGGCGTCTGCTTCACCCGCGACCCCAACACCGGCAAGAACGAGTTTTATGGCGACTGCCTGATCAACGCCCAGGGCGAAGATGTGGTGGCCGGCATTCGCACGCCGATGAAGCTCATCGAGCTTCAGACGCTGCTGCCCAAGGCCTACAAGCAGCTCTGCCAGGTCCGCCTGCAGCTTGAGAAACATTACAAGGACATGCAGGACCTTGAGTTCACCGTGCAGGAAGAGAAGCTCTTCATGCTGCAGTGCCGCACCGGCAAGCGCAGCCCCGTCGCCATCTTCCAGATGGCCGTCGATATGGTGAAGGAAAAGCTGATCACCAAGCAAGAAGCCATCGCCCGCATCAATCCCGAGGACATCGAACGCTTGTTCTATCCGCAGCTCGATGCCAAGACCGCCAAGACCGCGACCAAGATCGCCACCGGCATCAATGCCGTTCCGGGCGCTGCCTCCGGCAAGGTGATGTTCAACGCGGCCGACGCGGAAGCCGCCGCCGCCAAGGGCGAAAAGGTCCTGCTGGTCCGCAAGGAAACCAGCCCTGAAGACGTCGGCGGCATGCATGCCGCCTCGGGCATCCTCACCGCCACCGGCGGCAAGACCAGCCACGCGGCCGTTGTGGCCCGCGGCTGGGGCAAGTGCTGCATCGTTGGCTGCGAAGCCCTGAACATCAACTACGAGAACGGCACCATGGCCGTCGGCGGCCAGACCATCAACAAGGGCGACTTCCTCACCCTCGATGGCAACACCGGCGAAGTGTATGTAGGCGAACTGCCCCTGAAGGCACCGGAACAGCCGGCCGCCTTCTACACGCTGATGAAGTGGTGTGATGAGCTGCGCACGATGAAGGTCCGCACCAACGCCGACACCCCCTACGATGCCGAAAACGCCATCAAGATGGGTGCAGAAGGCATTGGCCTGTGCCGCACCGAGCACATGTTCTTCGACACCGAAGAGCGCCGCCTGGCTATCCAGGAGATGATTGTCGCCGAGACGTTGGAAGCGCGCAAGGCCGCTCTGGCCAAGCTGCTGCCGTTCCAGCAGGCCGACTTCGAAGGCATCTTCACCGCCATGAACAACAAGCCGGTGACGATCCGCCTGATCGACCCGCCGCTCCATGAGTTCACCCCCAAGGATGACGCGGGCGTGACCAAGCTCAGCCTGGTCACCGGCATCAGCCCCGAGAAGATCAAGCATCGTTGCGAACAGCTCCACGAGAGCAACCCGATGCTCGGTCACCGCGGCTGCCGTCTGTGCATCACCTACCCCGAGATTCTGGACATGCAGGTGACGGCAATCATTCAGGCCGCCATCGCCGTCTCGAAGAAGGGCGTAAAGGTCTTCCCCGAGATCATGATTCCTCTGACGATCGACAAGAAGGAACTGCAGATCCAGGTTGACCAGGCCCGCGCTCTGGCCGATGGCCTGATCAAGGCCGCCGGTGCCAAGGGTGTGAAGTACATGCTCGGCACAATGATCGAGATCCCGCGCGCTGCCCTGCTCGCGGACAAGATCGCCGAAGTCGCCGAGTTCTTCAGCTTCGGCACCAACGACCTGACCCAGATGACCTTGGGCCTCTCGCGTGACGACGCCGGCCGCTTCCTGCCGACTTATGTCGCCAGCGAGAAAGACGGCGGCGTTGGCATCTTCAAGAACGACCCGTTCCAGAGCCTCGATCAGGAAGGCGTGGGCATGCTCGTGAAGATGGGCATCGAGAAGGGCCGTCAGACCAACCCGAACCTGAAGGTTGGCATCTGCGGCGAGCACGGTGGCGAGTCGGCTTCCGTGAAGTTCTGTCACAAGGTCGGCATGAACTACGTGAGCTGCAGCCCCTACCGCGTCCCCATTGCCCGCCTCGCCGCCGCCCAGGCTGCGATCACGGACAAGGCCGCGAAGAAGGCAAAGAAGTAACTTCAGGAGCGCGGGCGTCCTCGCCCGCTCTTCATTGACAAATCACACCGGGGCGGCCTAGAGGCCGCTCCGGCTGCTTGTTTTGGCCCGGCACGATGGTTATACTAATGGTATGAAGACCGCCGTGTCCCTCCCGGATGATGTATTCCGAAACGCCGAGAGATATGCTCACAAGATGGGCAAGAGCCGCAGCCAGCTCTACGGGGAAGCGTTGCGCCAGTACCTGCTTCAGCACGCACCCGATGCAATCACCGACGCGATGAATAGCGTCTGCGACCAGGTCAACCAGAAAGAAGACGCTCCGCTGCAACGGGCCACTCGCAAACTGCTCAGGAGCGAATCGTGGTAGGACCCACTCAAGGGGACGTCTTCTGGGCGGACCTGGACGAACCGACCGGATCGGCGGCCGGTTTCCGACGCCCCGTCGTCGTTGTACAGGGCGACTCGCTGAATCAAAGCCGGATAGCCACTGTCGTCTGTATCCCTCTGACCAGCAACATGAAATGGGCAGGTGCTCCGGGTAATGTCCTGATCCCGGCGAAGGTGAGCAATCTGGCGAAGGATTCCGTTGCGAACGTTTCGCAGATTCTCGCCTTGGACCGAAGCATGCTCACTGAAAAGGTCTGCCATCTTCCCCGACGGACAATACTGATGATCCTGAGCGGCATCGATATCGTACTTGGGCGGTAAGAGGATGGAACAACATTGTACAATCAATCCATCCGTGGATGATCATCGGTCGCAGGATCTCATTGCGCACCTGCAAACTTGGCAAGGAAACCAATCATGGCGAAACAGAATCAGGCGTGGCCAGTTCTTAAGACCTATGACCAGAATCACCTCCTGCGAATTGCCATGCCCATCGGCGGCATTGGTACCGGAACGATCTCTATCGGCGGCCGCGGCAATCTGCGAGACTTCGAGATCTGCAACCGACCCGCCAAAGGCTTCACGCCCGACCGCAGCTTCTTCGCTCTCTATGCCAAACCGATCGGCGGCAAGGCCGTTACCCGCGCCTTAGAAGGCCCCATCCAGGAGGTGTACTACGAAGGCCACTCCGGCGCTGTGATGGGCAACCATGGCATGCCGCGGTTTGCCAAGTGCTCGTTCGCGGCCGCCTATCCGCTGGGACAGGTGCGACTGAGCGACCCGGGCGTTCCCCTCGACGTTCGCATCGAAGCTTTCAACCCGATGATCCCCGGTGAAGCCGACGCCAGCGGCATACCCATTGCCGTGCTGCGCTTCGTCCTGACCAACCGCACCAACAAAGCCGTCGATGCATCCGTCTGCGGAACTCTGCCCAACTTCATTGGCAAGGATGGCAGTGCCGGCCAGCCGAGCAAGAACGTCAACGAGTTTCGCGAAGCTCCCGGCGTGAAGGGAATTTTCATGCGCTCCGACGGCGTTGATCGCAACGCCGAGCAATGGGGAACCCTCGCGCTGAGCACCACCGCTCGCGCTGGCGTCACCTATCGCACCGCGTGGACCAAGCGAAACTGGGGCACCATGGTTCTGGACTTCTGGGATGACTTCAGCAGCGATGGCAAACTGGAAAACCGCGATCCCCAGGGAGCGGAAATGCCCCAGGCATCACTGGCGGCAATGACACGCATCCCTGCAAAGGCGACGAGAGAGATCACCTTCCTCATCACCTGGCACTTCCCCAATCGCCAGACCTGGAGCCCGATAAAACAGCCCGCGCCCGCAGCGCAAGCCCAATCCACCTGCAACTGCGCCAGCGGCTGCTGCGCACAAGATAATCCCAACTGCATCGGCAACTATTACACCACACAATACGCCGACGCCTGGGATGTCGCCGTGAAGACAGCGCCGAGACTGCCCAAGCTTGAAGCTGACACCGTTCGCTTCGTGCGCGCTTTCTGCGACAGCACTCTGCCCGAAGCGCTGAAAGATGCCGCTCTCTCCAATGTGAGCACGCTGCGAACCCAAACTGCGTTCCGCACCCCCGACGGCAACTTCTATGGCTGGGAAGGATGCAGCGATCATACCGGCTGCTGCCACGGCTCCTGCACACATGTATGGAACTACGAGCAGGCGACCGCACACCTCTTTGCCGACCTGTCGCGGAAGATGCGGCGGGTTGAGTTCCTCCACACCACCCTTGATACCGGCCTGATGTGCTTCCGCGCTGAACTGCCGCTGGGACAGGGAGAGAAATACCTGCTGGCCGCCGCCGACGGGCAGATGGGCTGCCTGATGAAGCTCTATCGGGACTGGCAACTCAGCGGCGACGATGCCATGCTCCGCGAACTTTGGCCCCAGGCGCGCAAGAGCATTGAGTTCTGCTGGATTCCCGGCGGCTGGGATGCGGATCAGGATGGCGTCATGGAAGGCTGCCAGCACAACACCATGGACGTTGAGTATTACGGACCCAATCCGCAGTGCAACGTTCTTTACCTGCTGGCGCTGCGCAGCGGCGAGGAGATGGCCTGCTATCTCGGTGAGATCGACTTCGCCGACACCTGCCGCAAGCTCTTTGAGCGCGGCAGCCGCTGGATGGATGAGAACCTTTTCAACGGCGAGTATTACTTCCAGGACATCCGCCCGATATCCGATGTCAGCCGGATCGCCAAGGGATTACGGCATGAAAGTATGGGAGCGAAGGATCCCGGCAAGCCGGAATTGCAGATCGGCTCCGGATGCGAAGGAAACCAGCTCTTCGGCCAGCAACTGGCACATGTCGCGGGACTGGGACACTTGCTTAATCCCCAGCACATCCGCACCGCCCTGCGCAGCATGATGAAGTACAACTTCCGGGAGAGCCTGAGCGATCACTTCAACTATCTCCGCAGTTATGCCCTGAACGATGAGGCCGGGCTGCTGGTATGCACCTGGCCCAGGGAGGGCCGGCCGGACAATCCATTCCCCTATGCCAGCGAAGTGTGGACGGGGCTGGAGTATATGGTTGCCGCCCACCTGATCAGCGAAGGAATGACCCGCGATGGATTGAAGTTGATCGAAGCCGCCCGCGCCCGCCACGACGGCGCCAAGCGTAATCCGTTCGATGAACCTGAGTGCGGCCACCATTACGCCCGCGCCATGTCAAGCTGGGCGTGCGTCCTGGCCTATACCGGCTTCCGCTACTCGGGCGTAAACCAGTCGATGGAATTCGCACCCGCTGAAAAGGCGGCCACCTGGTTCTGGTCCAACGGCTGGGCCTGGGGCGTGATCAAACAAACACCCCGGCGCGGCGGTGTACAGGTGGAACTGACGGTGCTGCATGGCGAACTGCCCCTGCAACAGTTGACGATCCGCGGCGTCGGCAAAGTGGACATGGGCAAGCTCCAACGCCTGCCGGCCGGAAAGACGCTGCAACTTACAATCAATCGTTCGTAGTGACGGCGCATGCCGGCAATGATCCATCCCAGCCAGACGTGGTCACTGGGGTCTTGCGCCCCCACTACAAACGTGGCAACACTGTTGGGTATATCACGCCTGCGCCGTATACTCTCTCTCATGCTGATGCGTGGGTGCGTCATCCTCCTTGCGATTCTCCTGGGCGTGCACAGCGTAGTCCTGGGGCAGATCCCCTCATCTGCACCAGCCGCTTCTGCCTCCCCCGCGAAAGCCGCTGTAATCCTCGTCGAAGGTGAGATCAACGATTACCAATATGGCTTTATTACCCGTCAGTTCGCCGCCGCCCGCGAGACCGGCGTCACCACGGTCATCCTTGAGATCGACAGCTACGGCGGTCTGGTCGATTCCGGCCTGAGCATCTCCCGCTTCCTCAAGCAGCAGGATGATCTGAGGATCATCGCCTATGTGACCGAGAAGGCGATCTCGGCCGGCGTGATGACAGCGATGGCCTGTGATGAGATCACCATGGCACCTGGAACCATGATAGGTGATACCGCGCCGATCGTATCCTCACCCGAAGGTGGCCTGCAGACCCTCGGCGCCACCGAGCGTGCCAAGTTCGAGAGTCCCGTGTTGGCCGACATCCTTGATAGCGCCGTGCGGAACCACTATGACCTCCAACTCGCCGAGGCGATGGTACGTCTTGGCCCGGCGCTGTACCTGGTTGAGAATGCCGAACACCAACGCCGCATCGTGCCATCCGATGAGTACGATCGCATGGTCAAAGAGGAGCCGCAGTGGAAGGCACCCGAAGGTGTTCACAATCCTGTCCGCCCCAAGGACACCTTGCTGACTATCACGGACCAGACAGCCGTGAAGATTGGCTTGGCCACCGGCGTCTTCCGCAGCATCGAACAACTCGCCTCTGACCGCAACCTGCAGATCGTCGCC
Source organism: uncultured Phycisphaerales bacterium (assembly GCA_903871935.1). Taxonomy (GTDB): domain Bacteria; phylum Planctomycetota; class Phycisphaerae; order Tepidisphaerales; family Tepidisphaeraceae; genus CAIQIQ01. The sequence continues at coordinate 102,755 of CAIQIQ010000106.1, forward strand.
AATCTGCGGCCGAGCGCCGGCGATCGTCTGATCGCGCTGTTGTCCAGCCACGGAGCCCGCTCACTGGTCTTCTTCATCCTCCTGATCTCCGGCTACATGGCATTCAAAACCCCCGGCACCGGCTTCGCCGAGGCAATCGCCGCAATGGCGCTGGTGGTCCTGCTGGGCGTACCGCTGATGACCGGGTATGCCCAGTGGTACGAGATCATCATGGTACTGGTCGGCATTGCCTTGATTGCCATAGAGATCTTTGTCCTGCCCGGCCACATGCTGCCCGGCATCGTCGGGCTCGTCCTAGTCATTCTGGGCATCCTGATGACATTTGTCGGCCGCGAGCCGCCGGACATGCCCGGCACCTGGCCCCGCCTGCCGATGACCCGATTCGCCTTGGAGAGCGCCCTGATCTGGCTTACCGGAACCATGGCCCTTTCCCTGGTGACTATGGCAACCCTCAGCAGGATGCTCCCCAAAACTCCATTCATGCGCAGACTGATTCTCAACGCCACCTCCGGCGGCACGACACTCGATAACCGCAACGCGCCGTCCAACCTTCCAACCTGGCCGGCCGTCGGGGCCATCGGCACCGCCGTAACCGAACTGCGGCCTGGCGGCACGGCGGCGTTTCACGATCCCGCTCTTGGCGACGTCCGCCAGATCGATGTCCTGAGCGACACCGGCTATATCCCGGCCGGCACCAAGATCGTCGCCCGTACCGTCGTCGCTGACCATATAACTGTAAGGCAGGCATGAGTAACGCTGTAATCCTGGCCCTGGTGTTGATGGCTGTCGGCATTATCACGCTGGCCGCGGAACTGCTGCTGCCCAGCTTTGGCGTGCTGGGCGTCGTGGGCATCCTCTGCGTACTGGGCTCTATCGCCACGTGCTTCTGGATTAACCAGTATCTCGGCGTGGCGCTGCTGGTGGGGCTCGCCATCGCCAGCCCGTTCATTTTTTCATGGGCGATGCGCCTCTGGCCACGCACGTTGTTTGGCCGGCGAATGATCCTGCTGCATTCGGAGTCTGCCCCTGCCAAGCCGCTGTATTCTCTGGGACAGATCGGCACCGCCATGACCCAGATGCGCCCCACCGGAGAATGCGAATTCGATAATACACGACTGGAAGCGATTTCCGAACTGGGCATCATCCCCGCCGGCTCGAAGGTAAAGATCGTGTCGCTGGGTGATTCGATGCCTGTCGTCCGTAAAGTTGAAGCATAATGGATGGTCGGTCGGGTTTTCCCGGCCCGTAAGAACAGAGAAGGAGACTCCTCATGATGATTCTGGCACAAGCAGGTTCGGATACGAACATGATTTACGTGGCGATCGTCGTGGTCGCGTTGATCGCGATGCTGGTGTTCTTCGCCCTGATCGCGCAGTTCGTCGGGCTGTACATCCAGGCGATGGTATCGGGCGCCAAGGTCACTATGTTCGAGCTGATCGGCATGCGGCTTCGGCGCGTGAACAGCCGGGTCATCGTCACCTCGCGCATCCAGGCAATGCGGGCGGGCCTGAGCATCAGCCAGGCGGAGATGGAATCGCACATGCTCGCCGGCGGTGATGTTCAGCGCGTGATCACCTCCCTTATTGCCGCCAACAAAGCGAATATTCCGCTGGACTGGCGAACCGCCACCGCCATCGACCTGGCCGGCCGCGATATCTTCGAGGCCATTCAAACGAGCGTGAACCCCAAGGTCATCGATGTGCCCAACCAGACCATGGGCCAGACAACCATCGACGGACAGGCGCAGGATGGCATCGAATTGAAGGTGAAGGCCCGCGTCACCGTCCGCACAAACATCCGGCGGCTGGTCGGCGGTGCCACCGAGGAAACCGTTGTCGCCCGTGTGGGCGAGGGCATCGTCAACGCGATCGGCTCGGCCTTGGACTACAAGCACGTGCTGAAGAACCCGGACTCGATATCCAAGACGGTGCTGAACAAGGGCCTGGATGCGAACACGGCGTTTGATATCCTGTCGATCGACATTGCCGAGATCAAAGTCGGTGAGAACATCGGAGCCAAACTTGCCGCCGACCGTGCTGAATCCGACAAGCGTCGTTTCCAAGCCGAGGCGGAGCAGCGGCGCGCGATGGCCGTCGCCCAGGAGCAGGAAAACGTGGCTCAGCAAGCCGCCAATCGCGCCACCGTGATCCTTGCCGAGGCCGAGATTCCCAAGGCTATGGCCGAGGCGTTCCGCTCCGGCCACATGGGCATCATGGACTACTACCGCATGAAGAACATCCAGGCCGACACCGCGATGCGCGACTCGATCTCGAAGCCGACCGACAAGTAGGGTATGCAGGTATTCCTGCGTACCTGCGCCGCGCCAAGACGTGACGCGCAACCCGGAGCCGTAGAATGCTCGATCTCCCACAAATCCTCCTGGCCCGTAACAGCGATGATGGTCCGTTTCGTTTCCTCGGCATCCTCGTCATCGTCGGCATCTTCATCCTGGGCAACGTCCTGCAGTGGTGGCAGAAGTATCAGGCGCAACAACGCAAACAGGCGCCGCAACGGCAGGCCGAAGTGCCGTTCACCCGACAGGGCATGCAGCGACCAGCGACACGGAAGACTTACACACCGGCGATCTTTCCCAAGCTTCTGGGCCGTTTTTCCGCTCAAGCCCCCCCAGCCAAAGCGACGGGGCGCATCGTCGGCGTGCGGCGTGCCCTTCCCGGCGAGCGCAAAGCGATTCCTTCGCCTCTCCCGGTCTTTCGTGCCCATGCCGCGGCCCGCCGTTCGGTTCCTGTGCGACGCGCGCCAGTTCCGGCCGCGGCGCCGCCGCGGCCGGAGACTACCCAACCTGGCCAGGTGGGCTCTCAGCAGGCCGCCGCGTCCGCCAGCAGCTCGCGCACGCTGGTAACCACCACGCGCGCCCACGCTCTGCGGGCACTGTTCAAGCCCCGCTCTCTGCAGCAGATTTACATTCTGACGGAAATCCTCCAGCCGCCCTTGTCCATCCGCGAGCCGTCCACCCCCAACCAATAGTCCGTGCCTGAGCGTCCCGCTTATCAGCCAATCAGCAGCGCATTTGTAGCAAGATCAGACAACGTAGAATCGAGAGCGCGCTCCAGCGCATTTCCCGCCTGCGCTGCGTCCTGCCCGCCCTGCTGGATTACCAGCGACCCTTGCCGGGTCAGTTCCGCCAACACAGCCAGCAAGGCGGCACGATCATGCTCACCATCAAGCTGCTGCAGCACGCGCTGCTGCAGCTCAGACAGGCTCACGGCATCATGACGGAGGTTGGTCACCACCGCCTGCTTGTTGGCCTGCAAGCGCGCCAGCGGGCTGGCCACCGGCCGCTGCGTCGCCTTGGCGCAGAACGTCACCGGCCCGGCATGCAGCTCAAGCAGATCCGATGCGAAGTATCCTTTGAGAATGATCCCGCCCAGCAGTTCCTTGTCAGCCTTGACCTGCTGGGCTGAGCGCACCGGTGCTGGGTCCACGCGAGCTCCGGCCGCCGCGCAGAGTTCGGGGAACGCCACCGTCCGCGGCCAGCGGTCCATCAGGTGGAGGATCGCGGCTTTCATCAGCGGCCGGTTCGATGTCAGCTTGCCACCCGGCCCACTGAAGGTCACCGCATCGGCCGACCTCACATCGCCCCCGGCCGGCTGCGCTGTGGCATGCGCTGCAATATGGAGCCGCTCCAGGCACTCCGGCCCCGGCCGGCGGTTAAGCGTCACGCCCTGCTGGCACAGCAGACTGTGGCGAAACGGAGTCGCGCGAACGAAATCGAGGTACTGCTGCTCGGCGATGATGTCACCGGAGAACTCGCGCAGGCCGGCAATCACCTCCGCCGGCAGGCCACGCGGCAGCATGGTTCCGAACTGGGCCTCCCCGAGATACTGCAGCCCGCAAGCGGCGACCTGCTCCGCGAACTGGTGGAAGTAGACCGGCTCATTGATATCGGCCATGTGGTCGTGGCAGAGATACCAGTCGGCAACGCGCCCGACCAGGTCGGCCTCCTGCTTGAGCACCGCCCCGTATGCGCTCTTGCCGGCCGGGACAGCCTTGACCAGCAGTTCCAGCAGACGCCTGCCCTCCCGGGCGCGGGCCAGCGGGTCCGCCTGGCCACGGGCATGGAACCGCATCATGTCGCGTACGATGTCTCGGAAGTGCCATCCCGGATACGTGTTGTAACTGACGTAGGCCACGCCGTTGGCCGACAGGTTCTGTCGGCAGATCTCCAGAATCCCCCGCCGCACGTCGGCGGGCACCCAGGAGAACACGCCGTGGCAAACCACGTAGTCAAACTTCCCCAGCGACTGGTCCACCGCCTCGATTCCCATGTGCAGCAGCTCGATGTTCTTAAGCTGCAGGTCGGCCACCATCCGCTGCCCGTCGGCCAGTTCACGCGTGGAGATATCAATCCCCACGAAATGACTGCCCGGAAGATTCACCGCCATCGGAATCAGATGCCCGCCGGCGGCGCAGCCGATCTCCAGTACACGACATGAGTCGATCGCTGGCGGCGTCATCCCCATAAGCGTCGCCACCGTCGCCAGCCTGTCGATGTGGGCGCGCGGGTAAGGGCGGCTGTCATAGGGAATCTTGTCATAGAGCGTTGAGACCGGCGTATCACTTATCGGGGACGTTACCTGCGCACTTTCAGCAAGCTCCGGATTCGCCGTCACAATCTGCTCCCTGCTAGTAGGCACCAGGCGATCACCTCACCGCTACGGTACGATATTCACCTGCTCTACGTTGGCAAGCTGCACACCAGGGCTGACGTTGGCAACATCGACGCCGTCGCCGCCATCAGCCAGAGCCAACACGTTTGATTGGACACTGCCCGGATTGGCCAGGCCCGGCACGAGCACGGTCAGTACATCGTTGTCATCGCCACCGAACGCCTGCAGCGCCAATAGCAGCGGACTCGCGGCCGCTGGTGCGACCGAACTGATACTGACGTTGTCGATGCCGGCCCCGCCGTCGGCCATGAGCGACAAAATCCCGACGCCACCAAGGCCGCCACTGAGATTCATGCTCAGCAGATCCGCACCGCCGCCGCCGTCCACGGCAATCCGAACCGATCCATCACAGAAGCCGACCTTGTCGCTGACATTGACCGTGTCGCTGCCGTCGCCGGTGGTGATGGCTACGGAGCTATCTTCGCCCTTGGCGCAGTCCGCGGCAATCGACATGGTGATGGCATCGGCTCCGCCTCCGCCATCGACAACGATGTCAAATGCACCGGGGTCGTACGATGCGCCCGGAGTGTTCGCGTCGCCGATCTGCATGCCAATCGTGTCGTTGCCTGTTCCGCCAGACACCGTCATCCAGACGCCGCCGCCACTGCCAACGGCTCCAGGCGCGGAACTGCCAAGCGTGCTCTGGAACGTGTTGGTCCCAGCGCCCAGGTCGACATTAATATCAGCGGCCGGCGTAGCTCCGACCTTCTGCACCGCGGGCAAGAGCAGCCCGATCAAGACGCTGTCGTTGCCGTCGCCGCCCGAGACGTTCAGGCTGACAGCCGATGACATGTCAGGCGGCGGAGCTACATCGGCCGAGAGGGCGCACTTCTGGGACAGTGAGTCATTGCCAGACCCCAGGTCAGTGGAGACGTCAAGGAATACATCGAAGAACGACATCCGCGCTGTGTCGTCACCAGCGCCGGTGTCAACCAGCCCCTGGATCTCGATCCATTTCTCTCTGTTCTTGGCAGCGGCCATATCGCCCGTGGCATCCAACTGGAACGTGTCATTGCCATCGCCCAGACTGGCGCTCAGCAGCGCCTGGCCGCTGAGGCCATCGTACTTCAGGAACGCCGCATCATTCCCAGCACCGGTATCAATGCTGACATCACTGAACAGGTCGGTCAGCGTAACCCGGGCAGTGTCGTTGCCGGCGCCGGTGTCCAGCTTAAGGAAGATCTTCCCAGTCTGGGCATCGGGGTTGGCCGGATCTCCCGTCCCTGTGCCGGTGAGCTGGAACTGGTCAATCCCGCCGCCAAGGTCGGCGCTGATGGCGGCCTCGCGGACCTTCTGGACCGCCGGCAGCAGCAACCCGATCAGCACGCTGTCCGCACCATCGCCCGCCGCGATGCTGGCATTGATATCAGCACTCATGTCGGCCGGCCGATTGCCCATCTCTCCCTTAATCTCATACTTGAGCGCCAGCCTGTTGCTGCCCTGGCCCAGATCGACCGAGACATCTGTGAAGACATCAAAGAACGACATGGCAGCCGCGTCACTCCCATCCACTCCGTCGAACTTGATGAACAGCGCCTCGGCAACCGCGGGCGGCGAAGCAGGATCAATCGTGTTGGTCGCCGACAACGTGGCGGTATCGTTGCCCGCCCCCATATCGGCCGCCAGTAATGATTCATCCTGAATGCCCTTGTACTTGATGTTCAGGGCGTCATTGCCTGCGCCCATGTCCAGCCCCACATCCGTGAAGACATCAAAGAACGACAGCTTCGCCGAATCATTGCCTGCGCCGCTGGCCAGCTTCAGGTCGATCCAATCCTTGTGGATGGTCCGAGCGGCCGCGTCCGGGCTGCCGGTGGCGTCCATCTGGAAGCTGTTGCTTCCCTCGCCCATGTCGGCTGTGACAAGAACATGTGGAGACCTTTGGACCGCGGGCAAGAGCAGCGAGATCAGGGCGCTATCGATGCCGTCGCCGCCCAGGATGTTCACTTTGGCATCGGCCTGCATGTCGCTCGGAACATCGCCGATCGCACTGTCGTCAAACTGTCCCTTGATCGTAAAGCTGTCATTGCCGGCCCCACCATCGAGCGACATTTCGGTGAAGACGTCGAAGAATGACGCCTTCGCCGAATCATTGCCGACCCCGCTGTCGAGCTTGATGAACAACTCGTCCGGGCTCGCCCCTGTCGGTGGCGCATAGTGCTTGTGATCGACAGAACTATTGGCCGAAAGATCAAACGTATCGTTGCCCGCGCCCATATCCGCACTTACCAGCGAACTGCCCTTGATGCCATCGCACTTGATGGTGAGGGCATCGTTGCCCGCCCCGCCGGCCACAGACAGCTCGGTAAAGACATCGAAGAACGACGCCTTCACCGCGTCATTCCCGTCGCCGCCGTCGAGCTTCAGATAGATCTTGGCAGCCAAGGCACCCGCCACACCGTTGTCCTCACCCGTGCCATCAAGCTGGAAACTATCATTGCCCGCTCCCATGTCGGCGGTGATCGCGGCCTCCCTGGCACGCTCCATGTACGGCAGCAGCACAGCGACGGTGGCGCTGTCGTTGCCCACACCACCCGTGATGCCCACTCTGGCATCGGAGATCATATCGGCCGGGCGGTCGGCCGTATTGGCTGCACTCAGCTCATACTTGAGGAAGATGCTGTCGTTGCCGGTCCCCAGGTCCGCCGCGACATCAAGAAAGACATCGAAGAACGACATCGTCGCGGTATCGTTGCCATCGGAGCCAGTCAGCTTGATAAAGATCGCCTGTGCCTGCGCTGGGGCGCCGGCGGCGTTGCTGCCACCTGTCGCGGCCAGATCAAACGTGTCATTGCCAGCTCCCAGATCGGCAGCCAGGAGTGATTCGCCCTTGAAGCCCCCATACTTCAGGTACAGCGCATCGTTGCCCGCGCCCATTGTTGTCGACACGTCGGTGAACACATCAAAGAAGGAGGCCCGCGCCGTGTCGTTGCCCGCGCCACCGTCCAGTTTCAGCTTCACCGTGAACGCTGTCGTGCCCCCATTAGCAGATGCAGCGCCCGTCACATCCATCTGGAAGGCGTCAGTCCCGTCGCCCAGGCTGGCATTCACGCCAACAGGACCAGCGACGTTACCGTACTTGATGAATACAGAGTCATTCCCTGCCCCCGTGTTCAACGTGACGTCAGCGAACATATCCACCAGGGGGACGCCCACCACACCGCCTCCGCCTCCGCCCCCACCCGTCGCGCTGTAGCGAACCGTGTCGTCACCGGCACCGGTATTGATCACCACATGCGCGACCCCTGTATAGGCCTTCGTCTGCATCTGACCCGAAGCCACAAGATACGACACGCTGATCTTGCCGCTCAGCAGGTCCGTCACCTGCACGACATCATTGGCGCCATCGCCATTGACCGTCAGCGTGTTTCCGCTCTGCGTTATCGTGGCGCTGAGCAGACGCCGTTGCTCCAGAGCCTCACAGACAGCCTTGCTCAGTGACGCTCTGGCGGCGATGGCCTTGGCATTCCCAAACTCAAACCCCTGCGACGTGCGGATCCTGCGACCAACAGACATGATAACCATCCCTTTTCTCTGACTTCGACTCGCGGCACCATCGGGACACGAACCTGGCAACATGGGAGATCACGTTCCCGCGTGCCGCTGCGTCGTTTCGGAACGGAGTATTGTGCCAATGCTATGCATGCGCTCGCTGGCGCACGCACAATCTGAGAAGAATCTTGCAGCTCGCCTCTCTAATCCGGCAGCACTGGCACCTCCCGGACTCTCCCCCAGCGAAGCCAACTCGTCCGTAAACACATTGCCGGAATAGACATGCAGCAAATACATAAACCGCTTAGTGCAGGCAAACGACGCCATTTCCACAAAAGTGAAGCAGCTCACAGATCTACCCATATATCTCGATGCAACGTGCCGCGTAGTACCGGCTATGCGTCTTGCTATACTCTCGCCATCGGCACCGATCGCTCCAACTCGCTGCGCCGTAAAGTATGGGCCTTTGCCCGTTACGCTTGGGCGCTCTTGCGTGAGTTCAAGACTACTTTGATCGCGCTGGGCATCGTGGAGGCGTTGGGGGCAGGCCTTTACCTGATCGCCCCGCCCGAGGTGCTGGAGGGTCATCACATCAACCTTCTCACCGCGGTTTATGCGGCGTGGATGGCGATGCTTGCGCAGCCGCTGGGATCGCCCTCGGAGTGCTGGTACATCACGGTGCTGGCGGCCGTCTATCCGCTCATCGGCTTTATCATCTTTGGCGAAGGCGTGGTTCGCCTCGCCATGCTCATGATCTCGCGCCGACACGGCGAGAAGGAATGGACCCTGGTCATGGCCTCTACCTATCGCGATCACGTCGTCCTCTGTGGACTGGGTCACCTGGGCTATCGCATCCTGCAGCAACTCGTGCAGGCGGGCGTGCCGGTCATCGCCATCGAGAAGGACGGCGACGGCCGGTTTGTCGCGCAGGCCAAGGAGACGGGCGCCCCGATCCTTCTGCGCGACATGAAGGAGGACCAGTCGCTGGTGGATGCGGGAATCGAGCATGCCCGCAGCATCATCATTGCCACCAACGATGACCTGGCGAATCTGGAGGTCGCCCTCGATGCTCGCAGGATGAACCCGCAGATCCATGTCCTGCTGCGCATGTTCGACCAGCAGATCGCCGGCAAGATCTCCGAGGCGATCCATATCGACATGGCGTTTTCCGCCAGCTCGCTGGCGGCCCCGGTCGTGGCCGCGATGAGCCAGCAGGCGCAGATCCTCGGACATTACTCGATCGCGGGCACCCAGTACGTCACCGCGCAACTGGCCGTTGCGCCCGGCAGCCATCTGGCGGGCCACAGCCTCGGTGACCTTGAGCAGCACCACCATGCCCGCGTTCTTGCCCATAACCCCTCCTCAACCAGCGCGGCCGCTCCCGCGCTCAGCGGCATCCTTGCGCCGGGTGATACGCTGGTCCTGCACACACCTGCCGACCGTCTGGCCGCCCTCGCCGCCGCCAGCCAGCATGCGGCGGCGTAGAGCCTGGCCACGGGTGCTCGGGGATCATGCCCCTTCATGGTAAGATGATTCTTGCCATGACCGACTCAAACAATGAGCCTGCGAACCTTGAGTATGCGCGAGTGGATGGCCGCACAGCGCTGCGGCATCGCATCATCGCCGTTGGCGCATTGCTGACCGTCGTGTTTGTCCTTGGCACACTCGCCTGGTACCTGATGAACCGCATTCTGGGCAGCACGGCGATCACGACCAATACCACCGCGTTCATTTCCTCCATTCGCTCCGAGGCGAAGTACGTTGTCGCGAGCCAGTCGCTCACGGTCACCGCGGAACGATCCGAAGAGTATCGCGGCTGGTGGGGATTCTATCTGGGCACGACGGCCGCCCGCATCCGCGTGGATGACTGCCGGGTCCAGTACATTATCCCCACCGAGAAGATCAGCTCCGACGACTTTGTCTTTGACCGCTCACGCAACACGTTAAAGGTGACGCTGCCCCGGCCGGTGCTCGACCAGGACATCGTCGATATCCCCACCGATCCGGCCAAGTGGTGGATCGAATCCACCAACGGCTGGTCGCGATTCAACAAGGCCGATGTGCTCGTCGAAGCACAGAAGGCGATCCGCAACGAAACACTTGTTACCTCTTATCGGCGCGGCTTCGACGAAGCCACGGAGGCTGTGGCGATTAGGCGACTCAAGGATGCCCTGCGCAAGTTCCTTAAGCAACCCGATCTGAGCATTGAGATCATCTTCAGGCCGACGGCGAGGCCGGCTCAGCCCTAATCATGTTCCTGGCGGCGGCTCAGGCCGCGGCGCAAACTCCACGCCCGCATACAGCTCCGAAAGATGCAGTTCCACGTCGATACTGTTTAGGGCAATCTTCGCATCCAGACCTTGTGCCGCCAAGAACAGCCACGTCCCATCATCCCGACGATGAAAGACATTGATCTCCGGCATATCCTGCCGAATCAGCACGTAGTCTTGCAGCGCATCAATCTCGCGGTAGCGCCCAAACTTCTCGCCGCGGTCATAGCCTTCCGTGGTTGGTGAGAGCACCTCGACCACCACGCGCGGGTTTGTGATCGTCCCCCGCCGGCCGTCATTCGGATCGAATTGCGGCGCTCCGCACACGACTGTCACATCGGGATGCACATACCACGCCGCTTTGCCAGTTCTGACCCGCAGGTCAGAACTGGATACACGACAGGGCTTGCCATCGAGCCGCTCCGCTAAACGCCGAGTCACGTTAGCGGTGATCAGTGTATGGCTATAGCTGGCCCCTGCCATGGCGACGATCTCACCATTGCGGTACTCGAGCGTTTCGGGAGTCTGTTCCTCCAGATCGAAGTACTCGCTGATGGTGTACCGCCGGTTTGTCTCAAGGGGCACGCTCATACCATTATTATACCAATGCAGGCCACGGGCTGTAGCTACGCCTGGAACTGCGGCAGATACTGTTTCTGGGCGGCCAGGAGATCATCGGCGAGGCGGTTGGCGGTGTCGATAGAATCAACGGCGCCGTCGAGCAGGAGAGCCTGGACGAATTTCTGGCGGCTGCCTTCCAGGGCGGCTTCGACGATCGTCTCCACCCAGGCAAAGCGGGTGGCGAGAGTGCCGGCGATGGCATTGGGGAGTGAGGGCAGCATGACGGGACGCATGCCAGCGCCATCGGCGACGGCCGGGCATTCGATGACGGCGTCGGCCGGCAGATTGGCGACCTGGCCAGTGTTGGGCAGGTTTGCGGAGTATTGGCGGCCGCGGTTGGTGCGAACACTCTCGATGATGTCGACGACCTGTTCGTGTTCGCCGCCGCCCCGGCCGAGGAAATCGGCCGGCAGTGCATCGGAGGACAGGGCCAGGCGGGTCATCTCGGCATACCAAGTATCGCCGGAGCGGATGGTGCCTTCAAAGGTGTAGGCATCGACGCCCAGCGTCTTGCCGTAGTAGGCGCCTTTGGCGCTGAACAGGCGGCCGAAGAATTCGGTGAGATGGCGGTCGCCGGGCACGGGATAGGCGCCAAACGTGTTGGTCAGTTGCCAGGTGAACGGCGTCTCCTGCGGTTTGGTGACGGTATCGCCAAGCCAGGTCTCCAGGCCAAAGGAATCGGGTGTAAGAGTGATGGCGGCCTTTTCACGGGCGATCTTGAGAAGCTTGGGCATGAGGTCTTCGCCGCTGGCGGTGCGCACGTCGGTGAACCAGGTCATGTGGTTGATGCCGGTTGCGGTATAGGCAAGCTGCCCTGTTTCAAGGCCGAGGATGTGCTCGAGTCTGTGGGAGCAATTGGGGACACCATGACAGAGTCCGATGACTTGCGCGCCGGTTGCCTTGCGGATGCCGCGGCATACGGGGCTCATCGGGTTGCCGTAGTTGATGAACAGCGCCTTGGGGGCGAGCTTCTGCACATCGCGGGCGATGTCCACCATGGCGTGGATCATGCGCAGGGCGCGGCTGCTTCCGCCGGGCATGACGCTGTCGCCGACGGGCTGATAGATGCCATAGCGCCGGGGAATAAAAACATCCTGTTCCCAGGCACGCCGGCCGCCCACGCCGATGGTGCAGATGACGGCGGTTGCGCCGGGCAAGGCGTTGCGGCGATCGGTAGTGGCGGAGACCTTTAGGGCAACGCCGCCCAGCTTGATCATCTTTTGCGCCAGGCCTTCGGCAACCTGCATGGCCTTGGGGTCGGTATCAACAAGGGCAAGTTCGCCGGTCCAGCCGGCGTGAATCATGTCCGCGAGTAGGCCGCGGGTGAACGATGCGCTTCCAGCTCCGATCAGAACGACTGTTTCGTGCATAGTCAGTTACTCCTGCGGGCAGTATAGCTGATCATCGGCGGGTGTCAGTGGTCAGTGTGGTCACTGGTCATCGGTCGTTGGTCCTGGGTCACTTGTCAGGCATAGTCCTTCCAGGTTCCATACACCGAGAGGAACTCCCTCAGGTCATTGCCTCCGATCATCCCGTCGCCATCATAGTCAAATACGCTCCTTAACTTTCTGCCGAACGGCGAAAGAGCGATCTGCAGCTGATTCCTGTCGGCCGCATCCACAACCCTGTCTCCGTTCGCATCGCCAAAGGAACGATGGAACCGCCGGCTGTAATCCCCGCTCAAGGTATGGCCTGCCATATCCCTCACGTGTTCGCCATGGACCACCAAATCATAGAGCCCATCGGCCAGCGATCCGCCGATTACATCGTCACCGCCGAATGTCACGACATACGTCTTCTTGTCACCGGTGGGATTCTTTACGTGCACGACCGTGCCCGTCTCATCTCCTCTGGCGAGCAGAACACTGACTGATCCATCGTCCAGAGTTACCCGCATAGAGAAGACGACCACCACCTGCGTTACCATCGATCGCTGCACCGCCCCTGCATTAATTGAGATCCGTGCAATGGGAAGGCGCTTCTGGAACTCATACGCGCCAATATCGACCCTTCCCGAGGCAATCCGCTTGTTGCCTGCAAGATCGGTCCGCATCTCCTTGAGCACCCGGGAATTGCTACCTTTGTTAAGTGCCGGCGAGGTCGGCCACAACCGAAGGTCCCACTTCGTCCAGTCCGTTCCACTGATGTTCACGAACTGCGGATCCAGTGGTTTGTAATGGGTGCCCACAAGGTTGCCATGAACACCATTACGTGGGCTTGAAGTACTACCATCACCAATCAGGCTGCGGGAGGCGGACACGCCCCCATTCTGCTCACGGATATCTTCTACCATGTTCTGCGCAACAATCGAGTTGAACAGAAACAACTCACCGTCTTCCAAATCCACGCCACCACCGTAGTACACTGCCTTGTTGCGAGCGATCGTCACGTTCGTCAGCGTCGACGTGCCACCGGATTGGTACATCCCGCCGCCGTCATTCGTTGCCCTGTTGCCGTCGATGGTCACATTGGCCAGCGTCGATGTACCATTGTTCAGGTAGATGCCTCCGCCGTAGCTGGCAGCATTTCCACTGATCATCACGTTTGTCAGTTCAGCGGTGCCCGTGGACTGGTACACCCCACCGCCATCGGCGCCGGCGATCGATGCCGTGTTGCCGCTGATGGTCACACTCGTCAGCGTCGAGGTGCAATCGTTAAGACAGATGCCACCACCTTCTTGTGAGGCAGCGTTGTTCGTGATGATGACATGCGTCAATGTCGAGGCAGCACTGGACTGGTATATTCCACCGCCAGACAAGGACGCTGAGTTTGTTCTAACGGTCACGTTCGTCAGCGTCGAAATGCCTTCATTCTGATACAGCCCACCACCATCATCATTGGTCGCTGTATTACCGTCGATGGTCACGTTTGTCAGCGTCGAGGTGCCACCAAACTGGTATATTCCACCGCCGCTGTAGAACGCGGTGTTCTCGCTGATCGTCGTGTCCGTCAGCATTGTCGTGCTATAGCTCAGGTACATTCCAGCGCCGTCACTCGACGCAGTGTTGTTACTGATTGCCACACTCAACAGGGTCGAGGTGCCAGCGGACTGATATATCCCGCCGCCCTCTTCTGCCGTATTGCCGGTAACCAACACATCCGTCAGCATCACAGTGCCGTCGCGCAGGCAGATTCCGCCGCCTGTGCCATAAAACCCCTCAGGCACGTGGGCTGAGTTGCCGCTGATCGTCACGTTCGTCAGCGTCGAATCGCCGTTGTCCTCATACATCCCACCGCCGTAGGCTGACTGATTCCCGCTGATGGTTGAATCCGTCAGGGTCGAACCTCCACTGCACTGGTATATTCCACCGCCGTACACTGATGCGTTCCCAGCTATGGTGACGTTCGTCAGTGTCGAAGTTCCCTGATACTGATTCACCCCGCCACCGTAGTCGGATGCCGTGTTCTCGCTGATCGTAACGTCGCTTAGCGTGAGGGTCATGTCGCGCACGTGAATCCCGCCGCCAAATCGTGCTGTATTGCCGTTAATGGCCACATTCATCAGCGTAGAAGCACCGTACCACTGCCATATCCCGCCGCCGGCGTCCGATGCCGTGTTCTCAAAAATCGTCACATTGGTCAGTGTAGAGGTCCCCTCGTACTGGTACTGGTACATCCCCCCGCCGTCCGTTGCCGAGTTTCCGCGGATGGTTACATTCGTCAACGTCGAGGTGCTGTCATACTGGTACACTCCGCCGCCCTCGAAAGCTGTATTTCCACTAATCGTCACGTTCGTCAGTGTCGAGTTGGCCTCGTGCAGGTACACTCCGCCGCCGCCACGACCGTAGGGCCAGTCGGGCGAGTGCGACGAGTTCTGGCTGATCGTCACATTCGTCAGGGTCGAGGTGCCGTTGTCCTGGTACATCCCGCCGCCATCTTCCGACGCCGAGTTTTCGACAATGGTCACGTTCGTTAGTGTCGAGGTGCCGGCGTCCTGGTAGAGCCCGCCCCCATAGGTCACTGCCGTGTTCCCTCTGATCGTCACGTTCGTCAGCGTCGACGTGTCCGCAGCCACGACCATTCCTCCGCCGCTTTGCGTCGCCGTGTTGCCACTGATCGTCATGTCTGCCAGACTGAAGTTGCGACCCGACAGATACAGTCCAGCGCCGGCCGGCGCCGAGTTGCCGCTGACGGTCATACTGGTGAGGGCTAGAGCCTCGCCTGGATCATCCCACCACAGATACGCTCCGCCGCCGCCGCCCTCCGATGCGGCGTTCCCGTCCATCGTCACGTCTGCCAGAGCGCAATTGCCACTCAGCAGGTACAGCCCGCCACCACTCCTGCGAGCTGCATTCCCGCGGAATTCGACATGTGTGAATGTTGATGCGCCACCAGACTGGTACATCCCGCCGCCGTCCGCGCCCGACGCCGTGTTCTCGCTGATGGTTACATTTGCCAGCATCAATGCGCCGTCAAACTGGTAGACCCCGCCGCCATAGTCGAACGCTGTGTTCCCGCCAATCGTTACATCCGTCAGTGTCGAGATACCTTGGAACTGATGAAACCCACCGCCGAAACTGGTGGCCGTGTTTCCGCTGATCGTAACGTTTGCCAGCGTTGAAGTGCCATCGCGCTGGGATATGCCGCCTCCTTCGGCCGCGACATTTCCGCCGATCGTCACGCCTGTGAGGATGCAACGACTGTTCCATAGGCCCAGCCCGCCGCCATCAGTGGTCGCCGTGTTCCCACTGATCGCCACGTTTGTCAGCGTTGCGGCGCCTTCATACTCGTATAGCCCACCGCCGTCGGATGCGGAGTTCTCAGTGATCGTCACGTTTGTCAACGTTGAGGCGCCATAGCGCTGCAGCATTCCGCCGCCGTAGCCAAAAGATGATAGAGAGTTGCCGCTGATCTCCACGTCCGTCAGCGTCAAGGCACCATAACACTGATATAGCCCGCCGCCGCCATCAATGGCAATGCCGTGCGTCAGCACCATCCCGCCGAGACCGACAATGGTCGTGCTGCCATCGCTGCCGACGGACACCACCCCACATAGGTTGTTCGCATCGAGGGTCAGCGGTTGGCTGCCATAGCCGACAATATTGATTGCCCCCTGGGTTGAGAGAATGTCGATTGCGATCTGGCCAGAGGGACTGGCGTAGCTGATTGTGTTCTGGGCGTCGGTCGTGCGCACCACGACCAGATCCGGCAGAGTGGTTAAGGCGGCCGCGGCGATGGCGGCCTGGAGGTTGGCGGCACTGAGTTGGTCGGGGGTGATCTCGATCAGGTTTATCTGAGTTGTGTCTTCGGGTAAGGCGAACTGGGGATAGAGGGCGCGGATGTCGGAGTATTCGGCGGGGGTGATGCTTAAGAGCCTTCTGGGCTCAAGGTACTCTGCTGTTGCCCTTGGCCGGCGGCGCACCATCGGCGGCTTGGTCCGTTTGGTGGTTGCCTGCCCCATCCGAGATACCCGATATGTACGTACTGATTCCACGCGTATGCCTCCCATGCCCGTGGTGGTTGGCCGGCTAGCTCGACCGGCCGCGCATGTGCACCCGCCACCACAGGTGCAGCGTATCAGTTGGCAAGAGGGGTCGCAATGCGGTGCTGACCGGATGCCTGCCGTTTATTCAATCCCAGTCCGAAGATTGACCTCACGCGGCCTTCGGCTCTGAGGCTCAGGCTCGAAGAGAGAACGCAGAGAGATTTGCGTCAATTGCTCATGCGGCGATTTCCTCGAGGATGGGGGAAGGTGCGCGAGTTGGTGCTGCGAGGTCGGGCTCTGGCGCGAGTTGGAGGGTGGCCCCGCCCACGCTGTGGGTGGGTTTCTGTGTGGGAATGGGCGAAGGTGCGCAGGTTGTCGGCGCGAGTGCGCCGGGTTGGGATTGGGCAGCGGCGGGGAGTTGCCAGTACCAGCAGTCGGCGTCGCGGAAGATGCGCAGGTTCATTTCTGTAGCGGCGCGACGGATGGTGCCCCAGGAGAGACCGGCGGCGATGACCTGGGCGCGGATGGAGTTGTCGGGTGGCTTTTTGTGGTTGCCGACGGGGAGGGCGCCTTTGCTTAAAAGGTCGGTGAGGAACTTCTGGGCTTGCAGGCGGGCGTGGGGGATGGGGCCGGGACGGCGGCGGATGAGCTGGAGGTAGGCGCTGTAGGTCAGAGGAGAGGAAGAGGATTGGAGATTGGAAATTGGAGATTGGAGATTCAGAAGAGGAGTCGGGCCAGAGGGCTTGAGTTGGAGGGTGGGGATGGGGGTGGGGAGGGTGTTTTTGAGGCAGAAGAGGTAGCGGTGGTCTTGGGATTGGGGGTCGGGGGCGAGGAGGAAGACTCGGCGGCAGACTTCGTTGAGGGTGCCTAAGAGGGCGGTGCGGAAGGGGTTAAGGCCGATCCTGGGGATGGGGGTGATCAGGACGATGGCGACTTCGCGCTGGCGAGCCACCTGCAGGAGGTTGTAGAGCTGACGCTGGAGAGTGCTGCGGGTCGGCCGGGCTTCGTAGGTGTAGAGCATCTCGGCACTGTCGATGATGACCAGGCGGATGCTTTTGTGTTCGTGGAGCATGCGGTCGAGGAAGCCACAGTCTTTGAGGGTGAATGGCCGGCGGATGGGGGAAGGATCGGCGGGATCATCGTCGGGGACGATCATCTCGGAGAGGACGAGGATGCGGTTGGGGTCAGCGCCGGCCGAGAGAAGACGGGGACGCAGGACGTCGCCTTCATCGCGGGCGGAGATCAGGAGGGCGGTGGGGAGGACGGGGTCGACGGGGGAGGGTTCGGGGACGAGGGGGAGGTTGGGGTCCCAGTCGGGGTCGTCGGGGTCGGGGATTAGTTCTTCGGGGAGGAAGTCAGAAGAAGAGGGGGAGACAAGGGGAGTGGGAGAGGGGGAGAGAGAAGAAGAGGGCGAGAGGGTGGGAGTGGGAGAGGGCGGGACCGCGAGAGCGGCGGCGTCCGGTGCTCCCGGCGGCGGGGGCAACGGGGTTACGTCCAGGAGGTGGTTGAGGGGGGCGGTTTGGGCGAGGAGACGGCAGGCGAGGTCGGTGAGGCCGACGCCGGAGGGGCCGGTGATGAGGGTGAGGCGATGGCAGGGAATGAGGTCGGGGACGGCCCAGAGGATGGGGAGTTTGGAGAGGTCGGCGACGGTGTCGAGTTCGGCGTGAACGTCTTCCTTGATCAGGAATGGATGGTAGCGCATAGAGAGAAGCCCCTTTCGTGAAAAGAGAGTTAGTGCGTTCGAGAGATACCCCAGTTGTCAGGTTGGGTATTATACTTGTGTTCGGTATATAATCAAGCCGAAGTTCGGTAGTTTTGCGGGAGCGGTATAAGTTCGGGTTGGATAAGGAGTTAGGAAGAAGATTGGCTACAGAAAGCACAAAAGGCACAAGGAGTAGAAGTGGTGCGAGGGGCCAGATACGGGCGAGCACGCAGGAGACCAGGACCTCACGCCAACACAGAACCGTCGATTCCCGAGTTGCTGATTTGAAAGCCGGCGAGCGCCGTCGGCGACTAAAGCGCATGGTGGGCAGAGATGGCAGCGTATTTCAAGCGGGCGGGAGGGGCTGATGCCAGGCTCTGTACCCGTGCGTTTGCGGCAGATGGTCGTCGCCGATCAGGGATTCGAACCTTGGGTGGGTCGGCCGGCTTTCTGCCAGGCCAGAATGCCGCCCTGAAGGTCGAAGAGGCCGGGAAAGCCGAGTTCCCGCATTTGATCGCATGCGTTCTTGCTGCGACGGCCACTGCGACAGTACACGAGATAGGTCTTATCCTTAGGCAAAGCGCGGATCTTCTGCTGGAAATCGGGGGCGTTGAAGTCGATCAGGGTCGCGCCGGCGAGATGGCCGGCAGCAAATTCCTCATTGGTGCGGACGTCGAGGAGGACGTGGCCAGGCTTGCCAATGAGCGAGGCAAACTCGCTGGGGGAGATGGCGGCGCCGATCTGCCGGGTGGTGGGCTGCGTGGCCGGTGCGGCGGGGGTTTGGGCGAAAGAGATTGCGGTCAGCAGGCAGGCGGCGAGGATTGCACAGATTCGAGCAGTTTTCATGGTTGTTTTCACTCCTGGTTAAGCTCTCCTGGTCCGTAGAGCACATCTCCTGTTGCGTAGCAGTATAATGGCGGGCAAGGAGAATCGCATGATCCGCAGTGGCTTTAAGGCTTTGGTTTGCATGCTGGCGGTGTTGGTGGCCGGGGCGCGGGCGTCGGGACAGGCGCAGACGGCGGCGGTGCCGGTGAAGGTGACGGAGAAGTGGGTTTTCGTGTGGAACAAGGCGGTTGGTGACGAGCAGTGGGACAAGACGGCGGCACTCATCGAGCGGATCGCCAAGGCGGGGTACACGACGGCGTTCCTGTCCGATGGAATGGTGTACAAGCCGGACATCGCCAGCGATATGGAGAGCCAGAAGCGTGTGCAGCGGCTGATCAAAGCGTGCCGAGAGCAGAACCTGAAGGTGGTGATGGCCTCGGCGTCCAGTCCACTGGCATATGACCCGACCCTGGCGGAAGGGATGCCGGTGGTGGATGCGCCGTTTGTGGTGAAGGATGGGAAAGTGGTTCCGGGCGAGCTGGAGATGTCCGTGGATAACCCGTCGTTCGAGACGGCCGGGAAGGATGGCGTGCCCGAGAGATGGTTCATGGAGTTTGCGCCCAAGGCGTTTGCGGTGGACAACCAGGGAGCATTCGATGGCAAGACCTGCATTCGCATGACCGACATCAAAGGTGTCGTGCCCGAGGATGCCTGCGTGATCACGCAGACGATCAAGGTGAAGAAGCACCGGTACTATCACATGACAGCGCAGATCAAGACGAAGGATTTCGAGAATCCCGGCTCGGTCATGTTTGGGCCGACGGTCGGGCCTCCGGGCGACCGCTATGGCCTGAATCACAACATCTTCGACGTGGCCAAGACGCAGGACTGGAAGAAGTACGAGATCATCTTCGACACGATGGACCGGGAAGAGATCGATTTGCACCTGGGCGCGTGGGGCGCGGGCAAAGGAACGATCTGGTTCGACGATGTGCGGATCGAGCCCGGCGGGCTGGTGAATCTGATTCGGCGCGACAGCCTGCCCCTGAGGGTGACCAGCGATGATGGATCGGTTACCTACGAAGAAGGGAAGGATTTTAGCGCGGTACATGATGAGAAAACGGGACATGTTGGCCCGCTGGGTAATTTTAACCGCTGGCATGAGGCGCCGGTGATTAGCATTGTAGAAGGCGGGAAGATTAGGCCGGGACAGACGCTGCGGCTGAGCTATTATCATTCGGTGATGACGTATGACTGGGGAGTCATGCACTGCCTGAATGAGCCCAAGACGCGGGAGATCGCACAGCAGCAGCTCCATCTCATCCACACGCTCTTTGGCCCGGATGGGTATTTCATGCCCTACGATGAGATGCGCTTCCAGGGGTGGGACCGGGGATGCCAGCAATCGAACAAGACACCGGGACAGGCATTGGCGGAAGATGTGAAGTTCCATACGGCCGCGATCCGCAAGGAAGGTCCGGGCAAGCCGATCTATGTGTGGAATGACATGTTCGACCCCAATCACAATGCGGGGAAGGCGAAGCATTACTACCTGGTGAAGGGGAATGATCCGTGGTGGGGATCGTGGGAGGGGCTGGACAAGGATGTGATCATCATAAACTGGATGAGCGAGGCGGCGGCCCGGCGCAAGAGCCTGGAGTTCTTCGCGGGGCGCGGGAACAAGCAGATCCTGGCCGGGTTTTATGATGCGCCGATCGAGAACATCGTGCCCTGGCTGGAAGATGCATCGCATGTGGAGGGCGTGCAGGGAGTTATGTACACGACCTGGGCGGATGATTTTTCCAAGCTGGAGGCTTGGATGGGGAAGGTGATGGAGGCCAGCGCGAAGTAAGCCGGCAGGCGCATCAGCCGCGGGCAGCGCGATAGGCGCCGATGTCGGCGGTGGTTCTGTGTTCGTGCTGGAGATCCAGGGGCGCGAGTTCGCTGGGATCGCCGCAGCGACAGAGCATGGTTGATCCGGCTCTCGGGTGGAAATCGGGACGGTTTGGATTCAGTTTCCACCAGTTGCCCTCGATGAGGATCCAGGGCTCGTTGCTGGGACGGACGAAATGGGTGGCGATCGCATCAAGGGTCACGCCCAGTTTGCTGTGGTTCTCTTCGTCGCGATGTTTGGCCAGGGCGGCGAAATCCGCGGACAACTCTGGCGGATCGGACCAGGCGCTGCCTGGGGAATCCTTGGCGAAGGCGCGGTAGGCGGTGGCGTTGGCTACGTTGTAACCGGAGTCGAGGTCGCGCAGGCTTTGCGCGGTGACCTCGATCGAGGCGCCGCGATTGTTGATGAGGATGTTGTTGCGGAGGCGATTGCCCCAGGCGCCGTTGACCAGCCCCACGGCGTAGCGGCCGGGCGTGTCCATCAACACGGTGTTGTGACGCACGAGGTTGCGATAGGTACCAAAGAGGATCCTTTCGGGGGCGGCGGCGGCATCCTGGACGGAGCGAGCGCCTTGCATGATGGCGGCGTAATCGACGTGAGGGGCGCTGTCGTTGTACTGGGCGATGCCATGGGCGGTGTTGTTGTAGATCAGGTTGTTCTGGATCACCGAGTCGTGCACGCCGGCGAGGTTAATGGCGCCGCCGCCGTTGACGCCGTTGCCGGTGAAGACGTTCTCTTCGATGATGAAGTTGGGCCCGCGGCCGTCGGGGAAGTTGTTCTGGCCGTAGATCTCGGTGGCGGCCGCGAGCAGCCTGGCGACGTAATCGTGGGTTGGCTGGTACGGGGGATAATCCTTCATGGCGGAATGGCGCATCAGGATCGTGTGCAGCGAACAGAAACTGTCGAGGTTGCAGTGCAGGCCGCAGCCGCTGCTGGCGAAGAAGATGTTGCGGCGGACGCAGTAGTTGTCGGAGCCGTTGGAGATGTAGGCGCAATGCTCGCGGTTGGAGAGGGCAAAACAATTGTCCTGCATGAGCACGGTGTGCGAGTCGGTCGAGTGCATTCCCCAGACGCGGTGATTGTGGGAGAAGTTCTCCAAGAAGGCGACGTGATGGGTCATCTTGCCGGTGGAGCCGAAAGCGCCGCCGATGAGCATGCCGCTGGTGGTGCCGGACTGCGGCAAGCCCGGGCCGGTTGATCCGGCGATGTTGAAGCCCTGAATGACGGTGTAGCTTCCGCCGGGGATCCAGATGTGGTGATGACGCTGGCCGCGCTGCGAGGCATCGCTGATAGTGACCTCGCCCGGTGCGCCGATGGCCTTGATGTGGATGTACTTTCCGTCGCCGGTATCGGGGCGCTGGTGGATCTCGAAGCCGGGGTAGGTTCCGGGCATGACGGCGATCAGGTCACCGCCGCGAGATTCATCCACAGCATCCTGGATGGTTCGGAATAATCGCGCTACGGGATACTGGGCTTTGTCACCCGATGAGGCCGGCCGGGCGTTGAGATCCAAAGACTCCACAATGAGGGATTCCGGGCCGGCGGCGGTGGCGCTGACCAGCAGCAGGCGAGAATAGCGCTGCTGCACGTGGAAGCTTTGCCTGACCCACTCGTCGGAGTCGGTGGTGCGAAAGAATTGCGGAGAGGGGTCACGCACGAATGGAACCTGATCTTGCACGGTCATATGTCCTCGGCAAACTTGGAACAACTGGTACTGCGGCCGCTGGTTTCGGATCGTACACGAACTTCCGCGGGCAGACATCCCCAGGCTTGCGGAGTTGACGTCGGCAGCAAACACGGAACAATGGGCAGGTTCAACGAAAGGACCTTTACGATGAAGTTGGCATTGATGCTATTGGGAGGGTTGATCATGGCAACGGTGGCACAGGCGGGCGTCGGCCGGGTCTGGGCGGTGAACGACGGCGAGAAGGTCGACCGCGATGACCTGAAGAACGTGAACAGGGACAAGAATTCGGCATGGGATGGCACAACGGTGCGCATCTTCGGGGCGCAGAACGAAGTGATCGCATTCCAGGTGATCGTCGAGAGCGATGACAAGGGCATTGAGGGGCTGTCGGTGAGCCTGCCGGAGGTGACAGGGCCAAATGGCAGGAAGATCAGCTATGCGCCGCCGCGCCAGGACCCGACCGATTTTGCCGGCCGGCAAATCCAGTTGTTCAGCGCTCATTATCTAAACGTGAAGGAAGTGACGACGTGCGGCTGGATCTTTGACCGCAAGTCGCCGGCGGCGCCGGCGAACCCGACGGGGTGGAAACCGGTCATCCTCGTGCCGGAAAACGCGGCGGCGGGCAAAGGCGGGTTCCCGCTGAGCGTGGCGGCGAACAACACCCAGGCGTTCTGGATTGAGATCTACACTCCGCGCGATCTGCCGGCGGGGACCTATAAGGGGACGGTGTCGGTCAAGGCGGGAACGCAAACGACGAACCTGCCGGTGGAACTGGAGGTATTCCCCTTTGCGCTGCCGGACCAGAACAGCATGAAGGCAATGATCTATTTCGAGACCAGCCAGTTGGACCTGTACCACGGGGCAGCGTTGGAGGATCGGTATCAGCGGTTTGGACATCGCCAGCGCGTGGAGCTGGTGCACGCCTACAACCAGGCAAGCGTTACGCGGAATATCGGCTGGTTCAACGGCAAGGCCTTTACGAAAGAGAACGGCTACGAAGGCCCCGGCGAGGGCGTGGGCAATGTGATCGTGCCGGCGACGTTCTACGGGCCGGGCAGCCAATTCGACGATGAAGCGTCAGCGCACAAGGCTTCGGATGCGTGGATGGAGTTCCTGAATAAGACGGTACCGGGAGCGATGACATTCCTGTATCTGCCGGATGAGCCGTCGAAGCAGGTCTATCCGCGCATTCTCAAGATCGGGGAAAACATCCACAAGAACCCCGGCCCGGGGAGTAAGCTGCCACTGTTCGTCACGCATGAATGCAATGATGCGCTGGCGCCGGCAATCGACATGTGGTGCTCGCCAACCGAAGCATACAAGGCCGACCGGGCGACCAAGGAAATGCAGGCCGGCAAACAGGTCTCGGTGTATAACGGCCATCGCCCGCATGCGGGATCGTTCGACTACTCGGTGCCGGCGACCGACCCGCGGGCAACGATGTGGGGCTGCTTCAAGTTCGGTATCCCGCTGTACTTTTATTGGCACGCGGATCACTGGGAGCATAACGGGCAGAAGCCGACCGACCGCGAACAGAACATCTGGGCTAACTCGATCACCTTCGATAACCGCAAGCAGGCGGGCAAGCCCGGCGGCGGGTTCGCCAACGGCGACGGCGTGGTGCTGTATCCGGGTCAGGAGAAGGTGCACCCCGAGGAAGACCGCGGCATCGTCGGCCCATGCGGCAGCTATCAACTGGCGAACCTGCGCCGCGGGCTGCAGGATCATCTGTATCTGACCATGGCGCGGGAGCTGGGGCTTAAGGATGTTGTGGAGCAGACGACCGGCGCGGTGGCCGGGAAGATGTTCTCCGAGGCGGAAAAGACGGTCGGGTTTGCCCAGACGGGCAATGAGTTCGAGGCGGCACGGCTGAAGCTGGCGCAGGCGATTGTGGCGGCGAAGAAGTAGGCCAAAAGGTAGAAGAACCTGATGCAAGTCGATTCGCCCCGGGACCCCCGGGGCGAATCTTTATTTGATGCCTACCTGAACCAGCGTCACATTGTTCGGTGAATCCATTGCTTCCCAGTAGAGATACATCTCACGGGTTTCATCGGCGGGCTGCACTCCGGCCGCTTCGCACTGGGCGATCAGTTGGCCGTAGGCTTCGCCGACGCGGTACACAGGACCGCAATAGACGGTCGACACGCAGTTGAATGCCGGCAGTTGTTTCACTTTGAAGTCGCCGGCGGGTTTGGCATCGGCAATCACCACCGCGGCCACGTCCAGATCGAATGGCTTAGTGGGATCGGGCGAAGCGCCGTGGTAGATGAACATGATCGAACCTTCGATCTGCACTCCGGATTCGCGAGCGGTCTTCATGAGTGAGGCCATCATAGGGCCGGCCACCTTGCTCATTTCTGAAATCGTTGTGCGGGTGGATTTGTAGAAGACCGTCATCGCCGGGAACCGCTGCACACGTGGGGGTGCCACCTGCACCACATCCTGCGAGGCGATAGCAGCGGCAACTTTGTCGGCGGGCGCGGGCACCGGGGCGGTGGCCGGTTTGTCGGCCGCCATTAACAGGGAAGTGGTCAGGGTGAAGCCGAGAAGCACAAACCGGAACTGAAGGTGGTTACGGTAAGTCATGGTGGTCATTCTAAGACATGCGTGTTGCAGACTCCAGCCTATCTTTCTGTAGGAAAATAATGGCGCAACTGTCGAATGGCTGAGCAGGAATACCCGGGGGTTTTGGTGCGTTGAGATGGGGCAAGGAGCGGGTATATTGCCGGTCCGAGATAGGGGAAGGATTGACGGCGTGGCGGTCGAACGATGTGGCCTTGCAGAAGGGTCGTGATGCAGGACGACAATGAAGTAAATTCTGTGGTGGCAGAGGAAGGAGGCGCGCGGGCGGCCGTCAGCGCGAAAGAGGCGAAATTGAGCCTGAGGACCCGGTGGCACAACTGGCTCAACAGCAGCGGGCCGGACTTTTCGGTGGGGACACTGAAGTACACCGGGTGGGGAATGGTGGTGGTGTTCCTGTGGCTGTTCTGGGGCGACATGGTATTCCAGCTTTCCGAGTCGGTGTTCCCCAACTCGATCGGGTTGCAGTTGGATCGACTGGACGTTCCCAAGGAGTGGATCGGGTATCTCACGAGGACGGCGGGGGCGATGATCGGCATGGTAATGGTGCCGGTGATCGGGTTCCGCTCGGATCGGACGCGAAGCCGATGGGGCAGGCGCATACCGTATATCTGGTGGACGATCATCCCGGTGAGCGTGTCGCTGGCGGCGCTGGGATTCACCGATGATATCGGGGCGTGGATCCGGGCATCGGACTGGCCGGCCCGGCTGGGCATCAAGCCGATCACGATGATCATCGCCGTGGTGGGAACGATGATCCTGCTGTTTACTGTGTCGAACATGTTCGTCAGCCAGGTGTGGTTTCTCCTGCTGCGGGATGTGGTGCCCAATACATATATCGTCCGCTTCATGTCGCTGTTCGGCATGGTGGCGACGACGATGAACATCACGTGGAACGCGTACTTTGCCGAGAGAGTGGAGACGCATACGCGGTGGCTCTATCTGGGGGCGGCGGGGCTTTACCTGCTCGGGTTCACGATCATTTGCCTGATGGTAAAGGAGGGAGAGTACCCGCCACCGGAGAAGGTGGACCAGCGGGAATCGCTGCTGAAGCGGCTCGGGAAAGCGACGAAACTGTACTTCACGCAGAGCTTTGAGCACCCGCTGATCCTGATGGTCTATGCGGGTCAGGCGATCTTCGTAATCTCGCTCGCATGCCAGGCGTACCAACAGTTGTATCTGGTGCGGTATCTCAACTTCTCGCTCAAGGCGCAGGCGCAGTACTGGATGTGGCAGTGCGTAGGTGTGCTGATCATCAAGTTCCCCATCGGATGGACGATCGAAAAGCTGATTCATCCGATGCGAAGCACGTTGTACTCGTCGCTGCTGCTGTTGCCGGTGCCGTGGCTCTATTTCTTCGTGGCCGATTACAAGTTCGCAGGGTTTTTCCTTCCGGCGTATGCGGTGTGGGTGCTGATCAACATTTACCAGTGTCCGCTGACGCAGTATTACTACCTTTCGATCTATCCGCTGCAGACGAAGCTTTTTCCGGCACAGCAGTTCGGGCAGTTCATGTCGGCGTATTCCATGGTCGGGAGTCTTATCGGGATCTTCGCCGGAGTGGCCGGGGCAACCTTCATGGGGTGGACGAATCGGAAGTTCGGGCAGTATGGCAATGGGCTTAACCTGGTGTGGCAGGGAGTCTTCGCCCTGATCGCGTTTGTAGTGACGTGGGTGACGTACCGGTACTGGAAGCTCTATGGCGCGGAGAACTTCAAGCTCGATTTGCACGCCGGGCCAAGCGGCGTTTCGAAGGCGGAGTTGTGGCGGCCGGTGAAGATCGGGGCGGCGGTGTCGGCCGTGATCATGGCGCTGGGCGTGGTCGGGGTGGTGGCGGTCGCGCATCGGCCGAGCTTTGGGTATGAGGTGAATGTCGACAAGGAGCTGGAATACAGCAAGAGCGTGGAGGTTTTGCGGGAGAACGTGGTGAAGGAGCGGGCGGGTTTCGAGGCACGGCATGCGGAGAACCTGGCCGTATTGGCGAAGAAGCATTGGTTCTATGAAGGCGATACGGTGACGGAAGCGAAGAATTACGAGGCGGCCCTGGTGGGGTTGGAGACAATGGAGCGGAAGATGATGGCGAAGCTGACGGCGGCGACCAAGCCGGCGACGCCGGAACGCTAAAGAGTTGTGACAGGTAGTTACAGCCTGTGGCGCCTACAGGGCGATGGCCTTCCCGCCGGACCTGGCGGACTTGATCACGGAGAGGACGAGGTTGAGGGTGAGCGCGCCCTGGGCAATGTCGGCGGATGGTTTTGCTCCGTTGGCGATGGCGTGAAGAAAGGCCTTGGTCTGCTCGAGTTGGGCGTCGGTGTCGAATTTCATTTCCTGGGGCTTGGGGCGCTGCCGGTTGGCCCACTGTTCGGCGGGCTTGCCGTCGTGGCAGGTGAAGATTGCGTTGTTGGCATTGGTGAATTCGGCCATCACTTTCTCGCAGATGACCGTGAAGGAATGACTCCAGCGCGTCGGGACCGCGCAATCGCTGGTTGTGATCGAAGCCATAGCGCCGCTAGCGAAGCCGATGATGGCAGCGCTGGTGTCATCGGAAGTAAAACCTTTGACCTTCTTGTGACACAAGTTGCCGGCCAGCCCGGAGACGACGGTGGGTTTGCCGAGGAAGAAGGTAGCCAGGTCATAGAGATGGATGGACTGTTCGACGACCTGGCCGCCGCTCAGTTTGGCATCGGGCCACCAGGAGGTGTGCAGCGCATTGCATTGAAAGCTGCCGTGGAAGAGGGTGGGTTTGCCGGCGGATCCATCCTCGATCATCGCCTTGAGTTTCTGGACTGCGCCGCCGAAGCGCATGTTGAATCCCATCTGGCCTACGATGCGATTCTTCTTTGCGAGGGCGGCCATTTCGTTGGCCTTAGCGCCGTCAATCCCAAGCGGCTTCTCGACGAAGAGATGTTTCCTGGCCTTGGCAGCCTTCTGGATCTGGCCGGTGTGGGCGAATGGCGGAAGGCAGACATACAGGGCGTCGAAGTCTGCCTGCTCGAGCATGGCATCAAAATCGTCGAAGCACAGGGCTTTGCCGGCGAGGATCGAATCATTGAGCCTGTTGGCCGATGCAAGCGTTCGAGAGCAGATGGCCGTCACCTGGGCGTTGCCGACTTTGAGAACATTGCGGGCGTGGACGTGGCCCATGCCACCAGCGCCGAGTATCGCGACTTTGATCATAGGTTTCCTTTGCACAGGCTTTGCCTTTGGCCAGGCAGAGGCCGGTGGTATATATTGCGTCACGCAATTTACCATGCGTCTTAGCATTGTACTCATCGCAGTCTTGATCCTGACATCCTGCCGATGTCCGAGCAAGGAGCCGTACGTAATGAGTTCCAAGCCGCCTGCTTCGCGACAGCATCCGCATCTGTACTTCGGCGCCGACGACCTGGCATCGCTGCGCCAGAAGACCACGAATCCCGCGTATGCGGCGGATTGGCAATCCATCCAGCGGAGCGCCCAGCGGGCACTATCCGGCCCGGCGATACCCGAGGGCAAGGCCGATGAAGCAGTTTCCCGGGCCTCCTCGGCGGCCGCCAACTGCGCCCTGGTTTATCGCCTTACCGGCGATGCTGAGTTTGGCCGGCGAGCCAGAGAGATCACCGACGCCATCCTTGCCACCGACGGCTGGACGGGCAACTGGGTCGGTAAGAAAGATAGCATTCAGTTCCACCTTCGCAGCGCGTTCATTTGCCAGAACCTCGCCCTCGCTTACGACATGCTGGCACCCGATATGACGGCGGACCACAAGAAGCATTTTGCGGAGGTGTGCTGGCAGAAGGCTCTGCGCCAATACATCGCGGACTGCAAAGACCCCCGCAACTCATACTTGTGCGGCGGACGGACCACGAACTGGCTCGCTGTTCTCTCGGCGGGCGCGGGGGCGCTCTTTGTCGCTCTCGATGGCGATGGGATGGATTTCACTGACCAGATCGAGATTGCCCGAGCCCATACGCTGCGCTTTATCGAATGGGCGGATGATGATGGATCGGCCCTAGAACACGGAGGCTACTGGAACTATGGAATGGGAAACGCGCTGCACCTGATGGCGGCACTGCA
The DNA here is from genome assembly GCA_903871935.1 of uncultured Phycisphaerales bacterium. GTDB lineage: Bacteria > Planctomycetota > Phycisphaerae > Tepidisphaerales > Tepidisphaeraceae > CAIQIQ01. The sequence continues at coordinate 131,995 of CAIQIQ010000106.1, forward strand.
GCGCAATGGCTGGCCGAAGATCATGCACCAGGCGAGCCAGAAGCTGGAGCGATCGGCGTACCCGATCATGTATGGGTGCATCGGCGGGAAGAACGTCGCGAACTTCGGCGATGACTCTTATGGGCCGCTCGTCGGCGCGCGAGACAATGCTCTATTGCTTGCCGCGACATTTCACGACTCGACGATCCAGTGGTTTGCGAACCAGTTGCCCCCGGCAGGTCCACTGGGATTCATCACGGCCGACCCGGAATTGGTGGCGACACCGCCGGATGGGCTGCCGACGTGCATGATGTTCCCTCGCACGGGCATTGCGGTACTGCGGGACTCTATGAGCGACCCTGATGCGCGGTTCCTGGCGCTCAAGTCTGGACGGGGCCTGGGCATGATCTCCGATGACCCGCACTGTCAGTACGACCTGAATTCCATTGTGCTCGATGCCTTTGGCACGACGCTGATAGCCGATCCCGGCTATGGGCATAACTGGCTGGGGCCGATCTCGACCAATGACCCAACGCATCCTTACAACTCGACGGCACCGCACAATTCACTGCTGATTGATGGCAAGGGGCAAGTCGACCAATTCAGCCCGCTGGCGCATCTGAGCGATCTGTCGCCCTCGCCGGAGATCGACTACGTGGTGTCGCGTCTTGAGCAGGGATATGGGCCGCAGCTCAAGCGTTTTGATCGGCACGTATATTTCGTCGACAAGAAGTACTTCGTCGTTCTAGATGACGTAGAACTGGCATCGCCAGCGACGCTCACCTGGAACTTCCATGCGCCCAAGGATGCCACGCTGGCGGCGAGTCCGGCAATGATCACGCATGGTCAGGCGCAGTTACAACTGCTGCCGTACTCCCCTGCCGCTCTTGCCTGTTCCGTGGAGAGCGACCATGTACTGCCTCGCCTGCAATGGCAGACGACTGCTCCGGTGACATCAGCGCGGGTGGCGTTCCTGCTGGTTCCTCAGCGGATCTCGTCGCCGCTTACTGCTCCGAGCATCGTCATGAGCGCCGATTCGCTCGATCTAAGCGACGGCGGGCGGCAGTACCATCTGCCGATCGTCGCGCACCGAGCATCTTTGAATTCATCCATGACGATTCGACAATACGGCGGCGCGCGCTAGGGACGAACGAGGGATCTGAAATGAAACGCTGGACACGGTTCATGTGCGTCGCGTTACTGCTGGCCGGCACTTCGTACGCTCAGCAGGCAAGCACAGCCCCGTCGCAGGGCCAGGCGTTCAACCGCGGGGAGTTGTTTGAGGATCCTGTTGCGCTGAAGGATACGGATGGGAACGATCTGATTACGGGGCTGGCAATGGCCTCGCCATACGCGGCCGACTACGACGGTGATGGCGTGAATGATCTGATCCTCGGCGCTCACTCCAGCATGGACAGCGAGATGGGCAGCATCTGGCTGATCCGCAACGCCGGGACCAATGCGCAACCTCGTTTTGACTGGAAGAACGTGTGTCCGGTCGAGTTGGACGATGGCCAGCCGACCAAGGTGGATTGCGGCTGCAAGGAAGCGGGGTTTGTGCCAGCGCTGAGCGTCGACTGGAAGGGCGACGGATGGATGGACCTCATCTACACGGACAGTTTTCGCCGGGCATATCTGCTGACCAATACCAGAACATCGCGCCGCGAGCCGACTTTCACGCAGAGCCTGTACTTTGACTTCGGCCGGGCCAACCACGCGATGAACTCCGGTGGAGGCGATTGGAATGGCGACGGCATTGCGGACTTCCTGTTCATGCCATTTGGCGGGCAGAGTTACGTGCTGTTTCCTGGAACCAGGGTGAACGGCAAGGGACTGAAGTTCGCCGATGGGCCAGTGGACAATGGACGGGATCTGAAGATCACCGGCCAGAAGGCCAGCAATTGCGCCTGGGCGTGGAACTTCTCGGGCAAATGCAAATCAGGCGAGATCGAGTACGTCGGCGTCGAGGGCGATTCGCGCGAGATCGGGTTCTACAAGGTTGAGGCGGGGGTGAGCCGCCGGCTGGCTACGCTGGCGGTATCGGATGGGCAGTTGCCCAAAGTGACGGCGTGCGACCTGAACGGCGACGGCTGCATGGACATCCTCTACTCCAGCGGAGTCTTCGAGAAGCCCGAGGTAACCAAGGTGTATGTGATGTATGGGAAGGTGAAGAACATCGCGGCGCGACGGACGCCTGCGTCGCGCCCGGCAGCCCAGGACTGATCTGCTTTAGGATATCGCTGGAACCAGTGGCTCGCGCGGTTACACTTCAGAAGCGCATCGGTCCGCGAGAGGCGCGGCCGTATGTACGGAGCACTTATCTCATGCGCCATGTTGTTCTGCTGTTTGCCGTTCTAATTCTGGCATCGTGCCAGTGCCCCAAGAAGGAATCTTCTGTCATGAGCCCCAAGCCCCCTGCTGAGCGGCAGCATCCGCATCTTTACTTCGGAAGCGAGGATATGGCAGCGCTGCGGGAGAAGATGAACAATCCGCTGTACGCGGCCGACTGGCAGTCCATCCGCAGGCAGGCGGAGGCGGCGATGTCGGGACCGACGATTCCGGCGGGCAATCGCGATGATGCTTTGGCGCAGGCATCATCGGCGGCCGCCCATTGTGCTCTGGTGTACCGCCTGACCGGCGAGGCGGCGTTTGGCCGGCGAGCCAGGGAGATTATCGATGCGATCCTGGCGACGGATGGCTGGACGGGCGGGTTCCTGGGGCAAAAAGGCGGGGTGGCGTTTCACTTGCGCACGGCGGGGCTCTGCCAGAATCTGGCGCTGGCCTATGACATGCTGGCGCCGGACATGACAGCGCAGCAGAAGAAACACTTCGCGGATGTGTGTTGGGAGAAGGCGTTGCGGTCGTACATCGCCGAGTGCAAGGATTCGCGCAACCCCTATCTGTATGGCACGCGAACGATGAACTGGCTGGCGGTGCTGTCGGCCGGCGCGGGAACCTTGTTCATCGCGCTGGATGGCGATGCGCGAGACTTCTCAGCAGACATCGAGATCGCCCGCGCTCATACGCTGCGCTTTATCGAATGGGCGGATGATGATGGCTCAGCGCTGGAACATGGGGGCTACTGGACCTATGGGATGGGCAATGCGCTGCATTTGATGGCGGCGCTTGAGCGCAATGGCTGGCCCAGGATCATGCACCAGGCGAGCCAGAAGCTGGAGCGGTCGGCATACCCGATCATGTACGGCTGCATCGGCGGCAAAAACATCGCGAACTTCTGTGATGATTCCTATGGGCCGCTCGGAGGGGCTCGCGACAATGCACTGTTCCTGGCGGCGAGGTTCCACGATTCGACGATCCAGTGGTTCGCGAACCAGTTGCCGCCGGCGGGGCCGCTGGGGTTTGTCACGGGCGACCCCGGGCTGGCCGCCACGCCGCCGGATGGGCTGCCCACGTGCATGATGTTCGCTCGTACTGGGATCGCCATCTTCCGCGATTCGATGACCGACCCTGATGCGCGGTTCCTGGGCCTGAAGGCCGGCCGGGGGCGCGGAATGATCTATGATGATCCGCACTGCCAGTTCGACCTGAACTCCATCTTGCTCGATGCGTTCGGCACGACGCTGCTGGCGGATCCTGGCTACGGCCACGACTGGACGGGGCCGCTTTCCACCAATGACCCTAAGCATCCGTACAACTCGACGCCGCCGCACAACACGCTATTGGTCAACGGCGAAGGCCAGCTCGACAAGTACAGCCCGCTGGCGCACTTGAGCGACCTGTCACCCTCCGCGGACATTGACTACGTGGTATCGCGTCTGGAGCAGGGATATGGTCCGCAGCTCAAGCGTTTTGACCGACACGTATATTTCGTCGGCAATAAGTACTTTGTCGTGCTGGATGACATCGAGCTGACTTCGCCGGCGACGCTTACTTGGAACTTCCATGCGCTTAAGGATGCAACGCTGGCCGCCAGCCCGGCGATGATCACGCATGGCCAGGCGCAACTGCAACTTCTGCCGCAGTCTTCCACGGCCCTGAGTTGTTCGGTACAGAGCGACCACGTGCTGCCGCGGCTGCAATGGCAGACCACTGCGCCCGTTGCCGCAGCGCGCGTGGCATTCCTACTGGTTCCTCAGCGGATCGCATCGCCGTTGAAGGCGCCGAGCCTGACCATAAACTCCGACGCGATGGAACTGAACGACGGTCAACGCACGTATCGGCTGCCCATCGTGGCGCACCGTTCGCCGCTGAATTCATCCATGACGATTCGGCGGCAGAAGGTCGCGCAGTAGCTACAGCACACTAGCGCATCTTTTTCGGGTCGTGGGCCTCGGCCTCAAAGCGAGCGCTGCGCTGGGCGACCTTCTTGTCGGCTTTGATCTTACCGATCGTCTCGACGAGCCGCGCAATGATGAGCTTGGAGATTGTTTCGCCGCGCTGGGCGGAGGGGAAACGCGGATCGCCGGAAAGCGAGTCGGGATACTCAGAGTACCACCACACGTGGGGCTGGGCGTTGCCGAGGTCAAAATCTTTCTCACTGGTGCCTGCCTTGGGGTCTTTGGAGATGGCTTTGCGGTCGACCAGATCGGGGTAATGGGCCAGCGTGACATCGGTCTCGACATCGTCGGCATGCCCGCCGGGGTGGGAGGCTTTGCTCGATGACCTAATCAGCTCGCGATCCTTGGCGCTCAGGCAGGAGGTGAGGAAGAGATAGTAGGCCACGTAGTCCTTGTTCTTGCCGGGCAGGTCCTGAAGAAACGTCATGCTGATGTGGCCGTTGCCGCCGTGGCCGTTAAGCAGAAGAATCTTCTTGACGCCGTTGCGCGAGACATCATCGCAGACCTCTTCAAGAACCTTGAGGAAGGTGGCGGCGGAAAGGCTGATAGCGCCGAGCGAGGCTTTCATCTCGTGGACCATCGTGTAGGCCATCGGCGGGAGCATGATGGCGCCGGCCTGGCGGCAGGCCTCGCGGGCGATGTACTCGACATTGAGCGTGTCGGTGCCGGTGGGCAGATGCTCGCCGTGCTTTTCGATGCTGCCCAGGGGCAACACCGCGACAGCTTTACCGGTCTTGACCTGTTCTCGAAGTGCGGGGGCAGTGAGCTTGAGCCATTCCATGGACATCTCCTTCAGGTGAATTCCGACGGTGGTTACACGTTACAACCTGAACACACATGTCTGCGAACGATCGGCTCGATGGCCTGGGCCCAGATGCGGTAGCCGGCCGCGGTGGGGTGACACAGATCATCCATCAGCGCGAGCGGGATGTTTCCTGAGGGGTCCAGGAAGCGCGGGCCGATGTCCAGGTAGGTCATCTGTGTAGCGGCACGGGCAAAGGCCTCAAGCTGCTGGTTGATCCGACGGATATCAGGGCGGGCCTGTTCCTGCGGCGTACCTCGTGGGAGCACTGCCATCAGCAGAATGTGAGCGACCGGCGCGGCCGCGGCGATGGTTGTACATACCATCTGGATGCCCTCGACAGTCTGCTCAGGCGTACTGGCTATGCAATTAGGCGTGCCGGCCAGGTTATTGGTGCCGATCAGGAGCACGACCAGGCGGGGCGCCTGGTTGGCGAATTCGCCGTGAGCAAGCCGCCACAGGACGTTCTGCGTCCGGTCCCAGCCATATCCGAGATTGAGCACCTTGTGATGACCGTAGAACTCGGCCCAGACCTGCTCACCACGGCCGGGCCATGCCGGGTCGCCCTCGAAAAGGTGCGTGATCGAGTCGCCGATGAAGACCAGATCGTGATTGCCAGCGGCGGCCGCGCGACATTTGGCCGCATGCCGGGCATCCCAGTCGTAAAAGTCGTTCTCCAGCCTGGGCACGGGCACAACAGCGGCGTGCGGCGGCGACACGGTCGGCGAGTTGGACATGCATGCAGTGTACGACATGTCGCACGCCTGAAAAGGGCCGGCACCGGGTGCAATGGGAGCGATTAATCGACTATCATCCACGCCGGCCAGCGCAGTAACAGGATCCACAACGCATGAGTACATGTGCTATCGCCCCTCTCACCTCCGGCCGGATGCGTCTGGCGCCGCGGAACGGGATTTCGTATCACTGTGCCATTGGAGATATACAGTCGCCCCAGGAGTAGACGCCATGACCAGGTTTATCTCCGGACTGCAGTTGAATCGCCTGTTCTTCCGCGAAGTGCTGCGGCCGATCCTGCAATCGCAGTGGCCGAGGCTACGGTATTCGGCGGGACTGCTCGGCTGGGGCTCAGACGTCCTGGGCCTGGACACGCCGCGCTCGACCGACCATATGTGGGGGCCGCGAACGCTGCTGTTCCTGAGCGACGATGATCACGCCAGCCACGCCACGGAGATCGCCGAGCACCTGCGGCACACGTTGCCGCACACCTTCAGAGGCCATTGGGTTCACTTCGGCAAGCCTGATGCGGTTGGCGTTCGCCGAGGCGAGCGATCCGCAACTGGCCCTGTCGAGCACATGGTTGAGGTCTTCACACCGACATCCTTCCTGCGGCGATACCTGCAGGTTGATGCAGAGCGCGACCTTGTGCCGGCCGATTGGCTGGCATTCTCCGAGCAATCGCTCCTGGAAGTCAGCAGCGGCGAGATCTTCCATGATGGCCTTGGCCAGGTGTGTCGACTGCGCGAGCGTCTTGCCTACTACCCCCATGACGTCTGGCTGCATAAGCTCGCCCGCGCCTGGCAGGACCTGAGCGACGAGGAGGCATTCCCCGGCCGCTGTCACGAGCTGGGAGATGAAACCGGCCGGCGAATCCTGGTCGCTCGGCAGGTGCGAAAAGCCATGTACCTGTGCTTCCTGTTGGAGCGCCGCTACGCGCCCTATAGCAAGTGGTTCGGGACCGCCTTCCAACGGTTGCGGTCCGGTCGGCAGATCGGCCCCACGCTCAACGCCGCACTGACTGCCAGTTCGTGGCCGGCATGCGAAAGACACCTGATAGCGGCCTATGAGTACGTCGCCCGCAAGCACAATCGGCTGGGCATAACTGCAAATCAGCCAGCCAAAGCCACGTTCTACTTCGGCCGGCCATATCGAGTCATCTGGGGTGATCGGTTCGCCGAGGCATCGCGCGATGCGATCCGCGACCCGCAAGTGCGCGAGCACACCCATACCAAACGCCATTGAGCCCAGGCACGCGGCAACGACGCACCCGAGCAACCAAACTTGGGCTACAGGTTCTTTGAATCACTTATCCGTTTAACCCAACTCGATTGGCTGCAGCTTCCCGTCGAGGAACTCCTGGAGGAATACGGCGGCCGCCTGGGCATCCAGGCGATCTTTCTTCATCCCCCGCGTCAGGTGCTGCCCGGCACGTTGCTGATCGATCAGGTCCTGCTCGGCCTGGAAACTACTGAGCCGTTCATCGATGTAGAGGATCGGAATCACGACCTTCATCGCCAGGCGGCCACTCCAGAGCACCACGCTCCTGGCGGCCGGCCCGATGGACCCATCGTCCATATTCAGCGGCAATCCGATGATCACCCGCTGCACGGCTTCTTTGCGGAGCAGAGCTACGATGGGATCGATAGCCTGCTGCGGGTCCGTCACGTCGAGCACATCAAAGGGCATGGCAAACCGGCCACCCTCATCGCTCATGGCCAGTCCTACGCGTCGTGTTCCCAGATCGATCGCAAGAGTTCTCATGCTCAACCAACGTCAGTGTAGCCTCAGATGCAGTTCATGCGAATGGGTAGTACCGCCCGTAGTCGGTCACTAGCAGGTGCAGCGGCGGCTGGTCTTCCTGGATCGCAGGGAAGCGCCCGATGTTTTCATAGAAGCGGTTGTCGGTGCGGTCATCGTTCACGCGGCTGACCTCGCCAACCAAGACCACCCCCCTGCCCGCCTGTCCCCAGAACTTGTGGTATAGCCGCGGTGGCAAGGTAATCGACTCGCCAACGCGCAGAGACACGGTTCCGCCGGAGGGCACGCGCTGCTGAATTCCATCGAGACTCACCACCACATCGCTGGCATCGAGCTTGTCGTCGGCCGTTGCATTCCAGAGTTGGATTACCAGCACGCCGCCGCCGCGATTGATGATGTCTTCCATCTTCTGATGGTGAAAGTGGCAAGGGGTGACCTGAGCTTCACGCACGACCATGATCTTCTCGGCATAGGTCTTGGCGAGGCGAGTGCCCGGGGCGAGCGTGCCGTTGCGGATGGTGAACAGAAGCAGGCCGACATTGGCGAAATCGTCGCTGCCGAAATCGGTGATATCCCAGCCAAGCTGGTTTTGGGCGATCTCGCGGCAATCAGCGCCCCTGGCTTTCCAGTCGTCGGCTGACCAGAAGGCGAAGGGCGGGAGGGCAAAATGGTGTTCCGCCATGAATGACTTGGCCTGGAGGATCAGTGCGTTGATCTCAGAGCGTTTCATGGGCTAGTACCCTTCCGGCCGGACCGGCTCGAGTTTGCCATTCACCATTCTGTACTCGCCAAGGTTGTCGTTCATCCAATCGACGGTCTTGTACTGGCTTACGATACCCTCGGCGGACTGCACGACCACGGTGTCGATGCCGGCGTTGATAATCATGCGTTTGCACATGCGGCAGGGCTCGGCATCCTTCACGATCTCGCCGGATTCCGATTCCAGGCCCACGAGATAGAGCGTGGCGCCGATCATGTCGAAGCGCGAGGCGTGGATGATCGCATTGGCCTCACCGTGCACCGAGCGGCACCACTCGTAGTGCTCGCCCTTCTTCGCGCCCAGCTCGTTGCGGAGACAGAAGCCGGCATCGGAGCAGTTCACGGTGCCGCGCGGGGCGCCGTTGTAGCCGGTGGAGACGATCTGTTTGCTCTTGACGATGACCGCGCCGAACTTCCGGCGGATGCAGGTGGCCCGGCCGGCGACCTCGCGGGCGATGTTGAGGTAATACTGATCCTCGGAGACGCGGCCGCTATTGGTGTTCGTGTTTGCCATACTTCTTAGCCTTCATTTGCAGCGGGTGTCTTACGCCGGAGCACGGGGCTTCGCAAGCACCCCACACTCCATCCTGTTGTGCGCGAGTAGAACTGTCATGGCATAGCTCAAATAGAAGTGTCACCCTTGAGGCCGGGGTATACCGGCCGGATGGATGAGCTTCGTATGTCAAGAACAGAGCGTAATCGTTTGGAAGTGTTTGGCCGGGTGAAGCG
>CAIQIQ010000107.1 GCA_903871935.1 uncultured Phycisphaerales bacterium
AACAGGCCAAGCTGTGGCCCGAGCACTCGGTGATCGCGCTTCTCGGCCTCCTGCAGCATCTTCATGTGCTCCTCAAGCTGCTTCTTATCGAAGAAGGCGATGCCGTAGATGCGGGTAAGCTGCTCGCGAGTTGCATCGCCGCGCCAGTACGCTCCGGCGATCTTCATCAGTTTGAATGCCTTGATCTTTCCGGTATGCGGAATGTGCGGCCCGCGGCACAAGTCCAGAAACTCGCCCTGCTCGTACAGCGAGACGCTCTTCTCGCCCTGCTTCACGAGGTCGTCGATGATCTCATCCTTGAACCGCTGCTTCTGCCCGTGCAGGCGATCCTTGGCATTGGCCGGGGCCACATCGCTGCGGACAAACGGCAGCTTCTGCTCGATGATCTTCTGCATCTCCTTTTCGACCTTGGGCAGGTCTTCAGCCTTGATGCCGCCGGGGATCTCGACATCGTAGTAAAAGCCGCTCTCAACCACCGGGCCGATCGTGTACTGCACGCCATCGCCGAAAACCCGGCGCAGAGCCTGTGCCATCACGTGGGCAGTTGAATGACGAAGCACCTCAAGGCTTTCCGGGTCGCGCTCGGTCAGGATGGATACGCTGTGCGCTCCAGTCAGCCTGGTGGATAAATCAACGACCTTGCCATCAACCTTGCCGGCAATGGCCGCCTCAGCGAGCCGCCGGCCGATGTTCTCAGCCATCTGATAAACAGTAGAACAATCCGCGATTTCACGAACCGAACCGTCAGGTAGTGTAATGGATGCCATTTTGTATCTCGTTAAGTATTGCTATCTATGGGATTCCGCCGGTGGGGTCACCGGCTCTACAGAACGCCGAAGGAAACTGGCCGAGACAGGCAAGTCCAGAGGATCACCGCCCGGCCTATCGCGTGGCCGTCGTCGTGAACCGTGTGCTGGTAAGGACTTGCTGCATGAACCGGAACTATACCTCTTGAGTGGCATCGCATCAATGCGGCCAGCCTCCGCCTGGCACCTCAATGGTATTTCAGCCGCAGCGCACTAGAATGCCCCACCCTATGATCACCCACAAAAAACGCATCCTCACCGGCGACACCCCAACCGGCAAACTCCACCTTGGCCATTACGTCGGCTCGGTTGAGAACCGCCTGGCTCTCCAGGATGAGTACGACTGTTTCTTCATCATCGCCAACAAACACGCCTTCACCACCCGCGCTGAGCGGCCGGACGAGATTCGCACCTCGGTCATCGAGATCGCCACCGACTACCTCGCCTGCGGCATCGATCCCAACAAGAGCTGCATGTTCGTGCAGTCCGAAGTGCCGGCCATCGACGAATTGACCTTCTTCTTCGCGATGCTCATTCCCTTCAACCGCGTGATGCGCAACCCCACCCTCGCCCAGGAGATCAAAGACAAGGACCTCGGCGACAAATATCCCTTTGGCTTCCCGATGTACGCCGTCGGCCAGACGGCCGACATCCTTGCCTTCCGCCCCGAACTCGTGCCCGTCGGCGAGGATCAGCTCCCCCATCTGGAACTGACCCGCGAGGTCGCCCGCCGCTTTGACCAGATCTACTGCGGCGTTGATTCGCACACCGAAGACAAAGACTACATCACAGCCGGCGGTCTGTTCCCGGTGATTCAGCCCAAGCTCGGCCGGGTCACGCGCCTGGTCGGCATCGGCGCTCCATCAGCAGATGGCAACCTGCTCAAGATGAGTAAGTCGCTGAACAACGCGATCTTCCTCTCCGATGGCGCCGACGTCGTCCAGAAGAAGGTCATGAGCATGTATACCGACCCAAAGCGCATCACCGGTAAAGAGCCTGGTGAAACCAGTCCCGATAAAAACCCGCTCTGGGCCTTCCATGAGACGTTCAACACCGATAAAGCCTGGGTGGACGAGTACCGCGCCCGCTACGCAGCCGGCACCGTCGGCGATGTTCCGGTCAAGCGTAAGTTGGTCGAAGTGCTCAACACGCTCATCGACCCCATCCGCACCCGCCGGCAGCATTTCGAACAGCGCCCGGATGATGTCATCGACGCCCTGCGCATCGGCACAAAGAAAGCCAACGCCGTGGCCGAAGTAACTCTCGCCCTGGCGAAGAAAGCCATGAAGCAGGACTTCTTCCCCCGCACCCTCACGCTGACCTGATAGACCTGGCGGTCCCACGCCCAGTCTCAATCGGTTATGGGACAGCGATAGCGGGCCAGCCCCATCTTGAAATCCACCCTCACAGCGATACGCTGGTATTCTGGGTTGGTACATCATTCCTCACGGAAAGGTCTGCATCATGTCCCATCGGACACTCGCGGCGCTGATCAGCGTTGTCGCACTGCTGGCGGGATTTCTCTTCATCGGCAACGCCGGCCGCGGGCTTCAGGCCCAGGTCATCAAGCCCGAAGGCACGACCAAGCTTCTGATCGACTTCGAGGATGCCTCCATCTGGAGCAGCGAGAACAAGTCGCCCTTTGAGACCCGCTCCCAGCAGGTCTCTGAGGGGAAGAAGTCGCTCTGGGTGCACTTCACCAACGACCCCACCTGGTCCAACATCTGGACCAACAAGGTCGCCGGCGACTTCGGCGAGTTCAAGTACCTCAACATCGACATCTACCTCGAAGGTGAAGTCCCCGCCGGCTTTGCCGCCTGGATCCGCGACACGCAGCTCCACAAGGCCGAGGACGCCTGGCAACTCGCCCCCGGATGGAACACGATCACCATGGACCTCGAGGCCATGCGCCGCAAGGCCGGCCTGGACAAGTCCGCCATCGAATCGAGGTGCCTCTATAAGGACGTCAAGGAAGAGATCACCGTCCACATCGACAACATGTACCTGTCGATGGAGAAGCCCGTCCCGCCAAAGACCGAGCCTGTGCAGATGCCCTCAAGCGAACTGCTGATCAACGTCGACTTCGAGGTCCTCGCCCCTGCGCCCGCCACCGCCCAGCCGATCGATGCGGTCGTCAGCCCCTTCAAAGGCTGGACCGCCAAACGATGGCAGGGCGCCAGCTTCCTGGGCGTCGGCCAGAAAGCCGTCTTCTCACAGAG
>CAIQIQ010000108.1 GCA_903871935.1 uncultured Phycisphaerales bacterium
AGACGCTCATAGTCCTTTGCCAGACGACGGAACCGCGCCAGCCAGGCAAACGAGCGTTCCACCACCCAGCGCCTGGGCAGCAATACGAATCCACGCTTGGCGGTTGGAAGTTTCACAACCGACAGCTCGATCCCGTGCCTGGCCGCATCTGCCGCCGGATTCTGCCCGGTGTAGCCCTGGTCAACATAGGCCAACTCAACCGAATGACCTGTGACCGCTTGTACATCCTTAGCCAGCTTCTTGACCTGCGATCGGTCCTGCTCATCGGCGGCCGTGACATGCAGTGACAACAGATGGCCCAGCGTATCCACCGCCAAGTGCACCTTGGATCCTTTCTTGCGCTTGGCCCCGTCGTAGCCTGCTCGACCACCACTTTCCGGCGTGCTCTGCAGCGTCCGGCTATCCAGCACTGCCGCACTGGGATGCGGGTCGCGACCCTCCGCCATGCGCAGCAACTCCCGAAGGTCATGCACCATGGCCTCGAACACTCCGGCCGCAATCCACCGTATCGCCTGCTGGTACACCGCTTCCCACGGAGGCAGATCGTTGGGAATGTAACGCCAGGGCGAGCCGGTACGCACAATCCAGCGCAGAGCGTTGAATACTTCACGCAACGCGTGCTCACGCTGGGGTGCATCCTCTCGCATCAGCGTCAAATACGGGGCCACGAAGGCCCACTCATCATCCGTGACGTCGCTTGGGTATGGCTTCCTTGCCATCCCTATCTTCTACACTACATTGCCCAAAGTTCATAACACGCTCTAAGGCCACTGACTCGCCCGAACTCACCTGTATTGGCCGTGACGAGTGTCAAATCGTTGGCACAGCAGATGGCGGAGATAAGGAGATCATTGGGGCCGATCGTGCGGCCACCGGTCTCCAACTCGTGGCGGATGCGAGCGTATTGGTCGGCTGCAGCGTCGTCGAACGGCAGTGACCTGTACGGAGCCAGCAGGGAAAGAACCACCGCCCGGCGGTGCTCAACGTTGCCGTACTTTCTGGCTCCATGAAGCAGTTCAGCACGTACCAGCGAGCACGCAACGATGTCCCGCCCGCGGTGTGTGTTGCTCAAGGTGCAGACGCACCGGGCTCTGCCGGTCTTTCAGGTAGTGGATCCAGACGTTGGTGTCCAGCAGCCAAGCCATCACCACGCCTCGCGGGTCTCAATCTGCCCCTGCGCCGGTCGATCGAATCGCTCGCCCACTAGCGATCCGGCAGTCTGCTGGAAGTATCCTGCAGGCCAATGAGCGGCTCCCCGACCCTCTTGCGCAATCTCCGCCAGTGCCAAGGCGTCGCGGACAATCTGCTGAACGCGCCGGCCGGTCTCTTCATCGACCGTACGCAGGACTTCCTCGAGTTGTTGCGCCAGAGCCGTCATCTCCACCAAAAGGATAGCGGTGGCTCGGGCGATGGGCAAGCTGATGCATCGGAAAGACCTTCCGGCATGTGATTGAAAGAGCCGCGCTACCTCACGACTTCCAGAAACCGCCCATACGCCACATCCCAAACTCCCGCCGTGGCTTGCGGCGCGTACGTCTTCACATCGAAACTGTTCCTGATGATCTTGCGCGCCTGTTTCAGGTCCTTCACATCTCCCGTTGCCATCGCCTGCACCAGGATATTCCCCGCCGCCGTTGCCTCGATCGGCCCGGCCACCACCTTGCGCCCGCAGGCGTCCGCTGTCATCTGATTCAACAGCTCATTCTGCGCCCCGCCGCCCACAATGTGGATCGTCTTGATCTTCCGGCCGGAAAGCTTTTCCAGGTTCTCCAGCGTTCTCCGATAAGTCAGCGCCAGACTCTCCAGGCACGTGCGCACATGCTCGCCCATCGTCTCGGGGGCCTTCTGCTTCGTCTTGGCGCAAAACTCATCAATCTTCGCCGGCATCCCCCACGGCTTGACGAAGTCCGGGTAATCCGGATTGATCACCGCCACGAACGGCCGGGCCACACCGGCAAGCTGCGTCATCTGGGCATAGTCCAGCGGCATGCCATCCTTCTGCCACTGCCGGCGGAGTTCCTGCACCAGCCACAAGCCCATGATGTTCTTCAGAAAACGGATCTTGCCGGCCGCGCCCACCTCGTTGGTGTAATTCGCCGCCAGCGACGCCGCATTGATGATCGGCTTATCCAGTTCCAGCCCCATCAGCGACCAAGTCCCCGACGACAGGTAGCACCAGTCATTCCCCTCTCCCGGCGCTGCCACCACCGCGCTGGCCGTATCGTGACCCGCCGTCGCGATCACCGGCACATCCACCCCGCACTCCTCCACCAGTTCCTTTCGCAGCGATCCGATGATCGTCCCCGATGCCGTAATCTTCGCCAAATAGTGCGTGGGAATACCCAGTTTCTTCAGCAGCGCGCTCGCCCAGGTCTTCTTCACCGGGTCATACATCTGGCTGGTCGACGCGATCGACTGCTCGCAGGCCATCTTGCCGCAAAAGAGATAGTTAAAGAGATCCGGCATGAACAGCAGCGTCTGGGTGATCTTCAGCAGATCGCTCTTGCCCTGCGCCATCGCCAGCAATTGATACAGCGTATTGATCTGCATGAACTGGATGCCGGTAGACTTGAAGATCGTCTCTTTGCCCGCCTTCTTGTATGCCTTCTCCACCATGCCATCGGTGCGGTTGTCCCGATAATGCACGGGCAGCCCAACCAGTTCGCCGTTCTTGCCCAGGAGCCCAAAATCGACACCCCACGTATCCACCGCAATCCCCGAAAGCTGCAACGGCTTGCCCTCGGCCCGCGCTGCATGGCGCAGCCCCGTCTTCAAATCCGTCCACAATGCCGGGGTATTCCAATAAAGCACCCCGTTCATATGAACCGGTGTATTGGCAAAGCGATGCTTCACCTCAAGCGTCAGCCGGCCGCCAGAAAGCCGGCCCAGCACCGCACGTCCGCTCTCAGCGCCAAGATCAAACGCAACAAAGAGCTTCTCAGCCATAGTGCTTCCCTATGACGCTATATGCCCAAGGGTGTTGCCGGAGGCGCCCCGCCGCTGTCTTCATCGCTCTTCTTCTGCTGCTGCCGATCCGTCGGCTCATACTTCAGCCGCTTCACGACATTGTCATAGCTAAACCAGTCGTTCTGCATCAACGAAGAGAACTGCGACGCCAACTCACTGTCGATCTCGGCCGCCACCAGCGCCAGGCTCATGCCCTGCAGCCGCGAACGGATGTCCTGCACCTGTCCAACCACCACCTTGCCATCTTTCTGCACTGGAACCATCACGACCGCCGTCGCCTGCCCTTCGGCCCTGGCTTTGAGCGCCTCCGTCATCGCCGTCATGGTAAACTGTCCCGAACCCGCCTCGCTGAACTGGATCCCCGTCGCTGTCGTGCCATCGAGCCCGAAGAACCCCGTGTCCAACGGCACCTTGTGCACGGCCTGTGCCGCAACGGCAAATCCTTGCGCTCCGGCATCTTTCGCAAATTGCGCCGCCGCGGCCTTCGCCAGCTCAAACGCCTTGGCTGTCTTGAGATCCTGCTCCACCTGCGTTGCCACCTCCGAGATATTCTGCGGTGCATGGCTCGGATCGATGATCGTCCGCCGAAAAATGAACGCATTGCCTGAATAGTCACGCAGCACCTGTGAGGGCTGCCACGGCATTAGCGCCGGCGGTAGATTGGGCAGCCGCGTCAGAAGCTGCTTTCGCTGTGCTTCGGTCATCGTGGCATAGAACGCAAACGGCAACTGCGTCATCGTCGATGACCGCCCGATCGGATCCAGGGCGACCAGCTCTTTGGAACTTTCCAGAGCGCCGGTTGCACCAAGGGTAAGCTGTACCTTGAACTCCTTGGCAATCACATCGCTCAGCTTCTGCAGGTAGTCGTAACTGTTATATGCGGCGCCCAGCGCACTGGCCGGCTGCTCGCCCTGTTTGGCAACACGATACGCGTTCCAGTCGGTCGAAAGCATGCCGTTGATCCGGCCGATGATCTCGGTCTGGCGCTTGCTCACCAGCGGCTTGACCACCGCCTCCACTGCGTCTTTCTCTGCCTCCGCGAACGGTCGCGTCGTGGCAATCGGCTCCGGTTTCTTCAGCGACAGCGGGTCCGCCGCCGGCTGCGTCGTTGTCGCGAACTCGCCCTGGTGCTGAAGGTAATACTTCTGCGCATCAACGCTCCACCGTTGGGCCGTCTGGCTCGCCACCACCACCTTGCGCACCTGCTCCTCCGGCACCATCAGGTACTGGATCTGGGCGCGATCCGGGAAGCGATAGCCAAACGCAAATGGGTTCGCTTCCGTCGGCCGGATTGTGCCTGGATCGATATCCTTGTACTTCTCAAATTGCTGCTTCACCTCATCCGCCGTCGGCGCTGGCGCCTGCGCCATGTAGTCGGCCGCGGCAAACGCCACCGCACTCATCTTGATCTGCTGCAGGCGATTTGCTATCTCGTGGTCGCGCAGCGGCTGACTGACGCGCACCGCCGAGGCAACGCGACTAAAGGCTTCCTTCACCATCAGCAGCCCGCGCAACGCCTCATCCACGGCGCCCTGGGCATCACGCTGATTCATGTCCATGTCGGCCAGAGCAATCCGCCCACGCATCTCCAGCAACCGCTCATCCGAGATATAAACACCGCTATTCAGAGCTTCGGTCCGCAGCATCAGGAATAGATCGGGATGCTCCTCAATCTGCGCGGCAACCTGCTCGGGCAACTCGTGTACTGCGATCGCCTGCCGCGATTCCGCATCGTAAATCTTTCGCATGAGCAGATGCCATTCATACTGCGCCTGTTGCATCTGCGAACGGTAGACCTTCTTCCCGGCGATGTGAGCAATGACATCGTCCCGATTGCTGGTATTGCGATTGGGAAGCAGGAACGCGACCATCAGCGCCGCGGTTGCGATGGCCAGAAGCTTACGACTGTGTTTCTTAAGTACGCTATACATGTGATCTTCTTAGCTTCCATGAGGCATGCGGCTTATCCGCACGCCAGGCAGCTTCAGTTCCCAGGTTTACCCTTAATCTGCTGCTGCCGGGCGGCCGCCCGGGCGGCCGCAGGGCTGCCCTTGTACTCGCCCGTTACTTCCGCGTAAAGAGTCTCCGCCGCTACTCTATCTCCAAGCTGCTCCTGCAGTTCCCCTACTCGCAGCAGCGCCTCGGGCACATACCGCCGATCCCCGCCGCCCCGCCCCGCCGACACCACCCGCATGTACTCGATCGCCAGGTCCTCCATGGCTTCCTTCGAAGCATTGGCCCCCAGCTCTCCATCACGAGCCGCCGCCAGACAATACAACGCCTCAACCTGCTGCACGCCATCCACAAACAATGCCCGGTTCTGCTCGATTAGCGTCTTAGCCCGCCCATAGTCCTTCGTCACCAGCGCCAGCCGGGCTGAGCCAACGTAGATATCCGCCTGCACCTTCGCGCTCGCCGGATCGGCCTTGTCCAGCACCGCCGACTTTAACAACTGCTCCGATAGCTTCGTCGCACCGGTCATATCCCCCTGTACCCGCTGCACATCCATCAGCAGGCTCAAGATTGCCTGCTTCTGCGTCACACTCAGCGTCGCCAGCGCCGATGCCCTGCTCAATTCCCCGGCCGCCCCCGTCAATGCCCCCGCCGCCGTCCCCTCAACCGGCCGCGGCCGATACCTCATCGCTCCCCCGGCATCGCGCCCCAGCATCTGCACAAACGCGCTCACCTCCACATCAAACTTACCCGCCCGCTCCGCCGCCACCAGCATCCGCGGCAGCACCCAATCCCTCAGCCAGGCCCGATTCGTCGCCTTCAATGCCGCCTGATACCCATCCGCCGCCGCCGCCCACTTCTCCCCCACAAACGCCTGCTCCGCCGAACTCAGCACCGGGTCATCATCCAGCGCAATCTGGCTCACACGGTCCCCCGCCATCGGGTCCACCGCCCGGCCATCCAGCGTGTAGTCAAACATCCCATTCCGATAACTCTTGATCTTCGCCCCCGTTCGCGCAGCCCCCCCCACCTGCAGCGTATCGGCCAGCACCACCCCGCCAACCGTCAGCATGGCAATCAGGCACATTCTTCGCAATCGAGAGTGACCCATGTCAATTCACCTCACGCAAGCGCCCAGTACCACAGCGTATACTCACTGCCAAGCTGTGCAACCTCACTCATACAAAGTACCCCGCACTGAGCCTGAAATGGCTGGCCAGCTTGCGGATATGCCCCGGCGTCAGTCCGCGTTTTCCCTTCATCACCATTGAGATGTACGACTCGCTCACACCCAGCAGTTTCGCCACCGCAGCCTGGCTGGTCTGGCTCTGCTCCAGTAGATAAGCCAACCGCTGCCTCAGTGGCAAACTCTCGGCCGGCATCGGGTCATTCTCTTTCTGCCACGCCTCATACATCTCCGTCAGGATCAGCAGGTAATCCTCCTGATCTTTCGTAAGGTCGGCATGTCCGGCCATCATCGAAATGATCTCCCATACCTGCTCGGACTGATCTTCGCTGTGAATGGGACGCGGAACCAGCATGCGAACCAGGTCCTCGTAAGACTTCGCCAGGCCGGCAAAATGCATTTTGGTGGCTGTTTTCATAGCTCGTCCTTCCAGCGGCCATCGCTGTACTGCCCATGGGTCATGAACCGAAGCACGAACACTCGCCCGATGTTGTAGTGCACGGCGCAAATCAACCGGTAATTGTTCCCGCCAATATTGAACACGGCAACTCGGCGTCCACTGCTCACCCTCACCTCATCACATGAACGGAACTCTTCGCGAATGTCCTCGAATCGTCGCCACTGAGCGTGAGCAGTCAGCTCCAGCCACCGAGTCAAGGATGACCGCGCACCGGGATGCATCCTCATCCATTCTCTAATCGTCGGCGGCTTGACGATCCACATTCTCTTAACTATAAGTTAAGTTCACTAATAGTCAAGGAGCAACGATGACCGATCTGCTGTCTGTTGAGGCATCTGAATGCACGCACTGCGGCGATTGCGCTGCCGCCTGCCCGATGGCCCTGATCACCGTCGATGGCGACCTGCCGCAAACCGCTCCAGAAGCCCCTTCGCGCTGCATCCTCTGTGGCCATTGCGTTGCCGCCTGTCCCACCGAAGGCCTGCAGCACAGCAAAATGCCCATGGAGCAGTGCCAGGCACTCACCTCCGCCTGGCGAAGCACCCCCGCCGCCGTCGGCCAACTGATCAAGGGCCGCCGCTCGATCCGCCACTACGAGTCTCGGCCAGTCGATAAGTCCGTGCTCTTGTCCATCCTGGACATCGCCCGATACGCCCCCACCGGCATGAACACGCAGTCCGTAAAATGGCTGCTGGTATACGATAGCGCCCAGGTGAAGCGCCTCGCCGCCGGCGTAATCGACTGGATGCGTGAAATGGCCAAACAATGCACCGATATTGCCGGCCGTTACAACGCAGCGCCATTGGTGGCAGCATGGGAAGCCGGCCGAGACCCAATACTTCGAGGCTGCCCTCATCTGCTCATCGCCTACGGCCTTGAAGCCGACCCCGTAGCCCCTGGCTCCTGCATGATCGCATTGACCACCGCCGAAATCGCCGCACTACCCTTTGGCCTGGGCACCTGCTGGGCGGGATTCCTTCATTGGGCGGTGCGTTCCTCGCCACAGATGAAACAATTGCTGAACCTCCCGGCCAACTGCGTCATGCACGGCGGCCTGATGATCGGCTACCCCGCCGAAACCTACACCCGTATCCCCCCGCGCAAGAACGCCGATGTGATCATCCGATAGAAACGACTCCTGATTGCAGAACAAACCTCGATTACTACAATCCCGCCATGCCTCGCCGCAATGCCCTAAAAGAATGGTCCGCCGCCGCCCCATTCCTGGCGCCGAACTTTCTTGGTTTCCTCCTCTTCACCCTGATGCCCGTGGGCGTATCCATGGTCCTGTCGTTCTATCAGTACGACAACATCACCCCCGCAAAATTCGTCGGCACCGCCAACTATCATCGACTCATCGTCGACCCCAAGTTCTGGGCAAGCCTTGCCAATACCCTGATCATGATGCTGGGCCTGCCCCTGACCATGTTCGGAGCACTGCTGCTGGCCCTGGCCCTCAACAGCAAAGTCTATGGCCGCATCGCGCTGCGAACGATCTATTACCTCCCCAGCATCTCGCCCTTGATCGCCGTCGCTGTGGTCTGGATGTGGATCTACAATGCGGACCAAGGCATCTTCAATAGCGCCCTGGCACGCATAGGAATCCGCGGGCCCAACTGGCTTGGCGACATCTCCTGGGCCAAGCCCGCCTTTATCTTCATGGGCATCTGGAGCGGCATCGGCGGATTCACCATGCTCCTCTATCTCGCCGCACTACAGGATATCCCCCGCAGCTATTACGAGGCCGCCCACCTCGACGGCGCCGGCGCCTGGCAGCGATTCTGGTACATCACCTGGCCGCTTCTTGGTCCGGTCAATTTCTTCATCATCGTCATGGGGATCATCGGCGGCTTCCAGGCCTTCGACTGGCAATATGTCATGACCGGCGGTGGCCCGGCCGGCTCGACCACAACCATCGGTTTATACATCTACAACAACGCCTTTTCCTACTCGAAGATGGGCTATGCATCCGCAGTCGCCTGGGTGCTGTTCATCATCATCTTCGCCCTGACACTGCTTCAGTGGCGAATGCGGCAAAGGTTTGGCGGAGCGGCACAGTACGAGTGACCTATGGAGAATTCGCGGCAAAAACTCGGACAGCTTGTTCTGTTCCTTCTGCTCCTGATCGGCGGGCTGACGATGCTCCTGCCGTTTGTCTGGGCAGTGGCCACCAGCTTCAAGCATCCCCAATGGATGACTTCGCATCCGACCGATCTGCTTCCGCGCGATGCCGAGGGCCATCTCTCGCTTTATTGGCGGAACCACGTCGCCGTCTGGGAGAGAACCCCGATGGCTCAGCATTACATCGTAAGCCTGACTGTCGCCATTGCCGTTACGGCTGGGCGCATCCTCACCTCAGCACTGGCCGCCTATGCCTTCGCCCGCCTCAAGTTCCGCGGCCGCGATGCACTATTCCTGCTCTATCTGGCCACCCTGATGATCCCCGGCGAAGTGACGATGATCCCCAACTTCATCCTCATGAGCAAATTCGGCTGGATGAACAGCTACGCCGCACTGATCCTGCCTGGCATCTTCACTGCCTTCGGCACCTTCATGCTCCGCCAGTTCTTCCTGACGATCCCCGCGGACCTTGAGGAAGCGGCCATGATCGATGGCTGCAGCCGCCTGGGCATCCTGCTCAGAGTCATCATGCCCCTGTCGGCGCCCGCGCTTGCGACCCTGGGCTTTCTCTCCTTCATCGGCTCCTGGAACGATTTCCTCTGGCCGCTAATCGTCACCAATACCAAGGACATGTTCACCTTGCCGGTGGGCCTGGCTCAACTCCAGGGCGACTACGCCCGCGAAACAACTCTAACCATGGCCGGCGCTGTTCAGGTGCTGGTGCCCGTCTTCATTCTCTTCGTCATCGGCCAAAAGCGGATTGTGGAAGGCATCGCCACCACCGGAATGGGAGGAACCTGATGCGATTGGTCGCTCTCGTCCTCCTGGCACTGCCGCTCGCCGTGCTATCTATCCTTGGCTCGGGTTGCTCCAAGGAGTCCTCCGATACGCGCACGGTTATCACCATCCCCACGCCCGGCGGGGAGATGAACGAGAAGATGTATGCGGAACTGATCCCCGCCTTCGAAAAGGCCAACCCCGACATCCGCGTAGTGCGCATGGATGTGCCCAACAGCACCTTTTATGTGAAACTGCAGGTCATGATCGCCGGCGGCTCCGCCCCCGACCTGATCCCCATGATGACAATGCGGCTGCCGATGTTCCTGCACCGCAACGCCTTCCTCGCCTTGGATGACCTGATGGCCCAGGATGCCGAGTTCCAGGCGCTCAAACCCGACATCCATGCCAAGAGCATGGATGGCTTCGCGCGCAACGGGAAGATCTACGGTCTGGCCTACAGCCAGAACCTCTACGGGCTCTATTACAACAAGACGATGTTCGACAACTACAACAAGACTTGTCCGCCCGACCAGCGGATCACCTATCCGTCGGCCGATTGGGATACAGACAAGTTCGTTGAAGTAGCCAGGAAACTCACCCGCGACACCGACGGCGATGGCCGGGCCGATCAGTTTGGCACCGTCGTCAACTCAGCGATGTTCTACGTTTGCGCCCCAGTCTTGCGCCGATTCGGCGCCAACCTGTTCGATCCCGAAGGCCGCACTTGCCTGCTCGACCGCCCCGAAGCCATAAAAGCGTTTGACTGGTACTACGGCCTCTCTCTGCGGGATCGGGTTGCTCCCAGTCCCAACGGTCCCGACTCCCGCACCGCCGGCGGCCTGATTGGCGGACCGGAAGAGCTATTCATGCAAGGCAAGATCGCCATGTGGGAAGATGCTGCCGAATGGCGATTCGAGTTCCAGCGCCGCATCACCGGTTTTGACTGGGATGTCGCAGAACCTCCGCGCGGCCCGGCACCGCAGCACATCCAGACCTCCGGCTACGAGTGCTTTGGCATGAGCATCTCCGCCACCACCAAGCACCCCAAAGAGGCCTGGCGCTTCCTGCGCTTCATGGTCAGCCCCGAAGGCCAGAAGATCATCGCCCGCAACCGCGTCGGCATTCCGATCCTCAAGAGCCTGTGCAATGACAAAGAGTACTATCTCAAGGACACAGATCCGCCGCACAGCAAGCAGCCCTTCCTCAAGACGCTGGAATACGGCCAGGACATCCCCTCCCTGCGAAACTTCCAGGAAGTGGAAAAGGCGATCATCGACGAGCTGGATCTGGTGATGACCGGCAACGCCCCTGCCGCCGACGCCTGCCGCAAAGCCGCCATCGAAGCCAACCGCCTCCTAAAGGAAGACGCCGAGCAGTAGGCCGGATCTGACCAAAACATTTCTGGAAATTCCAACCGACTCACACCGGTATATCTGTAGAGAAGATACTCAGGATCGACTCGCGAGATCGGCCCTTTTTCATGACGACTTGGCTTCGAGATTCGCACAGCGTTGTGCAATCGAACCGGTCGGAGTGGTTTAATCAGACAGCGGGGCCATCTATGCGTATTCTGCTGATCAACCCACCGCATCCTGCAATCGGAAGCCGGATTCCACACGAACACCTGCCGCCTCTGGGCCTGCTCGCGATCGGCGGCCCGCTGATCGACGCCGGCCATCAGGTCAAGCTCCTGGACGCCGAGTTCGGCCCCGTACCCAAGCATCTGATTGTTCAGAAGGCCCGCGCCTATGCCCCTGATGCCATCCTTTTGGGGCACTCCGGTTCCACGTCCGGCCATCCCACCACCGCTCTTCTCACCCGCGCACTTCGCAGCGCCCTGCCCGACGTCCGCATCATCTATGGTGGCGTCTTCCCCACCTATCACTGGCGCGAGATCCTCGCCGATGAACCGCAGATCGACATTATCGTCCGAGGCGAGGGCGAGCAGACGATCGTGCGACTGATGCATGCTCTCCAGACCGGCGAGGATCTGGATGGGATTCCCGGCATCGCCTTCCGCCGCAGCGGTATGCCACTGGCCACCCGCCCTGCCCCGATCATCCGCGACCTGGACGCCTGCCGCATCGGCTGGGAACTGATCGACTTTTCCCGCTACAGCTACTGGGGCGACAAACGCGCTGTGGTAGTGCAGTTCTCCCGCGGCTGCCCGCACCACTGCAGCTACTGCGGCCAGCGAGGATTCTGGACTCAGTTCCGCCACCGCGACCCTCAAAAATTCGCGGCCGAACTCGCCTGGCTGCATCGCGAGCACGGCGTTGAGGTAGTCAACCTGGCCGATGAAAACCCCACCGCCGACCGCGAAGCCTGGCGCCAACTGCTCGAGGCGATCATCGCCCAGGGTCTCCATCTCACCATCGTCGGCTCCACCCGCGCTGACGACATTGTCCGCGATGCCGACATCCTCCCTCTCTACAAGAAAGCCGGCGTCGCCCGTTTTCTCCTGGGCATTGAAAACTACGATGAAGCCACCCTTGCCAAGATCCGCAAAGGTGGGTCTGTCCAGAAAGACCGGCAAGCCATCCAGCTTCTCCGTCAGCACAACATCATCTCCATGGCCACCTACGTCGTCGGCTTCGAGGAAGAAACCGACCGCGACTACTTCCGCAGCTTGCGCCAGCTTCTCTTGTACGATCCCGATCAGATTCAACTTCTCTATGTCACCCCCCACCGCTGGACAGCGGCGTTTGCCGAAATGAGCGATCGAAACGTGATCCAGAGAGATGCAGGCAAGTGGGATTACAAACACCAGGTTCTTGGGACGCGTCACATGGCGCCCTGGCGCGTAATGCTGTGGGTCAAATGCATCGAGGCCGTAATGCAG
This sequence comes from uncultured Phycisphaerales bacterium, assembly GCA_903871935.1. Taxonomy (GTDB): domain Bacteria; phylum Planctomycetota; class Phycisphaerae; order Tepidisphaerales; family Tepidisphaeraceae; genus CAIQIQ01. The sequence continues at coordinate 12,310 of CAIQIQ010000108.1, forward strand.
ATGCGTCCACGGGCCCTGCTGCGTGTCCTGACCAATCGCGAGCACAGCTTCCGTGCTGCCATGCGCTGGTATTACCGCATCGGCCGGCGGGTCTGGCCATACGAGATCTGGAACTTCCTCTTCCGCGACCGCCACGAAGCGACCGGACCCACGTTACGTGCTTTCTGGGGTGCCCCGCAACATCACGAGCAACAGGCGATGTCTCTGACGCCTTCACTGCCGGCCGCCAGCCCAATCCGGCCCACTGCGTACAGCACCTTCATGCCCATCACGTACACGGTCTACACCGGTCAGCAGCTCACAGCATCCTGACACTTATCGCCGCCCGCCCAGACCGTTCCCTCCCCTTTGGAGGGGCAGGCGCGGGGGCGGGGGTGGCTTGGCCGACAGACGCTGGTAGACTTTCGACGCACCACACTGCCTGATGATGCAATCGGAATCATCGCAGTGGGCGATGCTGCAGCCCTGTTCTTTGCCGTTGACTTCTTAGGTAACTCATGATGAACATCAATCGACGTCTGGCGGTGTTCGCCTTCATCGCATGGCTGTTCACCGCAACGGCAACGAGCTATGCCGAGATTGACGAGTTCAAGCAGATCAACATCGATCTGACGGATAAGGCCGACGCAGAGGCGAAAGCCACCTGGTCAGAGCCGGACAAGATTACGATCTCTCCGGCCGGCTTGGGATGGGATGGAGAGGGCGATGCCTCCCGCGATGGATGGATTCAGACCAAGCCGATTGCCTTAGGCCTGTCGTGGCGTCCCACGCAAGGCATCTATACGCGCGTCTCAATCCATCCCCTACCTCAGGAAGTCGCTCTGGCCAACGGCCAGAAGTGGATACCGGACTCCGGCGCGCTATACGTGCGCTACTCGCCCGATCTCAAACACTGGTCAAGCTGGCAGGTCTTGCAGCGGTCCGAGCCACAGTCCACCGCGGAGAAGAAGAATCCGGGGCGGCATTTCAGCGGCGAGATTCGCGTGCCATACCGGGATCAGGATGAGTACCGCAGGCTGGTGTCCGACTACTCACGGATGGATGTACCATGGAAGAGCGACGAGGAAGCCGCCGTGAAGTGGATCGTGGCCCGCGACCCCGAATTTTTCGCGAAGCAGATTCCCTTCATCGGTTACGCCCAGCTCATGTTTGAAGGCGCGTTCCGTGGCGGACTACGAATACAGTCCTTCAAAGCAGATATTTTCTACGGGATGAGCGGCCTCCATGTGCCACCGAAAGACGAGTCGGTATATCAGACGCGTGACGTTCCATGGCGATACGAGGACGCAAAGCGCCAAACCTCCATACCAGAGACCACCCAAGGCAAGGATGCGCGACCCTCGCCGTAACCACAGGGGGCGCCAAGGGACGTGACACGTAGCCGTTTAGCGTTTGCGCATGACACTGCGATGCACAAACGCTAAACTGCTACCCGGCAGAAGGTAGAGGAACAGTGATGGCGTGGTGGCTAATCGTGGCAGCAGTTGTAGTACTGGGCTTGGCCGGAGCCTCCCCGGCCGCTTCGCCAGCTCCCAAGCCGGAGCTGCGGGGGATCTACCTGGAACTGCACGGTAACCGTGCCTTCGGAGCCTTCCCCCTCCTCCAGGAAGGGGATTGGCGGGGCTTGTTCCACCGCCTGAAGGAGTTGGGCGTCAACACCATCCTCCCCAACGTGGTATCGCCCTCGGGCGCCATCTACCCGAGCACGGTGGTGCCGACTCGCCCGTTGGAGGAGCGGCTGGGGCACCCCGATCTGCTGAAGGTCATCGCCGAGGCCGCGCACGCTGAGGGCCTGGAGGTGCATCCCTGGACAATCGAGTGGTATCACGCGCCCCGGGAAACCGACCCCAATCGCCTTGCCCATGATCCCGAAGGCAAGACCACCAACAGCCTCTGCCCCTCCGTGCCCCAGAACCGCGACCTGATGCAGCGGATGCTGCTGGAGCTGGCGAAGCGGCCGGACATCGACGGACTCCAGTACGACTACATCCGCTTCCCGGAGGGGCAGTATTGCTACTGCCAGCACTGCCGCGCTGGCTTCGAGCGCCGTCTCGGGCATTCGGTAACCAACTGGCCGGCCGATGTCCTTCCCAAAGGATCGCTTGAGATCAAGTACGTCGATTACCTGTGTGACACAATCAGTAGCTTCGTCCAGGACATGCACGACCCGCTGAAAGCGGCGCACCCGCGCCCGCGCCTGGTACTCTCGGCCGCGGTGTGGTGCGTCGAGTCGGGCTCTCGCCACGTGGGCGTGCGTCAGGACTGGGGACGGTGGGCGGAAGAGGGCTGGGTGGATTTCGTCGCCCCCATGAACTACGGCAACAAGTGGGTGGTGGCCAACTTCGAGCGGTTCGCCCGCAACGAGGCGAAGATGCTCACCGGGAAACGGCCTTTCGTCTTCGGCGCCGGCGCCTACCTCGACACTCCCGAGGGCGTAGTGAAAGCGGCGAAGCTGGGAAGGGAGTTGGGCGCCTCCGGCCTCATCGTCTACACCCTGACCGAAAACACATTCGCGAACCACCTCCCCGCCATGCGCAAGGAGGTGTGGACGGAGCCCGCCGAGGTGCCCTCCTTTGGGCGGCGCTAGGCCGAATACGCTCGCTTCTGCGGAGCGACCCGGCGTACCCGGTACTTCTGCCCTGACTACCCGCATAGCAGTCGGACATGGCAGACGCAGTTTCTGCGATGATCTGGCATGTGGTACAATCAGTTCCATGGTGATTGATCCACAGATTGAAAAGGCCGCCAGCGAACTCCGCAGGCACGGAGCGTCGGCCGTCTACCTGTTTGGCTCGCAGGGAACCGCCGCCGCTCGCGGTGATTCGGATGTGGATATGGCGGTAAAGGGTTTGCCGCCGAAGCGTTTCTTCCGCGCCATGGCCGATGCTCAGGCACTGTTGGATAGGTCGCTCGACCTGGTCGACCTGGATGAGCCGTCGCCATTCGTGAATTACCTTTTGCGGAGCGGGGAACTGCGGCATGTCGGCTAAACTTGCAGCCTTCGTCGATGTGGAACTTGCGCAGTTGCAGCAGTTGCTGGCTGAACACCGGCCGCTTCTTCTGAAGGGACGTGGAACGGGGGACGTGGAACGGGGACGTAAATAGTATTGCCGGAAAGGCCCCTTCTTCCCGCTCTTCGCTCTTTGCCCCTACCCCAAGCGATTCTCGCTGCGGATCACCGTTTGTTTGTGCCCTTTTGAGCCTTTTTGTGGCCAGTCTTCGCTTCTTCGTCTCTGCGTTCGTAGCGTCGTGAGGCGTACTCGCCGGGCGCGAAGATCATGTGCGTTTCTGCTATAGCATATCGGAAGCTTCTGCTAGACTGCTATGCCGTATCATGTTCCTTGCATGAGGTGACTGATGCGCAACTATCTCATCCCATCCCTCGCCATCCTGGCCCTGCTCTCCGGCTGTGGTCACCCCTCCGCCTCGCGGCCCCGGCCCACTGACGCTTCCCCAGCCCGCATCGCAGAAGATGCTGCTTACCTTCCGCATCTGCAGTTCGCCAAAGCCACCACCCAGCCAATCGCCATACGTTACCACAACTATGAGGGACTCAGGCCGCCTGATCCGGGAGAACCAAACCTGTACGAGTATCGCGTCATCTACTGTGCCCTCTGGGATGATGGCCTGATCCTCTGGCGTCAGGATCAGCACGACGTGCGCTCACCGCTGCTCTACGCCCGGCTTGATCCGGCCACGATCCAAGCCATCAGGCAGCGACTCGTCGAATTCGATCAACAAGCCCGGGCATTGAAGAAGCGATCGTACGTCGTTCCCGACGGAAGCTACTCCACCGCCGTGCTGTCGTTTCCCGGCCAGACGCCGATCTGCATAATGCTCTGGCGCGATGACGACTATACCATGTTCCAAGACCTAGAAGCCTACAAACCCATGCTGGACGTCTGGACCCGCATCAAAGAAACCCTCGACTCCACCAGACCACCCACCGGCCAACCCGTCTCCCCAGGCGACGTCCTCTGGATCGAACGCGACGGCCGCCAGGGATTCTACAAATCGTAAACGTAAGCTAAACGCACCAGCAATCCAACAACCGAAGCGTCAGCGTCTCAGGGACACAAGGAGACCCCTGCGGCTTGGGCTGCCTTGCGTAATGCCTCGTCGAGGCTCCCCAGCCGGGAGTTGAGGCGGATTGCCAGTTCAAGATAGCTCGCATCGTAGAAACTCAGCCCGTGCAGCCGTGCCAACTGCATGATGTCCGTCAGCACGGCCGCCGTGGGCGGACCTTCGATCGCTATCGCCAATGCGGCCAAGTCGCCATGCGCCCGGAGCAACTCCGCCTCCGTGATCCGTTTGCGCCGCTCGGCCATGAGAAGAACATTGGATATCTCGAACGGAAACAGCCCGGTCGTCGAAGCACCGTCGGCGGCCACGACATCCAACCATGGCAGCGCCGTCTCGTCTTCGTTGGGGAGTATCCAGGCGGCCACCAGCGAGGCGTCAATGACCAGATTCATCGCGCCCCTCGGCAATCCAACTGCGAATCTCCTCCCTCGTCACGACGCAGCCGCGAGCCGCCAGCGATGATCTTAATTGTTTGAGCCGCGTCGCCGCCGCTTTGGATGACCCCGATTCATCAGACCGAGCTGGAATCAGCTTTGCCACCGGCGTGCCTCGCCGGGTGATCACGTACTCCGCCCCGGCCGCCACCTCCTCAAGCAGGCGGCTCAAGTGTGTCTTGGCTTCGAATGACCCGATCTCTTTCATAGTCAACTAGTATATTCAACTAGTTGCTTTCAGTCCAACGCCGCTTCGGTAACCGATGAGCCGGCCAACGCGGACTCTGAACAAAATGCGAATTTTCCTCACCCTTCGTTTTTCCGCCCTTTTCACACAAAACGACCCTAACTTACCCCTTTATATAGGGGGACATCGTTTTTTTCACCCTCTTGGCCGTTACCCCGGCCAGTTTCTTTGACAATCGAATACTATTCCTACCGGACAAGCAGGGAATCCGCATCCGAAGATGCACAGCGATCCTGCGCACCTTGCCTCTTCTCTTTCATCCTTCATCCTTCCGCCTTGATCCTTGGCGTGAGTTATCCACAATCATCCCAAACCTGCGCATCTCCTCCCCCAATCCCGCCGTAACTCGCTGTCCCCACAGCACATAGCGCACTGGTGGTCATCCCACCGAGAACCTGCGCACCTGTCACTTATCCACACCTGGCACCTTTCTCTTCCCACCCCAATACAGAAAGGCCAACAACCCGTCGGTCATTGGCCCTTCAGTCATTGTTAAGCGAAGCGAAATCCCGGCCGCGCTAGGCAACCTTGACCTTCTTCGCCTTGCCGCCAGCCTTGTCAGCCAGCGTCGGCTTGGTCATCTTGCCCTTGTCGGCCGCCGCAGCATTGCTGCGGGCCTCAGCGGCGTCCGCCTTCATCTCCGCAACCGTCTTGGTCTTGATCCGGGCCGCGCCCTGCGTCTCCACCAGCTTCGCACGCGTCCCATTCTTCACCGCATCCGCCAGCCGCTTCTTCGCCCCGGCGATCTCGTTCTTGTACTGCGGCAACCACTTCGCCTGACCAACCAGCATGTCATCGGTAAGCTGCCAGATCTCCTCTGGATCGCACACCGCACCCGTCAGCGGATCGTGCAGCATCGCCTGTTTCAACAGCGTCAAGTCGCCGCTGATCGCCGCGTACACGCTCATCCGCTGCACGCTCACCGTGGCGTTGCACGTCGCCGCACACGCAAGCGGCAGAGGCCCGACTACAGGCATGTTGATGCCCGTCTTATCCACATAGCCAGGGATCTCGACGATGCAGTCATCCGGCAGATTCGGGATCCGCCCCTGGTTCACGACATTGAAGTGGCCGCGATAGATTCGCCCGGTTACCAGGCCTTCAATAATGTACGAACCGTGCTCCTCGGAACGGTCGCTCGGGCTGATCTTCGGCGGCTGCTCCTTGAGCCAGTTGGGAAAATCAGTCTCGAACCAGTTCCGCCCTTCCGTGCAGACGCGCAGATATCCACCGGTTTCGCCATTGATCCAGCTCGACAGGTCGATCCACTTGTTGATCTCATTCGTCCGCTTGCGATACCAGGGCACGTACTCGGAGAGGTGACCATTCGACTCCGTGGAGTAATACCCAAAGCGATTCAGCACATCCAGGCGAACCTTCTCGCTTGTGCGATACCCCGCGACATCGCCCATCAGCTCCGGCAGTTTGCTCGTCAGATCGATGCCGCGCCAAGCCGCCTTAACGCACCAGGTCTGGTGATTCAACCCCGAGAATACCGCATCAATCTCGCGGCGGTGCATACCATACTTCACTCGCGGGTCGATCCAGTTGTATTCCTTGAGCGTCGCCCCGGGCGAGACGTAATCCATCGGAATCTGGCCGGTTAGCTTGAGCCACAGCTCAATCGCATGGGTGATCTGCCAGTGTGCCCCCTGCACGCCGTGACAAAGACCGATCGTGTTGACCTTGCCAAACTGGTTGCACGCCCAGGTGTTCATCGCCATGGGATTGGAATAGTTCAGCATAATCGCACCAGGTTTGGCCACTTCCCGAATGTCCTTGCAAAAGTCCAGCAAGGCCACCATGGTCCGCTGACCGTACATGATGCCGCCAGCACACAAAGTGTCGCCCACGCACTGGTCCACACCGTACTTCAGAGGAATGTCGATGTCGGTCGCGAAGGCCTCAATCCCACCGACGCGAACCATGCATATCACAAAGTCGGCATCGGCAACCGCCTTCCGGCGGTCGGTCGTGGCGACGATCTTCGCCGGCAGCTTGTTGCCTTCGATGTCACGCTCACAGAGCTGTGTGACCATATCCAGGTTCTGCTTCGAGATATCCGTAAAGGCGAACTGCGTGTCCGCCAGCTCCGGTACGCCCAGCAGGTCGCGCAGAAGCCGACGAGTAAAACCAATCGAACCCGCGCCGATCATTGCCACTTTGATTGCCATGAGTCTTCGAACTCCTATTGTCTTGTGCTCTACCGACGTACCACGACCAACGCGACAACATGTCTCATTGGCCATCGCCCGATCTTCTCAGAACATGCCAGACCTTCAATAGCTCTCGGCCCAAAGTTAACGTAATCCCCTGCACACATCTCCCCTTCCCAAATGCGCGATAAACGTCACAATACCGACGCAACGCAAATCCCATGAGTGAAGTTACCGAATCCGAAGTCTCCACCATCTCCATCCATGAGCCCATTGATGAAACCGCTCGTGATCAGCGGATCAATTTCTGGGTCTCGGTGATTGAGGGCGGTGCCTTCATGGGAGGCCTGGGATTCTTAGCAGCCCAAACCATCCTGCCGGACATTATCCGCCAGCTCGGCGGCTCGCCCCTTCTGATTGCCGCAGCGCCTTCGTTGTCGTCGCTCGGATACTGGGTCTGCCCCATCCTCAGCGCCCATTGGGTTGACCGGATGCACCGGTATAAGCCCTTCATCGTTCTAGTCGGGGCAACGCAGCGGATACCGTATCTTCTGGCCACGATCATACTCTATCTCGCGGCATCGGGAACCTTCGTCGGCGCAGCTCTGACCGCCGTGGTGCTCACGCCGGTGCTGGCCGGCATCGCCGGAGGCCTAAGCGTCACGGCATGGCAGCAGCTTATCGCCCGCTGCATCCCGGAAAAACGTCGCGCCTCGCTATTTGCCACACGCTATATCGTGACATGTATTCTTGGTGTGCTCGCCGGTTTCACCGCCAAGTACCTCTTCGCCCACTGTTCACTCCTATCCGCCTACGCCACGCTTCATCTGATTACCCTCTCGCTGCTGATGGTGTCTTTCTTCGTATTCCTGGCGACCCGTGAACCGGCCTCCCCGGCACCGGCCGTTCATACCCTCACCCTGTTCGAAAATCTGGCTTTGATGCCACGCCTGATCGCCGGCGACCCCACATTCCGTCGCTACCTCTGGTCACGGATGCTGCGCAACGGCACTCTCATCCTGACGCCCTTCCTCGCCATCTATGCACGCGTTCATCTGAACCAGCCCGAAAGCTTTCTGGGAACTCTGACTATTTCCAACATGATCGGCGCCATCGTCGGCAACCTGCTGGCAGCGCGACTCGGCGATCGCGTTGGCGGGAAGATTCCCAGCCAGCTTGCCCTGGTCCTTTACATCCTCGCCGCCGCATGGTCAATCGTCGCCGGAACTCCTGTCGAGTTCACTTTGATCTTCGCCCTCATGGGTGCAGCGCTCTATATCGGCGAAGTCGGCGCATTCACCCTGATGCTGGAGATCCTCCCCCAGCGCAACCGCGCCACCTATCTCGCAATCACCGTGTTGGCGAATGTACCGGCCGTGATCATGGCCGGCTGGATCAGTTCTTCCATATGGAAGCACACCGGCGGAATTGCGCTGCTCGCGGCTCTTACAATCGTCACATTGATCTGCTCAATGCTGCTGCTGCATCCCATCAAGGATCCGCGACACAAGCGGGCCGCTCGCTAAGCCTGGCCCTTCTCCCACTCGACAATGACCGCAGCAAGCTGCCGAACATCCCTCGCCGTATGCGAACTGGACAGAGCAAAGCGAAAGATCCCCTGTGGAGGGCTGTTCAGGTACGTGATCCAGGATGGGAAGATACCAGCGCGTTGGAGCATGCTGCGAAGCCGGCGAGCCGAAGCAACATCGCGGGGATAGATCACCAGAACAGGACTCTCGAGATCGTGGAAAATGTGTTCCGCCTGAGGCAACAGCGCGTGAATCAACCGAGCGTTGGATTGCAGTCGTTCGACGCGCCCGGGGTTGCCCGCAAGCAACTTCACGGCCGCCGTAATCCCCGAGGCAATCGGCAGCAACGGCGCTGTATTGCCAATAAACGCAGGTGCGCTGTCGTAAATGGCTTTGATCATGCTGCGAGATCCGACAATGGCCCCCCCCTGCATGCCCAGTGACTTGCCCAAGCTGATGGTCTGGATGATGCGGTCATCATCAAGACCTCGCGCGGCAACCGTGCCGCGACCGGACGGACCAATCGTGCCAAAGCCGTGGGCATCATCCACCAGTAGCCAGCCGCGTGACGGCAGTTCGGCGAGGTAGGCCGCCAACGGCGCGATCCGGCCGCGGGCGCCTTGCAGACCATCGCAAGCGATGACCGGCCGGGCGCTGCGCGGCAGACGTCGCAGTGCCTTGCCCAGTGCCGCCACATCGGCGTATGAGAATCGCTGCACGGGAAGGCCAGAAAGGGTTGCTCCATCGGCAACGCACGCATGAGCGGCGTCAGCAAGCAGAATGTGCGTGGTAAACGACTTGAGCGCCTGAAAAGCCGCAATGGGAGCCAGATAGCCAGCGGCCACCATGATCGCGGCGGGTTGCCGCATAAAGCCGGCAATGGCCCGCTCAGCTTGACCATAGGCCGCATGCTCGCCGGTGGTGGTCCGTGATGCACCGGTGCCGAACGGCCGATGGTGCATGGCAGCGCAGATTGCCTTATGCACCGCGGGATGCCCGGAAAGCCGCAGATAGTCGCACCCCGCGAAATACAACAATCGCCGCCCACGTATCAGGATGTGGGTTGCGTCATCAAATTCAATTGCAATTGAGGATGGCATAGCTGCTATACCTTCGGTGTTATGGCCATGACGCATTCCGTAATCTGCCGGATGTCGCGCTCGGTGAGGTCATCGCCAATCAGCGACGCGGTGACGATGTCGCGGTGGTTGCTCAGCATCCAGAGACGAATGGTGCCATGTTCGAGCGCACGCCATTCAACGACGCCATATAACCCAAGCGGACAGATGCCGCTCAGGATGTGAGCGTTCTTGCGGGCGCCGGAGCGCATCGCCATTCGGCGAATCGCATCTGTCAACTCCACCTCGGTTACGTTCCGGTTCAGGGCAGCGCCTTCTTCAATCGCGACACGGAAGATCGACTGCTCCTTAACGTATGTGATGGGCTGACCTGCAATCTCTTCAGCCTGCTCCCACCCATCTGGAACCGTGATGTTCCACACCAGGACCTGCTTTGTCCCAGAAGATGGAGAGATGATCTCAATGGCCGCCGGTGCAAGGTGCGACACCGCATACAGCAGGTCCAGCAGAGCATCGGTCGTCGCCGTGCCCAGGTCGACCTCAATGGTCATCCCTTGCTCGGTCCAGAACGGACCATCGAGGGAGTGGACAACGCCACGGACACCGCCGGCCATCTCAGGACGCCGGCCGATACGATCAAACCAGCGATCAAACCAGTCCAGCACAGGAGTCAGGTCCCCAGTCTGATTCACCCCGGATGCGCGCAGTTCGAAATGGTCCCACGTGAACTGGCGGATGGTAACCGGAATATTGCTGACCTCGCCCACCGACGCCGTGACCTGAGCCGGCTTATCCTCGCGGATCGTGGTGATTGACTCGGGCCGGCCGTCGACAAGCGGCAGCAGATCGTGCCGCACCGGCAACGAGAACCTCCCCTCCTCGGGCTCTTCGTTCTGCCCGAAGCTGTATTCGAGCATGCATGGCCTGTTCCGGGTGCCTTTGAACTCGCGGACAGAGCGCTCAAACGCCTTCACATAGTTGTCACGCACCGGTGCTATGAGCGCTCGCAGATCCATCTCCGTCATTCCTTCGTCGCCAGAACCATGGCGGGATGTTGTACCATGAATGAGCGATCAAGACGATTTGCCTAGTGTGCTGCGGCCGAAATACACTCGCCTCTGATGAAAAAGCACACCTTCGGTCCCGGCCTTACTATACTGTCGGCCGACCAACTCATGTGGAAATGCCCGGTTGACTCGGCATGCACGACTTTGCGCCTGTCCTTCGTTTATAATTGTGATATCGCAGCATAAAGAGACACATGATCCGTTTTTCATGCCGATGTTCGCAGGTTGTCGAACTGTCCGATGACATGGCCGGGCTCAGCACCCAATGCCCCAAGTGCGGCCTGTTGCTCGACGTTCCGACCCTGTCAGACGCCGGCGCCATCGATGCCGATGGCACCTATCGCCTCGATAATCGACCCACCCCCAAAATCAACGAGCACCTGCAGGAGCTTACCACCGTCTATTTCCCCGGCCGCCACCGGTCCGATGGCACCGACATCGACCTCCGCGGCACCGTTGGACCGGCCAAGCCCCCTCCCGAGCCAGCCCCCCCCGCGCAAGCCGCCGCCCCTCCCACGCCCATTCAACGCCCCAAATACGATCCCGAGACCGGCGAGTTGATCGTTCCCGTTGACATCAACCAGCCCGCCGTCGCCATCGACTACTCCAATCTTCCCACCGCCAGGCGCGTCATCGAATACTCCGCCACCACCCATCGCGCCCATCCATTCATCCCCGACCTGGGCGTCTTCACTCACCTCCTCGAGCCGGTGAACCTGATCGTGCTCGGGGTGATGTTCGTGATGCACCTGGCACTGATCCTGTTTGCCATCGTCAGCAGTTACATCATCGTGATCTATTTCGCGCCCATCGCTCTTGTCGTGCTTCTCATCGGTCATTACGCCATGCTGGTCGAGGAAATGGGGCCTAATGAACGCGATGAACTGCCCCGCCCCCTGCGAAACGTCCATTTCTACGACGACTTTGTCGCGCCCTTCGTCCACATGGTCTCTTCACTGCTCCTGTGCTACTGGCCATCCTTTATCATCATCTTCGCCAACCTGACTGCCGCGGCCAATAACAATCCCTTCCCCTTCCCTCACACGCGCGACCTGCATCTGGCCATCTTCCTGATTGGTTCCCTGGCCTTTCCCGCAACCCTCCAGACCATCTGCACCAGTGGCAATATCCTCAACCTTCGCCCCGACCGCATCTGGGGCATCATCCGTTGCACCAGCTTGCGTTACCTCCCCATCGTTCTGCTCTGGATCGTCGCCATCACCTCCTGTCTGGCCGGCCAATGGGCAGTAGCTTTCTACTGGGCCTCCCTGTTTATCCCCAAGAGTCCTCCGCTTCCATTGATCGCCCAGCCCTTCATCGCCTATCCCTTGCTCATCCTCGGCATTTACCTCCTGCATGCCTTCGGCTGGGTCCTCGGCCAGGAATACCAACGCTCCCATCCGTTCTACCCCTGGATCCTGCAACAGCACATCCGGACCACCGAACCCGTCCAGGAACCGATCCTACACCCCAAACTCTCCGCCGCCGAACAAGCCGCCCAGCAGCGCGCCGCCAAACGTGCCAAGTCACAGATTCGCTAACGTCACATTCTTGGAGCTCAGGACATGATCTCAGGTGCCCAGAACTACAAGCTGGCAATCGAATTCAAAGGGCCGGCCTGGCTGCCCACCAGCCTGTGGGTCAATCTCGACTGGCTGTACGACAAGGATCCGGCCAAACAGCAGAGAGTCCGAGCTCTGCAGCAACGCTTTCCCGACGATCTCCTGGGCGAGCTATGGATCACAAGGCACCTTCGCGAGACGCAGACCGAATCCGGCGTCAAGCACTGGACCGACGAGTGGGGAGTCGGCTGGGCCAACGATGGCCACGGCTCCAAGCCGGACATGCATCCGCTGGCACAAGGCTTCGAATTCTTGAGCGATTACCCGCTCCCCGACCCTCTTCTGCCCGGCCGCTTCGACGAAGTGGACAAGCATCTCAAAGATCGCGGCTCCCGCTATGTGCAGGGCCTTGTCTGGTTCACCCTCTTTGAGCGCTACTGGATGCTTCGCGGATTTGAGAACGCGCTCGTGGACCCCTATCTGGATGAGCCGCAGTTCTGCCTCTTGCGCGACCGCATCGTCCAGTTCAACATGGCCCTTATCGACCAGTGGTTAGAGCGTGGGGTCCACGCCGTGTTCTTCTCCGATGACTGGGGCTCACAGCGTTCCCTGCTCATGGACCCCTCCGATTGGCGCCGCTATTACAAGCCTTCGTACCAGGCGATGTTCGAGCGGGTCCGCCGCGGCGGGGCGCACGTCTGGATGCACCTCTGCGGCAACATCGAGGCCATCCTGCCGGACCTGATTGAGATCGGCCTGAACGTCTTGAACCCCGTCCAGCCGCAGGCGATGGATGTCCGCCGCCTCTCGCGCGAGTTCGGCGGCCACGTCTGCTTCAACGGCGGCGTCGACGTGCAGGGCACGCTCATCACCGGTACGCCCGATGCGGTAAGACGCGAAGTACACGAGTTGGTGGACCTCTTCGGCCGCTTCCACGGCGGGTACATCGCCGGCACCAGCCACACGATCATGCCCGAGACGCCCTTGGACAACGTGATCGCCTTGTACGAAGCGCTCGCGCAGTACCTAAAAGCCTGAGCCAATACGCCCCTTCACGCCACCTTCCGACGAGAAGCGGCCAACGTGCGCGAAATGCGCTCGGCGATCACCCCCAGCGGCTTCACATACTGCTGCCCAAACAGACGAATGTGGTTCAACAGTGGATAGAGCATGTACAGGTCGCGCCGAATCCGCCGGTATTCTTCGCTCAGCCGATGCACTTGCTCGTAGACGCGAAAGAACGCCGGCGTAACGGTGCGGAACAGCTCCAGATACGCCAGCTCAATCTCCGCGTGCGAATAGCGGCAATTCGGGTCCAGCAGGCCCGAGACCCACCATTTCCCGTGGCGATCCGGCTGCACCAGCAGATTGGACGACCACAGGTCGCCGTGTACCAGCCGCGGCTTGTCGCTGTGTTGCAGCAGCCGGTCGAGTTTCTCGTGAATCGAGCAAATCCGCCGCCGCAGCGGCGGCGGAATCAGTTTCATCGCGGTCACATCTTCCAGAATCGGATCGTAGATCTCGTGGAAGAAGCGAACGAAATCGCGCGTGCCCTGTTCAGTGCCATCACCGACTTTGCGGTACAGCGGCGCGGTCTGTCCGTGCAACTGCAACACGATATCCGCCAGGTGCATTTCGACATGGTTCAGATCGTCTTCACTCAGCCGAGATCTGACCGTGGAAAGGGATTCGCCAGGCATGTGCTGCATCAGCAAGTAGCTGTTGGGATCGTCCAGATCGCCCAGCTTGCTGGCATACACCTCCGGGCAAGGCAGCCCCCTGTCGCGCAGCATGTTCAGTTGATACGCCTCATGCTGATACTGCTGCACCACCATGTGCGGCGCAATCTTGAGCACGACCGGTTTGTGCCGCTTAAACTGCAGCAGCAGCGTCGTGCTCATGCTTCCCCCATGCAGCGATTTCACCCCTGTTAAGTCAACACTCTCCCCCAGCCACTGGTTCGCAATCCTGCTCAGGACCGGCCATGAGACGTCGTCTGACAGCGACACCCGTCACCTCCAAGGTTGCACAGCCTCAGGTAACGCTCAACTCCGCAATGAAACCCACGGACACTACACACGGTTTGCACCGTGAGGCCTGCGGAGCTGCACATCCGTGCACACGGGAGTATGCCATGGCGAGGCCGCTGGGACAACGCAATCGCCACCAGATAACAGGCGGAATCAGGAATCACCTGGGCAACCGGGCTCAAGGCTTGGCCGACAGAGCGGCAATTCTGGCTGCAACTTCGGCAACCTGCGCCTCGGAGAGGCGCTTGGGCTCGCCGACCGGCAAGCCGGCGTTGCGGTCCAGCGCTGCCTGATACTGCTGACGCGCCAATTCATTCCGCCCAAGCATCGCCAAGGATGCGGCCGCATCCAGGCGGATGCCCACATCATTGGGATTGAGCGCATACACCCGCTGCAATTCCGCCACCACATCATCGGTCCGATGCAACGATACCAACAGCGACGCGCGGCCCATCCGCGCCGGAATCAAACGTGGATTCGCCTGGATCGCGCGATCCACTGTCGATAGCACATTCGCCGGTCGATCACCGGCGTCGATCTGGGCTTTGCTCTGCCGGATCAGGTACTGTGCATTGGCGAGCCAGGCGCTTCGCTCAAACGCGGCGGCGTACTTCTGCTGAGCCTGAGCTGGTCGCTTATCGGCGTACAGCAGATCGCCCTCGTGGCAGGTCACATCACCTTGCACCGCCGGCGCAACGACGATCACCGCAAACCCCACCGCCAGGAGGAGCAGCAAACCCACCATGGCAAGCGCCCCACGTCCTTCACCCTCAGGTTCGCCCATGCGCATGGCGACAGTGGCCGCCGCCAGCGTAACAAACAGGTAGAACAGACCGGTTTCAAACAGCGAGAAGTCGATAAAGTTGTGCAGCAGGAACACCGCCAGGGCGCAGATCACACCAACCAGCAGCATATCCGCGGTCTTTCGCTCCAACCTCGGCCGCTGCAAGTCTGCCGCCGCGAACACCACCGCCGTTCCCAACAGCAACAGCCCATACAACCCTCGGCGCATGACCTCCATGAGCACATGCATTGGATCCTGGACAGAGTCCATCGAGGCGATCGTCACGATGATGGTGGCGATCAGGGCAATGTGCGTGATCGGCGCGATCGCCTTGAGCGGCTCCTCAGGCGCTACCCATTGCGGCGCCGGTTCTTCGCGTGGCCCGCCCCCAGGCCGGGTCATCTCCCACGCCAGACGCAAGAGCCACCCCACCGCCATCACGAATCCGATAATCCCCAATTCCGTCGCAAACCGAACGAACAGGTTGTGCGGGTCACTGATCTCCTCTGGAGCAGTCGGCAGCCGATACTGCAGATAGTAGTCGCCAAAGTTTGCCCACCCTGTTCCCAGCCACAGATGATCCTTCAGCAAATGCATCGACGCGGTCCAGTATTGCCAACGGAAGGTCAGACTTCGCTGAATGAGATTGCCGTGGTAAAGCCCATGCCCAATCACCGCCGCCCAGCCCAACAGAAAAGCCGCGACGCCGGCGCTGAACACCTTGCGACGACGCTCTGCCATCCACCCGCGCAGCCGCCAGCCGGTCGCCAGCAGCATCAGCCCGAAGATCGGTGTCACCATCGCCGTGTTGCTCTGCGTACCCCAGATGATCCAGGCAGCGCCGATCAGGAGTACAATTCCCGGCAGATACCACCCAGCCGTGCCGCCGTCGCGCCGTCGCTGCCACAGCGATGCGGCAACGATGACGCTGATCATCGCAGCCGCGGCCGCAAGTGAATTGGCTGATGAGTAGAAGCCCATCAGTTCCCCTGCCGTCAACTTCTGCTCAAATTGCCGGGCCATGAATGTGCCCGGTTCGATTCCCTGCTGGGCGAGCAATTGTGCCCGATTCTCCGCAAATGCCTTCTGCGTATCGGGCAGTTCATAGAACCGATACACAAGGCTATGAACCAGAAGCACGCTCAACAAGCCGCACACAACGGCGCAGACGATACGAAAGCTCTTCCAATCGCGCACGCATTGGAGCACCGCCCATGCTATCGCTGCTCCGCCCAGCAGTTTGCCCGCCGACACGCCCGCCGCAAATCGATCGGCCGACCATGTGATCGACACCATCGCCCAGACTGCCAGCAGCGCAAGTAGCCCGACACTTATCGGCCATCGCAACCTGAACCGCTCGTCAAACAGTGCCCTGCCAGCGACAAGTATGGCGGGGACGAAACTCAGAAGATCGAGCAGCGTTGTCACCATCGCACCAGGTGCGCGCAGGACGATCTCTTGTCCCGGCATCGGTTGTGCATCGCGCATTGACTCCATCATCATGCACCGCGCCAAGACCAGCCCAAGCGCAAGCACCAGGGCAAAGCCCGTCATGCGTGCGCCGTTGTCACGTCGCTTGGCGGGGTGGATAGATGATCTGGCCATGCCTAGACCTCATTCTGCGGCAATGGATGCTGCTCCAATAGCGCGACCACGCAGAGAATCAGTGCGGTCTGGAGCAGGATCATAACCCCACCGACCAGGTTTGCGCGAGGCAGCATTATGGCCGCAATGCTCGTAGCGGCGGTCACGAGCCAGATGCACAGCACGGCCGTCCGGCGTGACATCCCGCGCCGAACCAGCCGGTGGCTGAAATGATTCGTATCGCCAACGAACGGGCTCTTGCCGTTGCGCAGGCGAATGATGCTTACCACCAGCACGTCATAGAGCGGTACCGCCAGAACCACCAGTGGCGTCAGCAGTGCATACCATGCCTCCTCCATCGTCTTGCCGGGTGGCAGATACGTTGGCCGCACCGTTAGACACCCCAGCACCATCCCCACCACCAGGCTTCCCGAATCCCCCATAAAGATGCTCGCAGGGCTGAAATTGAAGCACAGGAAACCAACCAGTGCCCCCATGAGCAGCGCCAGCATCCCCGCGACGAACCATTGCCCGATCAATACAGCGGTAATCACGAATGCCAGCGTGCAGACCGCCGCCACCCCCGCCGTCAGCCCATCCATATTATCCAGAAAATTGAACGCGTTGGTGATCGCGCAGATCCACAGGATTGTCAGGATGATCGAAGGAACATCGCCCAGAACCGTCAGGATCCGGTAGTCGCCGGAGAATACCAGCAGGCCCGCCGCCGCGAGTTGCACGATGAGCTTCGAGTACGGTCCCAGAGCCGTATGATCATCAATCAATCCCACGATATGCATGCCAAGCAGCGCCACAAGTAACCGCAGCGCCATCGGCGTCTGCTGGCGCACGCCACCGGCATAATGCTCCATCCCGGCCGGAAACCATCCCATATACGCCGCCAGCAGCACACCCAGCAGCGGCAGCGCCAGCGACCAATAGATGGCCACCCCGCCCCCCAACGGCTTTGGCGCAGCGTGGATCTTCCGATGGCCGGGCTTATCGACAAACCCGATCCGCGGGGCAATCCGTTTCATCAGAAATGTGCCAATCCACGACAGGCAGAAGCTGGCGAAGAAGGCGGCAAGAATCCCGGAAATCATGTGGCAATCGAGCATACCTGACCCGGAAATGGTTACAAGTCTCCCCACGTGTACAGGGGATTCTGCTCATCGAGCATACTGGTAAGAGCCGACACCGTGTTCGTGAACACGTGTATATCGATATCGGACCATTTGCGGATGTGCCCAGTCCAGACGCTACCCAAGAGCTTGGGCCGGAAGCGCGACAGCAGGCGCATCATCGTCAGCGCTTCCAGGCGCATCGTTTTCAGGTTCTTTGGTAGATTGCCCTAATCTGCGGTCTTGCCGGGGGCGATGCTCCGGCCATAATACCGCGATTGTGCTATGCCGACCTTCTGCCGAAAACATCTGATCGTAATCGTGTGCCTTGTGCTCTTCCTCTTTCCCGTCGTTTCTCTCGCCGGCGACAGTCTAATCCTGGTTATCCATGACTGGGGTATAGGCGAGATTGGCGGTCGCATCATGCTCTACACCGGACGCGGTACTTGCATCGACACGCCGATCCCTGCGCCGCCTCGCGGGCCACGGTGGGACTTCGCGTACGGCGCTGCCTCGTTCGCCGCCCTCGGATCTCTCGTGCTCTGGTTGCGCCGTCACCGGCGCGACAACCTGTTGTCTACTCCGCGTGGTTTTGAGGTCCAACCGGTACGCCTAGATCGCCCAAGCGATGTCAATAGGCACGCACCTTGAAGTTCGCCCCTGCAAGCCAAACCCCTTCCGCAACGCTGGCCCCGCCCCTCAAGTGCCGCATCAACCATGGATAGCAAGCTCACCGTTCAAGACAGGGCTGACGCGGCACTTGACTCGGCCGATGATGGAAGTGGCGTAAGCACCGCGATTTGTGTCGTTCTGCACCAGGCACAACTCATTCCACATTGTCATTTGCTCCCCCGCCGTTAAGATCATCCACCTCAGCTATGTCCTACACGGTTTTGGCAAGGCGATACCGCTCTTCCACCTTCGACGAAGTCGTCGGCCAGGTACACGTTGCGCAGACGCTCAAGCGTGCCATTGAGTCCGGTCGCATCGCCCATGCCTTCATGTTCTGCGGCACGCGCGGCACCGGCAAAACCTCCATGGCCCGCATCCTCGCCAAGGCCCTGAACTGTGAAAAGTTCGACAAGCCCACCACCACCCCCTGCGGAAAGTGTCGTTCCTGCGAGGCAATCGCCCGTGGCGATGATATCGACGTCATCGAGATCGATGCCGCCAGCAATCGCGGCATCGACGAGGTCCGCCGGATCATCGAAAATTCGCGCCTCGCTCCCGCCCGCTCTCGCTACAAGGTCTACATCATCGACGAAGTGCACGCGATGTCGAAGGATG
This sequence comes from uncultured Phycisphaerales bacterium, assembly GCA_903871935.1. Classification (GTDB taxonomy): domain Bacteria; phylum Planctomycetota; class Phycisphaerae; order Tepidisphaerales; family Tepidisphaeraceae; genus CAIQIQ01. The sequence goes on from CAIQIQ010000108.1 coordinate 31,273, forward strand.
CCTTCAACGCCCTGCTGAAGGTTCTGGAAGAGCCTGCTTCCCATGTGAAATTTGTCTTGGCGACCACCGAGCCCGAGAAAGTGCTCGCCACGATCCTTTCGCGTTGCCAACGCTACGACTTTCATAATATCCCTGTCCGCGAAATCGCCGCCCACCTTACCGTCATCTGCAAGAGCGAAGGGGTGAAGGCTCAGGATGATGCCGTGATGCTGATCGGCCGCTCTGGCAACGGCTCCATGCGTGATGCGATCTCGGTGCTGGATCGCATGCTCTCCGCCGGAGTAACCGAACTGACGGTCGAGATGATTGAACAGATGCTCGGCCTGCCGCGAGCCCAGGTCATCTTCGACCTGATTGACAAGATCGGCCAGGCCGATGTTTCCGCTGCTTTGGGACTGACCAGTTCGATCATCTTCAACGGCATGGCGATCGATACGCTGCTGGCCTCCATGATCGATCACCTGCGCAACCTGCTGGTGGTCCGCACCTGCGGCATCAAGAGCGACCTGATCGAGATCTACGGCGTCACCCCTGCAGCCCTCGACCAGCAGGCCGCACGGTTCGACCCGGCTGTGCTCTCTCAGGACATCGTCATCCTTGAGGAACTCCGCCGCGCTGCCCGCCAATCGCAGGCCGGCCGGGCATTGCTTGACGCCACAATCGTCCGCCTTGCCCTCTCCGAGCAGTTCACCCCGGTCGCCCAATTGGCCGAACAGTCGGTCGCGATGCAGGGCGACGAAAAAAAAAAGCCCCTGACGACCAGCCGTTGAATTCTGCCGTGACGCCGGATATCGCAAATCACTCATCTCAGGCCCCCGCCCTCCAAGCCCCTTCCCTCATCAACGCCACTGCGACCGATTCCGGTGAAGATGACGGCGATGCCCTGCCGGCCGTCGGCCAGGTTTGGAATAATGGCCCCAAACGCTCGCTCAGCGAGATCTTTGCGGCGCAGACGGCGAAGACCACTGCGCCGCCACAGCGGCCCCCAGCCACCCCGGCCGGCATCGCCTCTGATCTGCAACCGATCTGGGATGCTCTGCTCCAGCGAGCCCAGCAGCAGTACGGCAACGCCGTATACCTTCCCCTGGTCGCTTCTCAGCCGCGCCGCGAGGGTGATGCCCTGGTGATTCGTCTGACCGGCCCGTTCGCCCATGTCGGCAAGATGCTTGAGAAATACCGCGACCAGATTCAGGCAATTGCATCCGAGGCCGCCGGCACGCCGCTGGGAATCCGCCTGGAACTCGACGCCAGTTCCCCTGCCGCGACAGCGCCACCATCCGCCGCCCCCTCCACCGCGTCGGCAGCAGCGCAACGCCCCAGCAGCCCCACCGTCACCTCCCCAACCCAACAGGCCACCATCACTGCCGCACCGGCCCGCGATGGTATCCCCCTCACCCAGGAACTTCGCCAGGAACTGGAAAAAGATCCACTCATTCGCTCCCTTCTCATCGGGTTTAATGGCACAATCGTCAAGGTGGAACAGAAGTAAGAGTTCTTGCTCCTCAACAAGGTAACTGACCTATCGGGATTCACATATTATGTTCGAGACATTCAAAGACATCGGCAAACTCGCACACCTTGCCACAAGAGCCCAGCAGATGCAGCAGCAGATGAAGCAGTTGCAGGAGCAACTTGCTTCCGAGCGAGTTACGGGTGATGCCGGGGCCGGCCGGGTCACCGCAACCGTCAACGGCCGCCTGGAACTGATCAGCATCCACATCGACCCTACCCGAGTGGATGCCACTAACATCGCTCTGCTTGAGAATCTGGTCACCAACGCCGTGTGTACTGCCCAGTACCAGGCCACTAACATGATGCGCGAAAAGATGGAGAAGATGGCGGCCGACCTGGGAATCACGCCCGACATGCTCCCCGGCGGCGGTATGTGATCCCGCTTGTCACAGTGGTCAGCGATATCTCTGGCTTTCAAGGCGGAATATGCCCCTGGGACGATCCCACTGCATGCCGCCCAGTTTGTGTTTGACCTCTGCCCTGATCGTGGTACGCTTGGTTAATTGCTCCGAGGCGTTGCGGGGCTCATCGTCCGTTCTCATTGGGAAAAGGAGTTCCCGATGAAACTCATCGAATTGTTACGTTGGCTTCCCGGACGAAGCGATTCATCCGGAATCCCTGATCTGGACATCACCGGCATCGAGGAAGATTCCCGCAAGGTTCACCCCGGGTATCTGTTCGTCGCCCGCAGCGGCACCAAAACCGATGGCACGCGTTTCCTCGCCGATGCCCATCGCAACGGCGCTGTCGCCGCCATCGTTGCCGCCCGGGTTCCTGATTGCCCGCTCGTGCAGATTGTCGTGACCGATCCTTCGGCCGCCCTGTCGCCACTTGCCTGCGGCTTCTACGGCGATCCCTCGCGCGACCTCAAGGTCATGGCCATCACCGGCACCAATGGCAAGACGACTTCGGCGTACCTGATCCAGCAGATCCTCGCCTCCCATGGCATCCGCTGCGGCATGATCGGCACCGTCGAGATCGACAACGGCAGATGCCGCATCATCTCCGAGATGACCACACCCTCACCGGTGGACGTGGCACGAATCATGGCCGAGATGCGCGAGAATGGCTGCAAGGGCTGCGCGATCGAGGTATCCAGCCACTCTCTCCACCAGGGACGGGTCGGCGCGATCCGCTTTGCCACCGGGGCATTCACCAACCTCACCGGCGACCATCTCGACTACCACGGGACGACGGACAACTACGCGGCAGCGAAGGCTATGCTATTTGAAATGCTCCCGCGGGAATCCACTGCCATAGTCAATGCGAGAGATGCGTACAGCCCGAGAATGACCCGCGATACGGTCGCCCGCACCGTCCGGTTCAGCACCGTTCAGAAGACCGACTACGCCGTCACCGATGTGAAGGTATCCGCACAGGGAACCACTTTCATCATGCACACGCCCACCGGCATCGCTGCGGTGACCATGAAACTGGTTGGCCTGCACAACGTTGAGAATGCCCTTACGGCGGCCGCCAGTGTCGCCGAGGCGTTCGGCCTGTCGGCTGTTCAGATTGCCCAGGGGCTTGCCGGAGCCACCGGCGCGCCCGGGCGGCTGCAGGTCATTGATGCAGGTCAGAACTTTGCCGTACTGGTCGACTATGCCCATACCGATGACGCTCTGAAAAACGTACTTAGCGCCTTGCGACCGCTTACTCAGGGCAAACTCCGGGTCGTCTTCGGATGCGGTGGCGATCGTGATCGCACCAAGCGGCCGCGTATGGCTCGGGTCGCCCAGCGGATGGCCGATGCCCTTTACATCACCAGTGACAATCCACGCACCGAAGACCCAAAGGCGATCATCCAGGGAATCATTGACGGCTTGGACCCGGCCTCGACTATTCCCCTGTGCATTGAACCCGACCGCCGCCTTGCCATCGCCAAGGCGATTGACGATGCCTCCGATGGCGACGTCGTCCTTCTCGCCGGCAAAGGCCACGAAGACTACCAGATCATCGGCACAACCAAGCATCACTTCAACGATGTCGAGGAAGCACTGAAGGTACTCAAATGCTCCCACTGACTCTCCCGGAAATCGCCCAAGCCACCTCCGCCCAGATCCGTGGAACCGCCACGGCGGCCATCATCACTGAGGTCTCCGACGATTCGCGCAAGGTAAAACCCGGATCACTCTTCATCGCCCTGCGCGGCGAGCGCTTCGACGCCCACGATTTCCTCCCCCAGGTCGCCCGCGATGGCGCAGCAGCGATCCTCGCCGACCGCCAGGACAAGATCTTCGATCTGCCCATCCCTGTCCTGCTCGTCTCAGACACGCGCCAAGCTCTCGGCCAACTCGGCCACTATGTCCGCCAGAAACTAAAGTGCCGCGTCATCGCCATCGGCGGCAGCAATGGCAAGACCACCACCAAACACCTCGTCGGCTCCGTCCTTGCCACTCAGTTCAAAGGAACGCAGTCTCCCAAGAGCTTCAATAACGACATCGGCGTTCCGCTGGCCCTTCTTGGCGCCGGCGCCACCGATCACTATGTCATCCTGGAACTTGGCACCAATCATCCCGGCGAACTCTCACCCCTTTCGCTCATGGCTGAGCCTCAGATCGCGGCGATCATCAGCATCGGCGCTGAGCACCTCGAAGGCTTTGGCGATCTCGATGGCGTTCGCCGCGAAGAAGTTTCTCTCGTGAATGGCCTCCGACCTGACGGTCTGCTCATTGCCAACGGCGATGATGCCAAACTCCTCGAACTCGTCCGCTCGCGCACTCACAAGCTGATTACCTTCGGTTTCAGACCCGACAACGACCTTGCGGCAACGTCGGTGCGCTGCTCGCTGGATGGCATCCATTTCCGAGTATCCGGCAGCGACAATGAGTTTCATCTGCCTCTGCCCGGCCGGCACAATGCCTCCAACGCCCTGGTCGCCATCGCGATCGGCCGCGAGTTTGGTATGACCGACTCCGCGATCGGCGATGCATTGGCCGCCTGCAGTCGTCCGGAGATGCGGATGCAACTGGTCCGCGTCAACGGCGTAACCATCCTGAACGATGCCTACAACGCCAATCCTGCATCCATGCATGCTGCGTTGCGGACGCTGGCCGACGCGGACGTTCCCGGGCGACGATTTGCCATTCTCGGTGAGATGCGTGAACTGGGCGTTTCCAGCCAAAGCCTCCACGAGGAGATCGGCCGAACCGCTGCCGGCGCCGGCCTGTCTGTCCTGGTCTGTGTTGCCGGGCACGCGAGGGCCATCGCCGATGCCGCCATCGCAGCGGGCATGCCACTCGACAGCGTCCGCTTTGCCGCCGATGCGGCCGCCGCCGCGCAACTCGCGCCCCAACTCATTCAGCCGGGTGACACTGTGCTCCTGAAAGGTTCGCGCGGAGTGAAGCTGGAATTGGTCGCCAACGCTCTGACCAGCACTTCGCCCGCTGGAAACAAGTCATGATCTATCTCCTCGTCAAGTGGTATTACCCCTGGCTCGACGCCCACAATCTGGGCTTCCTGCGACTCTTTCGCTTTCCGACATTCCAGGCCGCCGCCGCCATCCTGCTTTCTTTCCTGATCGTCATCGCCTTTGGCTCGCCCGTCATCAACTGGCTCCGCCGCAAGAAGATCGGCGACCTCACCAAATTCGATCAGGCGCAACTCGACGAAATGATGAAGAAGAAGATCGGCACCCCCACCATGGGCGGCATCCTGATCAACTCTTCCATCGCCATCTCCACGGTGCTGCTGGCCGACATGAGCAATTTCTACGTGCAGATGGCCCTGGTATGCCTCGGATGGCTCTGCATCGTGGGAATGGCCGACGACTGGCTCAAGCTCACCGCCGCCCAGCGCGGCACCGGCCGCCAGGGCCTCACCAGCCTGGAAAAGCTCCTTTTCCAGATTGGTCTGGGCGTTCTGCTCTCCTATTTCATCTACCACCACGGCCAGCAAACACCGCACAACCTCTACTTCCCCTTCCTGAAGGATGTCAGTATTCCATTGAGTCTCGGGGCATTTGTAATAATCGGCACGGTGGTTCTCACCGGCTCAAGTAACGCCGTGAACCTGACCGATGGACTCGATGGCCTGGCCGCCGGCACCATGGCCATTGTCAGCTTTGCCTTTGTGGTCCTCGCCATGGTCGTCGGCGTCGCCGACTGGGCGAACTTCCTTCTGATGCCCCATGTTCCCGCATCCGATCAAATGGCCGTCCTGGCCGGGGCGCTGGTGGGTGCATGCCTTGGCTTCCTCTGGTTCAACTGCTACCCCGCCCGCGTCTTCATGGGCGACACCGGCTCGCTGGCTCTGGGTGGCCTGATCGGCTACATCGCCCTGGTCATCCGCCAGGAACTGATGCTCTTCATGATCGGCGGCATCTTCGTCATCGAAGCCCTCTCGGTGATGATCCAGGTCAGTTACTTCAAATACACTCGCAAGCGTTTCGGCGAAGGCCGCCGGGTCTTCCTGATGTCTCCGCTGCACCACCACTTCCAGCACAAAGGCTGGAGCGAGACACAGGTTGTAGTGCGCTTCTGGCTGATCGCCGCGATGCTCGCCGCGATGGCGCTGGCCACGATCAAAGTCCGGTAGTGTCATCGCCAGTTGCCCCTGCCTGGCTATACTTCTTCCATCTATGCAAATGAACGAATTGGCGATTCACCAGGCGATGCTGATTGACCTGAAGCAGTTCGACGATGCACGCGGCTCATTCTGCGAGGCGTACCGTGCAAGTTGGCTGCCGCGTGAATCAGCACGCGTGCAGTGGAACGTATCCCGCTCCAAGGCCGGCGTCGTACGCGGGCTGCATCTCCATCGTCGGCAAACGGATTACTGGCACCTGGTTTCCGGTGAAGTCACCGCCGCCCTGGTCGATGTGCGCCCCGCGTCGCCGACACGCGGTAAGGCCATCTGCGTCGAGCTTACCGCGGCCAAACCCCAGGCGATGCTGATTCCGACCGGCATCCTGCACGGCTTCCATGCCCGCACCGATGTCGTTTTAATGTACCTGCTGGACCAGGAATATGACCCCGCCGATGAATTGGGTGTGCGCTGGAATGATCCTGCGATGGGATTGCCTGCGAGCTGGTATGAGCTGCCCTCGCCGGTTCTCTCGCCCCGTGATGCCGGGGGATGTCTGCTCAAGGATCTGCGTTTGTAGCCCGCGAAGCGCAAATGCATCTGCGCCAAACGCCCCTTCGCTCACCTGCCCGAGAGCTGGATCTCAAGCTGTGCCACCTGGTTCTGCACTTCGCGATCGACGCGAATATCTTTCTCAATCGAGCGGATCCCATGCATAACGGTGGTATGGTCGCGGCCACCGAAATATCCACCGAGCTCCTCGAGTGAATAGCGCGTATATCGCCGCGCCAGGAACATACAGACCTGTCGGGGAAACGTGGTGCTTTTGTGGCGTTTCTTGCCCTGCAGGTCCGATGGGCGCACGTTGTAATACTTCGTCACCACATCGAAAATCTGCTGGATGGTAATGCGCTGCTGCTCAGGAGCTTCCGTCTCACCCAGCGCCGCTTTGGCAAGCTCCAGATCGATCTTCCCGCCATTGAGCATGCCCATGCCCTGCAGTTTGGTGATCGCCCCTTCCAGTTCACGGGTATTGCTCTCGATCTTCTGTGCTACATAACAGATCACATCATCAGGCAGCACAAGCTGACGGATGCGGGCCTTCTTTTGCAGGATCGCCACCCGCGTCTCATAGCATGGTTTGTCGATCCGCGCCACCAGGCCCCAGTTGAACCGTGATACCAGGCGCTCTTCCAGTTCCGGGATCTCGCCCGGCGGGCAATCAGCCGAAAGGATGATCTGCTTGTGATTCTGATACAGCGTGTTGAACGTGTGAAAAAATTCCTCCTGCGTGCGATCGCGCTTGGCGAGGAAGTGGATATCGTCAATCACCAGCACATCGACATGCCGGTAGCGATGCCGGAACTGGCTCATCTCGTTGTTCTCGATCGCATTCATGAACTGGTTGATGAAGCTGTCGCAGGTCAAGTACAGAATCCGGGCATTGCGCTGACGTTCCAGCACCTTCTGACAGACCGCCTGCAGCAGATGCGTTTTGCCCAACCCCACGCCCCCGTGGATGAATAGCGGGTTGTATGCCTTCCCAGGCTGCTCGGCGACCGCTACACACGCCGCCTGCGGCAGACGATTGCACGGGCCGGTCACGAAATGCTCAAACATGTAATCCGGATTCAGCGGGTGCGGCTGATCGCCCTCATTGAACACGCCACCGGTAGGCAGGTTGTCGCAGAGAAAACTTACCGCAACCAGCCGCCCGGTTGCCGCCTGTGCTGCTTCAGTGAACGGCTGCTGGCACTGGCTCTGGCAGAAACTGAGCTGTGCCGGCGTCAGCGTGGCAATCTGGATCACACCGTTGCTGAACGATCGCGGCGCAAGCTGATCAAACCAGAGTCGGTTCAATCCCGGATGCGCAGAACGAACCGTCTGCAGAATGCGATCCCATGTCGCTGGATCCAACGTGGTAGCGCTCTCGGCTGCGCGCAGTTTTGTTTCGCGCGCTAAGGTGGTCTGCGTGGTTGACATGGCGAGCTTCTATCCTTCATTGGCCTAAGCGCCAGCGAAGGTCATTGAGTCAAAGTCAGTTTATCAAGCCCGCACAGCCAGACATCCCGGCCGCCGAGCTCCTCCGTCACTACATTAATACTTCGTGAATGCTCTTAGGTATCACGATGCCGTCTCAGTTTCAACACACCAATTTTCGTTTTGCGCTGCGACTGATGTGCGACAAAAAGGCGCACTCCACGCACCACAACATATACGCGCCACATCCGCTGCCTACACTACCGATAGCGGTGACTACATGCCGCCCTTCGCCGTCAGCCCCAGCTCCTGCATCACCTTTTGCAGGTCGCTCCACACCGCCCCGCGCACCTCGGGCGTATAGCTGCGCAGAACATACGAAGGATGGTATGTGGGCATCAGTTTGATCCCGCGCCACTGGTGCCAGATTCCACGCAGCGACCTCATCGGCTGATCGCTCTGCAACATGTATTGCGTAGCGGGAAGTCCCAGCGTAACGATCACCAGCGGCCGGATCGTTTCCAGTTGCCGCACCAGATACGGTGTGCACGCTTCCACCTCATCGGGCGCCGGCGTGCGATTGCCCGGCGGGCGGCACTTGACGATATTCGCGATGAACACCTGCTCCCGCGCTAGTCCCATTGCGCCGATCATCTTCGTCAGCAATTGACCCGCCCGCCCGACAAACGGCCGACCGCTCTGGTCCTCCGACTCACCCGGCCCCTCGCCGATGAAGAACAGTTTCGCTTCCGGCGATCCTTCGCCAAAAACCGTCTGAATCCGCGTCGAATTAAGTTTGCATTTCGTACACCCAACCACTTCCTTCTCGTTCATCACGGCCAGTTGCGTGATCCGACGATCAACCGGCCAATCCTCGCCGCCCAGTGGTCCTTCAGTAGTCATTTTCATCATTGTTGCTGGATGCACAGGCTGCCTCGGTGGTGCGGCACACTGTGCCGCAATTGGTGGTGCGGCCCGCTGTGCTGCACGCGAAACCGGCCAAGCTCCACGCTGCGGCACAGCCGCAGCCGCCGGCCGCGATGAAAGCTGGCCCGTCCCAGAACTCAGCGTAGCCGGCCGCGCTGACGTGAACCCCGGCATGCTCCCCTTCCAGACGATCGCCTTCAGCCCAAGTGACTTCTCACTCTTGAGCAACATCCAGCTCCTGGCTGCCTGCTTCGCGTCCATGCTGCGCCATAGTATGGGTGGCACGCCCATGCGCCAACCCGCCTAATCCGCGTCCGCGCGCAATCTCGCGGTGAAGCGGAGATCCCGATGCATGGGAGCCCAATCTCCAATTCAGTAGGTGTAAACGACGCCGAACCGCTTCTTGAACTGGAAGTAGTCGCCGTTGTTGACCGTACCGTTACCATCATAATCACAGAGAGCCAGGAATCCGGTATCGCCAGTGTTCTTGCCGAACGTCTGCTTGAACCAGAAGTAGTCGCCATTGTTTATGGTCCTGTTGCCGTCGTAGTCGCCATAGAGGCGATGAAAGCGCTGGCTGAAGCTGCCGCTCAGCGCATTGCCCGCCAGGTCATGCACCCCCGCGGACGCAACCGACAGGTCATAGATCCCATCGGCCAGGGAACCACCCACCACAGCGATACCTGAAAAGCTCAGGACATAATTCCTCTGATCTCCCGAGGGATTGGTCACCAGCAGCGTGGTGTCCGGTACGTCCGAGCCATCGCTCTTCTTTACCGTCACCGCGCCCGTTCCCAGCACGACCTTCTCGCCGAAGGTCAATGTCAGCTTCTTCACCATCGACCGCTGCACGGCCCCATCATTGATCGATGAGGTCGGCAATGCCGGGGCGACCGTGTCCACAAGCACTCCCGTGGTTATCGGGGCAGCAAACGTCAGCGTTGCGCCGTTGCCGGCCGCATCCTGAATCGTCCCGCCGTTTAGCACCAGCGGCGAAGCCGACGCGATCCCATCCGCATCACTGTCACCGGCCTGAAGCGTGTATCGGAACACCAGCGAACTGCTGCCGTTGCCGGAGACGTAGCTGGCGCTGCGTGAGGTCGAGCCAATGGTCAACCCGATGGTTGGTGTGCCGCTGACTGTCACGTTCTCAATGAAGTTCACCGTGAAGTCCAGGTTCTGGCCCGCCCGATACCAGCCATCGGCCGGACCAGTCACGGTCGCGATCGTCGGGGAGGTCTGGTCAATGGTGTACATTTCGCCGAGGAAATCGCCGTTGCCAGCCCCCGGACCGCCAAGAGGATTGCCCAGCCGCTCTTCGCCAATCGCGTCAACGATCGTGTCATCGTCCACAAGCTTCAGGGCGATTGTTCCATCTCCACCGATAGAGCGCACCTTGATGTAGTAGTCGAGCACGCCATCCCAGCCGGTAAACTCGACGCTGCCATAGGTCACCGTGCCGCTCGTGATAACGGCGAAGTCCGTCTCGTCGAGGCCCGCGAGCGGCTCGCCGGCGGTAAGCACCCAGAAGAGCGAGGTCTCGTTCGTGGGAGTGGCGTTGAAACGCTTCAGCGAGACCACGACTGGTGGCGTGTGATCTACGATGAATGCGTCGCTGGTTACCGCCCCATTGCCGCTGCCATCGCCGCCGATTGGATTCCCAAGCCAGTCCACGACACTGTCGTCATCGCGAAGCACAAGCCGAACCGTGCCGTCGCCCGTGAGGCCCGTTACTTCGACGCCATACCGAGCATCCTCGCCGACCACGCGAGAGATGCTGCCCGCGGCCGAGCCGGTGAAAACAAGGTCGAAGTCACTGACGTCCATCCCCGACACGGTCTCGCTGAAGTCCAGAGCGAACATCAGAGTATCCGGGCCGTTGTGGCTGGCCGTTATCGGCCCGAGCGTCGGCGGCTGCAGATCCACCCGGTACTCCTCACCCCAGTCCCAGTTCCCGTTGCCCACGCCCGTTCCGCCCAGCCGCTGATTGACCACATCACGGATGCTGTCGTCATCAACCACGGTCAGCTCAACATAGCCGTCGCCGCCCACCGTCACGCTATAGGTGTAGACCTGCCCGCTTCCGGTCAGCGAGGGACTGCTGCTGGTCGCCCGGTTGGCAACCACCACCTGGAAATCGGAGAGATCCACGCCGGTAACTGGCTCGCTGAACGTCACTTGCCAGGAGAGGGGCACCGCCCGCGTGGGCGATGGGTCGAGCCGGGTGATGGACTGCACCCAGGGGGCCACCGTGTCAACGGCAAACGTCTCGCTGGCGATGTACGTATACTGCCCCGGGTTTCGTCCGTTTAGAGTATTCCCGGCTGCATCCTGGATGTAGTCGTCGTCCCAGAGCCAGAGCGTGACGCCTGCCACGCCACTGATCGGCCAGAGATTCTTCCCCGTAGCGGTCACGGTATATGTCGCCCCCGATCCGCTGATGTCCACAATTTCCAACTCGTTGGCAAGGCTACCTGAGACCGCAAGCGTGAACTTGGAGCCATCGACTCCATTCACATTCTCCGAGAATGTCACCAGCCACCGCAATGACTGGGCATTGGTCGGATTGCTGCCGAGGCAGACCATCGACAGCACCGTCGGCGCCGTGTTATCAACCGTGTAGGTCTCGCCGACGAAGTACCCATTCCCCACACCGGGGCCGCCGAGCGGGTTGCCCGCGGCATCCGTGATGCTATCGTCATCAAACAAATCAAGCCTGAGCGTCCCATCGCCGGCCACCGGCGCCATGGCGATGTAGTAGGCCAGACTCGGGCCGTAAGTGCCGACGGCCGGCGCACCAGCCGTAACCGTCCCGGTCAGCGCTGTTGTCAGATCCGTCGTATCCAGTTGCGACACGCTTTCGCTGAACCAGACGAAATAGCCACACCTTTGTCCCGCCCTGTTCGGGTTCGCGTCAGCACGCACGATCGCCGTCACCACCGGAGGGGTGTGATCAAGCGTGTACACCTCGCCGGTGAACGAACCGTTGCCTGTCCCGCTGCCTCCCAGGCGGTTGTCGCTAAGATCCCGAATCGTGTCATCATCCACGAGGTTCAGGCCGAGCGTGCCATCGCCGCCGGCGGTAATGGCGATCGAGTAAGTGCTCGACGGTCCGAGCGGAGGCAGTATGTATAGGATGACGCCGGTGGCTGTCCCGGTGGTCGCGATTGCGAGATCGGACGCATCCAGGCCCGTGACGGATTCGCTGAATGTCATCGTGAAATACACGGTCGTCGAGCTATTGGGGCTTTGAGTTGCGCGCACAATAGAAACGACAGTCGGAACCGTGTGATCCACCTCGTAGAGCTGACCCGTAAAAGCTCCATTGCCAGCCCCATAGCCGCCAAGCCTGTTCCCAACCTGATCCTCGATGCTGTCATCATCGAGCAAGTTGAGAGCCAGCGTGCCGTCACCGGCGACATTGTTGACCGTAACCGTATAGGTCATTCCCGATCCGCTGACAGATGCGAGGGCGCCCGAGGCCGTTCCAGTGGTGGCAATGGCGAAGTCGGACAGATCCACGCCCCAGACGGGCTCCTTGAAGGTGACGGCAAACTGGACGCTACTGGTGCTGTTGTGAACCGGGCCCACTCGATCGATGCTTGCTACAGCGGGCGCGACGTAATCGATTCCCCACGACGGATCCACGCTGACAACAGACGCCGACGTGATACGCGTTTGGGCTGACCCGTCAGCGTTCATTGTGAAGATGGCCTCGTGGCCGTCCCGGTTGGAGTAGAACGCGATCTTCTGTCCATCCGGGCTGAAACGTGCATAGAGGTCGCCGGCGGCGTTGTTCGTCAGACGGGTCACGTGGGTGCCGTCCGCGTCCATGACGTAGATCTCGTAGTTGGTGACGGCGTCGCGGTTGGATGTGAAGACGATCTTGGTTCCATCGGGACTGAACGCAGGATATCGGTTCTCCTTGCCCTGGTTGCCGGTGGAAGTCAGGTATCTTTGGTTGCTGCCATTGGCGTTCACGATGGAAATGTCCGTTCCACTGGTCGACGAGTTGGTGGCGAAGACAATCTGACTGCCGTCGGGACTGAAGCATGGATCCAACCCGGAGCCCTGATAGAGTTCCGTGAGCCCGGTCCCGTTGGTGTTGATGATCCAGAGCCCACCGCCTGCCATCCCCAAGCCATTGTTATGGCCGAAAACGATGCGAGAGTCATCCGGGCTGAAACTGGCACCAAAGTCGACAGCGTACTGGCTTTCGTTTGGATTAGTGAGGCGGACCGCGCCTGTTCCATCTGCGTTCGCAATCCAGAGTTTACGGTCGTAGGTGTAGACGATCTTCTGGCCATCGTGGCTGTATGCGGGGGTCCATTCGTCGCCGCCCATGCTCGTAAGATGAACCTGACTGGAACCATCGGCGTTCATGGTCCAGATGTCCTGATTAACATTCGCCGGGTCGTACGAGCTGTAGATGATCTTCCGGGTCAAATTGACCCGGCAGGTCCAGGAAATGCCTGCCAGACTATTGCCCAACAGGTCAGTGATGTCTCCCGTATCAGGTGCAAGCGCGAGGTTTAGTCGCCCATCGCCGGCGCCGGATACAGGGAAACGCCAGACGTTGCTGCCAAGATTGACAGGCGTTCCCACCACCGCCGAAGCGGCCGCCCGCCCGGTCAGGACAAGATCCGTAGGATCCACAGACCCGACAGCCTCATTGAATGAAACGTCCACGTTGAATGGTGAAGTAAGTACCGCCTGCTGGCTCGCCGGCGTTACGTTGGTGACCACCGGGGCCATATGGTCAACCGCGCCCGTGCCGCTGGAATTGCCATTGCCAGCGCCACTCCCGCCAAGCGGATTCCCCAGCGAGTCTGCGATGGAATCGTTGTCAACAAGGTTCAGCCTGACGGTGCCGTCACCGACCGGCGTGTTGACAGCAACCTGGTAACTCGCGCCCGATCCGGAGATTCCCGAGAGAGTTCCGCTCGCCGTGCCCGTGAACGCGACGTTGAAATCGCCCAGGTCCACGCCGGTAACGGACTCAGAAAACGTAACGCTGAAGATGGCCAAATTCGCGGTCTGGCCGCCCAATACATTGATGGAGGTCACCGTCGGGGCAACGCGATCGACGGTGAATGATTGGCCGGCGAAATTGCCGTTACCGACGCCGCTTCCTCCGAGCGTGTAACCGTACGAGTCCGCAATCGTGTCATCGTCAACGAGGTTGAGTCCCAGTGTGCCGGCCCCGGCCACTGAACCCACCGTGACGGTGTAGCTGCTGCCCGAACCACTGACGGACGCAACCGTTCCCGATGCACTGCCGGTTGATGCAAGGGCGAAATCGGTTACATCCACGCCGACGACGGCGGCCGAAAAAGCCACGGCATACTGCACACTCGATGCGTTGGTGGGGGATGTGCCTATGCGGGTGATGCTCGAAACGGTCGGCGGCGTATGAAACGTCCCGCTTAGCGTCACATCATCAATGTTCCATCCGTAGGAGACGCCCGAAGCGTTTGTCGGTCCCAGGCTCCAACGGATGTAGACCGTGCTCTGCTTGTCTGCAACCGTAGAGATATCGTACGTCTGGCTCGTCCATCCGGCGTCATTGATCGTTCCACCGGCGCTCCAGACGTTCGTCCAGGTCGTGCCGTTGGAAGACACCGCGATCCTTGCCGTATCGCCGGACACGACGCCCAGATCCCGCCAGAAGCTCAATGTCACGTCCGTATAGCTCCAGCAGTTGATCGCGACCGTCGTGGCGTACCATGGGCTGGGAACGCTATTGGGGTAGGAACCCCCCAGGATCGTTCCCACGACATTGCTGCCCGTGTGCCCCGAGGCAGGATCGCCGCCGGTGCCCTTTGGCGAGCCGTACTCCCAGCCGATGCCCGCCACGTTGTCCAGCGTCCATCCGGGATTGGTACTCATGTCGGCCGAGTAGATCGTCGTCAGCAGCCACCGTTGCTCCAGAACCTCGACCATTGCCGTTCGTCGACGATGCCCGCTACGATTGTGCTGGCGCATATGCAAAAGGCCTTTCGCCGGATTGGAAGTGGCGGTTCCAGCATAACGCGCCGGAATTGCCAAGTCATTAGGCCGAGCTCATGCATTTGCTGCATCGCCTTAGCGCGAAGCCAGGGAATGCAAAGTGGCAACTGCATTCCCCGTATAGAGGGCCAGCAGCGTCTTGTGGCTGCTGCCGATGGTGTCAAACTGGTAGCTGCCCGAGACACTCACTGTATGGGTGCCTTCCGCTCTCCGCTCTTCCCTTCGTGCCTTCGCTTCCACTCTACGCGTCCCCGTGTCTCCCCCTCACGCCCTCGCCCACTCTCCCACTCTCTGCGTCCCTGTGTCTGCCCTGAGCGTTGACAACGTCCACGCCCCCCCGTCCAATCCCCGCAGCATGACTCTGGACTACTCCCGGCCACTTCCGCCGCGCCGCCCGGTGGACTGGCGGCGGCTCCTGCAGCAATTCGGTCCGCTCGTGGCGCTGATCGCCCTCGCCACCTGCACCGCCATTCTCTCCGATCGCTTCCTCACCGGCGAAAACATCCTCAACATCCTGCGTCAGAACTCCGCCGTCGGCATCCTCGCCCTGGGGATGACCTTCGTCATCGTCCTGGGCGGGATCGATCTGTCTGTCGGATCCACACTCGCTCTTGCCGGCGCCGTCGGCATCGTAATTCTCAACGCCGTCGCCAAAGCTCCCCTGCTCCTTAGCCAAACCAATTCCGAAGATGTGGGAATCCTTCCCCTGCTGGCCGCCAAAGCCGCAACAGCATGCGGCATCGGCGGGAGCATCCCCTGGGCGATCATCCTCAGTTGTGCCGTCGCCCTGCTGATCGGCACCCTCGCCGGCATGCTCAATGGAGCTCTGATCGCCTACGGCCGGGCCGTGCCATTCATCATCACCCTGGGCACGATGGCGATCATGCGCTCGCTCGCCGTGACACCCGTGTCGGCGTCCGAATACCGATCCGAGGTCGCCGAATTCCGCACCCTCGGAGCCGGCGGCATCCCACTCCCGTTTCTGGAGCTTCGCCCCGGGGTGCCGCTGCAGGTCGGCTATCCGGTGCTTGTCTTCTTCGTGCTCGTGCTGCTGATGTGGGTGCTGCACCGCCGCACTCGCTTTGGGAGATATGTCGTCGCGATTGGCTGCAACGAGCGAGCGGCCGTTTACTCCGCAATCAACGTAAATCTGGTCAAGGTTAGCACATACTCACTCATGGGCCTGCTGGCCGGGATCGCTGGTCTTCTGCAGGCTTCCCGACTGAACAGCGTCTCGTCCAGCAGCACCGGAATGCTCAGCGAACTCGACGCTATCGCGGCCGTCGCCGTCGGCGGCGCGAGTATGCGCGGCGGCTCGGGCAGCATCTGGGGCACCGTCGTTGGCATTCTCCTGCTCGGGGTCACCGGAAACATGCTCAACATGCTCAACATCAACCCTTACCTCCAAGGCGCCGTCAAAGGCTCGATCCTCATCGGCGCGGTCCTCCTGCAGCGCGGTCGTAGCCGTGACTAAGATTGCATACACCGCCCGATAGGTCCGGTTTGAGATGGAAGCTTGGCAACTGCTAAGGGTTACGATACATTCGGCAAATCCTGTCTGAAGATGGGTGCCACCGGACGGCGCGGTGAAGGGGTATCCCTTGTCATCTGCCTTCGGCGGGGTTCGCGAGCCGTATTGGCGAAAGAAGTTATACAATACATGTGTGGCATTGAGAGTCCTGCTGGGCGGTGCCCAGGCGGGTTGGTTGGTCAGTCTGCATTTAGCTCATATAGCTGAGGCCGATTATCGATAATGGCGGCGATTCCGACCAAGATTTTGCACTACGATGTACTCGAATGCCTGGGTGAAGGCGCCAGGAGCACGATCTATCGTGTCTCTGATCCGAGTACGCAGAGAATCTACGCCATGAAACATGTCGTCCGATCTCTGCAGAAGGACCTCCGCTTCGTCGAGCAGATGGAGACGGAATTCGAGATCAGCCGGCAGTTCTCTCACATCAACCTCCGCCGCACCTACGACCTCAAGATCCATAAGAAGATGCTCCTGAAGGTGGCAGAGGCCTTCTTGTTGATGGAGTACGTGCCAGGTCAAACGCTCGATGTGGCGCCGCCCCATTCGACAGCCGACACGATCGAAACCTTCATTCAGATCGCTCAGGGAATGAAGGCCATGCACGCCATGGGTTTTGTCCATTGTGATATGAAGCCCAACAACGTCATCCGCAATAACAGCGGCATGGTGAAAATCATCGACTTTGGACAGAGCTGTCCCATCGGCACCGTCAAGGAGCGCATCCAGGGCACGCCCGACTACATCGCCCCCGAGCAGTTTCACCGCAAGCCTGTCACCATCCAGACCGATGTCTACAACCTGGGCGCTACGCTCTATTGGTGCCTGACGAATAAGCCCATCCCAACCCTCTTCACCGTGACAAAGAAAGGCGCCAACAGTTTCCTGGTCGAGAACCGCATCGAAACTCCGCTGGACCTGAATCCCAGAACGCCCCTGCCGCTCTCCAATCTGGTCATGGACTGCATTTCGGTCCGCCCGCAAAAACGCCCCAGCGATATGGATCAGGTCATTACCCGCCTCGAACTTTCCCAGCATTCCATGCAGAAGCCCCATATCTCGCCTGATCTCGCGGCCGACGACTCCAATACGCCACTGGATGACACCCGCATTGATATGTGAGACCTGTTGTTGTGCTCGGCTCACTCGGGCCCCCAATATCCCTGCGCATTGTTGGCACGGAACTTGAACATCTTGCCACAAGCGGCTATTCATCTGCCAGGGACTCAAAGCCGCCATCGAACGGAATCGGTACATGAACGAAAAATCGAAGTATTTTGTCATCGACACCAATGTCCTGCTGCACAATCCTAACGCGATCTTCCTGCTGGCTGACAACGAAGTCGTGATCCCTTTCGACGTGATCGAGGAGCTCGACCGATTCAAGACCGCCACCGATGATCTTGGTCGCAACGCCCGCACCGTCATCCGCCACCTCGACCGCTTCCGCAGCCTGGGGCATCTCTCCGAAGGCATCGATATCGGAGAGACCAACGGCCGGGTTCGCGTCATCCTGCCCCATCAGATCAAGCTCTGCCCCGGCCTGACCTCCGACACCGCCGACAACCGGATCATCTCAGTCGCTTACGATCTGATCCAGGAAGGTAAGAAGGCCGTCTTCATCTCCAAGGACATCAACGCTCGCATCAAGAGCGATGCCCTCGGCATCCCCACTGAAGATTTTGAGGCCCAGAAAGTTGATTTCGAGCGGCTCTACAGCGGCTGGCGTGAGATGGAAGTTCCCGCCGATCTGATCACCAAACTCTTTGCCGAAAAACAGATTCAATTGGAGATCCCAGACTTCCACGCCAATGAGTTCATCCTGCTCAAGAACGACCAGGAACCCACCCACACCGCCCTGACCCGCTGCCACAGCGAGCCGGGACTGCTTTTCCCCGTGCGCCCGCGGCGCGGCCCGGTCTTTGGGATCATGCCGCGCAATCTCCAGCAGACGATGGCCCTGGATCTGCTACTCGACGATTCGGTGAAACTCGTTTCGCTCATCGGCAGCGCCGGTACCGGCAAGACACTCTTGGCGCTGGCGGCCGGTCTGACCAAGGTGCTCAACGAGCAGGTCTACCAGAAACTCCTCGCCGCCCGGCCGATCATGCCCTTGGGGCGTGATATCGGTTACCTTCCCGGCGGCAAGGATGAAAAGCTCACTGCCTGGATGCAGCCGATCTTCGACAACGTCGCCTACCTCCTCTCCAACCGTCTCCACACCGACACCGGCAACGGCGCCCCCTCGCACCAGACCATGTCCTCTGTTGAGCAGCGGATCAAGCAGCTCATGGAGTCCGGCCAGATGGTGCTCGAGCCCTTGACCTACATCCGCGGCCGCTCGATTCCCCACCAGTTCATGATCGTCGATGAGGCTCAGAACCTGACGCCGCACGAGGTGAAGACCATCGCCAGCCGCGTGGCGGATGGCACCAAACTGGTCCTCACCGGAGATGCCACCCAAATCGATAATCCGTATCTGGACTCATCCTCCAACGGCCTGTCGTACCTCGTTGAGCGTATGAAAGGCCAAAGCCTCTTCGGCCACGTCACGCTGCAAAAGAGCGAACGCTCCGAACTCGCCAGTCTGATCACCGCGCAGTTGTAGACTACGGCGTAAACACCTCGCAGAGATACAGTGGATTCTCCCGTATCCTCCGCCCGATCGCCTGCGCCATGGGTCCAGCCTGTACAAGGCGACAGGTAGCCTGCCCGACCAAACCATTCTTCTGGATCCCCGCGCCTACCAGTTCGTCTTCCACGCGCGGGTATCGGCGCTTCAGCCCGGGCATGTGGGAATGCATGGGAACCGTCCAGCACCGGCCACCAGCATCAATCACCAGCGGATTGAACTTCTCCCGACAGATCGTCGGCGCACCATGGGTATTCTCAACAAGGTGCAGTGTTGTGTTGCTGGCATGCGTGACCCCCAACAGCAGGATCTTCCCTTCCGCTCTCACCAGCTTCTCATACGGTGATCCGTGCCCAACCGAGACGTTGCAGTACTGATGACCATCCAGAATCTCCGCCGCCCTCTTGCCGCATCCGGCCGTGCAATGCGTAGGGCTGATGGAGCGAATCACATTCGGCAACAGGCGAAAGGTCTCGGTAATCAACCCCAATTCCGATGGCGAAGTGCGCAGATCAAACACGCACCCACGGCGCAGCAGATCGTGCTCGCCGCCGCCCTGAAAAGACGGCATCAGCAGCGTTCCCTCCGGCCCCAGTACCTCCAGCAGCGCCTCGATCACCGTCTGCGCCCCACCATCCACCTGACCCAGCGACGACAACGAACTGTGCATCAGGACCACATCGCCACTGGCAAGTCCCAGGCCGCGCAGGCCGTGAACGATCTCTTCTCGGTTGACTGTCATCACAACCTCGCATCATCTCCGCGGCAGTATCTTCGGGAAATACATCCACAAATGGCCCAAATCATCATCCTCGCCAAAGAATATCTGCCCATCGCGCCCGACCGCCGCATCGCCAAACGTATACCCATACCTCCGGCGTTCCAGCACCGACACCGCCACGCCAAGCGTCTTCAGTTCACGCGTCTGCGGGTCATAGCAGAACAGCATCGACATCTCATCGCCAAACGTCCCATACAGCCGCCCATCCAGCGTCACCGCCATCGGCCCCACCGGCGCAACCGGCACCTTGCACAACGGAGCACTAAATCCCCTCCCCTCATCAAACGCATACAGCGTGCCCTGGCTATCGGCCGTATACAGTGTGCCGTTTATCGTATCACGGCCCCAGCGCAGCGACTGGGCTGACCACTTGCCCTCAGGCAGACGAACCGCTTTTCGCTTCAGCGTGGCGGAGGCGGTGTCATATCGCCAGAGCGTATCATCATCGTCGACGCCAAATACGCCGCCGCTGCCGCCACGAACCAGCCGACCGCGCCCCACGAGCTTATCTACGATCGTCGCACTGCCGGATGCAATATCGAGCCTGAAAAGGCGCGTCGGCGTTACGCCAATTGCGTAAGCCCCCGTTGCATCCCCGACCATGTGCACAATCTTCTCTCCATCCAGTTCCTTTCCCACTTCGTTCAGCGGCGAGCGGGAAATGTTCCACTCCTGAATCAGGCTAAAGGGCAGTGGAGCAAGCTTGTGCGCCATCAACCGGCCGCTATCCGGACCATTCACGGCCGCGACAAAACGCTCGCGTCCACAGACGACCGCAACCGACTGGTTCGCGCCTTCGACCACACCCATGTCAAAGACCATCCCCGTTACGCCATGGAACATCCCCACCAACAGGTGCGATGCCCGCCCGCTGGTTCCCGCATAGACCATCCCATCCGCCGACACATCCAGCGCCGTAATGCGACTCTCATCTCCCGGCAACGGCACCGTCACCGCAGGAAAACACGTGGGAAACGCCACCATCGTTCCTTCGGTGATATACGCGCCGTGCACAATCCGATCAGTGATCTCACGGGCATCAGGATGTTTCACATCGAATCGTTCTCGTTTACTCATGTTTTATCCCCACATCCGAATCGGAAGATGCGAATTCGGCCGCTTCCGCTCTGCCGGCACGGTTACCTTGAACATGCCCACCGGTCTGGGGAAGCCAACGTGGCCGAAGAACAGATCGCCATTGTGATCCACTCCTCCGCGCGAAACATACTGCGAGCGTCCCTCCGGCTTCTGCAACACCGCCACTTCCTGACGCTGATGGGTAGCCGGATCCAGACGCCACACCACGCCCGCGACTTTGTCAGGCTCCGCGTAATAGTCCTTCCTGGGCCACTTCGATGCGACGTAGTAAAGCTGCCCATCGCCGCCGATCGTCAATCCGCCGCAGTGGTCCAGAAAGTACAGTTCCGGCTGAGTGGGATCGTGATCCGGCGTGACCGGCCCAAGGTTTTCCACCCGACCCCAATCCCCTTCATCCGGCCAGATCCGCATCATGTAGGGGTTGCCATTCCACGTCGTCGCGAACACCGACCGGCCATCCGGGGCGCGGACCGCATCATAAAAGACGCTGTGCCATCCCGTCTGGTAGAGATCGTTGTGGGGCAACACATACGGCGAGCGCTCGATACGGTCTTTCTCCGGGTCATAGCGGACCAGATGTCCATAGTCGTCGGTCGTCCACACTCTGTGCCTGGCATCGAGGAACAGCACCTGGGCATTGATGGAGCCAATCCGCCCGAGGTCGCGCATCTTTCGCGTCTTGATGTCATACACGATCAGGTGATCGCGCGGATAGCTCAGGGCATAAAGCAGCCCCCGCTCTTCATCGTGCAACAGACACCGGCACCCCTCCTTGGGGATCAGCGTATCCCACCACAGCACGCGGTCGCTCCGGGTATCGAACGCCAGCAGCGCGCTGCCGCGAAAACAGCGTTCCGGATCATGCCACGACTTCCACGGCGAATAGGCCGGCTGGTCGATCGGCGGCCCGGAGAGGTGCGTCGCCATATACAGCACGCCATCATGCATCGACGGCGCGAAGCTGTAGTGGATCTTGCACTGCGTCGCTCGCCCCGAATCGCGCGGATCCCCCACCATCTCATCCAAGTCAAACAAGTAGTCCAGCGCATCGCGCTTCTCGTTATAACGAACCAGCTTCACGATGCCGCCGGGCACACCTTCGCAGCACGCGCCCGCATAGATGCGCCCATCCGGCCCGGTCGATAAAGACCAGCACGAGTCTGATTCCGGATGCTCGGAAAACGGATACCAACGAACCTCATAGTCCATCCCTCAACGCTAAGGCCTCACCCCCATCCCGTCAATTCGCGCCTCACCACTCCAGCGCCGCCGGTCAAATCGGAACCACCCGGCGAGTACGCCTCGATAAACACAGATGAACACAGATCAGCAGCTTGCGCATCCGTGTTCATCTGTGTTCATCTGTGTTCATCTGTGGTTTCATCTCTTCCTTCGCGTCATCGCGCCTCCGCGGCCCTTACCGTAATCCTGTTCATCCTGTCTATCGATGTTAATTCTCTTGGGCTGCGGGCGACGCCCGCGGTGCCTTCTTGCGGCCATTCTCTTTTTCTTGCTTCGACACACCAGAATTCCCCATCCACAACCCCCAGCAAATGCCAAGTCGCGACCCAGCGTCAACTTACATCCCACCACGGCCGACTTATACACATGGAGTGGTGCGCATGTGTCGCGCAGGCGCGCACCGCGACTTACAGCAATCTTTTCATTTTCTCCAAAAGATATCTTTGATTTTCGATTGAAGATCGCAAATACGCCCCAACTTGGTGCGCGCCTGCGCGCAAAAAGCGCGACTCCCGGGGGATATATAGAGGGCTGTATCGGACAGCTCCACCGTGCCGGGAGTCATCTACGCACAGGGGGTCTCTCATGCTCTTCCAGCCCGCGCTCTTGCCTAACGTCCAGCTCGATCTCGATTCTGTCGCCGAACTCTCCGACCTCCCGCCCCTCTGGGCACTGCACGACCTCTTTCCCTGCCACCGTCTCTCCCTCGTCGCCGCTCCCACCGGCTCTGGCCTCACCCAGCTCGCCTGCCATCTCGCCTCCGCCTTCGCCACCCAGCCCGGCATCTCCACCGGCCGGACCATGTATCCGCCGGCCAATCCCGACGGCTCTCTCCCCGACCCCATCATCATCCCCAACGAGACAGGTCCACAAAGCTGTCCCACCGTCCTTCTCATCTCCTACCGCGACCAACACGATGTCTTAAAACCTCGCCTGCAGGCCCTAGGCATCGATCCCGACCAGGTCCTGATTCTCTCCAAGGTCCATCGCGAGTATCCCAAGGTCTATGGCCAGGAGCCCCGCGGCCGTTCCGCTCCCTTCTCCCTCGACGATCTGGATGCCCTCTCCGAAGTGCTGCATGAGCACAAAACCATCCGCATGGTGCTGATCGACAACGCCGACCTGCTCATCGCCGCCACCAATGATCCCGCCCGCGCCAAAGTCCAACGCGATCTCGATGCCCTGGCCAATGTCGCCCAGCATCGTGAAGTCGCCATCGTCCTGCTCGCCGGCGTACCGCACCTGCAGCGCAATCCCTTCGCCTCCCGTCTCTTCGCCGCCATGCGCGATGCCTGCCGCCTGGTGTACTTCATGGCCCCCGATCTCGAAGACCCCGAGCAGCGTCTGCTCTTCTGCGCTAAAAACACCCTGGCCCGCTTCAACTCCACCCGCA
>CAIQIQ010000109.1 GCA_903871935.1 uncultured Phycisphaerales bacterium
CAGAAGCAGAAGACATCGGGCTTGAGTTCTCTGGCAAGAGCGGCGGCGTCGGTGCTGGTGCGAGGGTTGCCCAACGTCGGGGCGGCGGCGTCGAGAGCGGCCTGGACAATGTCGCAGATTCCCACGACCTTGAAACGGGGATTGGCGTTGAAGGCTGCGGCGTGATGCTTGCCGCGCTTGCCCATGCCTACGACGACGACACTGTATTGCTTGCTCATGTTGCTCTCCTGCCTTGGTATGGTTGCCAGAATCCTCAAGTCTGATGAGGGAAAACGCGAAGCTCGGAATCAGGGGCGTTTGCCGCCCGGATCACGGGTTTCGGGCTTTCCTATAAAGACAGAGGCAACAGGGCTGGCGCCGATGCGCCAGCCCTGTTGCAGATCAATTGCAGTTAGGCGAACTGCTTGTCCATCTCATGGCACTTGGAGATCACGTAGTCCACTTCCTCGGCCGTGAGCTCGGGGAACATCGGCAGGCTGATGCAGCAAGCCGAATTCTTCTCGGCGTTGGCGAGCGAGCCGACGGTGCGGGCGCCCTTGCCCCACGGATAGCCAGCCTGCTGGTGGATGGCGATCGAGTAGTGGGTCTTGGCGTCAATGCCGTTCTTGACGAGGAAATCCACCATCTTGTCACGGTTGGCCGGGTTCTTGGCCTCGATGACATAGAGGTGCCACACATGGCGATAGCCGGGCTTGTGGTAGGGCAGGTCAAACGACTTAATGCCCTTGAGGCCGGCGGTATAGCGGGCGGCCCACACACCGCGCTGGTCATTCCAGGCATGGATATGCTTGAGCTTGGCGCTCACGACGGCGGCCTGGATGTCGTCCAGACGGCTGTTGAAGCCGAAGCTGTGAACGTTGCGGGCCGGTGAGCCATGGGCACGCAGCAGTTTGGTAACGCGGTTGACCTGTTCGTTGTTGGTGACGATCGCCCCGCCATCGCCGAAGCAGCCCAGATTCTTCTGGATGATGAAACTGGTGGCCACGGCATCGGAAAGCTCGCCGATCTTGAAGGTGTCGCCGGCGGCGTCAATGGCCTGGGCGTTGTCTTCGACGACCCACAGCTTGTACTTGTCGGCGATCTTCTTGATGGCCGGCATATCAGCGCACTGGCCGTAAAGATGCACGGGCATGAGGCAGCGGGTCTTGCGGGTGATGGCGGCTTCGATCTTGGCCGGGTCAATGCACTTGGTCAGGGGATCGCAGTCGATCAGGACGGCGGTGGCGCCGGCGATCCAGATTGCCTCGGCCGTGGCGAAGAACGTATTGGCGTTGGTGATGACTTCATCGCCTTCGCCGATGCCCAGCGCCATCAGCGTAAGCCAGAGGGCATCGGTGCCGTTGCCGCAGGGGATGGCGTACTTGGTGCCGGAGAACTCAGCAAATTCCTTCTCGAACTGCTTGTTCATCGGGCCATGAACGTACTCGCCGCTCATCAGCACCTTCTGAATGTTCGCATCGATTTCCTTCTGGATATTCTGATACTGACGCACGTGTCCGTAGAAGCCGACCTTCACGATTACTCCTTATGCTTACCTGCGCAACCCGCGCCCGGGGTGTAATGTAAAATCCGGGACACTTCTCAACGCCGGCCGCAACAGCGGCCGACAACTCAAGCATCCTCCAGCTTCACACGAAGTCTGGAGCCTGACGACAATCCCGCAGCTTGAGCTGCAAAGCCTCGGGCTCATCGAGTAACAACAAGCACTAAATCAGGGCCACCAGGCGAGGGGCCTGAGGCGTTTCAGGGGGCATGTTCTACAAGCATGCATCCAAAGCGTCAACGCGCCGTGCGCCCTGGTCTGGGTTACTATGCCATCGCTGGCGCTCCGTCATCGGCTCTTCGTCGGCAAGCGTGTCATAAGTACCTGTAAATAAGCATGTTGGGTGCGTTAGGGGTGAGTCCGCATGGCCGGGATACATTGATGTGGAGGAGGTCATGTTGTCGCCCCAGTTGGTCACTCCGATGCGTCGATGATAGTGCGGACTATAACGTGAGGCGGAATTCCATTAATGGATCATTCCGCTTTTGCGCGGTAAATGCTGGCTCGGAAGATGTGCAATAGGTGGCCCTGTGGCCACGGATTGCGGAGGAGATACGTGTCCATTCAGGGCTGCAAACCGGACCCCCAGGCATTGGATGCCTCCGGCCATCTTCAGTTGGATACCGCCTGTCACCGCTGCGGCTATCTCCTGCGCGGGCTGGCGCCGACCGCCCGCTGTCCTGAATGTGGTGTTCCGGTCTACCTCTCATTGCGCGGCGAGCATCTTGTGAATGCATCACCGGAATGGCTTGGCCAGGTTGGCGTGGGATTCCGGATAGGGCAGAGCGCGGCGATCGGTCTGTCGGTACTTGTGTTTCCCGGCGCGTGTCTCGCCCTGGCGATGGGTCACTTGCCCGCCTGGCTTGTTCCCGCCATTCTGGTTCTATGGGCGTTTGGAGTGTGGCGAGCTACCACGCCCGAACCCGGCCGTCCTGTTGGCAGGCATCGGGTGATGGCGGCCATCGTGTGCGGCTGCACAGTCATTGTGCAGGTCGTTGCACTTCTGGTCGCGTGGCGGGACTGGCAGAACGTTTGGGGGCTGATCATTTTCCTGGAATGGGCCTGTGCTGTTGGTCTGTGGCTGCTGCAGATGTTGGTGGCGAGGAATCTTTCGCGCCGCATTACCGACCCCCGTGAAATCATCTCCGTCAAAGTGTGGACAGTCATCGGGCTGGTGGGGCATGGCGCGGTGGCGACGGGATTGCTTGTTGGTGCTGTAGCTGCTCGTGAACCAGAACTGGCCGTCATCGTGCCGATGAGTGTCGGTGCCGTGACGACCTGGTTGGCGTTGCTCGGCTCGGCGAATGTGTTCAGTAACATCGCTGGCGTACTGGAGCGCTGCGCCATGATCGCACTTGCCGACCGGAAGGAGGCCATTGACCGAGATGATCCGCCAAATGCCTGAGCGCAGAGATGTCTGACACAGAGCCTAAGCATCGAGTTGGCGTGCGGGTGTGCGAATATGGACGCTCCGATTCGCCGATGATAGTGTTGAGCAGATGATGAAACGGCATCTCGATAGTCGATCAATAGCTCCGGGATGGATAAATCTGCTGGCTCTTGCGGCCATCTCCTTGTCACGATTTGCCGTGGCCGATCAGTTGATCGCCTATGAGGGATTTGCCTATGACAAGGGGCAAAGCCTGGAGGGCGCTAAAGGCGGGATCGGCTGGAAAGGGGAATGGTTCGGCCCCAAGGGTGTCACAGGATTAACCATCACGGAAACGGGAATGTCGTTTGCGAACCTGTCCGTCACCGGCGGCAAGTCATTGCAGGCAGGTACCGATGCCCGGCTTTTCCGTTATCTGGATGTCGACCGGCCGGAAGTCGCCCAACTGGTTGAAAACGGAGCATCGGGCAAGACCTTCGGAAAAGATGGCACCACCATCTGGATCTCCTTTCTCATCTCCTGTACGTCGTATCCCAAGCTGGCGTATGGGGGGATGCATCTGATGGATGGTGTGCACCTCGGCCCTGACTACAAGAAGACGCAGCGCATTCAGCTTGGCCGGCAGAACATGGGGACGCATTGGCTGCTGTGCCGGACCGACCAGGGCGGCCCGGCGGCAGGCAAGTGGGATGGCACAGTCACATCCGACCAGACGGTCCGTCTGCTGGTCTATCGTTTTGACTTCAAGCCCGGCGCCGAGGAGGGGTGGATGTGGGTGGATCCGCAGCCCGGCCAGGCGCCCGACACCTCCAAGGCGGACCTGCATGCCCCCAGCATCGCCGATTTCCGATTCAACGCGGTCAACGTCGGCTCGGGAGGTGGGGCGACGTTTGATTTCGACGAGCTGCGCATCGGGGATTCATTCATGGTCGTAGCTCCGACGCGAGATTCTGGCAAGTAAAAGCCGGTTTATCGCGTCGGCGCGGTTGTGGGAGCCGCTGTCGACGCAGTGCTCTCCCAGCCGCCGCCAAGCGCTTTGTAGAGCGAGACCAAGTCGGTTGCCACGCTCTGGGCGCTCAGAGAGTACGCCTGCTCGGCCAATAGGAGCGACCGCTGGGCATTGAGCACATTAAGGAAGTCTGTCTGGCCATCCGAGTACAGACGCTGTGACAGATCGACGGCACGCCGGTTGGAAGTTACCGCCTCACCCAGGATCTGCTGATGCTCCTGCTCCTTGGCATATGCGATCAGGGACGATTCGACATCGCGAAGAGCCGTGAGCACCGTACTCCGATACGCGTACGTGGACTGGTCGCGCAATGCCTCCTGGACCTTGATGTTTGCCTGGGTTCTCCCGGCGTTGAAGATGTCCCATGAAACGCTCGGGCCAATCGACCAATTGCGGTTGCTCCAGGTGTCCAGGGCTTTGGAGTTGCTCGCGGCGATGCCAATCGTTCCTGTGAGCGAGAACTTCGGGTAGAGATCGGCCGTTGCCACGCCAATCTGTGCGGTGGCGGCATGCAGTTGAGCTTCGGCCCGGCGAATGTCCGGACGCCGGCGCAAGAGTTCAGAGGGAAGTCCCACCGGCACTTGCGGCGGTGTCGTCGGCATGGGAGCGGTCGCCGACAGTTCTTCCACCAGCGCGCCGGGCTCGATGCCCAACAGCAGTGCGATCGCGTAGATGTCCTGGCGGATCTGCGACTCCAACGACGGGATCTGTGAGCGAGTCGTCGCGACCTGCGCCTCGGCATTGGCCACGTCGAGGGCTCCGATGAAACCGGCTTTGAACTGTCGGCGCGTCAGGTCAAGGCTCTTCAATTGCGACTCGAGATTGCGCTGAGAGATCACGATGCGCTCCTGCTGCCCGCGCAGGTCGAGATAGTTGGCGGCTACCTCAGAGACCAGTGTGACCATTACATCGCGAAGGTCCTCAATGGCCGAAACAGTCTGAGCATCGGCCGCCTCCACCGAGCGTCGAGTGCCGCCGAATACATCAAGCTCCCAGGTGGCGTCAAAGCCTTCTGAATACAGATTGGACTCCACGCCCCCGCCCCTTCCATTGGGCGTGCGAACGCGCCGGTAGGAGCCATTGGCAGTGACATCAGGCCAGTAGGCGGATCCGACCACCACGCCCTGGGCTCGTGCCTGGCGGATGCGGGCTTCGGCCTGCTGCACATCGAGGTTGCCGTGCAGGGATCGCTCCACAAGGCTGGTCAGTTCCGCATCACCGAATTGGGCCCACCAGTGCACTAGGTTGGGCGCTCCGGTGTCGGTATGACTGGGCAATGTCGCCGGCTCGGGCCCTTGCGGCACCCAGCCGGCGGGCATCGTTGTCGCCGGCCGGTGGTAATCGGGACCGACCATGCACCCGGCCACGCAGACGGCGGTCACACTGCTGAGCACCATTGATCGAATCGGCAGACCCATGACTCTCTCCCTTACTCGTAACGCAATGCTTCAATCGGATCCAGACGCGAAGCCTTCCACGCCGGATAGAAGCCGAAAACCACGCCCACAACCACCGACACCGATACGGCGAGGATGATCGCCGTCACGGATGCCTGAACCGGCCAGCCCGCCAGCTTCGTGACCAGCATGGATGCGCCTCGCCCGATCAGAATGCCAAGCGAACCACCCACCAGGCACAGAAGCACCGACTCGATGAGGAACTGGAACAAGATGTCCATGCCCCGCGCTCCCACCGCCATCCGCAGGCCAATCTCGCGCGTGCGTTCGGTGACCGACACCAGCATGATGTTCATAATGCCCACGCCGCCGACGACCAGCGAAATCATCGCCACGCACAGCAGCAGCATGGTGACCATGCCCGTTGTCGCCGTCAGGGTATTGGTCATTTCGGTCATATCGCGGATCTGGAAATCGTCGGGATCATCCCCTTTTAGCCGGTGGCGTTCCCGCAGCACCTGCGTGATCTCCTTCATTGCCGACGGGATGGCACTGGACGACCTTGTCGCGACGATGATCTGGTCAACGTTGGCAAACCGAACCGGCATCGGTGTGTCCGCAGCCTGAATCGCCGAGATGTCCGCGTACAATTTGACGGAACTTGAGGGATAAAGTCCGTTCAGCGAGTTGACCGCATTGGATGCGGCCGATGATGAGCCCGATGAACTGGGCGCGGCACTCGATCCCGATCCGCTCAGCCGATACTTCACGGTTGTCCAGGGAGCCAGCAGAATGTCATCCTGGTCCATCCCCATCATGTTCGCGCCTTTGCGCTCCAGCACGCCCACGACGCGGAATGACACGTTCTGCACGCGCAGTTCCTTGCCAACCGGCGCCTCATCGCCAAACAGCTCTCGCTTGAGCGTCTGCCCGATCACGCACACCTTGCTTGAATTGCGCACGTCGCGATCTGTAAAGAAATCGCCTTCTGATACTGGCCACTCGCGGATATGCATGAACTCCGGCGTCGTGCCGGTAGTCTGCATTGGAACCCAGTTGCGGTTGCCATAGATTACCTGGCCTTTCCCGCGCACCGTCGGGGCGACATATGCGGCATCGGGGCAGTCCTTGGCGATGGTTTCCGCATCCAGCGGCGTCAGCGACATCACACTGCCTACACCCCAGCTTATGCCGCCACTGGCAGCCTGCCCGGGGAACACCATCAGCGTATTGGCCCCCATGCTCGCGATTCGCGCTTGAATGGCGCTGGAGGATCCCTGGCCGATCTCCATGATGGCGATCACGGCCGCGATGCCGATGATGATCCCCAGCGTCGTAAGAATCGACCGCATGACATTGCGCCGCATGGCATGAATCGCCGTGCGTAAGGTCTTGTAGAACATTCTCATGGCTTCACCCCAGTCTTTCCCGCCGCGTCTGCCTGCACTGCTTCCCCCGCCCCCGCCGTCCCCTCCTCGTGAAGCCCATTGGCGATCATCCCGTCCCGGATATGGATGGTCCGTTTGGCATGCCCCGCCACGGCGGCATCATGTGTCACCAGCAGGATCGTGATTCCCTCTTCTGCGTTCAGCTTCTGGAACATCCGCAGCACTTCTTCGCTCGTCTTGGAGTCGAGGTTTCCCGTGGGCTCATCGGCGAACAGCACCGACGGCTCATTGACCAGCGCCCGCGCAATGGCCACGCGCTGCTGCTGCCCGCCGGAAAGCTGCGAGGAATAGTGGTGCATGCGGTCGCCCAGGCCCACCAGTTCCAGCAGTTTCACGGCTCGGGCGCGAGCCTCGCGATCCGACCAGCCGTTCCTGGAGTAGTTCAGCGGCATCATCACGTTTTCCAGGGCGCTGGTGCGTGGCAACAGATTGAAGCTCTGGAATACAAACCCCAGCATGCGATTTCGAACGCCGGCCCGCTGGTCGCGCGACAGCTTCGACACTTCCTGCCCATCGAGCCAGAACTCGCCCGACGTCGGCGTATCGAGGCACCCCAGGATGTTCATCAGCGTGCTCTTGCCGGACCCTGACACTCCCATCAGCGCCACCATCTCGCCCCGGCCGATAGCCAGCGACACCCCCTTGAGCACCGGCACATCAACCTCGCCCAGGTAATACGTCTTGACGATATTGTTCAGTCGAATCAGATCCATGACAGCACTTCCAGCTTCGCCAAACCAGGGTTCAAGACACCGTTGTCAGGAGGGCACTAGCGACCCCTGGGGCGGCCAAACGTCGGCGTAAACGGGCTTGCCGGCGTGCCGGGCGCCGCCGCCACATCGGCCCTTTGTTCGCCTACCACGATCTCCATCCCCTCGCTGACGTTTTTGCCCATCACTTCGGTCATTGCGCCATCGCTCATCCCCACGCGTACCTGCACCGCCCGAAGCAGGCCGCTGGGATCCTTGACCCAGAGCGTTCCGCGGGCGCTGCGCCCCGCGCCCGCGCCCGTGCCGCCATCACTCTCTCTTGTGCTGGGCCGGGTCGCGGGGGATGGCCCGCCGCTCTCCACTGCCAGTTGTCCGCCGCGCCCCGCCACACCTTGGCCGCTGCGCGGGTCGGCCACCACGTATTGCGGCGACGGCGTCCATCGCAGTGCCACATTGGGCACCATCAGTACATCAGGATGCCGCGCCACCTCGAACTGGGCGCTGGCGGTCAGGTAAGGCAGAAGCCGGCCATCGGAGTTGTCCGCCGTAACTTCCACCGTATAGGTCACGACATTGGATGTCATCTGGGCGTTGAGACGAACCTTGTTCACCTGCCCTTTGAAGATGCGCCCGGGGATCGCATCGGCCGTGAAGGTTACCGGTTGTCCGGGGTGGATGCTGCCGATATCAGCCTCGTTCACCGCGATCCACACCTGGATGCGGGTCAGGTCTTTGGCGATGAGGAACAGGCTGGGCGCATTCAGGCTCGCCACCACTGTCTGCCCGATGTTCACGCGACGGTCGATGATGACTCCGTTTACCGGTGCCGTGATCACACAATACGCAAGGTTGCGCTGTGAGCGCTTGAGGGCCGCCTCGGCCGACACCACGGCGGCCTTGGCCTGCACCAGGGTGGCCTTGGACTGATCGATGGCTGCCTGGCTCACAGCAACATTGGCGACCGTCGCCTCATACGTGCCGCGGTACGCATCATAGCTCACCTGCGACAGCGCATCGGATGGCCCCAGTTTCTGAGCGCGGTCCCAGTCGCGGCTGGCCTGGTCGGCTTTCGCCTGGCTCTGCTTGAGGTTCGCTTCAGCCAGGGTGATGCCTGCCTCGCCCTGCACCACCTGGGCCTGCGCCTGCGCGACCGCAGCCCGCGCCTGTGCTATGTCGATCTGATACAACGAATCGTCAATCTGTGCCAATACGGTGCCTTCCACTATGCGCGAGCCATAGTCAATCGGCTTGCCTTGGACATCCTTGCCAAACGACAGGATCAGACCCGCCACTTGGGCGCCGACATCGATCACCTCTTCGGGTTCAACCGTGCCGGTGGCGCCGATCGTCGCCAGCAGTTCGCCTTTGGTGATGGTGGTGGTTCTGAACTCAGGCACCGCCGTGCCTCGGGCGGCCCAGTAGCGATAGCCGTAGTACGCACCGGCACCAAGCACCGCCAGAACCACAATCGTAACAATAAGCTTTCTCATGCCTGTTCCTTTTCGCAGTTTTCCCGGCTGATCTCTTCCATACGATGGCACAGCTTGCTCAGCGAACTGCTCAGACCGGCAAGCTCGTGTTCATCCAAAGCCGCATAGATCTCGCGCACACGCTGCACGTGTGCCTCGCCGACTCTCTCCACGAGTTGTCTGCCTTTGGCTGTCAACGATACCAGCCGGGCACGATGGTCGTCACCCGATGGGACGGTCTTCACCAGGCCCATTGCGGTCAGCCGCCGGACCACACCGCTTACGCTGGGCGGCCGGACGAGCAGGCGCTCGCCCAGATCCATCAGACGCAGACCAGTGTGGCCGTCGTGGTCCGCACGCAATAACGCGCGCAGCATTCCCCATTGCGAGACGCTGATGCCATGCCCGGCGAAGAATGGCTCCATCGTCCGCCTCAGCAACCCAAAGTAGCGCAGCATCCCGCGGAATGCCTCTTCCGAAGCACCCGCCTCAATCGCTTGTGGCTCTAGACTATTAGTTAGCACGCTAAGCAGTTAGACGATGCAAGGCCCGAGTTTATTCCATGGCGTTCTCTTTTTGGGGCTCCATGACCACATTTGCCGCGGATGAGTCTGCTACAATACCTCCACATGCGAACTGCCTTTCTCTTGGTTCTCGTGCTCTACTGCGTGGTTGCGTCGGCGGATGAGCTCCGTCCACTTCTGACTGCTCAGAAAGCCGGCCCCAATCTGATTCAGGCCGCCTGGAGCCAGATCACGCCGCAAGGTAACTCTCCGGCTCGATTGCCTCTCTCGGTGGACAACGGCCTGCAGGCGCCCGCTGCGGCCGGATTCTCTCAGACCCTCCATCTGAACCAGCAGCGCCCGATACCGATCCTGGCATCGGTCGACAGCCGGGCTACCGATGCAGGCGGCGCCTCCGATTCCGATTACTCGCTCTATCTGGACATCGTCTATGCGGATGGCACGCCGCTCTGGGCGCAGCACGCGGTATTCCACACCGGCACCTCATCGTGGCAGACCCGGCAGGTGCTGGTGTCTCCCGAAAGGCCGATTCGCGACGTCAATGTCTACCTCCTCTTCCGCCGTCACACCGGCAAGGCGGAGTTCCGCCAGCCGTTCCTGGCGCAGGTTGGCGCCCTGGATTCCGCGCAGCTCAACGCCCCGAATGTCGCCGTGTTCGATGGTCTGCTGGTGCGCCATAGCGCCCTCACCCGGCCGCAGGTCCTGATCCGTGATGTGGCGGCCGGAAGCGGCTTCCACACGGCCAGCAACGGCGAAGCGCTGCAGCTGCGCGTCGAGGTGGAACCATCGGGCGAAATGCAGAACCTCACGCTGCGCGATCTCTCCGGGCATGATCGGGCGCTGACGGTTATCTACACGATCCCGATCGCCGCGGGGAACTGGCAGTGGCTGCGCGACCCTATCTCCACCGAAGCGCCCAAAGCCCATCAGGACATGCTCAACGCCTTGTCCTGCGCTGCCGGCGCCCGTGGGTTGCTTTCGCCTTACCCCTTCGCGGCCGTCGCCGATGGGTCCCCGGGCCCGCGCCCGGGCCAGGGTCTCGCCGTCGATCTCGCCCGCCCGGCGGTCTTCCGTCTGGGCTTCTCAACCGATGCCCGCGAACTCTATGCCGCATTCGATATCGCCCTGACACCGGAGAAACCTGAAGCGCAGGTGGGCGTGCTGCCCTTTGGCTTTGATGGCCGCGGCGGGTTCAGAGCGGCCCTG
The DNA here is from genome assembly GCA_903871935.1 of uncultured Phycisphaerales bacterium. Lineage (GTDB taxonomy): Bacteria > Planctomycetota > Phycisphaerae > Tepidisphaerales > Tepidisphaeraceae > CAIQIQ01. The sequence continues at coordinate 10,697 of CAIQIQ010000109.1, forward strand.
CAGAAGTACTACGACCTGTCTCCCGATGCCTTTATCGTGCGGGCGAAGCACCAGGGGCTCTGGATGCCGTTTGGCCCGATCAGCAAGGTGACGAACTGGCAAGACTTCGGCTTCGCCTTCAAGGAGGGCAATGACGAAACGAAGTGGGATGATGCGCATGACATCCTTACCTTCCGTTACACCGAGCCGCTGACCTGGTGGATGCCGCTGCCCAAGGATGCCCCGCGCACGATGGCGGCGGCCGTTGCCCGCGCCAAAGAGATGGCGGATGCCAACAAACCCGATGCCCAGGCACTGTTCACCAGTGGCTACCACAATGCCGCCGGAGAACTCACCGGCCGGTTTGAAAAGCAGCCCTGGTGCGATGGCATCGTCTGGAGCATGAACTCAGCTCCAGGAATCACACGGCAGCCCAGCCACTTTTCCACCAAGTGGAACCCGACCCTCCGCGACAATCTCTACGGCGCGGGCGCGGGCGCGAAGAGCCGGGGCCATCTCGACGGCGAATACATCGACTCGAGTGAAGGGTATGTCACCGATGAACTGAACTTCAACCGCGAGCACTTTGCCGCGATGAAGACGCCCCTGGCCTTCGATCCGATCACACATGCACCGGCCATCTTCCGCGGCTTGATCGTATTTGAGTACATCCGCGGCATCGCCACCGATGTTCACGCCATGGACCGCCTCATGATGGCCAATGCAACGCCTGAGGCGCTGCCGTGGCTCGTGCCATTGCTGGATGTCGCGGGGACCGAGACCGACTGGAACCGCGGCGGCAAGTGGCAGCCGATGTCGATTGAAAAGCTTCTCTATCGTCGCGCGATGTGCGGTGGCAAGCCCTATTGCTTCCTGATGAATACAAACTTCGATGTGTTTCCACCCGAACTCGTGGAAAAGTACATGCAGCGCTGCATGGCCTTTGGCATGTTCCCGGGGTTCTTCAGCCACAATGCGGCGGAGAAGCAGTACTTCCAGAACCCGTCGCTCTACAACCGCGACCGCCCGCTGTTCCAGAAGTACGTCCCGCTCTGCCGCATGCTGGCAGAGGCCGGCTGGAAGCCCGTCACAGGAGCCGCCAGTTCCAACGCTTCGGTCCATCTCGAGCGCTTCGGCGACCATCACCTGACGGTGCTGAACACCTCCGCCCAGCGCCAGAGCGTCGTGATCACACTCGCCCAGGCAACGCCACCATCGCAGTGCGTGGTGTTGCCCGCCAGCCGGAGCCTTGCAGTTCGCGATTCAGAAGTCGAACTGGAACTTGGCGGCGAAGAGGCGGTCGTCCTCGATATTCGCTGACGAACCACCGGCAAGAAGATGGAGTTTACCGTATAATCGGCAACTGCAATTCGGACCGGATCGCTCAGTGCGATGGAGAACGGAGCAGGCGCATGGGTCAACGTGTGCTGATTATTGGTGCTGGTCCTGGTGGCCTGACGGCCGGCATGCTGCTCGCAGCACGTGGGTATCAGGTCGAGATCTTCGAGAAGGCCGATTGCGTTGGCGGACGCAACGCGGCAATGCATATCGGACCTTACAAGTTCGATACCGGTCCGACCTTCCTGATGATGACTCGCGCCCTGGAGGAACTCTTCGCCGACGCCAGCCGGGACATCAAGGAGTATCTCGACCTCCGCAAGCTCGATCCGCTGTATCGCCTGCGCTTTCCTGGCGGAGTTGACTTCTTCCCCACCGATGACGAAGCGCGCATGCTTCGCGAAGTGGAGCGCGTCTTCCCCGGGCAGTCTGAGGCATACCGGCGCTACAGGCAGCAGGAGAGCCGCAAGCTCGACGTGGTCTATCCCTGCCTGCGCACGCCCTACATGATGCTGACAAGTTATCTTTCGCGCAACCTTCTGCGGGCGCTGCCGCACCTCGACGCATTCACCAGTGTATATAACCGCCTCGCTTCGTATTTTGACGCTGAACACCTCCGCATCGCGATGACGTTTCAGGCAAAGTATCTGGGCATGTCGCCCTGGAAATGCCCGGCCACCTTCACCATCCTGTCGCTCATCGAGCACCGATACGGAATCTATCACCCCATCGGCGGCCTGAACGCAATCTCCACCGCCATGGCGAAAGTGATCGGCGAACTGGGTGGTCAGATCCACCTCAACACGCCCGTGAAGCAAATCCTCTCGCAGAAGCGCAAAGCCACCGGCCTGCTGCTGACCAGCGGTCAGGAGGTCCACGGCGATGCCGTGATCATCAACCCGGACTTTGCCTGGGCGATGCAAAACCTGCTGAAACCCCAGGATCGTCGCACCTACACCGACAGGAAACTCTCTAGCTACGAATACTCCTGCTCCACCTTCATGCTCTACCTGGGCCTGAACAAGCAGTACGACATTCCCCACCACAACGTGTTCTTCGCCGATGACTACAAGGCGAACGTCCTGGATATCACCCAGAACATGAGACTCTCGGCCGACCCGTCGTTCTACGTGCAGAACGCTGTTGTCACGGATGACACTCTGGCTCCGCCAGGCCATTCGAGCATCTATGTGCTGGTGCCTGTTCCCAATCAGACATCCGGCATCGACTGGGCCAAAGAGGCCGGCCCATTCCGCGACCTGATGATCAAGCGCATCCAGGAGCGTACCGAACTGAAGGACCTCTCGCAGCACATCGTTGCAGAAAGAATCATCAGCCCCATGCAGTGGCAGCAAGACCACAGCATCTACGCCGGTGCCACGTTCAATCTTGCCCACACACTCGGCCAGATGCTCTACTTCCGTCCACATAACCGCTCGGAGGAATTGGCCAACGCATATATCGTCGGCGGCGGGACGCATCCCGGTTCGGGCCTGCCGACGATCTACCAGTCCGGCCGGATCGCCGCCGACCTGATCGTCAGAGATCTCCCGAAGTCCGAACCGCGCCCGCCGCGCCGTCGCGCGGCAATGGAAGGTTTCGAGCCGCGAGTCACGCCCTGAAGATCCTCATCAACGCTTGCGCGCCAATAACACGCCGTCGCGAATGGGGATCAGCGCGGGATCCACGCGCTTATCGGCAAAGATCACCGTCGCCAGAGTCCGAACCGTTGCCGCAGATCGATCCTTGGGTTTCTCCCCTATCGCCTTGCCGCCCATGAACATGTTGTCAATCAGGATGATGCCGCCGGGGCGAATCAAGCTCAGGCACTGCTCGTAATAGTTACGGTAGCCTTCCTTGTCGGCATCAATAAATGCAAGGTCATACGTGCCTGACTCCCCGGCCGCGATCAGCCCCTGCAGCGTCAGGGCGGCCGGCCCCAGGCGCAGGCTGATCTTCCCCGCGACGCCGGCCTCATCCCAGAAAGGCTTGGCAATCGAGGTCCATTCCTCTGATACATCGCATGCCACCAGCACGCCGCCGGCCGGCAGGGATATGCGTCCCCTGTACCCGCGGTTTTCCGCCAGGAATCTCAGGGCTCCTCTCAATCCGCTCGCGCCATTTTGCCGGCACATCGTCACTCCAGAACGTAACATGGTATCCTATGCTCGGTCTCGACAGGACCGAAGGGCATCCTTGGCAAACCGAACCGATCTAGACATCACGGGGTGGGCGACGATCCGAGTATTGGCTCCGCTGCGGCAGAGCAACTCGCACTTGCCTCATGAAACGGCTGTCGCCACTGATCAGGAGCACCTTCTCGCCCGGGATACCATGCAAGTGTGAGCCGAAGGGATGAGTGGATACCAGTCTTTGGTGCCAATGCTCACGCGTTCTCTTATCTTTGGATACAACTGAGCAAGTCGGCATATCGTTCATCGGCACCTGTAGATCGGAAGGAACCGCGATGGAGGAGAAACGCATCGTATTCAATAGCTCGTTGCCGAGGTCGGGCTCGACTCTGCTTCAGAACATCCTGGCGCAGAACCCGCGGATATACGCCAGCCCGACCAGCGGTCTGCTTGAGCTTCTCTTTACCTCGCGTGCGCACTTTAGCCGGCTTCCGGAGTTTCACGCCCAGGACCAGGATGCGATGCGGCGGGCGTTCAAGGGCTATTGCCGCGGCGCGTTGGTCGGATTCTACGAGGGGCTGACCGACAAGCCGATCTGCATCGACAAGAACAGAAGCTGGCTCCATCTGTACAACTGGCTGGACATGTTCTACCCCGCTCCCAGGATACTGGTTTGCATCCGGGATCTGCGGGCAATACTCAGTTCGATGGAAAAACTCTTCCGCGCCAAGCGCGACCTGGTCGATCCACTGGATACCCCGGAGCGGCCGCAGATGGTGACGATCACAGCGCGGGTGAACACCTGGCTCAGCAGTATGCCCCTCGGCGTGGCCATGCAGAGACTGACCGAAGCGATTGAGTCCAACACGGTGTCCAAGTGCCACATCGTGCGTTATGAGGACCTGACCAGCCGACCACAGGAGACGATGAAGGGTGTGTATCAGTATCTGGAAGAGCCGTATTTCGAGCATGACTTCGAGCATGTTGCCCAGTCAACCCAGGAGAACGATTGGGAGGCCGGGATCTATGGCGATCACAAGATCCGGGAGAAAGTGAGCCTGCCGCAGCCAGACTACAACGACGTCCTGGGCAAGGAACGCTGCGAGCAAGTCAAATCACTGCACCGCCTCTTCTACAGCCGGTTCTACCCGGATCGATAGAAGAGAAACAGAAACAGGTGAAGCATCCAACCTCGTCAACTCCTTTTCCAATTCTTGAGGAGCCCCCTCACCCAGGGTATTGTGGCCGCACAGTACCGGGATGTTAAGCAACATCACCGGCCAGGATAATCGGATTAGAACGCTTTCATCATGCGGCTGATCACTTGTATCCTCGCCTTGGCGCTACTGACTGGATGTGATGGCAGCAACGATCGAGCTCCAGGCATCCAACCTCGCTTGGAATCCGCCGTGGCGTCGGGCGCGACGTCCTTCGACTTCGCGGGCGATCGTGTATTCGCGTGGGATCGCATGTACGTCTTCGATTGTTACTCCAGCCGCGCGTCGGTGGAGAAAGCTCTGGGCTTTGCCTGGCCCGACTTCAGCAAGACCACCATCGAGTCGTCAGACTCAGTCGTGTTGGTGGTGTTTGTCCAGAACGCGAAAGTCGTCGGTTGGTTTGAGCAGCCGCGAACGATCGAATTAGGCCATCTCGCGAACGAGAAGGGCTATGCTCGATCGGAAGCTGTGTTCGAAGTCGATCGAGGCACCGGAAGGGTTGAGTTGAAGCCGCAGACGGCCGTCAGGGCGCCGGCTACGCATCCTGTGACGGCGCCGGCCATGCATCCCATCAGCGAGACTAAAGAGGGCTCGCTTGAGAAGTTCCGTGAATTGCGCTCAGGCATGACCCTTGAGCAGACGCGTTCGCTCGGCTTCTGGCGAAGGCTGACCGGCGGCGCATAGGGCCAGTGGGAGAAGGCGACGCGGCAGTGTCCACCTTCTTCCGCCCTTTACTCATTCCCAAAGAGTGGCTCAAATACCGAGTCGGCACCAGGAAGATCAAGTTCGGGCCGTTGACAAAAAAGGGCAAAGATGGGTCACTCATCCTATCGTGTCGCTCGCGCCATGTAATGCCTGGTGGCCCTTGCGATTTGCATGAGGTATTTACGAGCATGAATATCTTCAGGAAGTTCTTTGGCAGGAAGAACGGCACAAATCCGCCATCGCAAGATGTCCATGACCTTTCTTCTGCACAGATCTTGCCGACTCCGACGCCTCGGCTGGCGGTTGTTGCGTCCGCGCCGCCGACCGATCCAGCGAAGGATCCGAACATGATCCGGGTCTATGACCACTATGGGCGTGAGATGTTTATCACGCGGCAAGAGTGGCGCGACAACGTTCTGCCCGGAACCATAGAGAAAGCATGGAGCAAGCCGGATGAGCTTTACGCTGTTGTCGTGGGAGCGTTACAGGATGGCTTTCGCGCAAACGTGGTTAAGGCGGCCGAGCAGCTATATCGTACGGATCCGGTGCCATCTCGCGGCGCCTGCGTTTGGGGCATCGTGCTTATGGAGGAAGGGCGGCTTAACGAAGCAGAGAAGCTTCTTCAGAACTTTCTTGTTGCCCAAGGTGAGGATGGCTCGATTCTGACGAATCTGGCGAAGGTCTACACCAAGCAAGGTGACGCCCGAAAATCTGAGCAGACACTCTGGCATGCCCTTGAGATTGACCCGAACCAGGCGAATGGAATGAGTTGGTTCGAGGCTATCCATCGCGAACGCGGTGGCGAGGCCGCTGGCCAGGAGGCGCTGCGTCGGGTCGCCGCTCTGCCGGGCAGTTGGCGCGCGCAGCTCTGGTTGGCCCGCAGTGCAGTCGCCTCGGCCCAGTTGACACAGGCACTTACATACTACCAGGAGAGCCTCTCCCATGCTGGGGAGCCCGTGCCGACGGACTTGCTTATGCAGATGAGTGGCGATCTGGGCAATCGGGGTCACTTGGCAGAGCTGCTGCGGTTAACCGCGCCTCGGTTCAATGCTGCCATGCATGGGCTCCAGGTAGGCAACAACCTGATCAAAGCGCATGTTGATCTGGGGCAGTTGGACGAAGCCAAACGGCTAGTTGAGACACTGTACGGGCAGAATCGTCCCGACTGGCGAGAGACGCTGCAGTTCTGGGAAACTGAGATCGCCAAGAAGGGGCTTCCCGCATCACCTCTCTCGGCGGCTGATTCACCACAAATGACGATGCTCACGGTCGAGGGACCAATCTGGCTGCGAAATGACTCTCCGGCCGCTATGCTTATCCGAGCTCAGACCGGAGAGCTCCCCTGGGTAAGCTTTATGGGCGGTAGCGCTGACGTCGAAGTGCCCCCAGACTCTATTCAGCACCAAATGACTGACACGCCTGGCAGGCTCAGTCGAGCTTTACCGCTCTTCCTGGCCGAGCAGACGGACCTGTATACTCAGTCGCGAGCCAAGACCCTCGTACCATGGATGGTTGCACCACGTGCCGGCTTCGTGCTCTTCGGCAAGCCGTATGGCGACGAGGATGCCGCGCACATTGCGCGCGAGGGATCGGAACCGGCAGACTGGCTCGTTCTCACGCACCTCGTCACGATCGGCAGCCATTGGAAGGTGCAGATGCGTTTGGTCAGGACGATTGACGGTACGTGTCTCGCGAATTGGCAGCAGACGTTCCATCGGGATCAACCGGAAGAGGGGTTTGGTTCCTTGGTATCACTGCTGCATGCCGGCCTGCGTGAGCACGTCGGTATCCTGCCCCGACCATCGGCATCAGCCTACACGGTGCCGCAAGGTGCCTGGTTCACCGACTACATGTTGCGCTTGGAGCAGTTACTGGCAGTACGATGTGCCGCGATGGATCGCGTAAGTCCGGAATTCCTCCACGGAGAGCGGGAAATCCTGGATGGAAGCTTGGCTCAGTGTCTCAAGTATCCACAGAGCCTTACCGTGCGCCTTCTGCTGATGCAGACAGCCGCTGCGATGAAGAAGGTCCGCCCGGACATCGTGCGCGCGTACGCTGACAAGCTCGCGAAGCTCCACCGGGATAATCCACTCCCAGGACGGGCGCAGAGCGTCCTCCAGGATATGATAGATGACGTTTTGGAAGGATAGAATAGACAGCGGGACAGCGGTCGAGGCACCAGTCCTGACCACTTACCATCTCCACCCGCCAGAAGCTTGGGCGAGTTCTCGAGATCACATCCGATCCAGCGGCCCCTCTCCGCCCTCAGCCCGAGATGCATCCAGGAATGCGTCAAACTCGGTCGTGGCTTCGTCTCAGCTATGGTGCGCTCCCACCGCTCATCGCTCTGCCGGTCGACAGGAAGCTCGCAGAATCTGCGATTTTGGCACGCTTGTCGCTCACGCTTCGATTCACCTCCGGGCATCGGGGTCTCCACCATCGCCAGCCGATCTCGCCATGCCGAGCCACACTTGCCATGCCGCACCAATCCCCCGCCGGAAAGAATCATGAACGCAATCTCGCTTCCCCACTCCGCTCTTTTCTCGTTCATCCTGTCGATCCTGTCCATCTATGTGAATATCCGCTCCTTCGGCCGCGAGTTATCCACAAAAGTTATCCACAACAAAACGGCCGGATTGTGGATTGCGCATAAACCCTTGTCATTACTCATCTCCCCAAGCCAAACCCCGCCCAAACGACCCTATATTATGGAGGGCGCGCTTTTTTCCCCGCGCACCTCAGATCTTTGACAAATGAATACCAGAACTCCGACCGGATAAGTAGGAGTTGCCCTTGTGCGCACGCGAACCTGAGCACGTTCGTCATCGACGGTAATCTGCGATACGTTTCTCCGTCGATTGCGCGCTAACCTGAGCACCTTTGAACGTGGGTCGCCTCGCCCTCGAGCGACACCCATGGCCTGACCTCCTTGGCCAATGACGATTGACGACTGATCTGGACCAAAAAAAAGAAACTTGAGCACCTTCCCATCCATAAAACTCGTAACCACTTATACCACAATAGTTTACAACGCGAAAAGATATTCGCGCGCCCTCTGCAATCTTATTCCTGTCCGAGTGGTCCCTCATCACTCGTCGGCGGCACTGAGGAGTTATCCACAATGCAATCGAACTTGCGCACCTCCTCCCTCGATTCCACCGTAACTACATGTCATCACAGCAGATAGCGCACTGGTGGTAACACCCGCGCAACTTGCGCACCTCCTCACTTATCCTCAGCCCCCGTTACGGAATAATCAATAATCACTAGCCCGACCCCCGGCCCCTCCCGACCACCGACCATCCCGACAATTTTAACCGCTGGAGTCTAAGCCCTTTGTCCTGTATGATGCCTCGCAGATGTAAAGTGTGTTCCCTTCTTGCCTTGGCTTTGATGGCCTTAAACCGCGGCAAGTGAGAGGGAGAAAGCAATAGAGGATTAGCCACAGATGCACACATCCGTGCACTGAGGAATTCGGGTGAGGATTTGAGGTATTGCGGATTGCCCGGCGGCCAACGCCGCCCCTTCCAGATGCGATCATTGGTCGCATACCAAAGTCTCAAAATCGCACTGCCCGGATCTGTCCATCTGTGGACCCCTGTCAGTTTGCTTGCCTATCAAACCTACCTAAGGCCAAATAAGGGAACTGTTTAGATGCAGTCCATCAAAGTTGAACGTGAGATTGGCGGCCGCGTGCTGTCAATCCAGACCGGTACCTGGGCTAAGCTCGCCGATGGTGCCGTGAGCGTACAGTACGGTGAAACCGTAGTTTTCGGTGCGGTATGCCGCGCCAAGCCCCGTGAGGGCATAGATTTCTTCCCCCTCCAGGTTGACTACCGCGAGCGCCGCGCCGCGGCCGGCAAGTTTCCTGGCGGGTTCATGAAGCGCGAAGGTCGGCCGACCAATCGCGAGATCCTGACCGCCCGGATGATCGATCGGCCGATGCGTCCGCTGTTCCCCAAGGGCTTTATCGACGAAGTGCAGATCCAGATCAATGCACTGGCGTTCGATATGCAGAATGATCCCGATATCCTGGCTGGTCTGGTGGCTTCGGCCGCTGTCGCCATCAGCGATATCCCGTTCATCGCCCCGATCGCGCATGTTCGCGTCGGCCGGGTGGATGGTCAGTTCGTGATCAACCCGACCCAGGATCAGCTCGCCAAGAGCGAATTTGAATTGACCCTGGCCGGCACCAAGCACTTCATCAACATGATCGAGCTTGGCGCCAACGAGGCCAACGAAGATGTCATCGCTGACGCGGTTGTCTTCGGCCATGAGACGATCAAGGTGATCGTGGGGATGATCGAAGAGCTGCAGCAGCAGGTCGGTCAGGACAAGGTGGGCGATTACCACCTGCCCGATCCGAAGCTGGTTGAGGAAGTGAAGAAGAAGGTCTTGAGCAAGATCCGCGCTGCCAAGGGGAAACCTGGCAAGGCTGATCGCGCGGCCGCGGTCGACAAGGTTCTGGCAGACACGCTGGAGGATATGGCCCCGACCCCGACCGATGCCAAGGCAACCTATACCGAGATCATGGCCGCCAAGGCGAAGGCAAGCCAGATCCGCAAGATTTTTGTCGATGTCGAGGAGCTCGCGACCCGTCAGGCAATTCTCGACGGCACGCGTCCCGATGGCCGCGACTATTACACCATCCGCCCGGTTACCTGCTCGGTGGCAGTGCTGCCCCGCGTGCACGGCTCGGCCATCTTCACCCGCGGTGAGACCCAGGCCCTGTGCACCGTGACCTTGGGCACCGCTTCCGATGCCCAGCTTGTTGATGGGCTGATGGATGAGTATGACCAGAAATTCATGCTGCACTACAACTTCCCCAGCTACAGCGTGGGTGAAGTCCGCCCGATTCGCGGGCCTGGGCGGCGTGAGATTGGGCATGGCGCGCTCGCTGAGCGTGCTCTGATGCCGGTGATTCCGTCGGCTGAGACGTTCCCGTATACGATCCGCCTGATCTCGGACATCATGGAGTCCAACGGCTCGAGTTCGATGGCGACGACCTGCGGCGGAACGCTGGCGCTGATGGACGCCGGTGTGCCGATCAAGAAGCCGGTTGCCGGCATCTCGGTTGGCCTTGTGCAGGACGGCGACAAGAAGGCTCTGATCACCGATATCCTCGGCGAAGAGGATCACTTCGGCGATATGGACTTCAAGGTCTGCGGCACGCGCGATGGCATCACCGCGATCCAGCTCGACATTAAGATCGAGGGTCTGGACCACGACACCATCCGCAAGACGCTGCATCGCGCGAAGGAAGCTCGCCTGGCCATTCTCGGCCGGATGGAGCAGGCCCTCGCTGCGCCGCGTGAGGACATCAGCAAGTACGCTCCGCGCATCGTGACCATCCACATCGACCCGGAAAAGATCGGCAAGCTGATCGGCCCCGGCGGCAAGATGATCAAGAAGATTCAGGAAGAGACCGGCACCACCATCGAGATCAACGACGATGGCACCGTGCAGATCGCCTGCAACGATCCCGTCGCAGCCCAGAAGGCCCGCGACTACGTCGAGACTCTCTGTGCCGAGATCAAGGTCGGCAAGATCTACACCGGCCGAGTGGTTTCCATCAAGGAGTTCGGCGCGTTCATCGAGATCGCACCCGACACCGATGGCCTGTGCCATGTGTCCGAGCTGTCCGACTCCTACGTGAGAAACTGCGAGGATGTGGTGCATATCGGCGACGAGGTGCGCGTGAAGTGCATCCTGGTCGACGATCAGGGCCGCATCAAGCTCTCGCGCAAGGCCGTCATGAAGGAAGAAGGCCTGAGCGACAATCTGGACCAGGGACAGGGCCAGGATCAAGGCTCGGACCGGGAAGAGGACTTTGTCGAGGATGCCCCCCCGATCATTGAGGAGCCGGGCGACAGCGTCGGCAACCGTGCAGGTGCCAGCGAAAGCGGCAACCGTGGCGGCGGCGATCGCCGAGGCCCCGGCGGTCCTCATCGTGGTGGTCCTGGTGGCGGTGGCGGTGGTCGTCGCGGCCCCGGTGGCGGTGGCGGCGGCGGCCGTGGCGGTCACGGTGGCGGCGGTGGCCGCGGCCGTGGTGGTCACGGTGGCGGCGGTGGTGGTGGCGGCGGCCGTGGTGGCCGACGCGACTAACCCCGCGCCAGTAAGTTCATACTGAAAACAAGCCGACCCGGCCGAAATGGCCGGGTCGGTTCTTGCACACTAATGAGCCAGTACCGGAACATCCATGGCCGCAAGTGGGGCAGAGGGCTGCGGCCGTGGCTGCTCATTCCGAAGTACCTCTGCGTCGCTGTGGCGCTCGGCGGCATCGTTGCCGCCGGCACGCTGATGCACGAGGCGCAGTCTTCCACCGTCGAACAGCGCCGAGCAATCTTTGGCCTGGTCGGGAGGCTGTTTACCCGGCAGGTGGTTCCGGGATTGCTGGGCGCGGCAGTCTTTGGGTTGGCGTTGCTTCTGCAGCACCCCCGCGAACTCCTGCGAATGCGTTGGCTGCGGCTGAAGCTGGTGTTGCTCCTGGTAGGAATCCCGCTGGCACATGTGATGCAGTCATCGGCGCTCGCGCAGTTACGCCGCGTGCCTGATTCCTCCACCGAACGGTTCGTCAGCGGGCTGGCTGGCACCGTCCTGCTGGTGGTCATTGTCATCATTCTCGGCCGGCTGAAGTTGCGTCTGAGACAGCGCATTGCGTCTCATCTCGGAACGTAGTCTTGGCGCCCAAGGCGTCCTGCGTCAGGGAAATCACAAGTGGCCGACGTGCTGGCCCCGACGGAGTAGCGGTGGTTGAAGAGGGCTTTGGGCTTAATCCGCGGGAATATCAGATGGAGGGACTGCGCTCTTCATCATTCAGACTTGCCATGTCCTGCTCGGAAGCTTCGCCCATTACGAAACGGCGGACAACGGGGTCGGTTTCCTCCAGAATTGCGTGAGGTGTGCCGTCGTAGACGATCTTTCCTTCGTGCAGCATCACCATGCGGTCGGCAACCTTGAATGCCGAGTGCATGTCGTGGGTAACGACGATGCTCGTCACCCGCAGCTCACGTTGTAGTTTGATGATCAGTTCGTTGATCACGTCGGACCGCACAGGATCCAGTCCCGTCGTCGGCTCATCGTAAAGAATCACCTCGGGGCTCAGGGCGATGGCGCGGGCGAGGGCGACGCGCTTCTTCTGGCCGCCGGAAAGCTCGGACGGCATCTTGCCGCCGATTCCCGGCAGCCCCACCATGGTGAGCTTGTGCTTCACAAGATGGTCGATTTCCGCGTCACTCTTGTGCGTATGCTCCATCAGCGGAAACGCGATATTGTGCTGCACCGTGAAGGAATCAAAAAGAGCGCCCATCTGAAAGAGGAATCCGATGCGTTGACGGATCTGCATCAGCGAACGTTCGTCGAGATTGTCGATGCGGCGGCCGTCAAACCAGACTTCGCCAAAGTCCGGACGGAGCAGGCCGACAATGTGTTTCAGTAACACGCTCTTGCCGGTGCCGCTGGCGCCGATGATCACCAGGCATTTGCCGCGTTCGATGTCGAGGGTCAGCCCGTTGAGCACAATGAGCCGGCCGAAACGTTTGCCGACGTCTTTGAACTGAATGATCGGATTGTCGATGGCGAGAGTCATGAAGGATCAGAACAGAGATTTCAGGCCATAAAGTGCGACATACCACTGCGTCGCCAGGCGCGCAAAGAAGAAATTGAAAACGATGATGGCGATAAAGGCATAGACGAAACTCTCCATGCATGCGCGGCCGACGCCGCTGGCGCCGGCCCCGCAGGTGAATCCTTTGTAGCAGGCGATCAGGCCGATGGCGCCGCCGAAGAACACGCTCTTACTGATGCCTTCCATGATAGCCCAGACGCCGACGCCGGCGTGGGCATAGTGCCAGTAAGGTTCGTTTGGGATGCCGAAACCATGAACTGACACCAGCCATCCGCCCAGCACACCGAGAATGTCGCTGTAGATGGTCAAGATCGGGGTCAGGAGTATGCAGACCAGGAAGCGCGGCACAACCAGATACCGGATCGGATCGGCGCCCATGACACGCAGTGCGTCGATCTGCTCGGTCACATTCATGGTGCCCAGCTCGGCTGTCAGCGCCCCGCCGACTCGACCGGCAAGCATCACCGCCGCCAATACCGGGCCGATCTGCTTGACCACCGAGACGTTGATGATGGCACCCAGGCGATTCTCCTGGCCGATGCTTTTGAACTGGTTATAGGCTTCTACGGCAAGGACCATTCCGATGAAGGCGCCGGTGATGGCGACGACAGGCATCGACTTGACACCGATCTCGTACATGAGCGGGGGCATCAGGCGGAGGGTCTTGCGGCTGAGCCCGGCCCGAAGCCAGGCGAAGACATGCCCGACGAAGCGCCAGAAGTCGCCAAAGGCGACCAACCAGTTCAGGGAGTCCCGACCAAACCGCTCTATCGTAACGGAGGGCATTTCCGGGATGATATGTGGCATCGCAGACCACAGCAAATGCCGTGATCTTACGTTCCCGGTTGAGGTATCTGCTGATTGGATTTGGCGGGGGACCGGGGGTCGGATTGGGGGAGTTGGTTGGCGATGAAGCGAGCCAGGGAGCGGGCGTTCTGTTCGAGTTGGGCCAGAGCCTTGCCGTCGATGCCGCTGAGTGCATCGGTCAGTGGCTTGGAGCTGTGGCGGAGCAGGTCGCCAGCATCCGGAACGCTCACATCGACGCCAATTACCGGGTGGCGGTATACAACCGGTGGGGATGGGGGAGACTGTTTGTTGCCGGTGAAGTACCAGGCACAAAGGCCCAGGAGCAGAACAGCGGCCGCCGCGGCGATGGCGTGGTTCCAGCGCGAGCGTGGCTCGATGCTCATCCGGATCTGCTGTGCACGGATCGCTCGCATCGTCCGCTGGTGGAGATGCTCGGAGTAGGATGGGGAAAGGTCCTTGGCGCCCGAGATCAGTTGCTGGGCGATGGGGTCATTGGAGGGCTGTTGTGGAGTCATGGCGTGCCATCCTTTCGAGGTAATGGTGTGCCTGCAGGTCCAAAACCGGCGCTGCTGAGATGCGGGGTAAGAGCCCGGCGGGCGCGGTGCAGTGCCGTCTTTACTGCGACCCAGCTCTTGCCCATGACGCGGGCGATTTCGCGCGCGCTAAAGCCCTCGACGTAACAGAGCCAGAGCATCTGGACATGCTCGGGAGAGAGTTCGCGGCGGGCGATGGCCCAGAGGCCCTCGTGTTCGTCGCGATGCTGGGCAGATTCGGCCGGGCGGAGGCGAG
>CAIQIQ010000110.1 GCA_903871935.1 uncultured Phycisphaerales bacterium
TGCCGTTCACCACTGGGTCGGTGAACACGTTCGTGCCGATGATCACCTGCAGTGGGAGCGAACCGCCCAGGCTGTAGAGGTGAGTGCCGGATACAGAGAAAGTGTTCCCGCTGACCGGAGTGATCAGGCCGGGCGACTGCTGGCCATCACCCCAGAAGATGGTGGCGGTGAAATCGGCAGACGCCGGTGAATCAGGGTTGAGATCAGTGAAGGTCGCAACCTGTCCCTCAAACAGAGTGCCCACGGTGGCCTTCACGGGCAGAACCGTCACTTGCAGCGGAACAGCGCTGACATGAGCGGCGGCGGTGAAATCGTTCTCGTAAATGGCCGCGTCGTATCCCTGTTCGATCACCTGCACAGTAACCTGGTAATCTCCGGCCGCTGCGTAGCTGGCGGTGCCGGTTACCGTGAACTGGCCAGGATTGGCCGGGTCCGCAATGATCGTTCCGGCGGACACGTTGCCATCGCCCCACAGGATCGAGGCAGTGAACTGGCCGGCATCGATGGCCGGATCGGCGCTGAACTGGGCGATCGTAACCGGGGTGGGGATCTGGGCCGGGACCGAGATGTCCACGCCGTTGCCGCCAAACCATTCGGCATAGACTTGCGCCTGGCTCGATGCCACAACCGTTTCGGGCGCCTCCCCGGCAACAGTCTTGTCGAGCGTAACGGTAAGCGTAAGCGTGCCGAAGGTCTGGTAGTTGTAGGAGCCGGTAATGTAGTAATAGCCTTCGGATTCATTGACCACCCCTGCTGAAGTGTGGCCATCGCCCCAGTCAATCGCCGCGGAGTAGGCAGAGAGGTCGGCGGGATACTGGTCCGTGAAGTAGGCAACCCACCGATCCGTAAACGGCTGGAGCTGATTCACGTAGATCGTGTAAGCATAGATGAACGGCACTGGATTTGTGACCGTCGCGGTACTGGTCGCACTGCCGCTGACAAACGGGCCATCATTGAAGCTGGTGGTGACGCTGAAGGTGCCGACCTTGTAGTAGGTGTGGTAGCCGTAGACGGAGAAGGTGCCATCGCCGTTGTCGTTCACCCAGGTGCTGCTCTCGCCGCTCGTGCCATCTCCCCAGTCAGCCGACGACAGGTAGTCGGCCGCGGAAGTGCCGGCCAGCGGCGTGAAAGTTGCAATCGGGCCATAGAAGCTCTGGCCGCGCTTCGGCGTGATATCGATGCCGACGCCGGGAAGAGTGACGTAGACCGGTTCGGCGACAGTAGCGGTGCTGGTTACCGTTGCCAGGCCGATGGCCGGATCGGTAATGGTGGTGGTGATGGTGAAGGGGCTGCCATCGATGCTGGCATAGGTCTTGGAGCCCTGTACGTAGAACATGCCGTCGCCACCGTCATAGATGAAAGCTGAACCATCGTTGACGCCATCGCCGAAATCGACGGTGAGTTCGTAATCGGCCGGGGTCGTTTTCGCGAACGGGGTAAAGGAAGCGATGTTGCCGCTGTAGTTCAGATACTGCGTACAGGAAATGTCAATGCCGGTCGCCGGAAGGACGGCGGGATCGGCGACGGCGGCCGTGCCGGTGGCAGTGGACGGCGAGGAGCCGCCATCACTGATGCTGACAATGACGCTGTAGTTGCCGGCCGCGGCATACGGATGAGACAGTGAGAAGGTCTTGTTGGCCTGGAGAGTCAGCGGCTGGGCGCCAGCGCCGTCACCGTAATCCACAGTGGCGGTGTAGGTCTCGCCGGTGCCCGGGTCAGTGAACGAACCGCTGGCGGTATAAGTCTGCCAGGTGATGATCGAAGCGTTCAGGTCCGCTGTGATGTTGGGCAGAACATTGTTGACCGTAAGTGTGGTGTAATAGTCGGTATAGGCACCGTCGTTGGAAGTGCTGATACGTCCATGGATGACGCGGCTGCCGCCGCCGATGGGCAGATAGCCGGCCGGGATGGTGGCCGAAGTACTGCTGGAACTGAGGATCTCAAACGCCCCATCGTTATTGAAGTCGAAGCTGTAGCGGAAGTAGCCGGCATCTCTGGTGGAGGGATCAGTCGGGTTGGTGAAGGAGACCGTAGCCGTGGCGCCCTCGAGGATTGGGCTGTTGCTACCGAAGGTGGCGGTGGGAGCGACCTCGTTGATGACCTGGGTGATGGTCTTGGTATCGCTCAGCCCGAAGCTATCGCTAACGGTTACGGTAATGGTGTAGCTGCCGTTGTCAGCGTAGTCATGCGCCAGGTGGAAGGACTGGTCGGGATTCAGCGCAAGAGCCACTGTGCCGGAGTTGTCGCCGTAGTTAACCGTGGCGGTCCAGGAATCACCAGCGTCAGGGTCAACGAAGGAGGCATCCTGAGCGAAGGGGACACCTTCACTGATGGGCAGCGGCGCGATGAGAGTGATGACCGGAACGACATCGGGCGGACCCATGACGAAACTGCGGACGTAGTTGCCACCGGCGGCGCCGTTGTTGTCCCCGTCAACGCTCTGACCATTGACATCGTGCAGGGCGCGGGGGCTGGTGCCGAAAACAGTCAGACGGTAGTTGCCCTGGGGCAGCGGGCCGCCCAGGATGTTAAGAGTCAGGTTGGTGGAATCAGCGGTGTACTGGGGAATGAGGGTAAAGAGCGTGTCATCGGCATTGCCGAAGATGCCATCGACGCCGGCGCCACGGAGTTCATAGAGCCCAGCGCTCACGGCATCGACATACGAGATGGCGTGATTGAATGTGACTGTGATGGCATTGATGGGCAGGCGTGAGGTGCCGCCAGTGCCGATCACCAATGGGGTGACGGCATTGACGACCGTGACCGTTGCGTCGTTGCTCTGGCCGGTGAACTCGTAGGCGCCAAAGTCGGTGAAGCCGAGGGGAGTGCGGTCAAAGAACAGAGATCGCGCATTGCCGAGGCTGGTGCTGCCGTTGTAGCTGCCCAGCCTGTAGTGGATGCTGTCGCCGGAAGAGATGCCGACCGTAGCGCCATTGGACCCGAGATTGGTGTTGCCGCTGCCATAGTCAAAGCGGATGCTGCCATTGCTGTAGAGCGTGGTGGAAAAGTTCACGGGTTGATTGGGGTAATAGCTCTGTTCCAGACCAGACCAGCGAATGGTGATCTGGTTGGCGACCGAACTGTCCACATAGACTGCGGAAGTGCTCATCCAGGCCCACATCGGCGCGATGCGGGCGTAACCGATGAAATTCGCGACGGAGTTGCTGTTGTCCCCTGCCCCACTCGAAGTGGCAAACTGGAGATATCCAGCCGATGACACATAGACCTGTGAGTAGGCTTGGTCGTAGAACGGGAACGTGAACGGAAGGTTGAGCGACCAGTAGGTGTAGTTGCCGCTCCAGCCCTGGCTGACGCCGCCGAGAGCGTTGAAGTTATTGGTGGCAAGCTGCGAATAGACGATCTGGTGCGATCCAGCGTTGGTGGTGCCGGGATCATCCACGCGAACGTGGTTCAGCAGATCGGTGGAAGTACCAGCCCATTCCGTGCCGCGGTCAATGGCGGGCGAACCGGCGGCGAGCTGGAAGTTGTCGTCAGCGCCGCCGTCAATGTTCTGCGTAGTGTCGTAGGCGAACACGTTGTCCGCGCCATTGGCGTTGATGAACCTGGCGTCGGTGGTGGCAACGCCATTGGGGTCGCGGCCGGTGGCCCCCTGCCAGTCGGCAAGGGTCAGACGGTCAGCGCTGCCCCAATAGGCGGTACGCGACGCAGCCGTGTTCTGCCGGACCAGCAGGTTCCAATCGGAGTCGATCCCGGCCACCTGACTGTCTGCGGTCACATACAGATCGTATCCGGCATTGGATTGGAGGATGTTGTTGCGCAGCGCGACGAAGGCGCTGCTGTTCTGGATGCGGATGGCATCGCCCACGGGCTGGTAGACGGTGTTGTCGCTGATCTGAGCCCAGTAGTAGTAGGTGATGCCATAGCCATTCGCGGAGTAGCCGCCATGGTTGATGAGAATGCCCTGGCTGGAGTTGGCGTAGACAATGTTGTTTTCGATGCGGCCGGAGAAGGAACTGCCATCGGTTTCGATGCCGATGGGATTCGAGTAGACCCGGTTGCCGCTGACCACGCCGCCGTTGCCGCTGATGGAGATGCCGTAGCTGGTATTGTGGTAGACGCGGTTGCCACTGACCGTGCTTAGCGCGGAATACGAAGAGTAGGCGGTGATGCCGTAGGTGTTGTTGTAGAGGGTGTTGCCGGTGATCTGGCCGGTGCCACGGATGCCGGTTCCGTATGAGGTCTGGCCGTAGACCGTGTTGCCAACCACCTGCGTGGTGCTGGTGGATGTGGAGATGCCGTAGCCGCTGTTGTCATGCACGGTATTGCCGCTGATCAGCACTCCAGGGGTTGTGGCACTGGTACTCTCGGAGATGCCGGTGGAGTTCGCCCACGCCTGGTTGTTCTGGATCAGACCGCGCACACCGGTAAGGTAGATGCCGGTGTAGCCGTTGCCATGGACGTTGTCGCCGGAAACGGTGCCATCGGTGCCCGCAATGTCTATGCCATCCTGGGTATTGCCGTAGACGTTGCTGTTCGTAACAGCGGCGAAGTCGTTGTGCTGACCCAGCGAGATGCCGGCAGTGTAGTTGCTGTAGATCGTGCTGTTGGAGACAGTCAGGCGGCTGCTGACGGTGTTGTAGTAATCGGTAGCTCCGAAGATGCCATAGTCGCCGCCGGTGATGGCGAGGTGATCGAGGGTGAGGTTCGTTACTCCGCCGACCGGCTGGAACACTGCCGTCTGGGTACTGGAGGAATAGTGGTAGGAGCGGGTGAACGTGGCGCTACCGGTCGTCGGCCCCTGAATGAGCAGGCCACTGTCGGCCAAAGGCAGAAGGATGTTGCGAACAACCGTATAGCTGCCGTTGTCCACATGCACGGTATCGCCGGTGGTCGGGCTGTACAGAGCCAAGAGGGCCTGCAAGGTGGCCATCGGCTGATCGGGGCTCTTGCCGGTGTTGGCGTTGTTGCCGACTGCGGTCGTGAGGGTATCGCCGGCAGTGGAGTTGTCGTTGATGTAGTAGTCGTGTCCGGCCAGGGCGATGACCATCGGAGCCGAACTGGTCAGGACATCGGAACTGGTGATACGGAGAATCGCGTTACTGGATGCCGTAAGCGGGGTCCAGTTGTAGCTGCCTTCGCCCAGGTGATTGGCTGTCAGGCCGGAGGCGATGGTGAACCAGGAGCCCCCGCCGTTGGTGGACACCTGAAGATTGAAGGTCGGCGATGGTGCCGCGCCGGCATTGTCGCACAGCACTTCGATGCCGGAGATGATGGCGCCGTAGTAATCGAAGTTCACGAGGTCCAGGGTAATGCCCTGGCCACCCGTCGCGGTGGTGGTGAAGGTCTGCTGAACCGCCTTGTAGTCGGAGCCAGCGTCGGCGGCAATGTCATAGGCCGACCGGGCGGTGATGCCGTTGATGCGGATGTCGAACCTGCGGATGCCAAGGTAGCTGTACGCGTCGGCAAAGTGCAGTCGCAGCGTGTAACTGCCATCGGGCACGGGCAGTGAGTATTCGAGCTTGTTGCCAATGCCATACGGGGCCATGGCATAGGTCTTGTAGACATTGGCCGGTGGAGGATCGATCACGCCACTGGTATCCACAACATTCGAGCTGGATTGCGTCGAGCCGATCGTCTCGTAGGCATTGGCAGAGAAGCTGCCAACGGCCGGGCCGCCGCAGTTGATCAGTTCAACGGGGCTCTGCTGCGTGATGCCGACCGAACCCCAGGTGATGGTGGTGGCCTGGCCGACTGTCAGCCGCTGATGACCGGAGGGGCTTCGCAGCATGATGGCGTGCTGTGAACCGACGGCGGCCTGAGACGTGTTGCCATCGTAGCCGATGTTCACGCGGTCGCCGTTGGACTGAGGCTCAAGGAGGTAGGCAGAAGACGGGTCGCCGGCGTCGATCGCCGAGGAACCGCTCTGAAGGTGGAAGTTGTCGTCGGTACCATGGTCAGCGCCGCCTGCGTATCCAAGGATCGCATCCGCGCCGGCCGGGTTGATGAACAGCGGATCGCCAGAGATGCTGTGGTCATCCAACAGTGTGTTGTAGTACCAGTCGTCGAGGGTGGACAGAGTCACGTTGCTGAACCGGCCGACCTGAGCCGTGCCGAAAGCATTGATCAGGTTGTAGTCGCTGACGAGGCCAGTGGTGCTGTCTCCATCAACCTTGATGGCATAGCCAGCGCCGGCGTCGATGATGTTGTTGCGCAATTCAACCGACTTTGACTGGCCGGTGATCTGGATGCCATCGGCGGACGGCTGATAAATGGTGTTGCCGATGACGATAAGGTGTGCACCGTTGTTGGAGTCCAGCGAGGCGCCGTTGATCTGCATGCCGGCGACACTGTTGGCGTAGATCAGATTGCCGGTGACGCGGCCGACCAGATCGGAACCGTACGACGCCAGGATGCCAATGCCATTGGAGTAGACCGCATTGCCTTGCGTCAGCACCGTCCCCGAGACCGACAGACCATCGGTGGAGTTGTTGTAGACACGGTTGCCGGAGACCACCGTTCCCGTGCCGCTGGCGTCGATGCCAACCAGGTTTCCGTAGACGATGTTGCCAGTGGCCAGGCTGCCGGATGAGATGGAAATGCCGCGGCCATAGTAGCCGGAAGACTGACCATAGACGGTGTTGCCGGTAACCGTGCTGTTGCCATAGGTATAGATGCCATAGGAGCCGTTTCCATGCACGGTGTTGCCACTGATGGTATTACCTGTGTTCGTGACACTGATTCCGGTGCTGTCGCTCAGGTAGATGTTGTTGCCAGAGACCAGACTGCCGGTGCCGGAGATGGAGACGCCATAGGTCTGGATCGTGGTGGCAGGATAGGCGCCGGGGATGCCGTAGATCGTATTGCTGGAGATGACGGCGGCGTTGTTGCCGGAGAGCAGGTTGATGCCGTACTGATAGTTGGCGTAGATCACGTCATTGGTGATCGTCAGGCCGGTGCTGGGCGTGCCGTAGCTCGAATCGGCATGAATGCCCTCGTAGGCGCCGGTAATGGTCAGGTGGTCAAGCGTGACATTGCTGGCGCCAGTGATCTGGAAGCCATAGGACCCGTACGTGGCGCTGCCACGGTTGATGACGGCCTGATGGGAAGTGGGACCGACGATGTGCACACCGCTGTTTGCAGCGGTGAGAACAATCGCGGATGCAAGATTGTACGTGCCGCTATCGACATAGATGGTGTCGCCGGCATGGGGCGAGTAGGCGGCCAGCAGAGCGGACAGCGTAGCCATCGGCCGGTTGGGGAGCTTGCCATTGTTGGTGTCGCTGCCGATGGCGGTGGTGTATTCGTCGCCAGTCGTGGAGCCATCGTTGACGTAGAAGGTATGGCCGGACGGGGCAATCTGGAAAGGCAGTGTCTGGCCGACGATGGAACCGTTGTCGGCAGAGGTCACACGGAGAATGGCGGCGGTGCCATCGGATGCCGGGCCGGCGGTCCAGTTGTAGCTGCCAACACCAAACTGGTCGGTCGAGAGATTGGTGGCCACCGGACTCCAGTGAACACCGTTGTCCACCGAGACATCAACATTGAAATGTGGATTGGGCAAACCGGCGAGGTTGGCGGCCAGTACCTCCACGCCGCTGATCATCGGGTACAGACCATCAAGGCGCAGTTGGATACCGTTGCCGCCGGTGGCGGCGACAGTGAACTGTTGGATGTCCGCCTTGAAGGCTGCGCCGGTGTGGCCAAGGATGTTGTAGTTGGACATCACGGTCACGCCGTTGACGATGATGTCGAAGTGCCGGTCATTGACGCCGATGTACTGGTTGGGCTCGACAAAGTGCAGGCGCAGGGTGTACGTACCATCGGGAACTGCAAGGTCGTAGCCAAGAACCGAACCGCTGTTGGGGTAGACGGCCGACTGGTAGACGCCCTGCGGAGCAGGACTGGTCAGTCCGGTAGTGTCGATGGTATTCGCGTAGGTCCACGTACTTAGGCCGGTGCCTGTGGCGAGCAGGTCGTAGTAATCGGCGGACCACTTGCCGACGGCCAGGCCGCCGGAGTTGATGAAGGCGATGGGGGTCTTCGCGGATAGGCCAGTCGATTGCCAGGTGATGGGATAGGTCTGGCCTTCCTGCAGTTGGTCGCCGGCCGCGGGGCTGGTGACCTGAATGGCCGGGCTGACACTGGGGTTAGCCAGCGCCGTGTTGCCATCAGCACCGATATTGACACGATTGCCGTTGGGCTGGGGCTCGGAAAGGTAGAAGCTGGCGGGGTCGCCCGCGTCGATGGCCGGGCTGGCGGGTGTGGGGAATTCGCCGCCGGTTCCATTGCTCAAGTGGAAGTTGTTGCTGCCGGCGTCAATGAAGCGCGGATCAGCATTGAGACTGTGGGTATCGAAGCCCATCGTGCTGGTCCAGGCGCCCAGAGTGACGAATGGGGTCGAGCCCCATATGGCGACAAAGCCGCCGCCCGCGGTATTGACGATGTTGTAGTCTGCCTTGAAACCGCTCTGGCTGTCGGCGGCAATGGAGTACGCCGCGCCACCCGCAACCACGATGATGTTGTTGCGGACATCCAGGTTTGAGGTATTGGAGATGGCGGCAATGCCGAAGCCGGTGGGCTCGTAGATCGTGTTGTTGACGATGGACGGATGGTAGGCACTGCCAGACAGCCCCCCATTGGCCTGAACCAGGATGCCGTAGCTGGTGTTGTTGTAGATGATGTTGTTCAGGATGGGGCCGCCGCCGGAGATGCCGGTGGCGTTGGAGTAGACGGTATTGCCCTGAACGGTGACGTTACCGGTGGTGAAGATTCCGGCGGCGCTGTTGGCGTAGGCAATGTTGTTGCTCAGGAACGCAGTGCCGGAAATGTACAAGCCGTTATTGGTGCTGTCGTGAACCGTGTTGCTGAACACGCGCGTGCCCAGAACGCCGCTGACGTAGAACGCGCCGCTGTAGACCCCGCCAGAGGCATTGGCATTCCAGACGGAGTTGTGGCTAACGCTGGCATAGCCGGAAACGTACAGCCCGGCTCCGGTGACATCATGAACCTGGTTGCCGGCGACGGTCATGAGGTCTGCTGCGGTCGCCGAATAGCCGTTGAAGGTAACCTGCATGCCGGAGCCGACGTGACTGATCACGTTGTTCAGCACCGATATCCGCGAGCCGGTGGCGCTAATGCCGACCCCGCCGTAGTTGATACTGGGGCCGGTGATCGTGTTGCCGGCAATGGTGTTGTCGGTGCCGGTGATCGTCAGGTGCCACTGCTGATACTGGTCGCTGGCATGGATGCTGTTGTCCTGGATGGTGGTATGTGTCGCCTGCTGCAGGTCGATGCCATAGCCATAGTTCCCGTAGATATCGTCGTTGCGAAGCGTAAGGTAATCGGCGGAGTCATTGTAGTTGTCGTAGATGGCGGCATACCCGCCGGTCATAGCCAGGTGATCGAGCGTGACATGGTGGGCGCCGGTCATCTGGAAGACGTAGGATCCGCTGGAGGTGTTCTGGCGATCGAGGATCGTGGGGTTGGCCTGGTCGGTCGAACCGGTGATGGTGATGCCGCTGACAACGGGATCAAGGAAGATGTTGGTCGTCAGGTGATACGTGCCGCCGGCAACCTGAATCGTGTCCCCGACTCCGACATGATAGGAGAAGAACACGCCGCGAATGGAGGACTTGGGATCAGCGGCATCGAGGCCGCTGTTGGAGTCATCACCGGTGGTGGCGACATAGTAGGTGTGTGTAACCGGAGCGATCACGAAGGGGCTGGGACTGTAGCCGACGGCACCCGAGCCGTCATTGCGGGTGATGCGGATGGCGTAATCGGAACCTGCCGGAAGGTCGGCGGGCAATGTCCAGGAGAAGCTGCCGGTGTTGGCAGCCGCACTGGAGAGTGTGCGCACAACGCTGCCGCCGCTGAGCAGTTCGATGGCTACCGTTCCCACCGCATCCTGCGTGCGCCAGGTGATGTTGTAGGTCTGCCCTTCCGGCCAGACGACGCCATCGGTAGGACTGGTGACCAGTACGTAGCTGGTCGGGCTCTTGGACGCCAACACCGTGTTGGACTCAGCGCCCAGGTTGGCGTAGTTGCCATTGGGGGCAGGTTCAGAGGCGAATGGCAGCGCGGCATCGCCGCGGTCAATCGCCGGCGAGGTGTTTGAATCGGCCAGCCAGTAGCCGAGGCCGGGATCGGGCAGATGAGTGGCTCCATCCAGAACCGGCGCCAGCGAGCCGCCATGGTTGGAGCCGTACTGGCTTTGCAGATGCAGGTCGCCGCCGGCGGCGTCCACGAACAGCGGATCGCCTGTGATGCTGTTCACATCGCCGTAGGTGGCATTGCGCCACTGGGCAAGCGTATTGCGCGGAGTGCCCTGCCAGATGCCGACCGCACCAGCAGCAGTATGGAAGAGATTGAAGTCGCTGATGAATCCGATCTGGCTGTCACTGGAGACACTGATGGCGGCCGGCCCAGTGGGCATGTCAATGATGTTGTTGCGGATCTCGACGGAACCCGAACGATTCAGCACATCCACACCGATGCCGCCAGCGCCCTGACGAATGGTGTTGCTCAGGATCGTGGGATGCGGAGGGGTACCACTGGCGGCATAGCCCACGGTGGCATTGTCGAGTTCGATGCCCGCCTGGGTGTTATCAATGACCGTGTTGTTTGCGATCGTGTCGTAGCCACCGTTGGAGTAGATGCCGATCTTGCTGCCGGACACCGTGTTGTACTGAACCAGGGCGCCGGCCCCGCGAATCAGGATGCCCATATCGCTGTTGCCGTAGACGCGATTCTGGTCGACTGTGCCATTGCCGTAGACGGTGATGCCAACGCTGTTGCCGTAGGTGATGTTCAGCGAGATGCGGTCATTGTTGCCGGTGCTGACGATGCCGGAACTTCGGATACCGGTCTGCCCGTAGGCGACATTGCCGGCGATCGTGTTGCCCGCAGGCGCTGAGCCGTTGACGTAGATCCCGTCATACTGGTTGTCATGGACGATGTTGCCGGCGTGATCAGCGAGATTGAGGCTGCCGATCACAACCCCCTGGGTTCCGCCGATCGACACGAACAGACCGTAACCGGCGTTGTTGTAGATGGTGTTGCGCTGGATCGTCATGCCATCAGCGCTCGACAGGTTGATGCCATCCCGGCCGCTGTTGTAGACCGTGGAATTGCTCAGCGCATCCAGTTTTGCCCGGACGAGCACGCCATAGCCGGCGTTGTCATGCACGAGCAGACTATCGAGAGTGGAACTGACCGCTCCGTTATCGAGGGAGATGCCATCACCGCCGGTGTTGGCGACCTCCAGGTGATCGCCATTGAAGTTCCGGCTGCTGTTGTGCACCAGTATGCCCGCCGAGCCGCCAAGCAGATGCAGATGCGAGAAACTGACGAAATTGGCCGTGTCGATGTCCACGTGGGTGGTGCTGGCGTTGGAATTGGCACGATCAAGCGTGGCATTGTGAGACAGCGGGCCAACGACCGCGAATCCCTGGTCATCGCCAAGGCCGGTGCCGGGATTGGGCTTGGTGACATCGACGTTGTAGTTGATGTTGAGATTGCGGACATCGATATAGCTGCCGGTATCGATGTGGACGGTGTCATTGGCGGAGAGTGGATACGAGCGCAGCATGGGCAGCAGATCGGCCTTCGGAGCGCTGGCGGATCGGCCGGTGTTGCGGTTGTCGCCAATAGCGGAACTGTACTCATCGCCCACGGTGCTTCCGTCATTGATGTAGTAGTTGTGACTCACCGGCGGAACCGAGAAGAACTCGCGAGCTACGGCTACCGTCGTTGGAGTGGTCACCGAGACGACATGGATGCGGTAGCGATTCAGCGGATCGGGTGTGATGCCGCTGTTTCCGGGGCTCCATAGGTAAGTGCCGGCCGATGCGGCGACGGTGGCGATGTCCGCCACTTTCCCGCCGCCCTCCTGCCATAGTTCCAGGCGGACGTTGCCGCTGACATTGTAGGTGTGCCAGAGGATACTGCGGGCGCGATCGGCCTCCCAGTCGATGTACAGATTGGGATAGTCGATGCGGATATAGCTGGCCGCCGACGGAGTGGCCTTGGCGGTATTGCCGTACGCGCCCAGATCGATGTTGCCGCCGTTGGGGCCGGGCTCCAGGCCATACGCCGAGGCCGGGTTCCCCGCATCAATGCTGGTCGAGGTGGCCTTCAGGGAATAGTTGTCGCTGGCCAAGTCGGCGAACTGCGGAGCATCCAGCGTGGGGCTGGGCGCAATGTAGCCGATGGAGTGAAGATCGAGATCGGCCTCGATCTGCCAGTCGTAGAGATCGGCAAAGTCCTTCTCAAACCAGACGATCTTGCCCGCGCCAGTGCGGAAGAGGTTATTGTAGTCGCTGGTAAAGCCAACCTGGCTGTCGGTGGCGATGAAGATGTCGCAGCCTCCGCCGTCGGCCTCGAAGAGGTTGTTCCGAACGGTGGTGTTGGTCGAACCGCCCTGGACCTGCAGGCCCGCGCCGCCAGTGAGGTACACGGTGTTACTGGTCACCGACACATTCGTGTGGCCGGTGTCCACGATGCCGTGGCCGGTATTCCGGTAGATGACGTTGTGGTTAATGTTGTCGCCATCGGCGGCGATGATGCCGTCCTGGTTGGCGTAGATGCGGTTGAAGTGGACGAGCGTGTTGGCGGCAGTCTGGATCCCTGTGGTGTTGTCGTGAACAGTGTTGGGGGTTGTCCAGTCAGACGGTCCGACAATGCCGCCAGCGCTGTCGATGCCAACCGTGTTCTGGTAAACGTCGTTGGAGTAGATGTTGCTGGTGCTGCTGCTGTCGATGCCGGTGCCATTGTCGTGGACACTGTTGAGGAAGACGTTCACGCCGCTGAGACCGGAGCCGATGCGAATGCCGATCACCGAGTTTGTATAGACGAGATTCCCCGCCTGGGTGGCTGGATTGGAGGGTCCAACCGTCACGTTGGACGCCTTGATATCGATGCCCCATTGGCCGCCCAGTACGGTATTGCTGTCAACCACCGCGCCCGCCAGCATCACCTTGATGCCGAAAGCAAACTTCTGAACGCTATTTCCGGTGACACGAGCAGTGCCGAAGCCTTGGACGGATATGCCGGCAGGCACCGGTGTGAGCGGGGGAACGTAGCCGAATCCCAGCAGCGTGTTGCCGGAGATGAGGAAATCGCCACCCGCGCCAACGACCGTGATGCCGTTCAGGATCTGCTTGACGTTGTTGTTGAGGACCTGGGCACCGGTCCCCTGGATGTAAATGCCCGTACCGTAACTGGTCTCAGACGTCAGGTGGCCGATAAAGTTCTTGGTAATGGTGACGTTGGTCCCATCATCCTCTATGCCGATCCCATCGACACTGACACTGTTGCTCTTGACGAGGGTCCCTGTGGCAGCAGCGTCGATCTGGATGCCGACAGTACCGTTCACCTGGTTGCTCAACAACTGATCGTTGGTCGCGGCATCTTCGATACCGACGCCATAGCCGCGAACTTGAATGTGATCAACCGTATTGCTCGATCCGCCGCTAAGCACAAACGCCGCCGAGCCAAACCCAGCGCCGCCGTAGTCAAGCTGAATGCCCGTGATGCGGTTATTCGTGCCGCCAGCGACCGTCCATGTAACAAGTTTCTCAGGAGTGCCGTCCCGATTGCCGTAGATGCTGCCCCGCGGACTGCCGGCGAAGATCGCTCCATTCACCGAAGTGCCAATGGTGACGGAGTCGGCGTACTTGCCGGTATCAATCAGAATCAGATCCGTCGGGCCGAGGGCATACTTGTTGATCAGCGCCTGCACCGACGCCATCGGAGTCCACGGGGTTAACCCGTCATTGCCGTCAAATCCGGGCGCCAGGGTGTAGAACGACTCGGTGCTCCCCATCAGTGGGCTGACATAGTAGATATGCGTTGCGCTGGTCTTTGAGGGATCGATCGACAGACTGTAATAGCCGGTTCCCACGCCATCGCCAATGACGTGGATGAAGTACTCATCGGCAGCGAGATTCTCCAGCGTCAGCGTCTTGAGCGGGCTGCCATCACCCGCGGTGGTGGCGATGAGACTGCCATTCTTGTCATACACCTCGGTCGTCGTGTTGACCATGCCGGGGATGCACTGCGTGGCGATGTCGATGCTGTCGGTGCGCGGCAGTTGGAAATGGAACCAGTCCTCCTCGTTCGGCTTGACGAGGCTGAGGCTGTTCAGGTGAATGCCAGGCCCAACGCCGATGTCCGCCGCTGAGGTCTGCTTGGTATTGGGCGCGAAGCGATCGCCCACAATCCCCTTGTGTACTGAGCTGACATCGACAAGGGTGACCTTGATGTTGACCAGCTCCCAGGTGTAGTGGAACGGAGTAAGTGGGATCTTGATCTCAACCCAGGCATCGAACAAGGCGTAGATCGAACCGGTGATCTTCACCGTGCTGAAGAAGCCCTCACCCATCTCCTGGATCATCTCGTTGAGATGCAGCTTGCCGTCATTGTTTGGATCCTGGAGAAACGCGCTGACCGTGAAACCAAGTCCACCATCGGCTCCCACCTCAACGATGTCGCAGGCATCCACCGAGATGCCGACCTTGAGCTCTCCCGAGGCCGACAGGAACGGCATATCGCCGCCGGTGCCATCGGCATTCTGCCGCGTGCTGATATAGAAGCCGTCAAAGACGTCCTGGGCTTTGTGGTCCGGGTCGGTGATCAGCTCACGGATGCCCGAGGTGTCGTAACCGAACGCCACCTTCCCCTGGACATCGAGTGATCCACCAAGGTTCAGATAGACTGTCGCGAAACCGACTGAGTAGACGGGAATATGCACGCCGGCCTTGAAGCCCAGATGGATCGCCGGCAGATCCAGCGTGAACAGACTGACATCCTGCCCCAGCAGCAGTTTGAAGGCCTCCTTGGGATGCTGGATGAAGGGGAACTCCATCTTGATCCCGGCGCTGCCCAGGTCCTGCGTATCCTCCCAGAACGTCTGCGTGGCCGGATCGGAAGGCAGCTCACCGGACACATCTCCCACATCGGTTGTGACGTTCGGGTCGAGCGTGCCTGGGTCGAACGACGGGCTGCGCGGATCGGCCCCGCCCAGATCGAAGTCACCCAGGCTGATCAGCAGTTCGCCGCTGTCGATGTGTGCCATCTTGCCGAAGTCTTCGACAACCTTCGCTATGGCTCCCAACGCCTTGATCCCGTCGGCGCCCTCCACCAGCCCAAACTTCTCGGCAATATCGACCAGGGTGTTGTAACCACTGGGCAGGAACCCAATCTCAGTGGTCAGCACGTCCAGCACCGGCGCGATCGGATCGATAACGGCCTTCATCTTGTCAACGATCGGCGCCATGAAGCTGCTGAGGAACTCGCCGGCATCCAGTTGCACGTTCTTGAATTCGATGGTCGGCGCGCTGCCGTTCAGGTCCGGGTCGGTGGGCGAGAACTTCCAGTCCATCAGGAAGTTGGCGTGGAGCGATGGGAACGCCGCGTCACCGCCAAAGCTCGCAATGATCAGCAAGTTCACCTTGGCTTCGGCGGTCAGGTGGGCTTCAATGCTGCTTGGGTCGAACAGACTGGGCAGTTCCGAGAGCGTTACTTCGTCGCCCGAATGATTGAGATTGATGGAGAACGACCCACCAAAGTTCGTCGGATCGGCCGGATTGTCCTTGAGCTGAAGCTGGAGGAACAGCAGATTGCCCGTCATCGAAGCGCCGGGGATGCTGGCGCTCAGGTCCAGTTTCACTTCCGGGGCTGTGCCATCGTTGCCAGGGCTGGTATCAATAAAGAAGCCATCGCTCTTGTCAACGCCAAACCAAAGGTTGATGTCGTAGCCTGCCGTCAACTGGATCGCGCCATCGCCCGAAAGCCCCAATGCCGGAATGCCCAGATCGAAATTCAGAGGAATACTGACCAGAGTCGCCGATTTCTGCAGGTGTAGCTTGTACTCAATGCGGGTGCTGTCGATAAACGTGCTGGGATCGAGACTGGGATCGCTAATATCGACGCCATCAATCGTGACATCGATATCGCGGAAATCGCCGAAACCGCCGGCCGGCAGGACATTCAGGCCAGCGGGCCCCAGTGCCGCGTAAAGCCCCTTCCGGGCGATCTCGATGCTCGCCTGGCCACCCGTTCCCTCGGCCGTGTCAAAGGCCGCTTTGAGCTTGTCGTAGATATTGCTCCGCAGCGCTCCGCCAATGAAGTCCACGGCGGCACCCAGCTTGTCACCTACCAGTGGCAACCGGGTGCTGAGGACTTGTTTGCCCAGTGAAGCCTGCAGCTGGTCAAGCAGTTGCCCGATCCCCTCCAATAGCCCGTCCATATTCTGGGACAGGTCCATGTTCAGACCGATCTGGTGGATATCGGGCGCAGTAATCGACAGCGAGCCCGGGATATCAGACAGGTCGGCGATCGAGACATCCAGATTGCCGACGAAGTTGGATGCCAGCGGGAAATACAGGGGCAGCACCGCATGGATCGCGCCGGTGAGATCGGCGCTGAAGATCGAAGGACTGATCTCTCTCACTTCGTATCGGTGATTCGTGGTCGGCTCCACGCCAATCGAGAACTCCGCCGAGTCCACCGTGGCCGGGTTCAGCGTGGCGCCAATCTTGGCGGTGCCACCCTGGATTTTCACGCCCAGCGGTCCCATCGTGGCGCCGAAAGACAGGCTGGTGCCATTGACCTGCAGGCCGACACTGGCATGCGTTGAGTCATCAATGAATGCTTTGGGATGCGCGGGGTCGGTCAGATCGACACCGGCCGACACGTTCAGAGTCGCATTGGCCGAGTACGCGATCTGGCCACTTGCCCCCCCTGCCACCAGCTTCGACATGCCCTGAAGGAATCCCTTCACTGGGTTGCCATCGGGAAGCTCCGCCACCAGCTTATCCAGGTCCAGCGACAGAATCTGATTCCCACTCGCCGACGCTGTCACGGTGAACGTAATGCGCAGCAGGTGCCCGTCCATCTGAACATTCACCGCACCCGCGGGCAGCGAGAACGCGCTGGCGATGGCCGGCCCAACCTGCTGAATCGTCTTGCCCGTCAGCGACAGTCCGCCCAGCTTGCCGCTTACCGTGCTGGAGAGATTCAGCAGGTCGGCCAGGCTCTTATCCAGCAGCGGCAGTTTCTGCGATAGCACGCTGCCACGATTGGCCAGTCCCAGCAGGCTGGATATCCCCGTCAGGGACGAGACCAGGTCGCCGGACTTGATGCTGGTGAAGTCCAGCAATGACGCCATGTCCGAGTTGTATGCCAGACTCAAAGTGGCCGGATTCGGAGCGTGCGCCCAGTTGACCGTGATCGTCGGACTGGCGGATACCGGGAGGCTCAGAACCCCGGCATTGACCGTGATGGGCAACGTCATGGTTGCATTGCCATCCAGCGTCAATTGCCTGACGAACCCTTGCGGATTGGCTCCTGCGTTCTGGAGCAGATCCGCCGCCGTCACTTGGCCGCCGGCCACGGGGTTGCCTGACCCCGACAACTGAAACCCGCCCGCCATGTACATCGTTCCGCTGCCGCCACTGACGCCCACGCCCAGCATTCCGAGCCGACCCGTCGCTGATACACCGCTGACCGTCGCACTGGTATTGCCGCTTAGTGAGGTGTTCTGGAGATACACGTTGGCATTGACATCCACCGGCGCTGATACCTGGCCATTGGTGAAACCAAACTGCGTCACCATGGGATCGCTGGGATCCGCATAGAGCGTGATCTTGGCCGGCGCATCCCACTTGGTCTGGAAAGTGAGCCGCAGTCCGCTGCGCCCAACGCCGATCTTGTAGGACAGATCATTGGGGGCGCCAATCAAGGCCGCGTTGAAGTCCGACACCAGATCATCAATGCCAACGTTGGTGGGGTCGCCGTGGACGACCAACGTCTCTGGGGCACCATCGCCGATGGCCAGTTGGAACGTGGTGGTGCCGGCAAACTGCCCATTGGCCGGCAGTGCCGCTCCGCCAGTGAGTGATGCGATCTTCGGAACCAGGTGAATGCCAAGCATGGTGTCAAAGCTGGCGTTCGTCGTCAGGCTGACCGTGCCCGCGCTGCTGCTCAGACTCAGCGGCTGCAGGCCTGCCGTCAGGCTGATGGGAGCGGTGGACAGGTCATTGGTTTTGCCAACGCTGATATGCCAGGAGAGTATCTGCGTGGTTGGGCTGTACGTGGCCGACAGCGCTGAGGCTGGAACGCCCAGGGCGGCGGCCCAGATTGTCTCCAGGGCCTGCACGTTGTGGAAAGTCGGGACACTGCCGCTGCCCAATCCACTGGAAATGCTGCTGATGACGCCGCTGAACCCAAAGAGATCCGACAGGCTCTTGGATGGAACAAACGGAGCGATGACGGTGCTCAGTGGCGAGATATTCGTCAGCGAGGTCGTGATCTGCTGGATCGCCGGAAGAAGGTCGGCCGCCGTCATGCCGCCGAAAGGCAGCAGCGGGAAGAAGTCTGCGCTGTACGACATCTGCGTCTGATAGAAGTTGCTGATGTCGTTGGAGTCCAGCGTGATCTTCGGATTGCTCCCCCCCGGCTGAGGCATGGCATCGAAGTTGTACTGCACCGGCAGTGAGATATGCGCGGTGCCCGTCTTCGAGATCGACGGAGCCAGCGTCGTCAGAGCAGTGCCCTGCAGTTCCGGCAGCGTGATCGCCCCCGCCGCATCGTGATCTGGATCGGTCACCGAGAACGCCTGGGCGGCATGCGTGACCACCGAACCGTTGACGATGCTCACGCCCAGAATGCCAACATCAGCGGCGAAGTTCAGACCCGTCGAATTGATGTCAGCGTTGAACGCGAGGGCATCGAACTTCACGTAGAAGGCATTGGGGGCCGCCGTGTAGTTGCCCTCGCCCAGGCCGAACGTCAGGCCTACGGTCGCTCCGGCGTTCAGTGTCACCACACCCGAGGAGTCGGGGTTAATGTTCAGGCCATGCCACTGGTAGCCCAGGTCAATGGGCATGTTGCCCAGCACACGCTGTGCGCTCATGGACAGGTGAAACTGATAGGAATTGCCGTTGGCGCCGCTGACTTCGCCGCCACTGGTGCTGGATACCGTGAAGGTCAAATTCCCCGCGGTGGCCGAGAGCGTTCCCAGCAACGTACCAAGGCCCGTGTCGGTCGGACTGGCCGTCGCCAGGTAGTTGGAGACTGGCACGTAGAGTTGATCATGCAGGGCATCTTTCAGGTCCGCTGCCATGCCCATGCTTGTGGTAACGCCCGGCAGTATGGTCGGCAACGTTCCGTATTGCGGCAGGTTCCCCGCCCAGTCGGCCACCGAGTTCAAGCCCGTGGTGATCGCCGATGCTTCTGACGCCGTGAACACATGACTTAGGAGGACGCGCTGCTCAAGCGACTCAACGTGCCTGGCGAGGCCGAACCCCGCAACCGGCTCGATGGCCCGTCGAATGACTCTCCTGGCCTTGGCAGTTGCTCGTGTCACAGCTTGTCTCCTCAATGCAGTATCCCTGCGAAGTACCTTGCCTCGGGCATGGCTCCCCGCAGCAACATATCACATGAAAGCCAGCGCACCCGATAGCGTCCCGTACCTGTCTGGAAGATCCATCATTACTACAGCGGCAATGAAAATCGCACTCAGACCATGTGTTGGGTGTGGTATATACCACAACTCGCTTGACGCACCAGAAATAAATCCGCTGGCTTTTTCTGGCGGCTGTTCCCCCGAGGATCCGATTGGGTGTCCCTCCGCGTCACCGTTCCGTCGCGCGTGGAGGCCGATCCAGCGTTCCGCGCCAGTAACTTCCGGGGTTCCACGCGTTTCCCCTGGCCCGTTTCCAGGGCGCCAACGCACGTTCGCATCGCGCTGCGACAATGCTAGCCAGTGCTCACTAATACATGCGCGCGTCATCCGCGCCTGTTGACGATGGACGATGGGATCCCCGCTGATGTCCCCTTTGTTCGAACCCGCGACCGCCCACATCAAGCTGAAAGACTTAGGCGGCCGCTCACGCCGCGGCCAGGTCATCCATAACCACCGGACTGCGCACCTGCCACTGCCTCCGCCGCCAACAGGTTCAATGTAAGGTCGGCTGGTGCCCCTTCAGATGACTTCAATCACCACGGTGGTCCGAACTCGGATCGAGTGGCTATCGGGCACGACAACGGCTTGCTCAAGGACGATGTGTCCCACGCGGCTATGACCTGCGAGCCACCCCGGAACGTTGCCCGGAATGCGGCACTGTGAAGCCGGCAACATTTCTTTGGCATTGCCAGTGCCGCTTCGGTATCCTCTTGTTGCCCTAAGCCATCCGCAATGGGTGGCATTCCCAACTGCTCTTCGCCACCTTCCCTGCTACACTGGCGGAGAGCAAGCCAGTAGCCGCCTCCAGCTTCTTCCAACCTGGCCGGTCCATGGTCTTGCAGGTGCACTTGTCGCGATATCAGTAGGTGTAAATGACGCCGAACCGCTGCTTGAACTGGAAGTAGTCGCCGTTGTTGACCGTGCCATTATTGTCGTAGTCAAAAGGATCAAGGAATCCGGTCGCACCGACGCTCTTGTTGAACGTCTGCTTGAACCAGAAGTAGTCGGCATTGTTCACAGTCTTGTTGCCATCGTAGTCGCCATAGAGGCGATGAAAGCGCTGGCTGAAGCTGCCGACCAGCGCATTACCCGCCAGGTCATGCACCCCCGCGGCCGCAACCGACAGGTCATAGATCCCATCGGCCAACGAGCCGCCCACCACACCGGTGCCCGTGAAGCTCAGGACGTAGTTCTTCTGATCTCCCGAGGGGTTAGTCACCAGCAGCGTGGTATTCGGCACCCCCGAGCCATCGCTATTCGTTACCGTCACCGCGCCCGTTCCCAGCACGACCTTCTCGCCGAAGGTCAATGTCAGCTTCTTCACCATCGACCGCTGCACCGCCCCATCATTGATCGATGAGGTCCGCAGGGCCGGTGCAGTCGTGTCGATGGTCGCGGCATAGGGTGCCGACGCTTCCGTAGTATGTCCCAATGTGTCGCTGGCCGTAGCCGTGAAGTTGTAGCTCCCATCGGCCAGACTGGTGCCGGTGTAATCAAAGGTCCAGTTGCCAGATCCATTTGCCGACGTTGTCCCGGCCAATACGCCACCGCGATAGACCGTGATTGTCATTCCCGGCTCCGAGGTGCCATTGATCAGCAGCGTCGGGTCACTGGTGATGCCATCGCTGGAACTGCTGCCGGTGTCGGTGCTGATGCCGCTGATCGTCGGCACGACTTCGGCCACATTGATCACGCTGATCGTAAAGGTCTTCTCGTACCACAGGCCACCCTGATCGGTCGTCCGTACCCGGATGCTGTAGCTGTTCTCGTTCTCGTAGTCGAATATCGCCGCCGTCTGCAGCGTACTGCCGGAGATCGTGAACGACGCGTTGTCGGTGCTGCCGGTGCCGCTCACCAGAGAGTAGGTAAAGGCATTGCCGGCATCCGGATCGGTGCTGTTCAACGCGCCCACGGCTGTACCTGAGGGCTGGTTCTCCGGGATACTGCTGGACGACACGGTGATGTCCGTCGGGGCATGATTGCTGGACAATGTGGTGGCGCTGGCCAGGTTGCTGTCGGCAGACCGGTTGGCGCCATTGGTGGCGCGGACGCGGAAGTAGTACAGCGTCGTTGGATTCAGCCCGGTGACCGAGGCGCTGGTGGCGTTCTGAGCGGCCGTGGTCGTCACCAGATTCTGCGTAAAGGCGGCATCCGTCGCCTCATCAATGGCAAAACCGGTCTCATTACTGGAATTATCCGCCCAGGTAAGGCTGATCTGAGATGCACTGACGGCAGTGGCAGAAAGAGTGTCGGGACCAACGCCACCGCGGATGATGCCCCCGCCGAAGGAGGCAACCCAGATGTCCTGGGAGTTGTACGGGTTGACGAATACCCGCTCGGTCTGGCCAAACGGGAATGAGGGCACATCCACGATGTTGGCAGCGGAGAAGCCCGGTACGGTGACATCCGGGGCATAGCGAATGCCTCCAAGCTCGCTCGTTAAATACATCTCTTTCGTGGTCGGGTTGATGGTGATGGAGTCGATTGATATCGAAGGCCTTCCAGGGCTGCCGGGAAGTCCCATCTTCGTCCAGTTGACTCCGCGGTTGGTCGTGCGGTAGAGGTCGCCCAGATTGTTGCCGAAGCCGCCCCATGCATCGTGCACGCCGGCATACCAGGTGTTCTGCGTGGGGTCGGTGGGATCAATGGCGATCTCCATCGTGTACCAGTGCATGTTGGCATGTGAGCGGTCCACCCAGGTTGCGCCGCCGTCGGTGCTGACGAAAACGCCGCTGCTGTCGGTGAACACATTGCCGGACATTCGGCCCGAATAGGTAGCGACCAGCGTCCCATCGTTTAGAACCTGGAGGTCATAGGGATGACCCTGTGTCCGCGGCGGATTGGCCAGATGGGTCCAAGTGGATGACGTGCCCAGATTCAGGTTGCTGGTTACCCAGACACCACCGTTGCTGCCCACACCATCAACCGCCATCGCGTACATGCGATTGGCGTTGTTCGGATCGATCTGGATCCAGATTATGGGCACGCCGAAACTGTGGATATTCGACCAGGTTGCTCCCTGGTCAGCAGAAACCACCACCGCGCCGGTCTGCCAGTTTGGATTGCAGCTTGCATCGGTCAGGTGGGTGGATTGGTACATGTCATGGACGTTGCTGGTGGCGCCATAGAGCAGATTGTTGGAATAGATGGTCTTGTACAGCGTGTTAGATACAACGCCGTTGAATATGGGATGGGACCACGACACTCCGCCATCGGTACTGCGCCAGCCATCGATGTCCGTGTAACTGGCCATGATATTCGTGGGACTCGTCCAGGTCACATAGTGAACACTGGTGACGGTCATCCCCACGCCCCTATAGGCTTTGTGCTGTGGGCTGAGCACGCCTGCTGGATTCGAATCGGCCTGATTCTCGTATATCTGATGCCACGTGGCGCCGCCATCGCTGGTTACATGGATAAAGCCTTCGGATATGACCGCCTTGGTGGGGTCGGTTGGACTGACAGAGAAGCCCCAGGCCGCTCCGCCCCAACTCCAGTCGAAGTCTCCGCCCTGCCCTTCGGATGCCGTGATGGTGTTCGCGTTGGGAATGTTGCCCGGGACATCCGATGGCCTGGTGAAGAATGTATCAGCCCACGTATCGCCGCCATCCGTGCTCTTGAGCACCTGTGGCCGGCCATTGGGGTCGCCGCCGCCGGTGTAGACGATGTTTATGTTGTTCTGCGCCATCGAGACAAAGTTGGGATCCTGCCCGGGCGCAACCGCGGTGATTGCAGCGGTTTTACTAACCCAACTTCCGCCGACGTCCAGGCGATAGAGCCCGTTGTAGGTGAGGTCCGCGGGACTGTAACCATCCCAGAAGCTGTCGCTGGTCGTCAGTGCCAGTAGCCGTACCGTGCTGCCTTGTTTGGCACCGGTGAAGGACATCATGTTCGTATTGGCGGGCTGTTGAGCAGAAAGGGTGAAACTGGCGCCGCCATTGCTCGAGGTCAGCAGACCTTTGTTTGTACCGACATAGACATTGCTTCCATCGAAGAAAGCCCCCGCCACAAAGAGATTGGTCGATGCATAGGCGGTGGTGAAACTGGTGCCGCCATTCGTGGACAGGTACAGATTGGTCCCGTTGGAAACGAGAATCCGGGTGGTGCTCGAAAGATCGGCGGCCATCCACCATGCCGTGCCGCTGGTCCATCCTCCCACCGGAGCCCAGGTGGCTCCGT
Source organism: uncultured Phycisphaerales bacterium (assembly GCA_903871935.1). Classification (GTDB taxonomy): domain Bacteria; phylum Planctomycetota; class Phycisphaerae; order Tepidisphaerales; family Tepidisphaeraceae; genus CAIQIQ01. Next base: position 23,609 of record CAIQIQ010000110.1, read on the forward strand.
CGTCCGTGCTCTTGACCACCTCGCTGTTTGTGGCGGCAAGATAGAGGATATTGGGATCGCTGGTGAACTGCACCTGTGAATCTGTGCCGCCGTTCACGCCGCCACCGATGGAGTGGAAGTTCAGCAGTTGCCAGCTCTGGCCAAAGTCACGCGAGTGATAGATGCCGCTCATGTCGCAGGAAGCCCAGATATCCTGACCGTTGGGAGCGATGACCGGCGAAAATGTACCGCCACCGCCGCCAGGGCCGTCCGTGGTCCAAAGAGTTGGCATGGCCAGAAGAATCCGTTGCTCCATCGGTTCGATCTGCGGTCGGGCTGTAGCGAGCCTCAAAGCAGTGGATCGAGCGCGGGACTGATGTGGGGTCGAATGATCGAGAACGGAGCTAAACAACGGCATGTGAACCTCCGAAACAATGATGGCAATCTGAACAGTATGCTGTTGATTACCATGTCTCGTACTGTGAGTCCAATTCAATTACCGGGGATATGGTTCAAGACGGTGAGGAGGATTTCGTATTGGCTAATCGAGCACAGAGCGTGGCAGAATCGGTGATCATCGGAGTGCCAATATCGATACGGCTCGACAGCCGACTACGCCTTGTTGTCGCATCACGTTGTGGTACGGATGAGGCTCAACTTCGACCGCTGTCGAAAACAGGTTGCATACGAGATCCCCGCGTTTTGCGAGAATGCGTGCGACACCGTTGCGATGACGCGGTAAGCACTTGGCTTATCGTGACTTATGACGATAAGGTTCTGCATAGATCGGTTCCGGTGCGCGAATTCCGTTGAACAAGGATGCCTTACTCACGAGGGTCATCGACACTCTGCCCCTTCCCCTCGGCCGTCTCGCAGGCTACAAACGAAATGCTGCAACCAGAAAGGCATTGGCGCGTGACTGATAGTGACGGAGACAACATGCCTGAACGCCAGGAACGTGACCTGGATGCCCTCTTCGAGGAGGTCATTAGAGATCACGGGCCAAGGCTGCAGGCCATCGCCCGCGGAATTGTCGGCAGGCGATTTGCTCCGGAGGACGTGGTCCAACAGGCGGTGTCGAACCTTTATGAGCACCGCCATCGTTACGACTGGTCGCAGCCCTTGCCCTTGGTTCGTCGAGCGGTGGTGAATGAGGCCTTACGCCTTCTTCGCCGCCCGGCCATGGGCTCCCTCGATCAGTTTGATATGGGTGCTGAAGCTCCGCCGGATGCGAATCTGGTGCAGAACGAGACCGTCGAGCAGGTGCGTAAAGCAATCGACCAATTGCCGAATCATTTTCGTGCGGCACTGGTGCTCTGTGAATATGAAGGCCTGTCGTATCCCGAAATCGCACGGGAACTTGGGATAACGATCCAGCAAACCAAGACATGGATTTTCCGGGGCCGAAGGCAACTTGAGCAGAAGCTCGCCGATTTTGTGAAGTCTGGTAACTCCGTAGAAGAGCAACGCTAAACCTATGGTCAACGAACAGGACATTGAACTCCTCGACATGTACCTCGATGGCGAGTTGGATGACGCCGCTCAGGCGGCCGTGCTCCGCCGACTTGCTTCTGAGCCGGCGATGTCCCAGGCCTTTGCTGAGCTTGAAGCCCAGCGTGCGTTGCGGATGCAGGTTTGGAAGGCATGCGAGCCCATCGTCGATAACTCCGAACGGTGGATCGCCGCCATACAAGCCAAGCGCCAGCGTCAGGGCTGGCTCATCAGCATTCTCGACTATCGCCAGCAGATTGCGGCCGCGGCGGCTTGCATCGCCGTTTTCATCATGGGCTGGAACTGGGGCGCGAACTCCGGCGCATACCGAATGATTCCTGGCGCCATAAGAGGAACTCAGCCGGCGCGCTTTATTACGCAGCAACCTATTCAAGGCCAGAAGCCGGCGATTGAGGTGCGGGTCACGGATGCGTCTGGCAACCTCATCGATCGAAAGCTGTTTAAGACGCTGGAGGAAGCGCAGCGTTACACAGAGGAAATAAAACTGCAACTTCAGGCGTCGCCAGCGCGTTAGAAGGTATAGAATAAGCTGAATAGACCTCCTGTAGAGCCGGTATCCGCTATGCCTCCTGGATGCCGGCTCTTTTTGTTGGCACGCGAATCGTACGGTACTTGCGGAACCTGTGGGTTCTTCGTCTTGTACGCCGATGCGGCCGATCGAAGAGAACACGTCGAGGCTGCACAATGGAACACACGTGAACTTGCTGGCATGGAGGCGGTGAGATCGGCTATGCTTTGCCCGCATATGCGATTGGTCAGCTACAATATCCTGGATGGCGGCGTGGGACGTGCGGATCCTATTGCCGAAATTCTCCAGGCACAGAATGCGGATATCGTGGTTCTGCTGGAGGCCGATGATCTGTCGGTGGTGGAGCGGATCGCCGGGCGGCTGGCGATGGACTTTGTGCATAGTGGAGGGAAGAAGCATGCCTGCGCTGTGCTGTCGCGCTTTGCCATTCGCGAGTCGGTGAACTACGCGCTGCTGCATCCCGATCTGAGCAACAGCTTCACTCTCGCGACGATGGTTGAGCCGGGCGGGCGGCTCTGGCGGGTGGGAGCGGTCCATCTCCATGCACAGGCACTGATCGAGGATGAGCAGGTGCGGCTGAGGGAGATCGAGGCGATCCTGTACCTTATGCAACGGCTGCGCGATTCGGGCATGTCACACGTGCTGGCCGGCGACTTCAACGCCAATTCGCCGATTCAGAAGATCGCCCGCGAAGAGTGCAAGGCGAGCACGCAGAAGCAGATGGACCAGAATGGCGGGCTTATTCCCCGAGGTGCGATGACGCGGCTGCTGGAGGAGGGATATCTCGATACGCTCTGCGTGCGCAGGGGCGGCGAGGCGGCGGAGATGGGGAGTTTCAGCACCCAGCATCCGGGACAGAGGGTGGACTACATCCTGACACATGGAATCACATCCAGACAGATCGCCGATGCGTGGATCGAGACCGATCGCCTCGCGAAGTACGCCAGCGACCACTATCCGGTCGGCGTGGACATTCGCGATGAATCGGCGGGGATCACCGAAGCACATTGAGGCGGCGAGTCTTGGCGCCGGCGGGGCGAGCGACCAGGTCGTAGCCGTTGGCGCCGGTGATCTCGACGGTGAGAAGTTGGCCGAGCGTGAGCTTGCGATCCTGCACGAGGGTGATGGAGTCGATCTCCGGCGCCTGGGCAGCCGTGCGGGCAATAAAGTCATCGCCGTCGGAGTCGGCCGGGCGATCGACGAGTACCGGGACGTGACTGCCCTTTAGGGCGTTGGCTTTGGCGAAGGCGATGTTCTGCTGGGCGAGCATGAGTTGCTTCACTCGCTGCTTCTTCACCTTCTCAGGTAGCTGATTCTGCAGGCGGCCCATCGCGGTCCCGGACTCCTGCGAGTAGGGGAAAACGCCGAGCATGTCGAACTGGAAATCCTTGATGAACTGCAGCAACTCGTGGTACTGCGCATCGGTTTCGCCAGGCGCGCCGGCGATGAATGTCGTGCGGATGGTGATGCCGGGGATCCATGTCCGCAGCTTGTGCAGAAGGGTTTCGGTTTGTTTGCGAGTAACGCGCCGACGCATGACTCGAAGCATCTCATCGTTGATGTGCTGCAGGGGTATATCGATGTACTTCAGGATGCGCGGCGAATCGGCGATGGCGCGGATCATGTCATCGGTGAAACAGGAGGGATAGGCGTACATCAGGCGGATCCAGGGGATATCGGGAAGTTTCTTGTCGAGCGTGCGGAGCAGGCCGGAGAGGCCGGGAGTGTACGCGATGTCTTCGCCATAGCTGGTGGTGTCCTGGCCGATCAGGTTAAGTTCCTTGCAGCCGTCGGCAGCGAGTTCGCGGGCTTCGGCGATGATGCGGTCGATCGGCTTGGATCGCATCGGTCCGCGGATGGAAGGAATGGTGCAGAAGGAGCAGCCCTGGTTGCACCCTTCGGAGATGCGGAGATAGGCGTAGTGGCGCGGAGTAAGACGCATGCGGCCCTGGTCAGCTTCAAGGGTAACGACCTTATCCAGTTGCTTGAGTTGGTGGTACTTCCCGAGGAAATGGCCGTGCTCATTGGCGACGTTGGTTTCGCCGCGAACGGCCGACACAATGCTGGAGCGATCGAAGACGCCGACCAGGCGGTCGATCTCGGGGGCCTCTTCCAGCAGCTTGGTCTGGTATCGCTGGGCCAGGCACCCGGCGACAATGATGCGCTGGCAGCGGCCTTTCTTCTTGTACTTGGCAGCATCACGAATGGCTTTGAGCGATTCATCCTTGGATGCCTGGAGGAAGCCGCAGGTGTTGATGACGATGGCGTCGGCGTCGGCCGGGTTGTTGGTGATGACCAGCCCATCTTCGGCGAGCAGGCCCAGCATCTTCTCGGAATCTACGAGGTTCTTCGGGCAACCGAGGCTGATGAAGCCGACGGTAGTAACGGGGCCGACGGATATTCGCGTATTAGGGTTGGGCATGGCCAAGGCGGGGAACAATAGCCGGGTAACACGCCTGCGACAAGCTGAGCAGGGGAGTTGAAAAGTCGATATTCTGGTATGCTCCGCCGCACTGAAGCAGGAGATTCGGTTATGCGCAAATGGATGTTGGTGTTGGGGATGGGGCTGGTGCAGACTGCCGCGCTGGCACAGCAGGCTCTGCCGGTGGCGGTAAAGCCGACGGATCCGAATCTTCACTACACCGGCCGGTTTGATCTGAAGGATGGGGCCGGGCCGCGCTGCCAATGGTCGGCGAGCATGGTCACCATTCGGTTTAAGGGCACGGACCTGCAGGCCGGGATCAACGAAGGCGGCGACAACTACTACGAAGTCGTCCTTGACGGCAAGACGCTTACCGTCATCCACCCGAGCAAAGGGGTCAGCGTCGTCGATCTGGCGCGGAACGTGCCGGATGGCGAGCACATTGCCCAATTCGTGAGGCGAACCGAAGCTCATCTTGGGATCACACAGTTCACGGGTTTCTATCTCAACGCCGGCGGGCAGTTGCTCGTGCCGCCAAAGTCTTCGCGCAAGATCGAGGTGATCGGCGACTCGATTACCTGTGGCTACGGCAATGAAAGTACGAATAAAAAGGAGCCTTTTATCCCCAGGAACGAGAATGCGTGGATGAGCTACGGGGCGATCGCGGCACGGGCGGTTGACGCTGAGTATGTAGCGGTGGCATGGTCGGGCCGAACGATGTGGCCGAAGGATACGATGCCAGAGGTCTACGACCGGATTCTGCCGGATGATGCAGTGAGCAAATGGGACTTCTCGGCGTGGCAGCCGGATGTGGTGCTGATCAACCTGGCGACGAACGACTTCGGACAGACCAGCCCTGATGAGGCGACATGGACGGCCGCGTATAAGGACTTCCTCCGTCACGTGCGCAAGAACTATCCGCACGCGATGATCTACATTGCCTCCGGTTCGATGATGACCGATGACGACCCGCCGGGGACGAAGTTGCTGAGCACACTCAAACTCTACCTGGAGCGGATCGAGACCGAGATGAAGGCCGAGGGGGAGGCGAAGATCCGGCAGATCCATTTCGATCCGCAGAATGTCGCGATTGATGGTATTGGCGGCCATTGGCATCCCAACATCAAGACACATCAGAAGATGGCGCAACGCTGGATTGCAGCGTTGGAACGAGACATGGGCTGGAAACCGGTGACGAAGTAACATGCGCTACGACGACCTTGCCGAGCTATACGACGCCGAGAATGAGCATCACGCGATGCTCCAGGAGGATGTACCGTTTTTCCTGGGGCAGTTACCGAGGCGTCGGCATGGCCGACAGAGCGTGCTGGAATTAGCGTGCGGTACTGGCCGGGCTGCGATCCCAATAGCCCAGGCGGGGCATCGGGTGGTGGGCATCGACTTTGACCCGGCGATGATTACCATCGCGCAACGCAAGGCCAGCTTTGTCGGCCTGACGAAGCGTGAACTGGATTTGCGGGTCGGCGATGCACTGAAGCTAAATGTACGGCAGCGGTTCGATTGGGTGTGCATTCTGTTCAACACCTTTCTGGCGTTCTCGGCGCTGGAGCAGCAGGATGCCTGCCTGGAGACGGTAGAACGGCACCTGAAGCCCAATGGCCGGTTCTTCATGGATATTCTGCAGCCGAATGTCGGGTTGCTGGCACGGGAGAAGAGTCGCGACCTGGATCCTCACCTCTTTTACGCACCAACGCTGGGCACGAATGTACTGAAGACCATTGATGTCGATCGTGATCCGTCGAGGCAGTTGGAAGAGGTGACGTTTCGGTATCGCTGGCATGACAAGAATGGCCGGGCGAAACAACGAACGATGAAGTTCGCCATGACGTTTCTTTTTCCGCGCGAGCTGCAGTTGCTGCTGGAGCGGCACGGGCTGGAGATCGAGAGCATGTGGGGCAACTACGACGGGTCCGCGTTGGACGCCGACTCGCCGCGGATGATCGTCAGGGCACGGCGGGCGGCGTCGGCACGCTGAAACCCTCATTGGCATGGAGGGCGGTCGCCAAGCAAGATGCTCAAGTTGCGCGGAAGGAAGTCAGTAGAGGCGAAGAACGACGAAGCTTGCGCCCTGGGTCAGCGCGAGCGGGGACTCTGCATATACAGGCAGCGTCGCGCTTTGTACCCACAATGGGCATAGTGGGCAACGTGCGCATGATGAGTCCTTCTTCTGCGGGGCACTATATCATCGTTCTTGGAGTCATTACCCCATTGATGCCCGATTTCTGAGGAGTTTTGGCGCTTTACCTGTTCAGCGAGACCTCGCATACCTGCCCGGTGGCAACATCTTTCACACGGACGGTCCAGCGGCCCTTGGCGTCGTTGAGGGCGAAGGAAATTCGCATAGAACCGCGGCCCTCGCGGAGAAGGACGTTGCCGCAGTAGTGTTCGGCGAGGGCGCCAGTTGGGGTGAGCACTTCGACGCGGGCTGCGCGGAGGACTTGGGAGGGCTGCGCGGAGATGGCGAGGTCCACAACGTTGGGATCAATTTGCTGCGGATTTACCTGGAGCGGCGGCAACTGGTCGCTGGAGAGCGTCAGGATCAGCGGCACATAGGGGTCGAGTTTGATGTCTTGGAGCTTCTGGAATTTGCCCAGGTATTTGCCGCTCAAGAGATCGTAGACGTGGCTTTCGCGGTCAAGATCGAGGGTCACCGTTTCGACCTTCTGGAAGGCCGAGTTGTCCTGGTACTTTTTGCGATTGGGACCTTCGCTGTTGCGCTGCATGGAACGGCCGACGCTCATGATGCGCACGCCAGATCCGAGGCCGAACGCATGGACCTCGGCGGCGGTCAGGGGCTGGCCATCGGTGGTGCGGACGCGCGCTGCGGGCTGCACCTTGGCGACGTCGAACAGGATCTTCTCGATGGGGGCGCGCATCTCGCGCTCCTGGCCAGGCTGCAGACGCAGACGGGAGTATATCATTATCGAGGTGTTGAGGTTGAAGGCGCGCTGGTTGTCCCAGAGACTGGCCAGTGCGGGCTGGTCGCGCCACTTGCCGTGCTCATCGGTCAGGCCGGCGGAGTTGTCCGCGATAACAATGCCGCCGGCGGCTACGAAGTCGCGGATGTGGGCGGCCTCAGTATCGGAGAGGGCGAATGTCTCGGGCAGGATCAGCACGTGGTACTTGGCGAGCCTGTTTTCGTTGATCACCTGTTCGTGCGAGATGAAATCGAACTGGAGGTTGCAGTCTTCCAGGAGACGGCACCAGCTGTTGCGCAGCAGGTTGCGGTATGAATCGCCGAACATGTCCCAACTCTCCAGGTCGATCCATTTCCGGCCGGTGGAGAGATACTGTCGCCACCAGGCGACTCGGATGGAGGGCTGTGAGTAGTAGAGGGCGATGCCGCTATTGTCGCTGGCGGAGGCGTAGAGGAGTTTGGCGAGGCCGGATTCGATCGTGCGGAGCGTTGGGCCGACGCTTTTGGCGCGCTGGGTGGGTGTGCCTGCGGGCTGGTCGAGGAACTTATTTGAGGGCTCATCATTATCCCAGAAGATGATGCCCTTGTCGCCGTCGAGGAAGCGCGTCCAGATGTCCCAGACGGCCTGGTCGCCGGTGAACCACGAGGGGGTCATCTGGATGCAGCGCTGCGGATAGAGCGAGCGGATGATCTCGGGGGCGTTGCCGATGTTGTAGGGAACAATCAGATCGACGACCTGGCAGAGTTTGGCATAGTTATGGCCGCTGAAGACGCCGGGATCGTGTGTGCCGGTGAAGCCGAAGCGGCCGTCGGGATCGTACTTGCGGCCGATCTTGACGCCGCGAGCGAGGGCATCGGCCAGCGTCTGGTCCATGAACTCGCGGAAGTCGCACCACTGGGCGAGGTTCCAGCCGGACATGGCTTGGGGGTCTGGTTTGGTGAGATCAATGCCCAGACCGGCGGCCCATCTGTCGAAGGCCGCGTAGAACGTGACGATGTCCTGGAGGTCGGCAAACTGCGAGCCGTATCGACGATTAACGGAATCGACCTGGGCTTTGGCTTTGGCTTCTGGGGCGACCTGTTCGCCGGCCGAGCCGGCCGGGGTGGCGGTGGGATCGGTGCCTTCGATCCAGTTCTCGACGTACTTGACATCGATGGGCTTGTTGGTCAGGAGCGCAGTGTAGAGGTCGACGATCTTCTGGTACGTGGGGAAGGTGCTAAGGAACTGCTGCTTAACCTGAGGATCGGTGGGACTGGGGAAGGCGCGAGGGAGATAAACATTGCTCCAGAGCTGAGCGAACTGGCGGTAGGTGGTGGGCTGGAGGGAGCGAACGGCCGACCAGGAGGCGAGGGGGATTTGCCATTCGCGGCTGATGGCGTCGAGGGTCTGGTAGCGGGCCTTGAGGAAGGAGACCCAGGCATCGCGAGATTCGAAGGTCCAGCAGAAGTCCATGGGGCCGCTCTGATCGCCCAGGCCGATTTCATCGGCCAGGTTGTAGAACATCGGGTGATTGTCGCGATGGACGGTGACGATCTTGCTGTAGTTTTCTTCGACCTTGGCATAGGTGCCTTCCTGGTGGAAGCACATGCGCCGCCAGGTGGGGTAGTTGTCGCGCGGGTTGGCGGCGTAGGCCTGTTTGACGGCGTGCCAGTCGTAACGGGCCTTGTGATACCAGGCGTAGGTCTCCCAGCACATTTGGTCGACGTAAGAGTCGAAGCCGGCATCTTGAACGGGTTCGTTGGGATCATCGCGATAGACCATGGAACCGTCGATGCCGAACTGGCGCAGGGTATCGTACATGCCGCCGCGCGGGTAGCTGGCCCAGACGAAGGCGTGATAATCATCCCAGGGCTTGGCGGGGAAGACGACGGCGAAGGATTGCGAGCGCAGGAGGCGATCACCTTCGAAGAGTTCAAGACTGGCTCGGCGTGAGATGGGGTTGTAGATTGGCAGTGAGTATCGCGCGCGGTCCTGGCCGGCGGCGATGGAGAGAGCGAGTTGGCCGCCGATGCGGCCGAAGGTGTCGCGCCAGAGCAGTGTCAGCGAGGTCGCCTGAGGGGCCTTGGCGTCGAGGAAGATCTCGCCGGCGGCGACTTCGTCGGGGACGACTTTGGCCGGCGCTGTCATACGGGTGACTTGTATCTGGGCCGGCAAAGGCGAGGGGATGAGCCAAATGGCGATAGCAGTCAGAGAGAGGAGGTAGGTGCGAATATGCATGGCCGAATCTCCTTGGAAGAGACAGTGTCCTTCGCGGGCAACTTATTCAAATGCAGTGAGGATGGCAATGTGGCGAGGGTGAGGATGCTCGGAGAACGCTGATTGAATAGGCGAGGATGCAAGCTAATATTGGGTCGCAGAATGACCACACAGTTGAGCTCTCGGGAACGGATCCTTCGTGCGATTGCCAGAAGATCGGACATCGATCGCGTGCCGCTGATTTTTCGGGCAGAGCCGCTATTGATGCGGCATCTTCGGGAGGAATTGCATCTTGCAAACGATCTTGCTGTGAGCCGGCATTTCGGCGCGGACAGCATTCAGGTGGGAGTTGCCTTTCGGGCGGATGCGACGCAGCCGGCAGATGAACAGGGGAGATTCACCGATTTGTTTGGGAATCGCTTCCAGTCGATAAAGGAAGGGGAATTGGAATCGTATGCGGTCATCGAGCCTGTGCTGGCGGGTGCGAGTGGTGTCGAAGATGTGAAGCGGGCTCGGTGGCCGGGCGCGAATGTGCTGGATATTGAGCAGTGCGTGACCAGGGCCAGGGAAGCTCACGAGAGCGGTTTGGCGGTCTATGGCGGGATTTGGGCGTCCATCTTTACCACCAGCCGGAATCTCATGGGCGAAGAGAACTTTCTGCTGGCTACGATCGATAAACCGGAACTGGTCGCGAGCGTCATCGATCGCCTGACGGAGGCCTATCTGGAGATGAACCGGGCCTACCTGGAGGCGACGCGCGGGCTGATTGACGTTTATTACTTCGGCAGCGATCTGGGCACGCAACGATCCATGTTTGTGAGCCCCGACATGTGTCGCCAGTTCATCATCCCCGCCATCGCCCGCATTGCACAGCAGGCGAAGGAATTTGACTTGCCTGTCATGTACCACACCTGTGGCGCGGTGGTCGACATTATCGATGATCTGATCGCCTGCGGCATCGATGCCCTGGATCCCGTTCAAGTTGGCGCACTAGGCATGGACCCCGCCCGTCTTGCCGCCAGTTTCAAGGGTCGAATCGCCTTCCACGGCGCAATCAGCACGCAAACCACTCTGCCCAATGATTCCCCGGAGGAGGTCCGCCGCATCGTCCACCAGACCATGCGCACCCTTGGCCCCGCCGGTCTGGTCATCGGGCCCGACCAGGACATGATCGGGCAGATCCCCCTGGCGAACATCCAGGCCATGTGCCAGGCCATTCGGGACTTCTGCCGATATCGGTGAATTACCCTACAGTAAACCCCCAAGCCGGCGCGACTTGCCCATCTTTGTCCTTGTTGGAGCCCGGATCGAGGCTATATTGTCCATGGTTCTTTGGAGACAGTTCGCGATGCGTATTCGACCCCTGGCCACCGCAGTTCTGCTGGTATCGGTTTCGCCCCTGGCTTGCGCGACGGACTACGACGTTGGTTCTGGCTATGCGTACACAAGCTTGGGCTCCCTGCTTCCCTCGCTAAATGCCGGCGACATCGTGAACATTCACCCCGGGACCTATAACGAAATCGACACGATTTCGTGCAGCGGTACACCCTCTCAGCCGATCATCATTCGCGGCGTGGGTACCAGCCGGCCGGTCTTCGATGCGCTAGGGCTCAACCCATCGGGCGCAGGATCGGTCCCGCGGGGCGTGTTCGAGATCCGTGGCGACAACATCGTGATCCAGAACCTGGAGTTCAAGAATGGTGATAACGGCAGCAACGGCGCCGGCATCCGCATCCGCGAGGATCTCGTCAACAACTGCACGCTCACCGGTATCAAGTCTTCCTATAACAACATGGGGATTCAGGGCGGCGTTCTGGCGGACGGGCACCTCGTGGTCCAGAATTCCGAGATCGGCTTCAATGGGACCAGCAACTACAACGGTTTCTCGCACAATCTCTATCTGACCGGCGGGGGCTCAGCCACCATCGTGGGCAATTACATCCACGACTCCCTGTATGGTCAGAACTTCAAGAGCCGCATGCACTATAACGAGTTGCTGTACAACTGGATCGCGGATTCCAACGAAGGGGAGGTTGGGATAGTTGATGACCCTACCTACACCAGTGTCGCCAACAGCAACGCACTGATGGTTGGCAACACGATCATCAGCAAGGTTGACCGCACCGGCAACCACATGAAGTACGTGAACTTTGGCGGCGATGGCAGTGCGGCCGAGCACAACGGAACCCTGTTTGCCTATAACAACACGATGATCGCCAACGACAACCGCATCAACTCCCTGTGGGTCAGTCCCACCAATGCGACCAACAGCCTGATCGTCGCCTCGAACAACGTCTTCTACGACCCCACCGGCACGCCGCCCATTGTCAACTCCAGTTCGCCTTCCGGCACGATCACCGGCGCCAACAACTGGTGGCTTACCGGCAGTGCGACGGTACCGGGCCTCTTTGCCGGTACCCTGACGGGCACTGATCCTGGCTTCGCCAATTTCGCCGCCAAAGACTTTATCCCGCTGGCCGGTTCGCCCCTCGAGAACGCCGGCTCGAATGGCCTGACCTACGTCGATGGTGACGGCGTGACGCACTCGCTTTCGGTAGACTACGAGTACCTCCTTGGGCAAGGAATGGTTCTGCGTCCGGCCGACGGCGCGCTGGACATAGGGGCCTACGAGGTTCCCGAGCCAACTCTGCTGCCCGTACTGCTGGTTCTGGGCGGGATCGCGGCGGCCGGGCGAAGACGGCGGTAGCGGCGGGCACATGAGCCGGCAGAGGCTATACTCGCTGCGCTCTGACGTCCTGAATTGATTGGAGCACTGCCGCGCTTGTGAAACTGACACATGGCCACCCCAAATGCACCTACCCCTTTATCTGCTCTGGATTTGCGTTCACGCAGGCTGTAGATTATCGGTCGCGTACGCCAACACGGGACAGGAGACAACTCATTGCTCCGCAAATGGCTTAACAGCCTCTTCAGTATGGACATGGGCATCGACTTGGGTACATGCAATACCCTGGTCTGTGTCAAAGGACAGGGCATAGTCCTCAATGAACCCTCGGTGGTGGCGGTACGCAAAGGCACAAATCAGGTTCTGATGACATCGTCGGGCCCTGCTGTGGGCAAAGCGGCGAAAGAGATGCTGGGCAAGACGCCGGGGTCGATCAGCGCCATTCGCCCCATGAAAGATGGCGTGATCAGTGATTTTGAGATCACTGAGGCGATGCTCTCGTACTTCATCCGCAAGGTGCATGGCGGCAAGCATTTCATCTCGCCTCGCGTGGTCATCGCCATTCCCTCGGGCATTACCGGCGTGGAAAAACGCGCGGTATATGTCTCAGCACAGAATGCCGGAGCTCGACGCGTGTATCTGCTGCTGGAACCGATGGCGGCCGCGATTGGCGCCGGGCTGCCGATTGCAGAGCCCGTTGCAAGCATGATTGTGGATGTGGGCGGCGGCACGACCGAGGTGGCGATTATCTCGCTGGCCGACATTTCCGTCAGCACATCCGTGCGTGTGGCCGGCGATGATTTTGACGCCGCGATCATGAACCATGTGCGCAAGACCTACAACATGGCGATCGGCGAGCAGACCGCCGAACGGATCAAGATCGAGCTCGGGTCGGCCGCCCCGTTTGCGGAGAAAGAGCCATCGATGGAAGTGAAGGGGAGAGACCTCATCAGTGGGCTGCCGCGCAAGACGATCGTGACGTCGGCGGAAATCCGCGAAGCGCTGCAGGAGCCGGTGGGACAGATTGTTGAGGCAGTGGTGAAGACCCTGGAAAAGGCCGATCCGGAACTGGCGGCCGATCTTGTGGACAGCGGCATCACCATGGCTGGTGGATCAAGCCAGTTGCGGGGTCTGGATCAGGTGATCGCCAATGCAACGGGATTGCCGGTGAAGGTAGCCGATGACCCGCTGACCTGCGTGGCACGAGGCACGGCGATCTGCCTGGAGAACATCGAGGTGCTGAAGGAAGCGATGGAATCGGACGAAAATGAATTCAAATGAGCGGGGCGGAAGGGGCGCAAGGGGCGGAAGACGGATACGATCGTCTGGCGTTTTGTGCCGGCCTATACTACGGGACAGACTATGAGCAACGAACTTTCACGGCGGCAGATTATCCTTATGTCAGCACTGGCAGCGGCGGCATTCATACCGATTGGCAAAGCGCTGGGAGCGGTCGGAACTGAATCCTCGGTCGTCGATGCCGGCCCTCTGGCTGACTACGCGAAAGATGGCGTGTTCGACCAATCGGCATCTCACGGATTCTTCGTCATTCGCAAAGATGGGAAGATCTTCGCCCAGTCATCGGTCTGCACGCACAGGCGCGGCCGGCTTACGCCCACGCCGGATGGCTTCTTCTGCAAGGCGCATAACTCGACCTTCGCGGCGGATGGAAAGGTGACGCGGCCGCCCGCGAAGGCCGATCTGGTCCGCTATGCGGTGCGCAAAGACGACAAGAACCACCTGATCGTGGACACGAGCAAACGCATCGAGCATGCGCAGTTCGATGCACCCGATGCGCATGTCGAGGCGCCCTCAGCTTGAGGCAGCGTTTTCAAGACAAATCCCCGAAGCCCTAATAGGCAACGCGGCAACGCTAGCAGAGTCAGCCCGTGCCAAGGCGCGTGCAGGATCGGGCATCAGACCAGTGCCGTCTGCGGTGACAGCGAACCTTCCTCAACAGCAACCTGATCGCCCAAAAGCAATGCGCGCGTCTGCGAACTCATCCCCACCAGATGGAACTCGACTTCGTAGGCAACGGTGGGGTGAAACCATGTGCTTCGTACCACGCCAACCTGTCCGCGATTCAGAGCCAGTTCCGGGATGTCCTGGATAAGCCGCACGTAATCATCAACTTGCGGTTTTCTCATTGTGACTTCCCTTGTAAAGACAGCAACCACTTCGTTGCGGGCAACTCCACATCCCCGCGACGCGATGAGACTACACTTGCCTGCGTCCGTTAGGCAACCCTTAAATGCTCGCTTTTGTTTCGCTTCATGCGCATGGCATCGCCCGGTTGAGTTCAACCGGCGATGCCGAGTGCCGCCGCGAGAGCACTCCCAAGTGCGGCGGGGCTGTCGCAGACCTTGGCTCCTGCCTCACGCAGGGCACGGATCTTCGAGTCGGCGGTTCCTTCCGAACCGGAGATAATTGCCCCGGCGTGCCCCATTCGCCTGCCCGGCGGCGCGGTACGGCCGGCGATGAAAGCGACCACAGGCTTACGCACGTTTGCCTGGATGAACCGTGCGGCGGCCTCTTCATCCGAGCCGCCAATCTCGCCGATCATAATGATGGAATCGGTTGCCGGGTCGTCATTGAACAGACGCAGCAGTTCGATGAAGTTCAGGCCTTTCACCGGGTCTCCGCCGATGCCGACGCAGGTTGTCTGGCCAATCCCGCGTTGCGTGCACTGCCATACTGCCTCATAGGTCAGCGTTCCGCTGCGCGAGATGATGCCGACCGTCTTGCCAGCCTTGGCCTTGCCCGGCGGGGTGTGGATGTACCCGGGCATAATGCCAATCTTGCACGCGCCCGGCGTGATGATGCCCGGACAATTCGGCCCGATCAGGGTGGTATCGGGGTAGGCCTGGAGGAATGCCTTGGCCTTGACCATATCGAGTACGGGGATGCCTTCCGTGATGGCGACGACTGTTCTGATGCCTGCATCGGCCGCTTCCATGATCGCGTCGCCGGAGAATGGCGGGGGGACGAAGATCATTGTGGCGCTAGCGCCAGTGGACGCAACTGCCTCACGAACGGTGTTGAAAACCGGCAAACCGTTGGCATCCTTGGTTCCGCCTTTTCCGGGCGTGACGCCGCCGACCATCTTCGTGCCGTATTCCAGGCACGCTTTGGTATGGAAAGCACCGGCCGAGCCGGTAATGCCCTGACAGATCACGCGGGTTGCTGCATTCACTAGGATAGCCATGTTCGGCAACGGTATAACGTTCGCGGTCATATTTCAATTGAGCATTTCTGTTCTGAAGGCAATTGTGAGGTCGATGATCGAGCGCCTTATGCTTCATCCTGAGCTACGATGCTTAAATGGCAACGATGATTCCCATTGACGAGCTTATTGGCAACTCCGCCGAGTTTCCCATCCTCGACCGCTGGGCTTTCTTCAACCACGCCGGCGTAGCGCCGTTGCCACGCAGGAGTGCCGCGGCGATCGTGAAGTTTGCCGGGCAGGCGGCGGAAGATGCCTATCTGAATGGCACCTGGTACAAGCAGATCGAGCAACTGCGACGCAGCGCGGCCAGGCTGATCAACGCCGCACATGAAGAGGTCGCGCTGGTGAAGAATACGTCCGAAGGGCTGTCGATAGTGGCAGGGGGGATGGATTGGCGCGAAGGTGACCGCATCGTGACGACGGCGGCGGAGTATCCCTCAAACGTGTATCCGTGGATCGACCTGGCGCAGCGCAAAGGCATTGACCTGGTTCGCGTTGATGAGGTGGATGACGCTGGAGGTGTGCGCAGGGTGCCGATAGAGAAGATCCTGGAGGCGGCCGACCATCCACGGACCCGACTCGTTTCCCTGTCTCATGTGGAGTTTGGCAGCGGGCAACGGCATGACCTTGTGACCATCGGCCGGTTCTGCCGTGAGCATGAGATTCAATTCTGCGTGGATGCGATCCAGTCGACGGGGGTGCTTCCCGTAGATGTGCAGGCGATGAACATCGACTATCTGGCGGCCGATGGGCACAAATGGATGCTCGGGCCGGAAGGGGCGGGGATCTTCTTCTGCCGAAAGGAACTGGTTGAGAAGACCCATCCAGTGCTGATCGGCTGGAACAGCGTGGAGCGGGCACTCGACTATGACCATATCGACTTTACCTTAAGGAGCGATGCGGCGCGCTTCGAGTGTGGCACACATAATGTGCCCGGGCTGCTGGGACTGAAGGCGTCGATCGACCTGATTGCATCCGTGGGTGTTGACCAGATATGGCAGCAGGTGCGGGCGTTAACCGACGAACTGGCAGGCGGACTGCAGGGGCGAGGCTTTGTGGTGGCATCGCCACGCAGCGACGGTGAGGCCAGTGGGATCGTGAGTTTTACGCGGCCGGGATTGGACGCGGCGGCCGTGGCACGGAAGTTGAAGAAGGAGCATCGTACCGAACTTGCGGTGCGTGCGGGGCGGTTACGCTGCTCGCCGCACTTCTACAATACGTCAGCGCAGATCAGGCAGTTGCTCGATGTACTGGTGAGAGTGGCAGGGCGAGAATGACCAGGCAGGTTTGAATCTTCGCGGTATGCTGCTTAGGATCGAGGAGTTAGTGAAAGGCAACTTCATGCGTGAAATGAACTTCCGAAAATCGGACCCGCGCGCGATCGCGCGAGCCGCAGAGCATTTGGCCCAGGCGGGCGATCCTGCCCGGGCGTACCCGATGATGTCGCCGGGTCCGGGTGGCGGGCCGGGCGGGCCGTACAACCGCTACCGCGAGATGACCCTTGAGGAACTGCTGCTGGAGAACCGCGTCATCTTCCTCGTGGGCGAGATTAACCACATGACGGCCGCCCGCATCTACATGCAGATGCTCTATCTGACGAATCTTGATTCGCGGAAGGACATCAACTTCTATATCAATTCGCCCGGCGGATCGGTGGTTGACACGTTGGCTATGTACGACGTCATGCGTTTTGTCACCTGCGATGTCGCCACCTACTGCATCGGCGAGTGCGCTTCGGGAGGCGCGGTGGTCCTGATGGCGGGCACCAAGGGCAAACGCTACATCCTGCCCAATGCCAAGGTCATGATTCATCAGCCGTATGGTGGTGTATATGGCCAGGCGGCGGATATCGAGATTCAGGCCGAGGAGATTCTCAAGACCAAAGAGGGTCTGATCAGCATTATGGCCAAGTGCACCGGCCAGACCATTGAACGCATCAAAGAAGATTCCGAGCGTGATCGCTTTTTCACAGCGAAAGATGCGGTAGCGTACGGAATCTGTGATGAAGTGCTCAACGACGAAGATACAAAGGGCGCTAACAAATGAGCCAGAATCAGTTGATCCCGATCGTGATCGAGAAGACCGGCCGTGGCGAGCGCGCCTATGACATCTACTCCCGGCTGCTGAAGGACCGCATTGTGATGGCCGGCGGTGTGGTGGACGACGACATGGCCAACATCGTCATCGCACAACTCCTGTTTCTCGCCAACGATGACCCCAAGAGCGACATCAATATGTACGTTAACTCACCGGGCGGGTCGATCTCGGCCGGGCTGGGCATCATCGACACGATGAAATACCTGCGCTGCGATGTGGCGACTACGTGCATCGGCATGGCGGCAAGCATGGGCGCGTGTCTGCTCGCGGCGGGGACCAAAGGCAAACGCTTTGTGCTTCCCAACGCACAGATCATGCTGCATCAGCCTCTGATTGGTGGGGTGCTACAAGGTCCAGCAACCGATCTGGGGATTGAGGCCCAGCACATGCTTCGCCTGCGTGACCGGCTTTACAAGATGATGTCGGATTTCACCGGCAAACCTCCCGAGACCATCCACCGCGATTTCGATCGCAATAAGTGGCTCTTCGCGGAAGAAGCCGTGGAGTATGGCTGTGCCGACCGCGTGCTGGATCGTGCCCCGGAAGGACCGCAGATCGTCCGCCGGATCAGTGATATGGCGCCGCCCGATACCGACGAGAAGTAGACGCGGCGTGCTGCGCGGTCGCCAATCCGCTATCATGTGGTTATCCCCTGCCGGTAACGGCTCGGGGTTGTGGACGGCATTCTTGTTCTGCGGCAAACCCATCATCGGCATCGTTGGCGGTATCGGCTCGGGGAAGAGCTTCGTGGCTGATCTGTTTGGCGAGCTGGGGTGTCTGGTAATCAAGTCGGATGAGCAGGTCTATCAGGCCTATCGGTTGCCGGAAGTGAAGCAGACATTGCGCGAATGGTGGGGTGAGGCGGTATTCGACGCGGCCGGGGAGGTCCGCCGACAGGCGGTGGCACAGCGCGTTTTCGTCGATCCTGAGCAACGACAGCGGCTGGAAAGGCTGGTCCACCCCATTGTTACGCGGCTGCGCGACGAGCTGATGCGCAGCCATGCCAATGACGCGCAAGTCAAGGCGTACCTGTGGGATACGCCACTTTTGTATGAGGTTGGCATGGACCGGGAATGCGAAGCTGTGGTCTTCGTTGAGGCACCGCGCGAGATGCGCCTCAAGAGGTTGCTTCTGCAGCGCGGCTGGGATGCCGGGGAACTTGAGCGCAGAGAAAATTCGCAAATGGCACTGGACAAGAAGCGTGAGTTAGCACAATATAGGGTGGTCAACACCGCTGATGCGGCTTCCACTCGCAGGCAAGTCGAGGTCGTGCTTTCCCGTGTTCTGGTGAATAAGCTCGAATACGGACCCTCTATGGAGGGACGGTGTTGAGAGCGAGCGTGCCTCACGGCATGCTTCCCTGGCGAGGGATTTGGCCTGCTTTATCAATAAGAGTTCATGAGACGGTTGTGCCGGCGCGTAGACCGGCCAGCCAAGTGCCGCATCACCTTGCGGCACGGCCGCTGGAAGATCAGCGGAAGGGTCTATACACAGAAACGTTCATGCGTATCCCACCGTCCCGCCCAACAGGGTTGCATCCGAGCCCAGTGGCCCCAAGCCACGTGCATCTCGGCCTTGCCTGGGCACACTGCGTGTGCTTTGGCCGGCCTGCGGGACATCGATCGCATCAGGTAAGCATCACACCCATTTGAGAGGACATTGCCACATGGCAAAGACCACACGTGCAAAGAAGTCAGCGTCTCAGGCCGAGAAGCCAGAGGTCGAGGTTCAGGAGGTCGAAGAGACCGTTGCCGAGCCTGTTGCTCCGGTCGACGCTTCTCCGTCTGCGCCCCCCGCGCCCCCCGCGCCCCCTGCGCGCCCTGCGACTGCCCCAGCGGCACCGGCCAAGGTCCAGAACCTCGAACGCCATGAGAAGTCAGATAAGGATGGCAACACAGCCCGCCCCGGCGACAGTAGGGGGGAGGATGTCGCGGTTATCGATGCTGAAACCAACGCAAAGTACGAAGCCATCAAAGGCGGCAAACTTTTCATCAAGGATCTCCAGAAGATGGAGGTCAGCCAACTGCATGAGATTGCCCGTAATGAGGGGATCCAGGACTACGTTGGCATGAAGAAGCAGGACCTGATCTTTCAGATCCTGCGTGCCCGCATCCGCCAGAACGGCATGATGTATGGCGAAGGCGTGCTGGAAATCCTGCCCGATGGCTTTGGCTTCCTGCGCTCGCCCGAGTTCAGCTATCTCCCCGGGCCGGATGATATCTATGTTTCGCCCAGCCAGATTCGCCGCTTTGGTCTGCGCAACGGCCACGTTGTGCAGGGACAGATCCGCCCGCCGAAGGAATCAGAGCGATATTTTGCGCTGCTGCGGGTCGAGGCGATCAATGGCGAAGACCCCGAGCGCATCAGTGATGTGACAAACTTTGAGGATCTGACGCCGCTGCATCCGGATCGCCGGCTCAACCTTGAAGGCGATACCAAAGAACTGAACATGCGCATCGTCGATATCGTGACGCCGATCGGCAAGGGCCAGCGCATGCTGATCGTGGCGCCGCCCCGGACCGGCAAGACCGTGCTGCTGCAGAAGATCGCCAACTCGGTCAGCCGCAATCATCCGGAGGTCGTCCTGATCGTCCTGCTGATCGACGAACGTCCGGAAGAAGTGACGGACATGCAGCGCAACACCAAGGCGGAAGTGGTCTCATCGACATTTGATGAACCCGCCAGCCGCCACGTGCAGGTTGCTGAGATGGTCATTGAGAAGGCCAAACGCTATGTCGAGTTTGGCAAGGATGTTGTCATCCTGCTCGACTCGATCACCCGCCTGGCCCGCGCGTACAACACGGAAGTGCCGCATTCGGGCAAGATCCTGACCGGCGGTGTTGACGCCAACGCCCTGCAGAAGCCCAAGCGATTCTTCGGCGCTGCCCGCTGCATCGAAGAGGGTGGCAGCCTGACGATTCTCGCCACCGCACTGGTCGACACCGGCTCGAAGATGGATGAAGTGATCTTTGAGGAATTCAAGGGCACCGGCAATTCGGAATTGCACTTGGACCGTCGCCTGGTCGACAAGCGCGTCTGGCCGGCCATCGACATCAATGCTTCGGGCACGCGCCGCGAAGAGTTGCTGCTCGACCCGAAGGAACTGGAGCTGGTTTATCGCCTGCGCCGCATCCTGTCGGATATGAACCCGGTGGAAGCTGTGGAGTTGCTCAAGGGCCGCCTGGAGAAGTTCCCCAGCAATGCCCAGTTCCTCATGCAGATGAATCTGGATTAGGCGAAAAGGGCAACCTTGCGAATGCAAAGATGACCGTGTGCTAATGCGCGAACTATAGCGTGCATTTGTGCGCGGTCGTTTTGCGCGCCAAAAGTGTCGTTACTGGCCGCACGCGGCGAACGCTTTGCGGGCAGCGCCGATGGTCTTCTCGATATCGGCATCCGTGTGCGACCAGGATACGAACCAGGCTTCGTACTGCGATGGCGGCAGATACACGCCGTTGGCGAGCATCGCGTGGAAGAACGTGGCGAAGGTCTTGGTATTGCTGGCCGTAGCCTCGATGAAGTTCCGAACCGGTGCGCCTTTGGAGACGAAGAAAGGCGTGAGCATCGAGCCGACGCGATTCAGTGTGATCGGTACCCCGGCGGATTCGGCGGCTTCCTTCAACCCGTCGGCGAGGCGACGGCTTTGGGCCTCAAGCGTGGGGTAAAAGTCCGGACGGCTGCACTCGCGGAGGGTCGCAATGCCGGCGGCCATGGCAAGCGGGTTGCCCGAAAGCGTGCCGGCCTGGTAGACCGGGCCGGACGGGGAGACCTGCTCCATCAGTTCGCGCCGGCCGCCGTATGCGCCTACCGGCAGACCACCCCCGATCACCTTACCCAGACAGGTCAGGTCGGCCTTCACACCATAGAGTGTCTGGACGCCGCCCCATTCGACGCGGAAACCGGTCATGACTTCGTCGATCAGCAGCAGTGTCGCGTGCTCATCGCAGAGTTGGCGCAGGCCCTGAAGGTAGCCGGGCTCGGGGATGACGACGCCCATATTGCCGACCACGCCTTCGATGCAGAAGCAGGCGATCTGCCGGGAGTATTTGGCGAAGAGTTCTTTTGCGGCGGCGAGGTCATTGAACTGCACCAGCAGTGTATTGGCGACCAGCGCTTTGGAGACGCCGGGAGACGAGGGTGTCCCCATCGTCAGAGCGCCTGAACCAGCCTGAACCAGCAGGGCATCAACATGGCCGTGATAGCAGCCGATGCACTTGACGATCATCTCTCTGCCAGTGGCAGCGCGGGCCAGGCGGATGGCGGACATGGTGGCTTCGGTGCCGCTGTTGACGAAGCGGACCATCTCCACCGACGGCAAAGCGGAAGTGACGATGCTGGCGAGCTGGATCTCGGCTTCGGTAGGAGCGCCAAAAGAGAAACCGTGGTGCAGGGCGTGGGAGACGGCCGCGACGACCGCGTCGTTCGCATGGCCCAGGATGGCCGGGCCATAGGAGCCGACGTAGTCGATGTAGACGTTGCCGTCGATATCGGTGATGTGGCTGCCGCGGGCTTCGCGGATAAACGGCGGAGTGCCGCCGACGGCCTTGAAGGCGCGGACGGGCGAGGAAACGCCGCCGGGCATGAGGCGACGGGCTTCGGCGTAGGCGGCCTCAGAGCGGATGATGCGGGACGTATTGGTCGTGCTCATATCTTTACTATAAGAACGGGAATCACATCCGTACATAGATCGGCGGCAAGGTTTGCAGGGCATACCCGAGGGTGGAGCAAAGGATGATGATTGCGGCCCTCTTGATTGGACCATATAAGAACGCGTTGTCGAGGTAACCCACAATGTTGAATGCGAGAGATAACGCGATCCAGACCATCCGATTTGGCAAGCCCGAGTATGTTGCCAGCGGTCTGAGCGTACATCAGTTGTGCTACCACGGCTGCAACCACGAAGGCTACGATGGCGGCGGGCATGAGTGCGCTATCGGATCGCAGTGGGTGGATATCTGGGGTACGCGCTGGCACAAAGAGCATGCGGGCGTGATGGGGTTCCCGCGCGGCAATCCCCTGGCGGATGTGTCGGCGCTGGCATCGTATCGGTGGCCGAATCCCGATGACCAGCGCATCTGCGAGTCGATTTATCGCGGCCGCAAGGACTTTCAGGGTGGCGACCAGTTCCTGGGCGGGTCTCATCGCGACACGCTCTGGGAGAAGGCGTACATGCTGGTGGGCATGGAGAACATGATGGTCTACCTGCACGAAGAGCCGGGGTTCGCGCGCGAGGTGCTGGGGCGGATCATGGATTTCCAACTCGGAATCGCCCGGCACTATTTGTCGGTGGGCATTGAGGTGGCGGGGTTGGGAGATGACTTGGGGACGCAGCTTGGTCCGCTCTTGAGCCCGGATCTTGTGCGCGAGTTTTTCGTGCCGCAGTACAGGCGGTTGTTTGACCTGTACAAGTCGCAGGGCGTGATCATCGGCTTCCACTCCTGCGGCTGCATCGGGGCATTCCTGGATATGTGGATGGAACTGGGTGTTGATGTGCTGAATCCCATCCAGGTGACTGCGAATGACCTTGGTGCCTTGCGCGAGAAGACGGCGGGGCGCATGAGCCTGCAGGGCGGCATCAGCACGGTGACGATGGTGAACGGACCGGTGGAGGCTATCGAAGGTGAAGTGCGGGAACGCCTGTGGCAATTGGGGCGCAACGGCGGCTATTTCTGCGCGCCCGATCAGGGGATGCCGTGGCCGGCGGCGCATTGGGATGCGTATCGGCGTACCTTGGACAAACATGGGCGCTATCCGCTGAGGCCTGAGGGATGATGACGGGATGAGGGCTATTTTACTTCACCGGCCTGTTCGATGGTGTAGTTGGGGGCTTCACGGGTGACTTGGATGTTGTGGGGGTGGCTCTCGATCATGCTGGCGGAGGTGATGCGGCAGAAGCGGGCGTTGGCTCGCAGTTCCTCGATCGTCTTGGTGCCGCAGTAGCCCATGCCGGCACGCAGGCCGCCAACCATCTGATAGACGAAGTCGCCGAGGGGGCCGCGGTAGGGGACTCGGCCTTCGATGCCTTCGGGGACGAGTTTGCTGGATTCCTTCACGCCGCCCTGGCCGTAGCGATCCTTGGAGCCTTGGACCATTGCGCCCATGGAGCCCATGCCGCGATAGGTCTTGTAGCGGCGGCCCTGGTGGATGACCAACTCGCCAGGGGATTCATCGAGGCCGGCAAAGAGTGAGCCCATCATGACGGTATGGGCGCCGGCCGCGATGGCCTTGGTGATGTCACCGGAATGGCGGACGCCGCCGTCGGCGATGACGGGGATGCCGGCGGCCGAGGCGGTAGTAACGGCGTTCATAATGGCCGAGATTTGGGGGACGCCGACGCCGGAGACAATACGCGTGGTGCAGATGGAGCCGGGACCGATGCCGACCTTGACGGCGTCGACGCCGGCTTCGATCAGGTCGCGGGCGCCTTCGGCGGTGGCGACGTTGCCGGCGATGACGTCGATCTTGTGGCCTTTCTTGATCTGCTTCACTGTCTCGAGAACGTTCTTTGAGTGGCCGTGGGCGGTGTCGACGACGATGACGTCGACCTCGGCCTTGATCAGTGCTTCGATGCGGGCGAAATCGAGTACGCCGGTGGCGGCCCCGACACGGAGGCGGCCACGTTTGTCCTTGCAGGCGTGGGGGAACTGGTGGAGCTTGTCGAGGTCCCGCATGGTGATCAGGCCGGTGAGGCGGTAGTCCTTGTCGACCAGCAGGAGCTTCTCGACCTTGGCCTTGTAGAGGATGCGCTCGGCATCTTCGAGACTGGTGTTCTCCGGGGCGGTGATCAGGTTGGTCTTGGTCATCACCTCGCCGACCTGCTTGGTGTCATCCTCCTGGAACTTGAGATCGCGGCGGGTGAGGATGCCCAGCAGCTTGGGGGCCTTGGCGTTTTCCTTGCGGATCTGGCGGGTGCCGCAGGCGGCGACGGCGGCCTCATCGCCCTCGACGATGGGGATGCCGGAGACGTTGTATTCACGCATGATCCGGCGGGCGACGCCGAGGGTGGCGTTGGGCGGGATGGTGATGGGATCGGTGATGATGCCGTTTTCGGAGCGTTTGACCTTCTCGACCTCGCGGGCCTGGTTCTCGGCGTTGAGGTTCTTATGGATGATGCCGATGCCGCCTTCCTGGGCAAGGGCGATGGCGAGGGCCGATTCGGTAACTGTGTCCATGGGGGCGGAGAGCAGGGGGATATTCAGCTCGATGTTGCGGGTGAGCCGGGAGCGGGTGTCGGCCTGTGCAGGAATGAAATCACTGCGGGAGGGGATCAGGAGGACATCATCGAACGTGATAGCGTCGTAGACGATCTTGGAGTGTTCCATGTGATAGAGTTACAGAACACTTGGTTCTGTGTCAAGCAACCATGCAATTCAGTAACAGCCCAGACAATCCGCGGATACGCACGCTGGTTAGGGCACTGGCTCATACACGACCATCAGTGCGGGGCGGTCCTGGAGGTTGGCGGCCTCGCTGGTGTGGGCCAGGAAGTAGTCCATGAAATCGGGGAAGACGCTGTAGATGGTGAAGCCGTGGTTTTCGTGGCGGCCGCTGGTCCAGAGCTTTACGGGAGCGGTGAAGTCCCAGACACCCAGGTTTTGCTGGCTTTGCCCGAAGGCGATGAAGAGGGGATCGAAGTCGGGGTCGGGGCCGGTCCAGTTGCGGCCGTTCGATTCGTTCCACAGCCGGCCTTTGGCGTACTCGTAGGAATTGACCTCGGATTCTTTCCAGGGGCGGTTACAGAACTCGGCGACGAAGAAAGTCGGCTTATAGGTGGACCAGGCATCGGCCTTGGCCGGGTTGGGCTTCTCGCCGGCGCGGCAAAGCACCAGTTGGGCGGCGAGGATGTTGGCATCCTTGGGAACACTGCTCAGGTCGGCGCGGTAGAGCGTGCAGCGGTGACGCATGAAGATCTCGGAGGTGGCCGCGTTGCCGCGCGGGCCAATGCCGCTCATGATGTGGTTGGGGTCGTGGCCGTTGATATAGCAGTCGGTGAAACCATCGTAAACGCTATCGGGGTTCTTTGGGTCGAAGCCTTTCTGCCCGCGACGGAGAATGGTCAGGACGGCGTTGGGATGGTCTTTCTTCAGAGTCTCGAACCTGGCTCTGAAGTTGGCCTCGACTTGTGCGGCGGACTGGTCGTTGGGAGCAACCCATTTGTCCTTGAGCTTTGTCGCAAGATCCGCGGCGTTGTCTACCTCGAGGTCGGTGCCCAGCACTTTGATCTTACCAGGCACGACAGGGTAGGTTGGGGCAAGGTTCTCCTGTTTGGTGTCAGGGCCCAGGGGCACCTGCTGGCGGAAGGCGGAGGTTGAGGTGGCGGGATAGGTGGAGAGGCGGATGTTGTCGATTGTCACCGATGCGCTCTCGGCGGGGCTGTAGGCGAAAATCTGGAAGCCGACGATCTTAACCGTCTTCTGGTTGATATCGCGGAGGTTGTCCACCACCGCGTTCTTGCCGGGCTGCAGGCGCACAATCTTGTCGTTGTCGACGGGCTTGTCTTTGTCATCCTTCGCCAGCGTGCGGAAGATGAGGATGCCGGAGGCTGTGGATGTCACATCGGCACGGAAGCTTTTGAACCGGCTCCAGTCGGTGGAGGGGAGTTTGTCGGTACCGACAGCAGGGAAATGGCCTCCGGCGAAGGTGAGTTTGAGGGCTTGCTTGCCGGAGGCCGCATTGTCACTGGCCAGTTCGATCTTCGCTGGCGGCTCTTGGGTTCTGCTATCGGTCAGTTGAATGTTGGACCAGTTGGCCGCATCGGCTGAGCCTTCAAAGTCGAACATGACAACAGTTTCTTCCGGCACTTCGTTCCAAGGGGTCGGGTTCTTGCCCTGGGACTTGAACGTCACGGCCCGATCGTTCCAGGTATGCGCCATGCCGGTGAGCGCGCCAAACTGCTGCGGTGCATGTAGATCTCCGCCCGTGATGGGCGCCCAGGTGATTAGCTGCTCTGGCTTGACGTGATGCCGATAGACGTTGAATCCCCAGTGGTTGCCCGATGTGGCCGTGGCATCGAACATCGTCCAGGGTAGGGCCCACTGGGCGATCCAGCTCTTGTCTCCCACTTTCACGCTGAGCTGGTACTTCGGGTTCCAGCGGGCATCGGGGTCGCGCGGGCGGGGGTTATAGACGTCGCTGCTCACACCTTTGGAGTTGACCATGAACTGGTAGTAGCTCTTGCCCTGGCCGGAGGGGTCGATGAAGAGTTCGATGTCATCATCGGCCCAGAGTTCTTCGGCATCGTGGGTGGTTGCTGCGGCGACGAGGGAAGCAATTCGGTCGGGTTCCTCGAAGGCCTCAACGGCGATGTAGAGATTGTTGGCATCCTGGCTCACGAGGAGGCGCGTGGCGACGACTGGCTTGGCGCCGCCAAGAGTGTGGAATACATCGCTGGAGGCGGCGGTGGCCCATGTCGGATCGGTGAAGGTTCCGTCAAGTTTCGGCGCCTGCTGCGTCTCGGGAACCTGAAGCTCAGGAGCCTTGGGAGCTTGAGCGTGTACGCTGAGCACGGTCAGGCAGAGTACGGAAAACGCAATGGGGGCGATGAGATGCCGCATTGAATGCTCCTTGTTCAGCTTTGCGTGCTGGCGATGGTAACGTAAGAGCGGAGTTTTTGTAGTCGGGCGCCGGTTTTCACGATGCTTCAAGAGGTAAAGAAACGGGGTGTTTGCCGGGTTTGCGGCTATCGCGCGCTACAGGAAATACGGTGATTCCTATGACGTTCGCAACGGCTTATTGTATAAGCACTTAGGCATCGTCTGGCCCGAACCGCATCGTGACAAATACCACGGTTTCTGCGATACTACTCTATTACGCATTTGAAGGAGCATCTTGATGGCTGATGAGGTCCTTTCGACCGAGCAGATGAAACAGGCAACGGAGGCCCAGGCGGGTGCTGCGCCGGGATCGGCGGGGGTCTATGACGAGAGCATGATCCGGGTGCTTGAGGGCGTCGAGCACGTCCGCGCCCGGCCGGGCATGTACATCGGCGATACCACATTGCGCGGGCTGCATCACCTGGTGTGGGAGATCGTCGACAACTCGATTGACGAAGCGATGGCCGGGCGGTGCAAGACGATTGCCGTGAAGGTGAACGCCGATCAGAGCTGTACGGTGACGGATGATGGCAGCGGCATCCCCGTGGGCATTCACCCTACGGAGGGTGTGCCGACGGTGGAAGTCGTGTTCGCGAAGCTGGGGGCAGGCGGCAAGTTCGACCATGGCGCCAACTCGGCCTACAAGGTCTCCGGCGGTCTGCATGGCGTGGGCGCATCGGTGGTGAATGCCTTGTCAGAATGGATCGAGGTGGAAGTCAGCCGCGACGGCAAGATCCACCACATGGAGTTTGAGCGGGGTAAGAAATCAAGCGATCTGAAGGTCATCGGCAAGAGCAATAAGAGCGGCACGAAGGTCACGTTCAAGGCGGATAAGCAGATATTTCCGGATATCGAGTTCCGGTATGACGTGCTCGCCAAGCGCATGCGCGAAATGGCATATCTGAATCAGGGGCTGCACCTGGTCATCGAGGATGAGCGCACGGGGAAGAAGGAAGAGTTCAAGTACGACCAGGGGCTGCTGGAGTATGTGAAGTACCTCAACGATGGCAAGATCGTTCTGCACCCGATCATCTCGTTTTCCAAGACCGATGAGGCGTCGGGCATGAGCATTGAAGTGGCGCTGCAGTACAACGATGGCTATAACGAGACCATCGAGAGCTTTGCCAACAACATCAACACGCATGAGGGTGGCACGCACCTGTCGGGTTTCAAGACAGCGCTGACGGGAACGGTGAACCGGTACGCGGAGAGTGCGGGGCTGATCAAGGATGTGCGGCCAAGCGGCGACGATGTTCGCGAAGGATTGATTGCGGTATTGAGCGTGAAGCTGCCGGAGCCGCAGTTTGAGGGGCAGACCAAGACCAAGCTGGGCAACAGCGAGGTGGAAGGGTTTGTCTCGTCGGCGGTGAGTGAGCGGCTTGGTTCGTTCATGGAGGAACATCCCAAGGAAGCGAAGATCATTTTCCAGAAGGGCGTTCTGGCGGCCGAAGCACGCGAGGCAGCTCGCAAAGCGCGCGAGCTGACACGGCGGAAGAATGCGCTGGAATCGGGCGGATTGCCGGGAAAACTGACCGACTGCCGCTCGCGGAGCAATGAGGACACCGAGTTGTTCCTGGTGGAAGGTGACTCGGCCGGCGGTTCGGCAAAGCAGGGGCGCGATTCGAACGTACAGGCGATCCTGGCCCTGCGCGGCAAGATCATCAATGTGGAGAAAGCGGCGTTGCACCGGATGCTGGAGAACGAGGAAATTCGCACGATCATCCAGGCGCTGGGCACGGGGATCCGCGAAGAGTTTGATTTATCGAAGCGGAGGTACGGGAAGATCGTGATCATGACCGACGCCGACGTCGACGGCAGCCACATTCGCACGCTGCTGCTGACGTTCTTCTTCCGGCACATGAATGAACTGATCCGGGCGGGACGGGTCTACGCGGCGCAGCCGCCGCTGTATCAGGTGTCGCGCAAGAAGAAGGTGGAGTATGTCCTGAATGAGCGCACGATGCGCGACAAGCTGACGGAACTGGGGATCGAGGGCGCGGAACTGATGGTGCGCGATCCTGATACGGGCAAGGAATCGCGACGGCTGGGTGGTGAGGAACTCAAGCAGGTATGCACGCTATTGGGCGACCTGGGCGAGGCGGTGAAGATCGTGGAACGCCGCGGAATCGATTTTGCCGAGTACCTGGCGAAACGTGACGCGAGCGGGAACCTGCCAATGTACCGCGTAATCCTCGATGGGGAGGAACACTTCTTCCACATGGTGGAAGATCGAGACGCGTTCCTGCGCGAAGCGGGCATCGTTGTTGAGGAAGAAGCCGCAGCCGATGCACCGAGCACGGAGGGAGCGGCTGCTCCAACCGCTGACGCTGCGGCGAAACAGGAAGAGGATGCATCCTGGGAGCGGTTGTCGCTGAACATGGAGATGCACGAAGCGAAGGACCTGGAAGCGTTATTCCGCAGGCTTAGCGATGTCGGGCTTTCGATCGATGACTACTTCCTGGTGCAGGAAGAATCGGTCAGCGGCGAGAAACTGCAGACGCGCTATGCATTGGTCAGTGACGGCCGCACAACCGATATCGCGGGTGTGGCACAGATCCTGCCGCAGATCCACGCGATCGGGAAGCAGGGGATGGAAGTGAAACGTTTCAAAGGCCTGGGCGAGATGAACGCCGAAGAACTGTGGGATACGACGCTGGACCCGACGCGGCGGAAACTCCTGCGCATCTCGCTGGAAGAAGCGGGCGAGGCGGAGCGACTGTTCTCGGTGCTGATGGGCGAGGATGTCGAACGCCGCCGGCAGTACATCGAGGATCATGCGCTGGAAGTGAAGAATCTGGATGTGTAGCTGATCACCACGCCGGCTGCTGTTGCGTCAGGCAGTGGATCGCGCCCAGTCCCCAGATCAGGTCGGAGCAGTTGATGCCGATGACCTGACGGTCGTTGAGGTGTGACTGGAGTATCTCCAGGGCTCGGCGGTCGCGCTTGCGATCGCCGTACGTGGGCACCAGCAGGGCGCCGTTGACGAAGTAGAAGTTGGCATAGGAGGCGGGCAAACGCTGGCCCTGTTGTTCGATGACATCGGGCATGGGGATCTCGATCACTTCCAGGGGATTGCCATCCTGATCGCGGGCAGCACGCAGCAAATCCAGGTTCTCCTGAAGGACGTCGTAGTTCTCGTCGTGTTTGTCATGTTCAACGGCGATGACTACCTTGCAGGGGGCGATGAAGCGGGCGAAGTCATCGATGTGACCGTCGGTATCATCGCCGACGATGCCGCCCTTGAGCCAGATTACGTGTTTCTGCCCGTAGTAGGCCTTGAGGCGGTTCTCGATCTGACGCTTGCTGAGGTTGGGGTTGCGATTCGGATTCAGCAGGCAGGATTCGGTGGTGAGAATGGTGCCTAGACCGTTGAAATCCACCGACCCACCCTCCATGACGATGTTGGGCTGGAAGACGGGCAGCTTCAGGGCCGCGGCGATGCGCAGGGGCACGATGTCATCTTCCTCGAAGCGGGGGTATTTCTGGCCCCAGGCGTTGTAATCCCAGTCGATGATGGCCGCCTGCATGCTGCCATTGTGCCGCTTGCGGAGGACAAACGCGGGGCCGTGGTCGCGGCACCAGGCCTCGTCGGAGTAGATGTGGTAGAAGCGGACATTGTCCGCCGCAACCTTGTGCTGCTCGAACTCCTTCTCGACGATCCTCTGCCAGTTGGTATTGGGTACCGTGATGCACAGGGTCTCGCGCAGGACGATCTCACGGATGATCTGCATCAGGTTGTCGGGAACGCGCTCGTAGAGGTCTGGGAAGCTGATGCCCTCCGGTCGCGGCCAGGCGATCCATGTGGCGGAGTGTGGCACCCATTCGGGCGGCATACTGTAGCCCAGCTCGATCGGCTTGGAATCGAGGATTTTGATCTTCGGTGCTTCCATTCCTATCGGGCAACCTTAGCCAGAAAGCGATGGCGGGCAAGAGCGCAGCGCATGCGGTACGCAACCGGTGCCGCTTCGGGTACACTGCTCCGGCATGTCGCAAACGCATGTGTATCGTGTGGGTGTGTTCCCGGGACAGTTTGACCCGATCACCAATGGCCATCTCGATGTGATCCATCGGGGCCTGAAGCTGTTTGATGAGATCATCGTCGCGGTGGGGATCAATCCCGAGAAGCGGGAGATGTTCACCATCGAAGAGCGCCTGGAGATGATGCGCCAGATCCTCAAGGATCAGCCCAAGGTGAGAGTAGAGCGGTATGCCGGGCTGACGGTCGATTTCGTGCGCTCGGTGAGGGCGACGGCGATTCTGCGCGGGATTCGCGATGTGTCGGATCTTCGCTACGAGTTCCAACTGGCGATGGCGAATCGGGCGGTTGGGGGCGTTGAGACGGTTTTTGTCATGACAGGAGACAACTACGCGCTGACCAGCAGCAGCCTGATTCGGCAGGTGGTGGCGCTGGGTGGCGATATCAACCAGCTCAGGGCGATTCTGCCGGAAGTGGTGATCGAGCGGCTCAAGACAAAACATGCACATGATCTGCGGCAGCATGCGCCGATGCATGAAGGATAGAAAGCTGAAAGGCCAAAAGGCTGAAAAGCTGAAATAGGGATCGCGTCTCAACGAGTGAGGCAGGTAACGTGTAGTAGTTGACGTTCGAACATACAGGAGAGAACTATGGCTGGAAAGATTAATGGTGTGGTTCGGGTGGCTTTGATCGGATGCGGCGGTATTTCGGGGGCGCACGCGCCTGGGATGCTCAAGCACGCGGGGAAGATCAAATGCGTAGCGCTGTGCGACATCATTCCGGAGCGGATGGTCAACCGCAGCAAGCAGCTTGGCGGTGTGGATAAGCAGTACACCGACTGGAAGCTGATGCTCAAGGAGATGGCCGGCGAGATCGATGCGGTTGACATCTGCCTTCCGCACCACCTCCACGGTCCGGCCATTCTTGATGCGGCGGCGGCCGGGAAGCACATCCTGTGCGAGAAGCCGATGTGCATCTCGCTGAAGCAGGCGGATGAGATTGCAGCGGCGGTGAAGGCGGCGGGCATTACCTACATGTCCGCGCATAACCAGCTTTTCATGCCGGCAGTGCAGGAAGCCAAGCGGATGATCGACAGCGGCAAGCTTGGCAAAGTGTGGTGGCTGCGCAGTGCGGATTGCTTTCGGGCCGGCGGGGTGACGAGGGCGAATTGGGGCTGGCGAGCGGACTACAAGACTCAGGGCGGCGGCGAGCTGATCGATACCGGGTATCACCCCAGCTACCGTCTGCTTTACCTGGCCAACAGCCCGGCCGTGGAAGTACGCGGCACCATGGGCCGATACGTTCAGGAGATCGACGGCGAGGATCTCGCCAGCGTGCAGGTGCGCTTTGCCAGTGGCGCGGTCGGCGAAGTGCTGACGTGCTGGGCTTTTGACCTGCCCCATGGAACGCACCAGATCCATATCATCGGTGAAGAGGGGCAGCTCTTTGGTTCGGAGAACACGCTTTATCACCTGCCCAAGGGATGGTCCGAGCCGGCCAAACGCAGCTTCCCGAGCACCGCAACGTTCGAGCAGGAGATCGGGCATTTCGCGGATTGCCTGATAGAAGGTCGCCGGCCGCTGCATTCAGTGGAAGAGGGTCGGGCGGTGCTGGAACTCATTCTGAAGGCGGCCGAGAGCGCCAAGGGGTGGGAGAAAACGGCAATGAAGAAGTCGTAGCGGCGGCACGGATACTGTGCCAGGAAAGAACGGTCGCATCGGGACGTGATTACCCGATGCGACCGTTCTTTGTACGGGTGGCTGGTGCACCGGTCTGAAGTTTCCACGGGAAGCCGGCCGAGTTATCTTCCGAACCACTTCTTCCCTTCGACGAGGAACATCTCGGCGAGGTGGTACATGTAGTCGACATGGCGATTGCGGTCGGTGCTGGAGTAGATGGCGGCTTCGCGGATCGCGTAAAAGGCCATGAGAATGAGGATGCGTTCCACATCAGCGTCGGTGGGGGTACGCCCTTCGAAATAAGCCTGCTGGGTGGCCTCGCGCCAGACCTTGTGCTCTTCGCCGCCGTACCAGGCGTAACCGCCGTAGATCAGGCGGGCATAGTCGGCGTCGGGCCAGTTGGCGCCGGCCGACCCCGCGTCGATCAGGTGGACTCGGGCGCCATCACTGACAACCTGCACGCCATCGCGATGTCCAAAGACGGTCGGAGGTACGAGCAGGATCCCGCGCGCGGCGTGCCAGATGTATTCAAGCAGGCGAGTGGTTCCGCGGTGGCGGGCGATCCAGGGGTTGTGATCCTCCCACCATTGCAGTTCCTGAGCCTGCACTTCTTCCGCGGTCAGGGCTTCGGGAACCATGGCCGGGCTGACACGTGAAAGCTGAAGGGCAAGTTCGCCGATCTGGGCAAAGGTTCGCTGCGTGCGTTCATCGTTCCAGGCGACGACTTCGCGGATCGATGGGCCGCGGATGTAGCGAAATACGGTGTAGACCAGCGAGCCGACGGGTTTATTCTCCTGCGTGCAGAGCACCGGGGGAACGGGGATGTGGATCGACTCCAGCGCATCGACGACACGCTGCTCGCGGATGGCTTCCTCATTGGTGGCGCGGGGGATCTTGATCAAGACGGGCTCGGAGCCGTCATGGAATTCGGTCAGGAATACATCACTGGTGGCCGACTGCAGCGGGTGCAGTTGGAAGTTTGCGGAATAGAGCTCTTCCAGGATTTTTCGGGCCGTGTTCTGGACTATTTTGGTCATGAGACGATGCTAGTGTAACGGCGTGGTGGCGGATGTGAAGGAGAACTCAATGCAGTATCATGTTTATGTCGGTGCATATACCGGATCGGGCAACAAAGGGATCCAACTCTGTGTGTTTGACGATC
Organism: uncultured Phycisphaerales bacterium; assembly: GCA_903871935.1. Classification (GTDB taxonomy): domain Bacteria; phylum Planctomycetota; class Phycisphaerae; order Tepidisphaerales; family Tepidisphaeraceae; genus CAIQIQ01. Next base: position 57,605 of record CAIQIQ010000110.1, read on the forward strand.
AGACGGGGAGATTGACGCAGCCGCAACTGGTAGCGGAGATTCCCAATCCATCGTACTTGGCGCTGCATCCCAACGGCCGGTTCCTGTATGCGGCCAATGAGCTGTATGGGGCAGGGAAGGACGCGGGCAAGGTTACGGGTTTTGCCCTTGAACCGCACACCGGCCGGCTCCAGCAGACCAGCCAGCAACCCGCCGGTGGCGGTGGACCATGCCATGTGGCACTGGATGATGCAGGCAGGTGCCTGATGGTGGCAAACTACGGCAGTGGGACAGTAAGCTCGATGCCTGTTGGCGCCGATGGGAAACTGGGCCAACCGGGATCGGTGATCCAGCACGTTGGCAAAGGCAAGGACCCGAAACGTCAGCAAGGTCCGCATGCACACGGGATCTACCCCGATTCGACCGGACGATACGCCTTGGTGGCCGATCTGGGGCTGGACCGCGTGCTGGTGTATGCCTTGGATGCGGCCAAGGGCACGCTGAGCGCCAAGGCGGTCTGTGAGGGAGCGACCCCCGACGAGGCAGGTCCGCGGCACCTGGCGTGGTCGCTGGATGGGAAGCTGGTCTATGTCATCAACGAGATGGATGCAACGGTGACGGTATTCTCCTGGGCGGCCGACGGGCCGCAACTCAGAGCCGTGCAAACGCTGAGCAGTCTTCCGGCGGGATACGATGGGGAGAAGGCAGCGGCGGAGATTGCCCTGCATCCCAATGGACGTTTCCTGTTTGTGTCGAACCGGGGCGACCACACGATCGCGACGTTCCAGGTCGGCCCCGATGGTCTGCTGAAGCTTTCCGGCTCAGCGCCGTGCGGAGGCAAGTCGCCACGACATATTGTGCTGGATCCGAGTGGCAGGTGGATGCTGGTGTCGAACCAGGACAGCGATAATGTGGTGGTACTGAAGGTAGATGCGACAAGCGGGAAGATCGAGCCGGCTGGAGTGGAGATAAGTATCCCCAAAGCCGTGTGCGCGGTCCTGGAGCCCCGGCCGTAGAGTCCGCCGGAGGTACAAGTGGGCCCTACACCTTTCGCCGGCGATACTCGCGCGGGCTGACTCCGGTGATGGTGCGGAACTGTCGTGTGAAGTAGTTGCTGTCGGCGAAACCAACGGCGTCGCTGACTTCGCGGATGCGCAGCGTTGATCGCTGCAGCAACTGTGAGGCCTTGCCTACGCGCAGATGGATCAGGTAGTCCAGTGGAGATCGCCCCATAATCTGCCGGAAGGTGCGAAACAGCGAACTCTGCGACATGTGCGCCACCTTGAGCAGGTCGTCGATGGCAAGCGGCTGCCTGTAGTGCTGTTCCATGTAGGAAAGCAGGTCGCTGATCTGCGTTACGGGCCGTACTTCGCGGGTGCGGAGGGCGGGGATGCGGGTGTAGCAGCGGGAGAGGAAGCCGACGATTTCCATGAAGTGCATCGTCGCCATGAAGCGGTAGCCGGGAGGATGGAGGCGGATCTCCTGGTCCAGTTCGGCGACCATGCCGGCCAGGCGCCCCAGTTCCTCGATGGTGAGTTTCAGACGGTTGTGATAATGCTGATGCCGCCTGAGTGTCGGCTCGACGCGAAAGAGGGCGTGGTAGCCGGGCAGTGTCCCCAAGTCGGCCAACGGCAGGCGAATGTGAGCCGGGTCATACAGTACATTGATCAGTGACAGTCCATGTACCTCTGGATAGCAGTGACTCATCCCTCCCAGTAGGACGAAGACATCGCCAGCGCCGATCTGGTAGGATTCCCTGCCCACCTGGTGCGTGGCTCGGCCGGAGAGGATGATCACCAGTTCCTCAAAATCATGACTGTGCTGATCGACCATCACCCTGTGCGCGGGTTCTCGCAACACCCGCAGGCGGAGTTGCGGATCGATGAAGAACTCTTCGGGTTTGAGCTGTCGGATTGGCGGCATGGGTGCTTTTTCGGCTGAGAGGATCGTGCTGGTATTTGGTGGGATTGTCAAGGCGACGGGGAGAAGGCAACTCTACACTTTGCATCTTAGTTCGGTCTGGCACACTCGCCGCGCGGCGGGTAAGCCGGGCTGTACGTCGTCAATATCGGCCAGGAGATTCAGATGCCACTCAAGGTTGGAGTTGTCGGGCTGCGGGGGATCGGGCAGACACACTGTCAGTGTCATAGCACCAATCCGCTTGCTCAGCTTGTCGCGGTGTGTGATGTGATCAAGCAGCGCGCCGATGAAATGGCCGCCAAGCACAAGGTCAAGGCATACTACCGCCTGAAGGACATGCTGGACGCTCACCCTGACCTGGACATCGTTGATGTCTGCACGGGCGGCTACGAGAACGGCAGTTGGCACTTCGAGCCGACCATGGAGGCCTTGTCGGCCGGCAAGCACGTGCTGTGCGAGAAGCCGTTGTCCAACGACATCGGCGAGGCCCGCGAGATGGTCCGCTTCGCGGCCGAGAAGAAAGTATATCTGGGCTGCAACCTGAATCATTATTTCACGCCGACGGCCGAGCGGGCCAAGAAGTACATGGACGAGGGAAACATCGGTGAGACGGTCAATCTGCTCTTTAAGGTGGGGTTCCACGGCGGCGAAGAGACCTACGGCTTCAGCAAGTCGCCGCGGTTCAACCAGCCCTATGCCCACATGAAGGCGTTCCTGACTCATCCTTTCAGCGTGATGCGGTACTTCTGCGGCGACATCACGCACGTGCAGACCTTTTCGACCAAGCCCGGCTTCCGCAAGAACAAGGGCGACCTGCTGCTTTCGGTCAACAGCGTGCACGTGCGCTTTGCCAACGACACCGTGGGCTATCTGCTGAGCCACCGTGGCGATGCGGTGTTCGGCCTGGGCGGCTGGTGGAGTTGCGAGGTGGCCGGGAGCCGCGGCACATTCTGCATTGAGAACTGCATCGAGAAGCTGACGTACTGGCCAGCGCCCAAGAAGGGTGAAGGATACGGCCTGGGTTCAGCGCCCAAGCCGGAGGTCCTCGATACCGGCATCAAGGACTTTGGCGACACCTTCCCTCGGCGCATCAACGCTTTCCTGGAAGATGTGACCAATGGCGTTCCGCGTGAGCATCTGCGGTCTTCCGGCCGCGATGCCCTGGCGACCCTGGAGTACATTTTCGCCGTGATTGAGTCGTATGAGTCCGGTGGCAAGATGGTTCGTCCCAAGGCTCTGCCGACGATCCACGGTGATCCGAGCGTTGAGAACATCTAAGGAAGCAGAACATGATCAAGCTAGGCGTTAACTCAGTGCTATTCTCTGGACTCGATTTTGCCACGGCAGCCCGCCTGACCAAGTTGTGCGGCTACGATGGGATCGAAGTCTCCGCCATCGCGGGCATGTGCGAGCATCTGGTGCTGGATAAGTGGCAGGAGCAGGCCCAGGAGATTCGTAAGATCGCCTCTGACAATGGGCTGGGGCTGCTATCCATGGAGGTAGCTTCGCTGGATGAAGCCCGCCTGGAGAAAGCCTTTGCGGCCGGCAAGGGGATCGGAATTCCGCTGGTGAATGTCGGCCCGGGCGGGAAGTCGAATGAGCCCGGAGCCATCGAGCAGTCGGTGGCCACGCTGACGGCCCGTGCAGCTCTGGCCGGCAAGTATGGCGTGACGCTCTGCTGCAAGGCCCACGTGGGCAGTGCCATCTTCAATACTCCCACCACGCTGCAGGCGATGAAGGCCATTGCGCATCCCAGCTTTGGCGTGGACATGGATCCCAGTCACATCTGGCGCGCCGGCGAAGAGCCGGCCGATGCGCTCAAGCAAGTGGTGTCGCGGGTGAAACACATTCACATTCGCGACTGCAAGGGCAAAGGCCCATCGCCCGGGGAAGCGCGCGATCAGGCTTGCGGCCGGGGCGAGATTGATCTGATGCGGTATTTCCGAACGCTGGTGGAGGCCCGCTATGACGGGCCGGTATGCCTTGAGGTGATCGGCGCCGGCAACTACAGCCTGGAACAGAAGATGGCGGTGGCGGCGGAGAGCTATGGGTACATGAACGCCTGCCTGAAAAATCTGGGCGCTCGCTGAAGGATGCCGACCAATGGAAACCATCAGTATTGGCATTCTGGGATTCGCCCACGGTCACGTTGACGCCTACTGCAACAAATGGCGTGAGAACCCTGACTGGGGTGTCCGCGCTATTGCGGGGTGGGATCACGATGCTGACCGACTTTCCGGGGCGGTGGGCAGGTATGGCTTGGCTGCCTGTGAGTCCGTTGAAGCGCTACTGGCGCGGAAAGATGTGCGGGCCGTGGTGATCGCCGCCGAGACATCGCGACATGCCGAGCTGGTCGAGCAGGCGGCGGCGGCCGGCAAGGCGATCATCGTGCAAAAGCCGCTGGCGCTGACGCTGGTCGAGGCCGATCGGATGGTCGCGGCGGTCGAGCGTCACCGCGTGCCGTTCACGATGGCGTGGCAGATGCGGGTCGACCCGCACAATCTGCAGGCGCGCGAGCTATTGGCATCGGGCAAGTTCGGCCGGGTCTATATGGTGCGGCGGCGGCACTGCCTTAATACCCAGGACTGGCCCAACTTCGATCGGACCTGGCATGTGCAGCCGCAGTTCAACCGCGATATTTTCGCTGATGATGCGGCTCATCCGCTCGACTTTATTTACTGGCTGCTGGGACGGCCGGTGAGTGTCATGGCGGAGATGGGAACGCTGCTGAATCCCAAGGTCGTTAATGACAATGGCATTGCGGTTTTCCGGTACGCCGATGGGTTATTTGCCGAAGTCTCGTGCACGTTCGTGGCGCCGGCCGGCGAGAACACGCTGGAGATTGTTGCCGAGAAGGGTGTGATCATCGGCAATCACGGCGATGTGCCCAGCACCAACACCCGGCCGGCCGGGGCACCGCAACTTAAGTGGTGGCTCAAGGGCGACTCCGGGTGGAAGACGAGCAATGTGCCGGAGATTACAGGTCAAGGGCAGCGGATTGCCGGTCTTGCCCAGCCGCTGGCCGAGTTTCTGCATGGTCGGCGGGCACCCATCGCCACGGCCGCCGAAGGCCGCGATGTGCTGCGGATGGTGCAGGGATGCTATGACTCGGCGGAAAGCGGCGCCCGCATCAAACTTTGGTAATGATCAGGTAATACAAGGATCCATGATGAAACGTGAACCCAACCTCATTCTCTTCGGTATCGACAGTCTGCGTGCGAATCACATGAGCCTGCACGGCTATCCGCGGCTCACCACCCCGCACATCGACAAGTTTGTCGCGGGCGGCACCGTCTTCAACAATCAGTTCAGCCCGCACATCCCGACGACGCCGGGCTATTCATCCATGTTTACCGGGCTGGACTGCTTCGGCATGGATGTGGTGGCCCTGCGGCATGAGGGTGGCTTGCGCAAGGATTTCCAGACCCTGGCGGAGATTCTCGGTGACGTCGGTTACAACACGAGTTGCATCGGCTTCAGCGGCAACCCCGCCTCACGCGGGTTCCAGAAATATATCGACTTCGAAGGGTGGGGCTCATGGAATGCCGGCCGCAGCCCCAAGGCTGAGAACCTGAACAAAGTTACCATCCCCGAATTGGAGCGCCTCTCCGACAAGAACAAGCCTTTCTTCCTGTTCATGCGGCACATGGACCCGCACTCGCCATATCTCCCGCCCCGGCCGTTTGAGCGGCTGTTTTATCACGGCAATGAGACTGACCGGAAGAACAAGTCGCTGAACAAAGCCTGGACGTTCAAGCCATTCTGCGACTACTTCGCAAGCTGGTTCCCGCCCGGATGCACCGACGCCGAATACATCGTCGCCCAGTACGACGGCGAGCTGGCGTACATGGATGCCTGCATCGGCAACCTGCTGACACAGATCCAATCCATGGACCTGATGGAGGATACGCTGATCGTCTTCACTTCGGACCATGGCGAGACCCTCGACGATCATGAGCACTACTTTGACCACCACGGCATCTACGACTGCACGCTACGTGTGCCGCTGGCATTTGTCTGGCCGGGCAAAGTGCCCGCCGGCAAGCGCATCGACGACATCACGCTGATGAAGAACACCATGCCCACCATCATGGACCTGATGGGCATCAAGCCGAAGAAGAAGCTCATCACCGATGGCGCGAGCATGCGGCCGCTGATGCAGGGCAAACCGTTCGCCGGCGAGTGCGAGTTCTATATTACCGAATGCACCTGGCAGCGCAAGCATGGCTGGCGCACGCCGCAGTGGAAGCTGATCCACGCTCTTGAACCGGACTTCCACTTCCACCCTGAGGTCGAGCTTTACAACCTGATTGCTGATCCGGGCGAAACCAGGAACCTGGCCAAGCAGGAGCCGCAGATCGTGGCCATGCTCGAAGCGCGGATGCAGGCGCATATCGCCAGGCGCGAGAAAGAGACTGGCCGAACCAACCCGATGTACACCAACCTGAACTGGCACGGCAAGGGCACCGGTCCGTTCAAGACCTCGCAAGAGGCCTATGACAGCATGCACATCGGTTCCCCCAACGCAGCCAAGGGGCTGCAAGCCAAGGAACTGCGCACTCAGCGCGGCGCGAAGAAGCTCTAGGCATACTTGGAGAGTGCAGCAATGATGGTGACAGTGATCGGCCGGGGACATTCGGGAACGCGTGCGATGTCGCACACGCTCTCGGCCAGTGATGTGTTCATGGGCGAGCCGCTCAATGTGTCCGGCGACCTCTTACCACCGGAGCAGATGTATGACGCCTGCCGAGTGATGGCGCCCCATGTCCGCTACAAGGGCAACCTGAAGTGGGACTTCTCGCGGCTGCACACCATGCGCATCCCGAAGCAGTTCCGGGATTTGATTGGCGGCTACCTCACGACCGTGCAGGGCAGTAAGGCGAAGCACCGCGGCTGGAAGATCCCTGAGACGACATTGGTTTACCCGTGGATCCAGCGGATGTTCCCCAACATCCGCTACATCTTCTGGATTCGCAATCCGCGTGACTGCATCATCGGCGGCCACGTGACCGATGACATGCGCGATTTCGACATCGAGTATCCCGCCACCGAGGACACTCGCCTGCGCCGGGCGATCTCGTGGAAGTACCAGTACGACCTGGTGCGGGCGACGCCTCGGCCGAAATACTGGATCGAGGTCCGCTTTGAGGATTTCGTCCTGAGACAGGATATGGTGCTGAAGCGCCTGGAGAAGTTCCTGGGCATCAAACTGGCGAAGATCCCTGTCCGACCGGATTCGATCGGCCGGTGGCAGACCGACAAAGGAACCAACTACTTCGACTTCTTCGCCCCGGCGATGCGGAAGTATCGATACGAGATTCCAGAGCCAGACCTGGTGGCCTGACAAGGAGCGATACGATGTTGCGTGTGTGTGTCATTGGCATGGGTCCGATCGGAAACCGTCATGCCCGGTTGTATAAGCAGATCGGGCAGGCGGAGCTCGTCGGCGTGTGTGACATCGTGAAGGAAAAGGCCGATGCCGCGGCCGCGAAGCTCGGTGTCCGCGCTTTCTACGATGCCCCGACGATGCTGACGGTTCTGAAGCCTGACATTGTCAGTGTCACCACGGCAGGCGTGGAAAACGGCAGCGACCACTATCTGCCGACGATCCAGGCGCTGGACGCCGGTTGCCATGTGCTCTGCGAAAAGCCCATGTGCAACGAGATCGCGCCGGCCGAGGCCATGGTCGCCAAGGCCAAAGCCAAGGGACTGTGTCTTGGCGTGGATATGAACCACCGCTTCACGCCGGCCGCCCGGATGGCCAAGCGCTGGCAGGATGAAGGCCGCCTGGGCCACCTGCTCTTTATCAACATGAGCATGTGGATCATGAACCCCAACGAGACCTCGCCCTGGTTCCACATCAAGAGCCTGCACCCGCACACCGTGGATGTCATGCGCTATTTCTGCGGCGACATCGAAGCCGTCCACTGTTTCGCCACCAAGGCCCCGGGAAGGAAAATCTGGAGCACGGCGACGTTCAATATGCGATTCAAGAACGGCGTGGTGGGCACGTTGACCGGCAGCTACGACATCCAGCGCGGCCATCCGATGGAGCGCTGCGAAGTGGCCGGCACCAGGGGGCGGTTTGTCCTGGAGGACATGTGGCGCGAGGTGACGTTGTATCCCGCCGGCAATCTGGAAAAGAGCAGCTACAGCAATCCTGTGTTCGACGGCATGCGCGACTTTGAGGATACGTTCCTGAATCGTATCACCCGGTTTGTGGAGCAGGTTGCGGCCGGGACTTCGCCGGATCAGATTGACGGCAGCGGTGTGGATGGATTGGCGGCGCAGAAGGTGCTGGCGGCCGCGGTAGAGTCGGTGGAGACAGGAAATGTCGTGCCGGTACGGTGACGGCTCGCGGCGGGGAGACACGACGTGACACTGCTGGCCATCGTTCTGCTGCTGATAGCCTCGGTGGTGCACGCCGGCTGGAACATCATTGGCAAGCGGCAGCATCCTTCTGCGGCGTTCTTTTTGCTGGCTTTGGTGGGCAGTATTGCGGTGTTGGCGATCCCAACGATGGCATGGCAGGGGGGCATGCTGAATCGGATCCCCAGTGCCGTCTGGATTGCCCTGGGGATTTCGAGCATTTTTCAGGCGACGTACTATGCCAGCCTGGCGGGTGCCTACCGCACCGGGAGAATGTCCATTGCCTATCCGGTCGCCCGATCATCCCCCTTGATCATCGTGGCCCTGGCTTCGGTGGCTCTGCATCAGGGCCGTGAGATCGGCCTGTGGTGCTATGTGGGGATTTCCCTGGTGGTTGGCGGATGCTTTGTTCTGCCGATGCAGACGTGGGGAGAACTGTATCTGCGGAATTACCTGAACCGTAGTTGCGCGCTGGCTTTGATAGCAGCGTGTGCCACCGCGGGATACACGCTGATGGACAATTGGGCACTGCATCAGTTGCGTCAGATCGACGGATTCACAGCCTCAGGGGCATCGGCTCTGTATTTCTTCCTTGAGCAAGGTGCATCATCGGCGTGGTTAGCGCTGTTCGTACTGACGAGCTCGCGGGAACGAGCTCAGATGCCGGGCGTTTGGCAAGCACGCTGGAGCGCCGCAGTCATGGGTCTGGGCGTCTACGTGGCGTATACGCTGGTACTGATATCTCTGGCCTATGTTCGCAACGTCAGCTATGCAGCGGCATTTCGTCAGGTCAGCATCCTGGTGGGCGTGGGATTCAGTGCCTGGCTGCTGCATGAGAAGCTGCCGATTCCTCGGTGGGTGGGTGCTTCGATCATCTTTACAGGTCTGGTCCTGGTGGCGTTGGGCTAAAGCCGAGCCGAAGGGGATCTTCTGCGGTTGACCCGTGGCATGTGCGGATGTACCACATCGGATCTGTTGTGCAGTGGGTCTGCTTAAGTCGTGTTCCAGGCGCAATGCGGGGACCGGCGCGAAGGATGGATGACATGTCAACCGTGCGTCTATGGGAAGCACCGCTGTCGATCCCGACCTATGCGGTCGGCGAGCCAGAGAAGAACCCGATCTTCTTTACCGGAAGGACGTATCAAGGGGCCAAAGGGCCAATGTATCCGTATCCACTGCTGGATAAGCTCTCCACGGAGAAACGAGACAAGAGCTATCGGGCGATCAATCTGCAGAATCCGTATCTCGATGTGACGGTGCTGCCGGAGTTGGGCGGGCGTATCTTTTCGGGGCAGGACCGGACCAATGGCTATGACTTCATCTATCGGCAGCATGTGATCAAGCCAGCGCTGATCGGCATGGTCGGGGCGTGGATCTCCGGCGGAGCGGAGTGGGATCTGCCACACCACCACCGGGCGTCCACCTTCATGACTGCGGACTGCTATACGACGCAGAATCCCGATGGCAGTGCCACGATCTGGGTGGGCGAGACGGAATGGCGGCATCGCATGCGCTGGACGGTGGGGATCACGCTGTTTCCCGATCGCTCGTATATCGAGACGGCGATTACGCTGCGCAACCGCACGCCACTGGTGAACTCGTTCCTTTGCTTCACCAACATGGCTGTGCATGCGACGCCGGATTATCAGGTCATCTTCCCTCCCGAGACGCAGTTTGGCGTGCAGCATGCCAAGAGCGAGTTCGTCCATTGGCCGATCGCGCGCGAAAGTTACGGTGGACAGGATTTTCGGCAGGGCGCGGAGCGGGTCGATGTGAGCTGGTGGAAGAACCATGCTAACTGGATCTCGATCTTCGCGTGGAACCATCGGGACGATTTCTTTGGTGGCTATGACTATGGCCGGGATGCCGGTATCGCGCATGTGGCGGATCATCATGTGGCGCCGGGGAAGAAATTCTTTGAGTTTGGTAATGGCACACCCGGGCAGATGTATGACAAGATCCTCACGGATACGGATGGGCCATATCTCGAACTGATGGCGGGGGCGTATTCCGACAATCAGCCTGACTATAGCTGGATCCAGCCGTATGAGGTGAAAGCGGTCAAGCAGTACTGGTATCCGCTGCGCGGGCTTGGCGGGCTCAAGAAGGCAAACCGCGATGCAGCGCTGAATCTTGAGGTGAGGGACGGTAAGACCGTTCACTTGGCACTGAATGCCACCACGGAATTTCGTGATGCAACGGTGCTGCTGCGTGCCGGGGAGCGTGTGTTGGCGCAGGATCGAATCACGATTAGCCCGGATAAGCCATACGCCAGGCAGATTGAGTTACCCAAGGGCGTACGGGGAGTGGATATGTGTTTGTCGCTGCTGGATTGTGCCGGCCGCGAGCTGGTCGCCTACCAGCCCAAGCCGCGTGTGGAACTGCCGATGCCTCCGGTTGTCGTTCCTCCGGCTCCGCCTAAGGACATTCCCACTAGTGAAGAAGTTTATCTGGCGGGTCTGCGCCTGGAACAGTTCCACAGTCCGGCCGCGGAGCCCGAGCCGTATTACCAGGAGGTGCTGCGGCGTGATCCGGGCGATGCGCGTGCGAATACGGCGCTAGGGATTCTTTACTATCGTCGTGGGCGGTTCACCGAGGCACGCGAGAAGCTTGAGGCGGCCATCGCTCGGCTGACGAAGCACTACACACGCGTCCGCAGCGGCGAGTCGCACTATTATCTGGGCCTGGTGCTGCGGATGCAGGGCAGTCTGATCGAGGCTGAAGATGCCCTCAATCGTGCAGCGTGGGACCTGGCGTGGCGGGCGTCCAGCAACTACGAGTTGTCCGAATTGGCCATCATTCGCGGCGATCTGCCTGGGGCTTTGGAGTATGTCAATCAGTCGCTGGCGCACAACAGCTTGAACAATCAGGCGCACTGCCTGCGGGCGTTGATTCTGCGGACGCTTCTGCGATGGGATGAGGCGCACGAGGCAACGCGGCAGGTACTGCGCAGTGACCCGCTTGATTTCAGGGGGCGTCACGAGCAGATCCGGCAACTTGTCGCAACCGGTAAGAATGCAGGCCGCGAAGAGCAGGAATTGCTGGAGTTGATGCGGGAAGAGCCGCAGGCGCATCTCGAGTTGGCCGGCGACTATGCGCGGTGTTGCCACTGGACGGAGGCGGCAGGGGTGCTGCAGCGATTGCTTAAGGCGACCTCGGGCCGAGTTGACCCGATGGTTCACTATACTTTGGCCTTTTATCTGGATCGCGCAGGTGATCGGCAGGGGGCCAGGCAGCATCACGATTTGGCGGCGCAAACACCTCCGGACCACTGCTTCCCACGCCGTCTGGAGTCGATTGAAGTTTTGCGCAGTGCCATGGCGCATAATCCGGTCGATGCGCGAGCACCTTATTATCTGGGCAATCTGCTCTACGATCTGCAACCGCAGGAGGCGATTGCCGCATGGGAGCGCAGCCGGGAATTGGATGGGTCGCTGGCAACCGTGCATCGGAATCTCGCGCTGGGCTATGCGCGCATCCGCAGCGATCGGTCACGGGCGGTCGCGAGCATGGAGAAGGCTTGCAGCGCCGACCCGGCCGACCCGAAACTGTACTATGAGCTGGATGTTCTTCTAGAAGCCGAAGGCACCAGTCCGCAAGAGCGACTCAAGCGCCTGCGGCAGCATCATGAAGTGGTGCAACGTCGTGATGATGCGCTGCTTCGCGAGATCTCGCTTTATGTCCTCCTTGGGGACTACAACCATGCATTAGAGCTGCTGGATTCGCACCACTTCCATGTGTGGGAGGGCGGCGAGATTGTTGCGCACGATGCCTTTACCGATGCCCACCTGCTTCGCGGCCGCGAGCACTTTATAGATGGACGATTCGACGCGGCACTGGCCGATTTCGTGGCGGCGTTGGAGTATCCCGACCGCTTTGAAGTGGGACGGCCGCACGATGGAGGCCGAATAGGTGAGGTAGCATACTTGGCAGGTCGGGCGTATGAAGCCATGGGCAAAACCGCAGAAGCGATGGCGATGTTCGGCCGTGCAACCGGAAAGGAGCGGCCGGGCGTCTATCTGGCGTACTACCAGGCGCTGGCTAGTCGCAAACTTGGCCGGCACGAGCAGGCTGCCAGGCTTCTTGAAGGCCTCAAGAGTGCGGGTGAAAAGCAGATCAGCAGCGGTCTCGGCGTAGATTTCTTTGAGAAGTTCGGCGCGCGGGAGGATGACCGTCGTCAACGTGCGGCCGGGCACTACTTGCTGGCGCTGGCGCAGCTTGGCCTGGGTGATGAAACGGCAGCCCAGGAGCACCTGGCACAAGCGCTGGACCTGAATCCCAGCCACCTTGGCGCCAAGGCGATGGCGTCAAGGGCGATGAGGATCTGAGCACATACGGAAAGCTACCTGGCGTTCTGCAGTTCAACGATGGCCGCTGCGATCTTACGTCGAGACTGCTCGTACCAGGCGCTACTGATCGCGCTCTTGGCCGCTTCCAACTCTTTGGGGTCGAGTTTCTTATCCTGCAATCGTACGTCGGCCTCGATGGCCATGGCCGGGCCGCCGGCCTTTGCGCCATCAACATCCACGGCCGCCAGCACATCGGCCAGCACTTTCATGGCCTTGTCGGCGGCTGCTTCTTTGCCCGCTTTGCGGGCCTGGTCAGCCATCGATTGCAGTGTGTAGCAGTACATCCAATCATTGACGCCTTGGCGCATGGCTTCCCATTCCAGCGTGGGGTCGTGCGTGGCCGAAGTCATGGATGGGTAAACGACGTTCCAGTCTCGCGTGTCTTTCAGCCACGGGCGGGTGTCACCATCGAGGTCGATCCACCAGTCGCCAACGCTTTCCATATACGCGAAATACTGCGTCGAAAACGCTCCGGTCTTGTACTGGTAGAAACCGGGGCGATAGCGATTGAGCTCCGGATTCACGTCAAAATCCGGACAGTAGAACATCAGTGTCTGGCCGGCCTTGCGTACCGCATCGATGCGCTGCGGATTGATGTATGACAGGTTATAGCAGACATAATCCAGCACGTTGCCGAGTTGCTGCACGGCATTGGGATTGGCAGTAACGTAGGTCCGGGCAGCCGGAACATCACGCGTCCAGGTGAAATGTTTCTTGGTCTGATCGATCAATGCCTGAGTGTGCGGCTCATCAACGGGGAAGAACCCGACCTCGAAGCCCTGTCCCTTTGCCGTATTCACTTCTTCCTGGATGGCGGTGACATAACGATGACGGTTGGCGTCATCCTTGGGCAGATTCTGCAACTGCTCGACACCGGAGATCAGCGGCGAACGATAGCCCATGTCCTTGAGCATCTTGTAGGCGTTGCGGCTCTGCTGTGCACTCTGTTCGTCATCCAATCGTGGCCCAAGGCCGCTAACGACCATGTCCATCCCATGGTCGCGCATGTCCAGCAACTCCATCGGTGAAACATCGCCATAGTCGATGTAATAGAACTGACCGTGCGTTGAATGGTCGGGATGCTGCAGTGCGAAGGGGTAGACACTGAGCTTGATGGGGAATGTGGCCTTACCGCCGTTCTGGCTGCTCACCTGAAGTTGGCCAGTGTATTCACCCGCCTTGGCATTCGTAGTTACACCAAAGGTAATCGTGGCAATCTCCAGACGATCCGGTTTGCACGCCTGGGCATCCTGTTCGACAAGCTGTTCGGGGCAGGTCCGGTAATCCTTACCCCAGCTTGAGCCGATACGCTGCTCGCTATAGCGCGCCCAGCGGGTTTGGCGCAGGGTCACCGGCATGGCCTTTGCATCGGCCCATTTCACGCTGACCTCGCCGATATCCTTGGTCGCCCGCACGGCGGCCGTCAGCGTAAGGATTTCACCAGGTGCCCCTTCCATGGTGATGGTGTCGGTCAATTCCCCTTCCTTAGGCTGACTGTTGGCAAAGAGCTGACGGTGAATGGGAGGGAAGAAAACACGATAGCCGCGCTCGTTCTCCGCCGCCGTGAATGCCGGTGCGGGACCCGCATCAGGCAGACCGAGGTTCTTAAAGCCGGGCAATAGCTTCTGCCGTGTCGCCTCGCGTTTCTCTGTGTCGGCCTTGAGCGCTCCGGCAATCATTGCCTTGGCGTTTGGCACAGTCGCGTTGGCCGAGAACAACGTCAGGGACTCGATGGGGATCTCAGCTTTGATATTGCTGAAGATGATGCGGAAGGTCGTGCCATCCTGGGAACGCAGCAGGGACCGAGGAATGACGATCGTTTGCGTCTTCCACTGGTTATCACCATCGCCGCCGAATACGCCCGCGTAGCCCGCGCCATCCAGGCCGCAGCCGCTCTTGCCCGACCAGACTGCCACCGGGGCTTTGGCGATATCCTTGAAGCGCACTTCCAGGAAGAAGACCGAATTGGCAGCGCCATAGAAGTTGGGGTCAAAATCGAAGGCAGGCAGACGAATGCCCGCCGGAGGATTACCGGGCTTGAGCAGGCGATACCGCATCTCACCTTCGTTGCCGGCGGCCCCGAAACGCTCGGTCGGGAACAGGCATGGCACCTTCGTCGCATCGGTATCGGTTGGAGCGCCAAGGTTCCATGTATAGAGGTTATCTCTGACGGGATTCTCCGCAGCCGTGCTCCACGAAACCGCACAGGCCAGAACCGCCGCTACCGCCAACACACCCAGGTATTGCTTCATGATGTTCTCTCAAATTGCCCAATCTATGGGCACTGTCACACCGCTGCACTCATCTTCTTGTCCACGTTTTTACCTCAGCGATGGTGAAGAATGCGGATGTCCGACTCGGTCGCGATAATCGCCATCTCCGCCATGGAGATGAAAAGTCCGGTGCCGACGATGCCGGCCCGACTGTGGAGCTTGCGGTCAAGATCCTGTGGCGAGGTGATGCCCTCGCTGAAAGTCAGGTGGTAAATGTAATTGCCGTTGTCGCTGACGAAGGGAGAGCCATCCTCCCTGCTTCGCAGGCGCGGGGTGCCCCCGAGGCTGTGAAAGAACGCCTCATGCGTCTGATGGGCAAAGGGAATGACCTCGACCGGCAAGGGGCCTTTGGTGCCGAGCTTTTGTACAAGCTTGGAGGAATCAGCAATGCAGATAAAGCGGCGGGAGTTCTGCTCAATGATCTTCTCACGGATCAACGCTGCGCCCAGGCCCTTGATCAGATTGAGCCTGGGGTCGATCTCATCGGCGCCATCGACAGCCAGATCGACGACGCCACATTCCTCCAGGCGGATGATCGGAAGGGAGTACTTGCGGGCGAGGTTCTCCACCTGTACGGAAGTGGGAACGCAACGCAGATTACTGAACTTCCCAGACTGGAAAGCCTCGCCCAGCGCAATGATAAAGCATTCGGAGGTGGAACCCGAGCCAAGACCCAGAACCATGTCGCTGCGCACGTATTTGAGCGCCTCGGCGGCCGCACGTTGTTTTGCGTTCATGCTTGGCATAAGCATACTCGCTGGCGGCGGCGGCGACCAGAAGATCGGCCCTCGTTACGTGTGCCGATCGGCAGCCCCACGTTGAACCGTGCGACGACTTGTGGCAGAATCAGGCGGCACTGTGGACCTCTGACCGCAAAATGGCCCGCAGTCCATTGAGCGAAGGAATGTCGATGCTGCTGCAGACGAACAGTTACATTGTCCCGAGAGAGAAGGCGGAAGAGCATGCCCGCCTGATGCGGCGATTCAAACAGGCGCTGCATAAGATCGGGTGTGACCAGTTCGAGGTCTATGAGCAAACAGCGCCAGGCTGGGCCCCGGGCGAGAGCGGACGTTGCGTTCAACTCATGCGTTTCCGTGACCGCAAGCATCAGCAGCAGGTGCAGGCTCTGGAACGAACCGATCCGGCCGCCCAAACGATCATCGCCGAGTTCTGCGAGTTGTTGAATGTCCCGTATCAGCAGCAGCAGGGATTCTTCGCGGCCGGGTTCTACCAGGCGGTAGTGAGCGAACGCGAGGGTGGTGATCAGCAGCCGGCGCAGCAACCCAAGCCCGAAGGCGAGGCGGAGGGCCCGAAGATTGAGGGGACCGTACCGCAACCGGGGATGTTCTAGAACCTGATTTCCACCTCCTGCCGGCAGTGCAGATCTGTCGTAAGGCTGATCGGCGTTCGCGCGGATGTAGGCGGTGGGCGCAGAGTTCGCCACATTGCACGTGTCGTGTCACCAAAGAAGAGGGGAATCATGAGACGGACATTCACAGGTACGAACCTGGTGTTGTAGGGATCAATCTTCACCGGTCTTGCAGCGGCCGGGTGCAGCGCCATCGCTGCTGCCGCCAACAGAAGCGCCAAGGTAGCAGGTTCTCCAGCCGGCAATTGAATTGGGAGCGTGTAGCGTAATCGGTGGGCGTCAAACTGTCGTTGTCGAACTGAGTACGCGGCGAGACACGGTTGGCTGGTCTTGGGGACGTGCTTTGGCCGTGCGGCTAGTGCCCGCATTTGCATCTCGCGGCCGTGCGCAGAGACTGCTGTAGCTATGGATGCCAAAATAGTGTTTGCCGGCGCGGATGAGACGACGCCGTCGCGGGCTCAGTTCTTCTCTTGGATCAACAACACGAACGAAGGCACAACCGAAGCCCAGACACTGGTCAATTTAGCGTTCTTCCGATGGTTGCATGATGAGTATGGGATGACGCTGGACATCTACGCTTTTGACGCCGGGGCCATCGACGGGGCGTGCTTCTACGGGACGACTGATTCGGAACGGTTCCGGCGGCAGTTCCCGCGCGGGTTCGCCCCGCTGGTCGGCACGGCCGCCGCGATGGGCACGCGCCTGGGCGTCTGGGGCGGACCCGATGGGTTCGGTGACACGCCAGCTGAAGCCCAAGCTCGCATTGACATGATGGTGAGCCTGTGCCGCAATCACCACTTTGCCCTGTTCAAGATGGATGCGGTCTGCGGCCAGTTGCGCAAAGACAAGCAGCCAGCGTTCGTTGAGATGATGACGCAGTGCCGCAAGTATAGCCCCGATCTGATTCTGCTAAACCACCGCCTGGATCTGGGTGAAGGCCTGGCTCATGCCACGACGTTCCTGTGGGAAGGCGCTGAGACCTATATCGACGTCCACATGGCCAACAGTGTCCCGGCAACCCATAATCGCCTCTGCTCGATTTCGCGGGGACTTACACCGGACCTGAAGCGGCTTACCGAAGATCACGGTGTCTGCCTCTCCTCCTGCCTCGATTACTGGGAGGATGATCTGATCCTGCAGGCGTTCAATCGCTGCCTGATCCTCGCCCCGGAGATCTATGGCAATCCATGGTTCCTGCGTGATGATGAGTACCCGCGTCTTGCCCGTATCTACAACCTGCATCGCCGCTTCCGCGACATCCTTACCAGCGGCATGGTCCTTCCGGAAGCACAGTTTGGGCCACACGCTGTGTCACGAGGCAATGGGCAGACGCGACTGATCACGCTGCGGAACCTGGGCTGGGAGGCGGTGCGATACCGTATTCGGCTGGATGCGACGATCGGTCTATCACTACCCTCTTCCGGCGCCAGTATCGAACTGCGCCGCCTGCATCCGCAGGAGCAGATACTCTCACGCTCATCATTTGGCGATACAGTGGATGTGGAGGTTCTGCCGTTCCGGTCGTGCCTTCTGCTGGCGAGTTCTGCGGTGGTGGACGAATTGGCCGTAGAAGCGTGCCAGTACGAGGTCGTGCGTGATGTTGCGGGCAAACCGGCAATACTCCGCCTGTTGGGAGAGCCCGGCACAACGGTCCAGGTGAAACTCGCCAGCGACCGGTCATTTGGCGGCGCTACCCTCGATGGCAAGGATGCGTCTGCCCTTGCCCAGGGCAAGTCGCTGCGCGTCAGTTTCCCCGGCGAGGAACTCCGCGATCCTTGGCACCGCAAGCTTGGCGAACTGTCTGCCTCTGCTGTGCCGGTCGACGCCGAAGCGCTGTATGAAGCCACCTGTTTTGCCGCCGACAATAACGCGCTGGAAGTGCGCGAGCTGCTTCGCTCCGGCCCAACGAAGATCCCGCAGGTACAGGCCGCCCGTGACGCCTTTTTCAATCAGCCGATCTTCCGCCACCGCAACCTGTGGGATCGGAACCTGTTCGATGATGATCCGGAGACCGGATTTGCGGTAACCCGTCGCCGAGCGTGGTCCAATCTGCGCGTGCGCGGCGGGTGTTTCCGGCTGGACCTGGGCGAGCCGACGCTGATCGACCATCTGGTATATGAAGTGGGCTCCGACCACGACCTGCAGCCGTTGCGGAGCCAGGAGTGCACATGGGGCTCAACATCCGCCGACCTGAAGACCTGGCAGCGGCAACAGTTCTGGTGTCCTTCGCACATCGAAGCGCATTTCACCGGTGGCCGGCCGATCCGCTACATCCGCCTGAATACCCCGCCGGATCGGGTAAGGCACATCCGTGGGTTCTATCGTGGTAAAGCGCTGGACCGCACACGCTGGCGTGCGAGTAACCTCCTTGCCAATTATGCATCAGCTCCGGCGAAGAAGGCCTGGACGCTTGACTTCACATTGCCGCAAACGGCCCCCAATAGCTACCTTGCGATCGCCATCCACGGCATCCATGGACAGGAAGGCGCATATGCGGCATTGCGCGCCGGCGATGCGTATGTCGGTGCGCCGAGGCGGGCGCCATCGTTCCTGAGCGATTTCTGGGAGTGCCCGGTCCGCCAAGTTGATCGTGGTTACGCCTATTTCATTCCGGTCACACCGGACCTGGTGAAATCGCCGTTGCAGGCGGTTGTGCTGGGCCTGGACCCGGCACATCTCGACCTTAGGCCCGAGCTGTGGATAACCGCGCATCCGGTACCGCTGGTGAGCCGCGAACTGATTCTCAATCCGCTATAATGGAGACCCATGGCAACGGAACTGACCACACATGAGCGTATGACACGGATGCTGGCGCACAAGGATGCGGACCGCGTTCCGATCACCGATTCACCCTGGGGATCGACGTTGGCTCGCTGGCGTCGCGAGGGGCTGCCTGGCGATGTTGCATGGGATCGCTACTTTGGGCTTGACCAGTTCCAGTCCATCGGCGTTGATAACTCGCCGCGGTTTGAAGTGAAAACGATCGAGGAGACGGATGAATGGGTGATTACGCACACCCAGTGGGGCGCCACCATCAAGAGCTGGAAGAAACACGGTGGCGTGCCGGAGTTTATCGACTTTGATGTGAGGGATCGCGATACCTGGGCGAAGGCGAAAGCCCGAATGACGCCGACCCGCGACCGTGTCGACTTCAAGCGTTTGCAGGAAAACTACGCCCGGTGGCGCAGCGAAGGAGCGTGGATCACCGCAGGTTTCTGGTTTGGCTTTGATGTCACCCATTCGTGGTTTCTGGGCACCGATCGCGTGTTGATGGCGATGGTCGAGGACCCGCAGTGGATGATCGAGGTGATGAACCGCGAACTGGATATGAGCATCGCCATGCACGAGATGGTCTGGGATGCCGGGTACCATTTCGATTCCATCTACTGGCCCGACGACATGGGCTACAAGGGCAAGACGTTTTTCTCCATCGACATGTACCGCGAAATCGTTAAGCCGATCCACAAACGGGCGGCCGACTGGGCGCATGCTCGCGGCGTAAAGGTTCATCTGCACTCCTGTGGCGATGTCCGCAGTTTCGTGCCCGAGTTGATCGAGATCGGCATTGATGCGCTGAACCCCCTGGAGGTAAAGGCCGGTATGGATCCGGCTTGGCTCAAGCGTACCTATGGCAAACAACTGGCCTTCCACGGCGGATTGAATGCCGTCCTGTTTGGCGACATGCAGAAAATGGAACAGCACATGCGGCAGATCGTTCCGATCCTGAAACAGAATGGAGGCTACATCCTCTCGTCGGATCACTCGGTGCCGGATTCGGTCAGTTTCAAGGAGTTTGGCCGGTTTATCGAACTGGCAAAGGAACTGGGACGGTACTAGCGCCTTAGTTCGCGAAAGGAATCGCATGCACGGTTCGGAGCCGGTAATTCTTGGACTGAAGATCGTCGCCATGTTTCTGGTGATGGCCGTGGGATTTTTCAGCCGCCGGCGCGAATTGATCACCGGCGACTCGACGGCCGTGCTCGCTCGCATCTGCACCGATATCACCTTGCCGCCGATGATCTTTATGCAGATGGTGCGCACGGTTGATCTGGCATCGTTGCGGGTGAACTGGCTGTTACCACTGCTGGCGATTGGAGCGATCGGCTTGGGATGCCTGATCGGGTGGATCAACTGGAGGTTGCTCGCCCGGCGGTCGCAGGCGCCGGTGTACATCTTCGCCAGCGGCATGAGTAATTGGATCTACCTGCCGCTTCCGATCATCCAGGCGATCTATGGCACGCGAGGATTGCAGTCGCTGTTTCTGTGCAACCTGGGCATACAGGTGCAGTTCTGGTCGATGGGCGTGGCCATCTTGCATGGCGGCAAAGTGGACCTGCCCGCACTGCGGAGGGTCGCGGTGAACCCGGGTTTGATCGCGACGGTTGCGGGAATCGTTTTTGCCGTGGCGGTCGGCGTGTCGGGAACAGCCGCCATCGGTCTGGCCGACGTTCAGCCATACAAATCGGTGATCGACGTAGTCAGCGGTGCATTGGACATGCTGGGGTCGGCGACAATTCCCATCTCTATGCTGGTAACCGGGGCTCAAATCGCCACAGCGAGCGTACTGCAGGTACGGCCAGGCGGCGCCATCGCCGGCATCGTCGCCAACCGTCTGATTGTGACGCCGCTGATCGTCATTGCGGGGCTGGCCGGAGTGCACGCGGCCGCTCCTGCCATCCCGGTCGAGTCGCTGCTGGTGGTTGCCATCATCGCGATGATGCCGGTTTCGGTGACGCTGACCGTGCTGACGGAGAAGATGAACCAGGATACACCGTTGGCCGCCCAAGCTGTACTGTGGACGACACTGACGTCGATTGTAACGGTGCCGCCGCTGTTCATCCTGGCGCGGAGAGTGCTGGAATGACGCATCGTGTTCGCATCTCAAGGGGCATCTGGTAGAGTCTGTCACAACCGAGGTAAACACACGTGGATCTAGAGCTTCGCAAACTGATTGCAGAACGAGTGGACGAAAAGGGACAGGCGAAAATGTCGGCAGGCCCATCGGGCTGGCTGGACGAGATTACGGTGGGGACCGGCGCAAAGGCGGCCGCTTATCGCCTCAAGCCGCTCGCCGAGTTGTATGGTGCTGGCACCGGCGTTGAGGCGATGGATCCTCAGAACAAGGTGTTCCAGCCGTTGCTGCACGGGATTGAGTCGCAGATTCTACGCTTTGACGTCGCGCAGCGTGGACATCTGACCGATGGAGAAGTGTCGCTGGCGCTGGGTAAACTGGCGATGAGTCCCGAAGCGGACGCCGGCACCGATGTTCTGGCGAACCGCATCCAGATTGCTCTGCGGCTGGCGCTGAGCCTGGGCAACTATTCCCGCCAGGAAGTGAAGCAAGCGCTGCGCCGGATTGCCAAGTCCGTTGAGATGCACACAAAGCTGTCCGGCGCTCGCGGCTACATCAACTTCGTGCGCAAGCATGTGCGCGCGTAGGCGCCCCTACCGCGCGATCGCAATACACCGGTCGATTCGGCTTAGCACGCTGGTCTTACCCATGAATTCCAGAGTCTCAAAGATCGGCGGACTGATGGTGTTGCCGCTGATGGCGACACGGATTGGCTGGGCTACTTTGCCCAGCCCCAAGGCGGCGCGCGTGCAGTAGTCGGTCACGACGGCTTCAATGGCGGTGTGTTTCCAATCGGTCACAGTTTCGAGCAAGGGGCGGATATCCTTCAGCGCCTTGAGGCCCTGGCCATCATTCTTCTTGAGCACCTTCTCTACGGCATCCGGTGCGTATTGCACGGCATCATCCTCAAGGAGCATAAAGGAGCTCTTGTCGTCGAGCTGACGCAGATTGTGAACACCCCGGCCCATCTCCACGATTCGGCCGAGCTGGGCATCCGTGGCGCGATTCAGTGGCGAGTCCGGATTCACCGATAGGAAATCGCGGAACGCTGGCACCAGGCGGCTGGTCGGGGCGGTAGCGCAGAAGTCGGTGTTGAAGGAGAGGAGCTTGTTGCGGTCGAACTTGGCGTTGCTCTTGCCGATCCCTTCGATGGCGAAGCGCTGGACCATGTCGTCCATCGTCATCTTCTCGATGTTCTCGCCGGGGCTGAAGCCCAGCAGGGCCAGGAAGTTCAGCAGCACTTCGGGGATATAGCCGTTACGGCGGAAGTCGTGTACCAGCACCTCAGGCAGATCGCTCTCGCGCAAACCAACTGCCGGCATAACGAGCTTCTGCTCGGAGAGATCGAGCTGGCTCTTGCTGTTGTCGATCCAGGCCGCCAGGCGGTCGGTCCCAATGCCGGTGGCGGCCGACAGGTCGGCGACAGTCCTCTTCTGGTTCTTCATCCACATTTGCACCGTGACACGGACCTTCTTGTCGCGGTCGCGTTTGCCCATCTTTGATCCATCCAGGTTCTGGATGACCGGCAGGTGCATGTAGATCGGCCGACGATACCCCAAGGCCTCCTGCAGGCCGATATGCAGGACGGTGTTGAGCAGGTGTTCCTGGCCACGGAGCACGTGGGTGATGCCCATCGCCTCATCGTCAACCACGACGGCGAAGTGATAGGTTGGCATGCCATCGCTCTTGCGAATGACGAAGTCCTGCACCTGGGTTGCTGGGACGCCTTGGCCAGGCCCGAGCACGGCATCATCGAAGCGATAATCTCTGACGGGCATGGCAAAGCGCACCACATGTGGCCGGCCCTCGGACTCGTATTGCCGGGCTTGGGCATCCGTCAACTGCGGCCGACGGTAGATGAACACGCGTTTGTCTTTTTCGGCCTGCTTGCGCAGTGCGTCGAGTTCCTCGGCGGTTTCGTAGGCTTTGTAGCCCTTACTCTCGGCGATGAGCTTTTCGATCAGGGCGTTGTAGATGTCCGTCCGCTTGGACTGAAATAGCAGGTCGGCGTTGTCCCATTGCAGACCTAACCAGCGGAGGTCCTCCAGGAGCTGATCGCACGCCTGCTGGGTGGAACGGGCGAGGTCGGTATCCTCGATGCGCAGCAGGAACCGGCCGCCGAAGTGACGGGCCAGCAGCCAGTCGAACAAGGCGGTGCGGGCACCTCCGACATGGAGGTAACCGGTCGGTGACGGGGCGAAGCGGGTGACGACGGTCTGGTTCATGGTGAGACGATTATCGGCAACGGCGGACGGCTTTCCAGCGTCACGACAGAATGCAGGCGAGTTGACAGCGTCGGGGCCATTGCCGGAATAGCAGTTGACCCTGGCTGCGAAGCAAGTCACATTGGTGTGCATGGCCACACGATTTCCCGGTTTTTCCACCAAGGCGCTAACTTTCTTTCGCGAACTGGAGAAGAACAACGATCGCAACTGGTTCGCCGCTCACAAGGAGTTGTTCGAAACGGAAGTACGCCAGCCGATGATCGCGCTGACGTCGCTGATTTGTGATGACTTCCGCAAGCTGGCGGCCGACTACGTGCCGGAAAAGCCGGAGAAGGCGATCTTCCGTATCTATCGCGATACGCGCTTCAGCAAGGACAAGACTCCATACAAAACGCACATCGGTTCGTTCCTCCAGCATCGGCGTATTGAGAAGAATGCCGGGGCGGCGTTCTATTTCGAGGTCTCCCACCGCGGCGTGGGCCTGGGCGGCGGGATGTACATGCCCGGGCCGGAACAGCTTCAGGCAGTGCGACAGACGCTGACGACAAAGTGGGAACAGTTGGCGAAGATCTGTGCCGATCGCGCGCTGGTGAAGGCGCTTGGGCCGGTCCAGGGCGACAAGATGGCGCGTGTGCCCAAGGGATTTGACCCGCAATCGCCGGCGGCCGAGTGGTTGCGGTATAAACAAATCTACTACTACCTCGAACTGCCCGCGAAGCTGGCGTTGACCCCGGATTTGTACAAAGAGATCCTTGGCCGGCTCAAGTTGCTGGTTCCCTTCAATGACTTCCTGAACAACGCTGTCATTGCCGCGCTGCGAGCGGGCGAGGGCGACAAAGCCGACCGCCCGGTTCGCCCTGAGCCGATGTTCTAGTACCGGCACTCGCGGGCGGCGTCGGCCGGCGGCAGAGAGGCGAAAAGCGGAGAGCGGAAAGCCAGAACCAAGGGCGAGACGGGGTGAAAACGGTTGTGGATGAGTAGCAGGCGCGCAGGTTGTTGGCGGAGGTACCCCCATGGTGCTAGGTGCTGTGATTGCAAGTAGTTATGGCATAATCGGGGTAGGAGGTGCACAAGTTCGGGGCGCATGTGGATAGGTGCCTTGGAGGAGCCGGAAGTCAGGAGGCAGGAGTCAGCATGGAGACCAAACCCAGAAGGCGCAGAAGCACGAAGGGAAGGAAGAATGAAATGGAGGGGGGGAACGCGAATATCTTTTCGCGTTGTAAAGGGTTGTGAGGGAAGGGCTTAGCGGTTTGATGGGGGAGGAGGTGTGCAAGTATCGCCCGAAGGCATGGCGATATAGTGGATTCTCCGGCGGAATTGCTTGTCTTGGTTCCATTATGCAGTGGCCCCGTTTTTGCTGCGCTTCGCATGCTCATATGGTGGTCCAGACCGTGCGATTGGCGAACGCTGGCACGGTGCACATCGAAAGGGAGAAAGCAGTGCATTCATACACGATTCATGCCGGGAAGTCCGCGTCAGCCGAGCAATCGGCGGCCGGCCGGGGGCGCAGGTCAGCGCGGCATGCCGTGATTCGCGCGACCCAGTGCCTGGTCGAGCGAATGGAGTCACGGGTGTTTCTGAGCATTGCACTTGGGCCGCAGACAAGTCTGACCGCTCCAGGCGATACGTTCGCGGTCATGGCAGGCGAAACGGTCAATGTGGCGTTGAATCGGCCGACTGTCGCATCGACGATAGAGACCTCCGGTCTTGGCGCCAACAACGCCACCGACGGGAGCACATCAACGCGCTGGTCCAGTAATGCTTTTGATCCGCAGTGGATCTACGTGGACCTGGGGCAGAACTATGACATCAGCCGCGTGGTGCTCAGGTGGGAGGCGGCGTACGGGAAGGACTTCCAGATCCAGGTGTCCAACGACGCTTCGACGTGGACGACGATCACCAGCGTCGCCGGCGGAACCGGGGGCGTGAATGACTTGAGTGGCCTTTCCGGAACCGGCAGGTATGTCCGTATGTACGGTACGGCCCGGGGCACCCAGTACGGCTACTCGCTCTGGGAATTCGAGGTGTATGGCACCGTCTCTGCCGTCCAGCCCCCGAACGTCGCGTATGACCTTCTGGCCACCAGTCTCTCCACCACCAATGCCTGCGATGGGCAGACCCTCACCATGGGCTACCAGATCACCAGTCCCGCCGCGACCGACGCTGTGCTGAGTTTCACCCTCACCGGGCCAGGAGGCGTGAGCGTGCCGGATGTTGGACCCAAGGTGTCGATCACGGTGCAGCCCGGCACGAACTGGTACTACCGAGATGTCCTGATCGATCTGCCCCCTAACGCTCCGGCCGGAGCATATGACGTTACGTGGCAGGTATCCTCGCTCTCGGGGGTGGCCCGCTCCTCCACAAGGCAGGCCTATCTCAGCATCACCACTCCCATCAGCGTGACGGTTCCCATTCTGATTTATCACAGCGTTGATGACATCGCCTACTCCAAGTTCTATGTCACGACGGCCGCCTTCCAGGCACAGATGCAGGCCCTGCACGACAACGGCTACACGTCCATCACTCTGCAGGATTGGGCGAACATCCGCGCTGGCCTGCAGGCGGCGCCGGCGAAGCCGGTAATCATCACGTTCGACGACGGCTATGAAAACCTTCTGACCAAGGCTTACCCGATCCTGGCCAGCTTTGGGCTCAAAGCGACGTCGTTTGTGCCGACCGCGTATGTCGGGGGCACCAACGCGTGGGATGTGGGAGCGATCGCGGGTGGTGACCCGATCATCAACGAACTCACTTGGGCCGAGATTCAGCAGCTCGCGGCCACGGGACTCATTGACTTCGAGGGGCACTCGATGACCCATCCGGACCTGAAGGCGGTGAGCGATACGCAACTGGCCTGGGAGCTCGTGGGATCGAAGCAGGCACTGGAATCGCACCTTCCTGGACACCAGGTGCTCTATATTGCCTACCCTTTCGGCAGTGGAGCCGGCGACCCCAGGGTTGAGAACGCGACGTACAACGCGGGCTACTTCGCGGGGGCCTCGGCTATCGGGGGTGTTGATCCCGGCAGCACCGACAAATTCAACCTGCTCAGAGTCGAGATCTCCACGTCGGATACCGGAGAGGCGTTCCTGGATAAACTGGTCATTCAGCCGCCGGCGGCGCCGACGTTACTGACAGCTACGG
The DNA here is from genome assembly GCA_903871935.1 of uncultured Phycisphaerales bacterium. Lineage (GTDB taxonomy): Bacteria > Planctomycetota > Phycisphaerae > Tepidisphaerales > Tepidisphaeraceae > CAIQIQ01. Next base: position 84,085 of record CAIQIQ010000110.1, read on the forward strand.
TGGTTTCTTCGAGTCAGGTGAACTTGAGCTGGACCGATAACTCGACCGATGAGACGGGATTCGCCATTGATTACGCGACGGACGTCAACTTCACGCAGAACCTGATCACCACCACGGTGGGGGCCAACAGCGGCACGACCGCCAGCGCCTCGATCACCGGCTTGAGCCCCAGCACTCCCTACTACTTCAGGGTGCGTGCCACCAACAGCGGGGGGGCGTCGGCCAACACCAACACCGCCAGTGCCACCACCTTGTCCATCAATAATACCCCGACGGACATTGCGCTCTCTTCCAGCAGCATCTCAGAGAACCAGCCCGTGGGCACAGCGGTAGGGAACTTCGGCACGACGGATCCGGATGTGGGCAACACCTTCACCTACACTCTGGTGAGCGGGATCGGCAGCACGGATAACGCTTCGTTTGCCATTTCGGGGAGCACACTGCAGACCGCGGCGGTGTTCGACTACGAGGCCAAGAGCAGCTACAGCATCCGCGTGCGGACGACCGACCAGGGTGGGTTGTGGTTTGAAAAGACCTTCATCATCGGTGTGCTCAATGTGGCCGAGGTCGCCCCGACCATCAGTGGCATCAGCGCCGACACGGGCAGCAGTGCCACCGATAGCATCACCAGTGACTCGACGTTGTTGATCAATGGCACCTCGGAGCCGGGCATGACCATCACGGTCTATCGCGGCGGCGTACTGGCCGGGACGACATTGGCGAATGGATCAGGCAACTGGGTGTTTGACTATACCGGCACCAGCCTGGGCGATGGGAGCTATGGCTTTACGGCAACGGCTTCGGACACGCTGGGGAACACGACGGCAGCGTCAGCGCCCTATGCCGTGACCATCGACACGGCCGCACCGGCATTGCCGAGTTTATCGATCAATGATGGGGCCGTGCAGCGGTCGATGGTGAAGAAGCTGACGTTGAGCTTCGGCGAGAAGGTAGTGCTGGGAACTGGCTCGGTGACGCTAACGAAGAGCGATGGCTCGGCCGTACCAGATACCACGCTTCTGGTGAGCAATCCCTCGGGAGATCAAATGAGCTATGTCCTGAGCTTCTCGGGCACCGGTGTGGTGGGCGGCTCCCTGGCCGATGGGATCTATGACCTGTCGGTTGCGGCCGCGGGGGTCCAAGACCTGGCGGGCAATGCTATGACCGGCAGCTTCAGCCAGCGCTTTCATCGCCTCTACGGCGACTACGATGGCAACAAGACGGTAAACAATGCCGACTACTTCTGGTTCAAGCAGACGTTCAACAAGAATCGGGGCGAGACTGGATTCCTCGATCTGTTTGATTATGACGATAACGGAACGGTCAATAACGGCGACTACTTCCAGTTCAAGAAGCGGTTTGGCGTTGTCTACACCTACTGAATAGGAGGCATGAGCGGGGGAAGCGATCTGGGAGCAGGGCTGACGACCTTCACGGTTTTGCCATATAACAACAACGTGGGCAACATCATCTCGCCTCTGGACGGTGGCGGCTGCTGGCCATGCGCGGGGCGGGCTTGAGGGGGATACGCGTCGGTCACTTAGGTGGGGGCGTGGGTTTCGAGAGTTTGTGCGGTTGCCCGGAAAAGCGGGCATGCTTGGCCACAGGGCTAACCACCTTGCGATCTGACTCATCCCCAGTTTCATCGGCTTGACGAATAGGTGCATAAAATAAGCCGAGCCCGTCGTACCGGGCTCGGGAGTGATCACCCCGGCACAATCGAACGGAGTCGATCATGCATCGCACGGACGCGATCGCGTGGGTAA
>CAIQIQ010000111.1 GCA_903871935.1 uncultured Phycisphaerales bacterium
GGACTCGGAGATCGCGCGTCTGCTCAATGACTGCGGCGCAAAGCTGCTGTACCTGCCGCCATACTCGCCGGACCTGAACCCGATTGAGTTGGCTATCTCTAAGATCAAGACGCTGTTGCGCAAGCTCGCGCGCCGAAGCGTGGACACGCTGTTCACCGCAATCGCAGAAGCACTGGCCTCAATCAGTTCCACAGATGCTACTCACTACATGCTCCATCGCGGATATCCGCTACACTGATGTGCAAACCGCTCTAAAGGCCAGTCCAACCATCGCGCTGGCCGCCACCGGCGTTGTGATCATCAAGATCGGGATTCGCCTCCCCAAACGGGTCCGCAGTCGATCCGATCGGAAGCTGATCACCGGACCCAGAAACAGACCGATCCCCGCCGGCAGTGAGGCCAGCAATAAGGCGACCATCGTCGGCGATACTCCATGCGTATCCAGCAGCAGCGGCATAATCGGCCCGATCGCCCGCTCTTTCATCGACCACGCAAAATCGCCCCAGAGCAGCCAGCAGAAAAGGACCGCCAGCGCGCCGCCTGTGTAGGTCAGCGTGCCAACATGCCACAGCTTCTTGCGCGTGGCTTCGTGCTCCAGCGTCGAGGGCGCGTTCGATTGTTCCACTTTGCGGTCCTTTTGCAGTCGGCCACCGTCAGGCACGATAGAGCACATTCGGAAACACAACCTGCAACGGCACGCCCGGACCTTCCCATTCCACTTTCAACTCGCGAAGACGCTCAGCATCCGACCACAATCGGAATGCATGCTTCCCGCGCTCCAGGCCAATCTGACCCCAGTCGGTATAGGTCCGCAAGATCAAAGCGGCCTCGGCAACCGTGCTGTCGCCGATGAGCAGGCGGCTGGGAACGCCTTCGAGATAGAACAGATAGACGCCCGATTGCGGCACGTCGATGTAGCCGCTCAGGCATGCCGTCCATTGCTTCCCGTGCTCGCATAGCGCGGCTTCGTCCGGGCATTCGGTTGTGCCGGTTTTCACTGCAGTGGCAGAGGCAAACTCATTCTCGTCTCCGCGCGGATTGAAGGCGCCTTCATAGCAGACATAATTCAGTCCGCCGCGAGTCAGGTTCTGCACGGCGTCCGGCTGGTGGAGCGTGAACACGGAAACGACAGTGTCAATTCGTCCGACGCGGCCAGCTTCGTCGCGGACCCTCAGGATCACAGCATAGTGGCCGCTCCTGGCGTAGGCGTGCTCGGCCGTGCATCCGTTGGCCGTGCTGCCATCGCCAAAACCCCATTCGTACGATGCGATCTTCGAATCCTGTCCCACCGAGCCAGAGGCGTCGAACCGGACCGTTTGGCCGACACCCGGCGGCGTCGCGGGCTCGGTCACGAAGGATGCAGCCGGCGAACCGTCCAGCGGCGGCACAAACCGAATGTTCCGTGCAAAATCGCGAATGAGGATATTAGCCTGTTCCGGCCTGTCGATGTACCGGCCGCCAATGTGAAGATTCTCGATGGTGACATCTTCAACGGCGTGCTCCGAATCAAAGCCGTAGATGCCCAGCAGGCGTCCGTCGGCATGTGGCGCCCAGCTCGTAACGATGCGCGGCGCCGGGCCGCCCGTCAGGGTGACGTTCTTAAAATGCACGCCCTGAACGTGGCCGCGCTCGGATTGTTTGCTGTAGTAAGACTTCCCGGTCCAGAGGTCGATCAGCGGCGAGCCGGCGGCGTCTTCGATGCGGATGTCTTCGAAACGGATATTGCGGATCATGGCCCGATCCCCGCCGACGATGCTCAGGACGGGATGCGAAAGGTCCAGGTGATGGATGATGTCGATGTCCTGAAAGACCACATCCTCGATCTTGTCGCTACGGGTTTCGACCCCGTTCTGCAGGGCGCGGCAGCCGTCGGACCAAAGGACACACTTGCTGACGCGGACGTTGCGGACGTCGCCGCGCGGGCCTTCGGTGAATGCTTTGGTGACGATGTTGTCGTCGCAGTCGCGGATAAAGCAGTCGTGAACGCGGATGTCCTGGGTGGAGACAATGTCGATGCCGTCGGTGCCGCCGCGGTGCAGGTTGACGATCTTCAGATTATCGATGAGGACATTGCGGCTGCATGAATGGATGTGACAGACCCAGGATTGGCAATCGAGCAGGATGAGATCGCGCAACTCGACGTTGGTGCAGCCGATGATGTTGATCAGGTTGGTGCGGACGGCCTTGCTGCCGTCGAGGATGCCGCGGCCCATGACCTTGATGTCATGAGCGCCCTCGGCCCGGACCGTGCCGTAAACATACGCACCGGCGGCGAGGTAAACAGTGGTATTGCTCTCCAGGCGGATGATGCCGGCTTCGTGAACGCCGAGGGCGAAGTATCTCACATTGCCGCTGCCGGCGCGGGGCGGGTCAACCTCCGGCGGATTGGCGAAGAAATGCACAGCGCCCTTGCGCCGGCCATTAATCTCTACGACCACCTTTCGCGGCTCATTCAGCTCAAAGCAAACGGTATTGCCGCGGATCGTCACCGGGATGCCGAACGATCGCGGGCGGACTTCGGCACTGCCAACCGGGTGCGTAAATGTCACTTCGACGGCGGCGGTTCCGCAAAAGTCAAAGCTGACCATCGGCGCTTTGCCGTCCTTGACGGAGATCTCATGGACGGGCACCGGCCGGCCATTCACCGCGACCTGGCAGTCCGCCGACCGGGCCACTCCCGGAGCCATTGGCGGCACGATCAGTATCGGACGGGAAGCAGCGTTCTGGCTTTGATTGCACATGGTCGGGCTCTATCAAACAAAATTCAGTTTTCCCATGATCTTGGGATTCACCGCATCGTATTGCGCGGCCCAGGTGAATTCCCGATTCCTTGTCAGCGATGGGTTCGAGGTGATGTTGAATCCCCAGACGTCGCCGGCGACGGGGGAGCGGCCAAACAGCGAGAACGGCACGCCCACCGTGATCTGCCAATGCGTCGCGTCGCCGGCAAATTCCGTGAACGCCTCCACGCTGGGCCGGCGGTTGAAGCCGACCACCTCGCCCTTGGGCCAGACGGTCAGCATGTCGCTGCGATTGCCCTGACCCTCGGCATCCACAAACAGCCGTGTCACAAACGAGAGACTGCCCGTGTCCGATGCGTTCTTCTCCCAGATTGCCGAGATGTCCTTGTCGCTGATTCCCTCCTGCCGCAGGCAGATCATCAGCTTGTCCTTGTCCCGCCAGGCGCGGAAGCTCAGTTGCGATTCCGGCCGGCAGGGGATTGGCTCGAAAAAGGCCAGGAAATCCTCCGCGAAGCTCTCGCTGCGGCGGAAACAGTGATTATGAACCAGCTTCTGGAACTGCGAAGGTGGAGCCGACGGGCAGTCGATCGCTGGCGGCGTCGTTTCCGCACGCTGCGTCGCCAGGAAATCCAGCCAGCTCCGCACGTTGGCCGCCAGCGCAGTATGCTCCGCTCCCTGCAGCCGCGCCAAGGCGTGGGCGGCCGGCGCCCCGGCCGCTTCGATCTGCTTATCCGCCTTCTTGATCATCTCGATGTCATAGACTCGCGCTGGGCGAATCCATCGCCGGATGTCGCTGTATATCCGTCGCGACTCAACATAATCCTTCAGCGCGTCGAAGGGGAATGCATCCTCGTTCAGATGCTTGATCGCGCGGTTCAAAAGGTCCAGGTCATACGCAAGGTCAGCCCCGCGGTTCATCCCGCGCCTGTTGCCACCGCGAGCCGCGGCCGAACTGGCGTCATTCGCGATCGCGATCGCCGCCTTGAATTCATTGATGCCTTCCCCGAGCCCCTGCTGCATCACCTGGAGGCTGGGCGCGAAGTACGCCGAATACGCGCCAATTGCTCCTAAAATCTGGTGGTGCATAAAGTTCGCCGTCGTCGCATTGCTGGTGACGTTGGGCTCAAGCGGATCGGCCAGCGCCGCCCCCGCCAGCGTTCGATATTCCTTGAGCGCCTCCAGCGAGCGATCGGCATTGCCCTTTAGCGCCATGGCCACTTCGCGCGGGTTGAACCTGGCCTTGGGCTTGTCCGGATTCACGTAGTCGATGATGTACTGATATTCATTGTCCGGCGTGACGTTCGAATCGAGTTGCTTCACCAGCCACGGGAAATCCGATCGACGCACGTTCCACTCGGGCTTCAGCGCCTGGTGATTCAATTCGGTCGCCGTATAAAAGAAGAACGGATCGGAGATGTGGGAAAATCGGCCGCGGTTGAGATAGCCTTCGGCGGATGAACCGGTGCAGAACTGCTGATACGACAGCGGCACCAGCTTGCTGGTCGCTTCGATCGTTTGCAGCAGCGCCATGCCTGCTTCCTTCGGGCAGCCGACCGATTCCACCAGCACGGCGGCCCGCTCCTCGGGCGTCTTTTTTACGCCATGCACGTAGTCCACCGCCGCCTGCAGGTGCAGGCGATTCCATTTCACCATCTGCTGTTCACGATCGGGAAACACCTTCAACCCGGCACTGAAGAATTCGTTGACCGTGTGGAACGAGATCGAATCAGCGCCCTTGGCGCGAGCGTCCGCCAGCATCGTCTGCACGAACTCATAATCGCCCCACAGCAACTGCGAGATATTCGTGGCGCAGTTGTGGCACGGACCAACGAGGAACATCCATTCCACATCGCCCAGCGCCTGCTTCCATTCGCGCACCCGGCTGTCGGCCACCGGCAGGTAATAGGTATCGTTGGTGTCGGAGATCTTGTGCCCCAGGATCGACCGCCCCTTGTATGCCCCCAACAACCGCCGCATCCCCTCGATGGTCGTGAAATCCCACAGCCGATAGACGATGATCGGCGGGGTAGGCATCTTGTTGAACTCGACGATCGCTGTGTCCAGCACATGCTGCCAGGCGCTTGGCGAACTTTCAAAATTGAAATACAGCCCGTCCAGGTCCGGAAGCCGCTGGAAGATCGCCGGGTAACAATAGCGCATGTAGCGATCGACTTCAGGATGGTCGACCTTGGCCAGGCGGCCTTCGCTGAGGATGTGGTATTTCTTCGCCAGTTGCGGCGTGAAATGTCCGACATAGTGTTGCATGAACGTCTTGAGCCCGTGCTTATGCGCAATCGCCAGGCCGCGGTTCAGCCCCTCGCGAACCGCCGTGCGACGGGCTTCCGGCTTGCTGGCCACATCCTCGAATCCCTTATAGTCGAGAATGAACTCAAACGGATGCATGTCTGGATAGAGCACCAGCCCGTTGAAATCATGTTCCGCGATTCGCCCGCAAAGTGTGTCCCATACCTCATCGGTGTAATGCAGTACCGATCGCGGTGAATCATCGAAACGAATCTCGTGCTTGTAATTGCGGGTCGTGAAGTTCAGCTTCCCCTCCCCGGGCGTTTGGCCGGCGGGCCGCGTTTGCGGTCCGGCGCCAGAAACGCCCGATGTTTGCGTGCCCGGGTCGGCCCCAAGCCCCAGTTGCTCTGCCAGCACCATTCCGGCTCCCACCAAGCCCAAGGATATGATCTGTCGCCGCGACACATCCGCCATTAGCGCAGTCGCCGCGGATTGACCAATCGTCTGGGCCACATGCGTTGGCTTATCGTTCATCAGGCACTTCCATTCAAATCAAGGCTGCCGTCCTGCCGTCCCCGAGCTGTTCAGGCGTGCGTGACAATGCTTTCGCTCAGCACCAGTGGCACGGCTGACCCCAGCCGTAGCAGGACTGCCGGTGAAGCCGCTTCCTTATCTCTGACCGAAAGTGTTGTCACGTACGTTCAGGCGCAATATATCACTCGTCCTTGCATGGACAAGGGTCGGAAGGGCAGTGAGCGACGCCTTGCCAACGCCCGCTCCATCGTCGCCCGCTGAGGCCGGTATCTCCCCGACTCGATCCGGCTGATCGTCTCCGGCCGCACCCCGGCCAGCGCTGCCAACGGCCCCAACCCCGCCGCGGTTCTCCGCCGAATCAGCGACCGGATTACTGCCTGAATCACCGCCTTGGCCGGCCGCTCACCGCGCTGATTCCTGGCCGTTGCCTAGTCCTCTCTGGCATATGAGAAAAAACATGTCGCATCACGTCACTCCCGCACGTGCAACGTCCGACCACCACTGAAGTATGCCGCCGCCGCGATCCGCTCCAGCGGCAGGTTATGTCGCCCGCCGGTACGCCGCCTGATCTGCGTTCACTCCGTCGATGGCGCCGGCTCCAATGAAGAACCTTTTCGCGAAGTCTGGATACCGGTGCAACACTTGTTGCATCTGCGGGGCGATCTCGTGCAGCGCGGCTGGGTCATCGAGACGGAGGTCGACGAAGAATTTGATGTTACCCGATGGCTGTTCCAGCACGTCAAGCAGATAGCACGCCGAAACGCGGCTGTCATTGCAGCAGATTTTCAGCAGCTCGTCGCGGAGAGACGTCGGCACGTTCTGCGCCGCACGGAACTTCAACCTAAACGACTCGGTGACGACGTATTGCCCCTTCCCCGCGTCCACCGGCGCAACGACGTTGATAGGCTTCTCACGGCGTCCGAACAGTCGAGAAAGCATTCCCATGGGCGACATAACCTCCTGTTTAGCTGACTGGCGGCGCAAGATAACGTCCCGGTGGTTCTGGTTACCATAGCTGCACAAGTACCTGATCGCAATGGTGTTGCGGCGGCAGACACGCCCGCCAACGCGGGGCCAAAACGGAATCCTGAGCGGCCGGGGGAAATCAAGTCGGTCCGGGGGTGGCACGGATAATGAAAAGGGAAGCGTGACATTCCACTATTTGGCGATCACATCGTCAACCGCTCCGGCGAACGAGACGAGTACGCGGTACGCACCGAGACGGGGCAGGCAGTGCCCATCTCCACCGATCCATCAGAACAGCGTTGTTTTCTGTGACTTCTGTGCTTTCTCGTGGCCAATCTTCTCCGTGCATTGCCCGTTCCTGGCTTGGAACTCCAAGCCGCTGGCGATCACTCTTCTTGGTGTCTTCGCACTTTGCCGCAGGGCCCGTTCTGTTAGCAATTCGCATGCCAGAGTACCCTAAACAAAATACGAATTTTGTTCGCCGCTCGTAAACCCTTATAAAACCTCAATCTCTTCTTATCGAATCTTGCAACAACCCCCTTATTATGGGGGGACGTGCTTTTTCGCGCGCCTCCGATCTTTGACAACCGAATACCCGTGCCACCACGACGCCCAAGGACTCACCGTGGGTCTCCATCCTCGCCCCCACCACAAGGCCAGCGATGTCACACTTTGTCACTCGATGTCATACATTTTGGGCGCCGCTCGCGTGCTCACTCTTCACGCATCAGGACGATGTCCCAGATTGTCTCAAAATGTCCCACATTATTTCGCTCGGCCAAGGCGAAACCGAACCTGAGCATCTTCCTTCGCGTCATCGCGGCGCAGTTTACCCGCTGTGGCGGGCGGCCGCCGCGGCGCTTTTCGCCCGTGCTATCCCGGCTGCGCCGGGACTACACTTTGCTACACTTCCGCTACTAAAAGCGACACGTTGCTACACCCGTGCTACACGCGAACAGCCACCTGGAGTTGCTGTAACTCCAGCAGCCACCAGCGTTTCCCAACACATGCGCCACCGCCGATGCTACACCCCCCCCAATCACGCGCCCCCTCCGCATTGCCTCTCGAATTGTAAGTTACTGTATCCGCACCGCTTACGTTCCCACGCCCCATCATCTCCTCCCTGCTACATGTAGCACGCCCGCCTGACATCACAATGCACACACGAACCTGAGCATGTTCCTTCCCCATTTTGCATTTGCGCAGCGAACCTGAGCACCTTCATCGCTCTGCTCCGTCTTTCTGCTTTTGGCCTTTTAGCTTTTCCCGAAAGGGGCCTGTACTATTGGCTAACCCATGCGAGCAATCGTTACCGGACAAGTCGGAGTCGAGAAAGCGCCATTCCTTGAATCAGTGCGGCGGATGGCACAGAACGATGGCATCGATCTGCATGTCTGCCACGTCGGCGACATGATGTATGCCGAAGCCCCCGATGTCCCCCCTGGCCGCATCCTCAACCTGCCCATCACCCGCCTGAATACGCTTCGGCGATCGGTGTTCAAAGAGATCCTCCGCTTCGCCGAGAAGCACGAGCACGTCATCGTCAACACCCATGCCACCTTCCGCTGGCGGCATGGTCTGTTCGCCGCGTTCGATTTCGATCATGTGAAGGCGTTCAACGCCGATCTCTATGCCACGCTGCTGGACAACGCCGAGAATGTGCACCACCGCATGCTCCGCGACCATGATGTCTCGCACACGCTCAAGGATGTCATGGTCTGGCGCGAAGAAGAACTGCTGGCCACCGAGATCCTCGCCAACATCCTTCGCGGCTATGGCCGGTTCTACATGATCGGCCGCGGCCGGGGCCTGGCCACCGCTCAAACGCTCTTCCGCCTGATGTTCCGGCCGGAAATGAAGAAGGCCTACCTCTCTTTTCCGATGAGCCACGTGATGAACCTGCCGCAGACGCTCGCGGAAATCGACGCCTTCAAGCAGCGAATGATGGAGAACTTCACCTGCTTTGACCCGGCCGACGTGGATGAATTCTCGCTGCATACCCGCGCCCTGGACGCACTGGCCCAGGGGCATCAGCAACTCAACATCGAGACCACCGAAGGCCCGCTGACAATCAAATCCGCAGATGTGGCGGCCATTGCCGGCGACATCATGGGCCAGATCTACGCCCGCGATTTTAAGATGATCGATCAGTCGGACATCATCATCAGCTATGTCCCGGAACTGGCCAACGAGAAGCCGGCCGTCTCCTCCGGCGTCGAGCGCGAGCTTCAGCACGCCTTCGAGGGCGCTAAAGAGGTCTACGTGATCTGGGCCTGCCGCGCCATGCCTTCGCCCTTCGTGACCCAGACGGCAACACGCGTCTTCAACACTGTTGAGCAGGCCCTGACCTTCTTCCGCCAGAAAGGCTATATCCGCCAGCCATGACCCCGCGCCGTGTCACCGTCTTCTGCTCCTCCAGCGGCGATATTGATCCGCTCTATCTGCGGGCCGCCGCCGAATTGGGCGCTGCGATCGCGGGCGAGGGCTGGCAGCTTGTCTATGGTGGGAACAACCTCGGCGCCATGGGAGCACTCGCCGATGGCTGCCGCTCGGCTGGGGGCTGCGTGATCGGCGTCACGCCTCAGCTTTTTGTGGACAAGGGCTTCACCGATCATGCCTGCCATGAGCTGATCGTGACTCCCGACATGCGTTCGCGCAAGGCAAAGATGGAAGAACTGGGCGATGCATTCGTCGCTATGCCCGGCGGCTTTGGAACTCTGGAGGAACTCTCCGAGATCGTGGTGGGGCGAATCCTCAAATACCACGCCAAACCGGTGATCCTCTACAATGTGGCCGGCTTCTTTTCGCCGCTGGTCGAGTTCTTCGAGAAGATGATCCAGGGAAACTTTGCCAAGCCCAAGCTCCGGATGGATTACCTGGTGGCGCCGGATGTCCAGTCCGTCATCGCACACCTGAAGGGACAGTGGGGAACCACCGCGACATAGCGCGCAGCCCGCATATTATCTATTGAGAGAGTATGAGATCATTGGTTCGTTATATGCGCGATGCGCGCTGGCCGCGCCAGCACGTCTGGCGTAAAGCCATCTGGCAGGCGATGGGGAATGTCGGCCTCACCGGCATGCATGTGCTTCCCGTCCACAAGAGCTGGGTGGATTTCGCGCATTACCCGATGGCGATCCGCGGGCTGCCGGCCGGCCTCGAGGGTCGGCGGATCATCCAGATCTCCGATCTGCATTGCTCGCCGATGGTGCGTGCCAGCTATCTCTGGCAGTTCATGGACTGGATCAACGAGCTGCAGCCCGCAGTGGTCGTTGTCACCGGCGACCTGTTCATGGGCGGCCGGCGCTATGCGCACCAGCTTGCCCATATGCTTGCCCGGCTCAAGACCAGCCATGGCGTGCTGTGCATCCTGGGCAACCACGACTACGGGCTGAATGGCAAGGCCATGGCCGATCGCGGCGGCCGGCGCGTGGCGCATCTCCAGTCCGTGCTCGTCGAGCACGACATCCAGCTTCTCCGCAACCAGTCCTGGCGGATGCGCGGCACTGACGGGAAGGGCCTGAGCTTCGTCGGCCTCGATGATGAATGGTCCGGCCGTATGCGGCCAGATGAGGCGTTTGCCTCGGTCGATGCCCTGGATCCGGTGGTTTGTCTTGTTCACAATCCCGCCATGTGCCTGCAGCTCCTCCATTACCCATGGCAGTGGATGCTGACAGGTCATACCCATGGCCGGCAGATGGCCCAAGGCCCGGTAGGCAAGCGGCTCTTCCCCGGCAGCTATCGCCGATTCACGCATGGCTTGTACACGATCAACGGCCGGCACCTGTACGTAAACCGCGGCCTTTCCTACGGCCAGCGCCACCAGCACTGGTGCCGCCCGGAGATCACGGTGTTCGATCTGCGAGCTGCTGCTAAGTAGCCCACGTGTCGCGCGTGGGTGCTTGAACCCCCGCTCGTGCATGACGGGTCCCCTCTTGGCCAGTGGGTTGCGTAGCTGTGGTTGGTGTGCCGCGGTAAACTGACATGCAGAAGGAGGCACGGATGTCAGATCAGCAGCCATTGCCACCGCCGGATCCGCAAGCCATTCCTCCGGCTCAGCCACCGGTGCTGTCCTATGCCCAGGCCGGTCCCGAGCGCCCGGGCATCCTGACTGCGCTGGGCGTGCTGAGCATCGTCTTTGGTTGTCTGAGCACGCTCTTAAACCTCTGCGGCGTGTTTCAGTCGATCGCGTTTGTGGTCATGGCGCTGATGACTTCGGCCGTCCTAACCGTGCCAACGACAGGACCGGGCAATCCATTGGCCGGTCTTCCGGCCGCGCCGCTCATCCTCAATGCGGTTCTCGGAGTCGCGAGCTTCACATTAGCCATCTACCTCATCGTGTGCGGCACGATGGTGCTGCGCAACCGTGTAAGCGGCCGAAAGCACCATCTCCGCTATGCCATCCTGAAGTTCGTCGTGGCCATCCCGGCCGCTCTGGGTGAGGCGTGGTTCACCTACTCCATACAAAGCGGCATCATGGCAAAAATGCCGCCGCCAACTCCGACAGCAATCGGCCCCGGCGCCTCAGCATGGTTTAGCGGCGCCCAAGCCCTTGTCCTTGTCGTGGCCACGGCCGCCATCTGGCTTGTCGCCGCCCTGATTTACCCTACCGCCGTGCTGATCGTCATGAATCTCAAGCAGATCAAGGATTACTATGTTCACCTCATCCGTTATTGACCACTTACCCGTCCACAAGTAATCTTCGACCCCCATTGGAGCCGGGTTCTGGCTCCTAAGAATACGGAGAAAACAGCGTGGCTAGCAAGATTCCCCTTTCTCGCGTCTACCAGAGCGAGACAATTGATCGTCGCATCCTCGAAGTCGTCAAGACCGGCAACTACATCCTTGGACCTGAGTGCAAGGCCTTTGCCGATGAACTGGCGAAGTACATGGGCGTGAAGCACATGGTGCTCTCCAATTCGTGGACGGCCGCCGTACACCTGCTGCACCTGGCGCAGAACCTCAAGGCCGGCGATGAGATCCTCGTGCCTTCCCTGACGGCGTTCCCATCCATCGAACCGATGATCCATGTCGGCGCCAAGCCCATCTTCTGCGACATCGATGACACCTATACCATCGATCCCGAGGATGCGAAGAAGAAGATCACCAACCGCACCGTCGGCATTCTGCCGGTCCATCTCTACGGCCGGCCGGCCAATATGGATGCGATGATGAAACTGGCGGCCGACCACGGCCTCTGGATCATCGAGGACTGTGCCCAGTGCCATGGCGCCAAGTGGAAGGGCAAGAAGGCCGGCGGCATCGCCCGGATGGCCGCCTTCAGCTTTTATCCCTCCAAGAACCTGACCGTCTACGGCGACGGCGGCGCGGTTGCGACCGATGACCCCAAGGCCGTCGAGACGATTCAGATGCTGCAAAACCACGGTCGCCGCGAAGGTGGCAAGTACTTCCATGAAGAGGTCGGCTACAACCTCCGCTTCAACGAGATTCAGGCGGCCGTCGGCCGCGAACAGCTCAAGATGCTCGATGAACTGAACGTCGGCCGCCGCCGCGCCGCCGACTGGTATCGCCGTGAACTCGCCGGCGTCAAAGGCATCACGATGCCCCCAGAAGACAAGGGCGACGAGACCTATAGCGTCTACCACATGTTCGTCACTCGCCTCGACAGCCACGAGAAGCGCGAGGGCCTGGCCAAGTGCCTGAAGGAGCAGGGGATCCAGACGGGTGTGCACTACCCCGTGCCCAACCATCAACAGCCGGCCATCACCAAGCGTTACAACGACATCCCGCGTCTGCCGAAGACCGAAGACTACTGCAAGCGCATCCTGTCATTGCCGATGTTCGCAGCGCTGACCGAACAGGAAGTCGTGACCGTCAGCAACGCAATCAAGCAGTACCTGAAATAGCCGCGGTTCGTAGTGGGGGCGCAAGTCCCCGATGATCTCGCCTGATAACGCGTGGTAATGCCTATGGCGCGGTGTACGGTCCTCCGCCGGGGTGATACCAGGCCTGTACATCCTGCCAGAAGAATGGTCTGGTGGTGAGTTGGATGTTGTCGGACGGATCGGCGAGCGTTGTGCCTCTGGGGAGCCAGAGGTCGGGGTTCGAGGCTTGTTTGTCGTCCAGGCTTTCAGCGTGGCCATCAAAGAAAACGGCATTGAGGCGATATGCGCCGGCCCCCCCGCCAGGGGTGCGCGTCCCATGGCGATAGGAGAAGATCCGCGCATCCTGCAGGCTCGTGCCGCCATTGGCGGCGAAGCGACAATAGCTCTTGGTGTTTCCGAAAAAGGCGCCGTAGTCCGCGAAGTTGTTCATCTGATGGTTGTTGTCGACGTATTGGTATGACACGCTGGGAACGTTGGGGTCATAACAGGTTGAATACTTGGCGCCGTCGGCACAGAAGATCTTCTCGCTGGTGTTGCCCACGCGGTTGATCTTGGGGAAGTAGCCGAGTGGAAGCACCCAGTAGCCGGTTGAGTAGTCATTGGCTTTAACCTTGCCTGTGAAGCCGGATCCCTGACGGTTATAGGGCAGCAGCATGAAGGCGGCCGCGGTGTTGTAGCTGAGCATCTGCCCGGCATCGATGGTGCCTGCGTAAGTGGAGGCAAGAATCCCCTGGGCGTCCGGACATTCGAAGTCAGGGATCTCGCGGTAGCGGCGCAGCAGGACATTGCCGTCGGTCGTGTCTGGCAGATCAATCCCCAGAGTGCGGGCGGCCGGCCCCATCCAGTCATACAACTCGATCGGGCTGCCTGGCGGCAGGTTGGTAGGGCTGTACAGGTCGCCGACAAAGTCGCCAGCGGCATCGGTTGACCATAGCCTGCGGCCGGTGGTATTGGCCGACCCGATGATCGCATCGCGGTTGTCGCTGGCGTAAAGCAGCATTGCCTGGCCGATGTTGCGAAGGTTGGCCAGACACTTCACATTTGATGCCGCAGCGCGAGCTTTGGACAGCACGGGCAGCAGGATCGACATCAGCATCGAGATGATGCCGATGACAACCAGCACCTCAATCAGCGTGAACGCACAACGCAAACGGCGATGGTGGGGCACGATCACTCCTCCTCGAAGTGTTTATACTCCTGACGGGTTGGTGGCGGATGACCAGGTACAGGCTGCGGATTGCGAGCCCGTACAAGCCGGGCACAATCCGGACAAAACGTGGGACCGGGTTTGCCG
This sequence comes from uncultured Phycisphaerales bacterium, assembly GCA_903871935.1. GTDB lineage: Bacteria > Planctomycetota > Phycisphaerae > Tepidisphaerales > Tepidisphaeraceae > CAIQIQ01. The sequence goes on from CAIQIQ010000111.1 coordinate 13,626, forward strand.
AGATAAGAATTCAGGAGCACGGCAACGGGCTCTTTGCGGATGTTCCCATCGCTGGTCCAGTAACAGAATTCGGCGGGATAGCCTGTATTCTTTCCGGAATGGGGCGAACGTACGGGAAGCGTCATGCCAGGCGTGATGGTCAGAGTAAACGGCTTGCCTGTCTCTGCGCACATGTACTGGCCGCGAGTGGATGCCGCAACGGCCGGGGATGGACCAAGATAGTGAGCAACGGACCAGATGCCCAAGGCCATACCGATGACACTAGAGATCGCAAGCACCACGCGCCCGCGTGGCTGCGCCGAGGAACCGCGCCCGAAACCCACGATAGATCCTCCTTACCGTTACAGGCTCAAACAAGATGGTATCAACCTGCGATGACGATTCAAACAAAAAGCAATCAGAATCTCCAGGATACGGAGTGGATCAATCGTTCCGAACGAGCGGGCAGATATCCTGGCGCGTAATGCCCGCCTGTTGTGCGTATGGCTCCAGGCAGAAAACATCGCCGATCCGGTCCAGCGAGTGGGCATCGCTGGCGAAATGGAACACGCAGCCAGCCTGCCGCGCCAGCGTGAGCATGCGCAGGAACGTCTGGTCATGATGCCCCGGCTTCTCGCCCTCGCCACAGCCGGGGAAGAAACCGCAAGTGACTTCGATCGAGACACCCAGTTCCGCAGCTCGACCAAAGCAGTCCATGAAAGCGGTGTCGCTGATGCAGGAGATGATCTCATCCGCCCGATCGCAATGCCCCACCGGCAGGAAAGGGTGAGCGATGCCCGTCGCCAGGCCCAGTTCCAGCACCTCCTTGAACCGCTGCACCATAACGGCCGCCAGATCTTCCGAGCGATGCATGCCTTCCGGGATGACGAAGCCTTTCATGTGCACGTGACTGATCGGCAGCAGCACGAAGTCCAACTGCCGGCCGACCTCCGGCGTGATCCCCGCCCGGCCGCCGCCCACATACTCGCTCTCGCACCCAACCAGCACGCGCACGCCATGGGTCTCCTTCGGCAATTGCCGGCGGATCTCGCAGAGATGGGCAAAGTCCTGCGGCCGGTACCATTCGCTGGCCCCGGGAACGGCGCTATCCCACATATGGTCGGAAAAGCCGATGGTCTTCAATCCCGTCTCGGCCGCCCGAGCCAGAATCTTTTCCGGCACGCTCTCAGGATCAGCGCAACACGCCGACAGAACCGTATGAACGTGGATATCATGATCAACCAGCCGCTGCGCCATCGTCTCTCCTTGGGCTTTGCCCCGAACCGAGGATGCACCTTACGGCAGGCGGGAGCCGCGTCAAGGCTTTGCCGATTCCAAGAATGGACGCTGGACTACAACGCTCGAGGGCGCCGAGTGCAGATTCAGGGGAGTCAGCGTGCTCTTCCTTTTCCCCCTCCGCTTGGTTCAAATCCTCTCCAGCATGAGCTTTGGATACCACCAACCGCTGACAGGATGCCGATGGCTCCTGCGCGGAACAGCGATTACAGCGATCTTGCTGACGCTGACTGCCGCGGTTTGGGCCATGTGGTGGCACACCTCTCATCGTCGGATGGATGCGCTGATAGCCTCGCTACGGGCGAAGGGCAAGCCGGCCTCCTGGAGCGATATTCGGATTGAGGATGTGCCTGACGAGGAGAATGCTGCACTGCTCTACAAAGCAGCATGCGCTGCCAACTCGCTCGATCCCGTTCGCAAGGCCCGGACACTTTCGCGGTCGCTCAATATCCCTCGTGACCAGATCAATCAGCGTGATGCCTATGGGTTTCCGCCACTGCCCCAGTTCGTGAACCGCTCGGTCCTTGCCAGGACCATAGCCGCGGCCGCCCTGAAGGAACACGCCGCCGGCAATGAGCGCGAAGCTGTCGAGCTTTGCCGCGATATCGAGCGCATGGCGCGATCGAGCTCCTCCGAGCCCCGGTGGCTGATCGGATCGCTCGTCGATCTGATCCTGCGGGGAATAGGGCAGAATGCGATCGAAGCAATTGCCCCGGCCATTCGCCTCAGCGATCAGGGGCTTACCCCACAGGAAGCTCGATTGTTGATCGCGCAACTGGCAGATGATCGCGAGGTTCGCCAGATCGTGGCTGAAGGCTTCCGGCGCGAGCGGTTGAACATCACCGGCATCTACGTCCACAACGCATCAGCCATCGGCGCTATTGCTCTTGCACCGTTGATGATCGACGATCGCTGGCGAGGCGCCGTTATTCTGGAAAGGGCGGCGGACGACATCGAACGATTGCGCGCACCCGCTCCGATCTCCCCTCCTCCGGAATCACCATTCAGCATCATCCCGCAGTTCGTCTCCCCCGGGGGTGACGTTGCATGTTTATATCTTCGCCGCCGCATGGCGGCAGCCATGATTGCAGTGCAACTCTACCGCCACGAGCACGGCGTCTACCCCGCGCAGCTTTCCGATCTGGTTCCTGGATACCTGGTCGAAATGCCCACAGACCCCCGAGTACCTCAAGCCGCGCTGATGTATCACCTGGACGCCGATGGTACTCGGCCGATCCTCTGCATGCCCGGTGAACCATCGCCCAATCCTGCCCTCGTGTGGCAACATATTTCCGGCAACGCAATGAAACTGCCCAATTCCATCCCCAAGACAGGTCCGGTCCTGATCGACGCCTCTATCTGGCGGGCGCCATCAAGCCAGCCAGTTGACAATGGCAAGCCAGCTCAGGCCCAGGCACCAGGGCAATAGCACCAGCCACGCCGCGGTAACCACTACAAGCGCAAGCGGCCAGGCCGCAAGTGGCAGCCATCCGTCGCGTTCGGCAGTCGCCCGAGCGTGCAGAAAGAACCGCACGACTGCCCATTGCCACATGAACGCTGCCGTGGCCGGCACGCACACTGCAAAGAGTACCCCTGCGGCCGACAGCACGTTCACCGATCGAATCGTAATCGCGTACCACAGCAGAAGCACTGCCGCGACAACTATGCCCGCCATCGCGCCGCCAATGATGCTCGCGACGAGGTACTGCAATGCCCGCAGAAGCGTCATCCGGCGCTCCTGCGAGAAACGAGCGAAGCCCACCATGCGGGCCGGCAGCAGGTCCAGCGACCGCCAGAATCCCAATAGTACAGGCAACACCAGCCACCAATGCCCCATAGCGACAGACCACGGGTATACCCACTGCGCTACGACCGAGTTACTCGGCATCCTGCCACCAAAGTACGTCACTGGCCACATCCAGCAACTTGATGGCGTGTCCAGATACCCCAGCGAAGTGATCGCCCAAAGCCCCGCCGTGCAAAGCCACCGAAACGTCGCGGCCGCGCGATCGTCATCGTTCGCCGTGCAGGCCAAAACATCCGTATGAAACGTGACAAGCCGAATCGTGCCTGTGACCGCACGAACCCGGCCGATATGTTTCCGTTGAATCCAGGGAACTCGCGTCGCCGACAATTCCGCCGCGTCATACTGTTTCCCGCACTCGGGACAGCGGATTAAAGAAGCCCCCGCCTGCCCGCGCAGGTCGTAGCTGCAATTCGGGCAGTACACCTCTCGCGCTGGTCCTGCCAATCCGGTCATGCGACCCCCGCCCGAGCCACGATCTTCTCCGGCACGCTCTCGAGATCCGCGCAGCACGCCGCCAGAACCGTATGAACGTAGGTATCGTGATCAACCACCCGCTGCGCCATCGTCTCTCCGTGGGCTATGCCCTTAGCGAGGATGCACCTTACGACCGGCAGGACCCGCGTCAAGGCTTGGGGGCAGCTTTACAGGCCCAGCCGTTCCAAACCTTGCTGCCACGGGAGGACATCCGTATCGCCGATCCGTTTGGGATCTTTCCCCAGATGCCAGATCTGCGCGCGGTGACTGTGAGGGTAGTACTCCGCAAATCGCTCCAAACCCTTCAGGTCCGAAACCCCCACGTTGTCCGAAGCCTTCAGTTCCAGAGCGATCACCTCGCCGTCTAATTCCAGGATAAAGTCGACCTCCGCGCCTTGCTCTGTTCGATATGACCTGATCCCGAGATTCCGCCCGGCCGCCAATGCGCTGTAGTAGAGCTGCGATGCGATCATGTGCTCGAAGAGGCGGCCGATGCGATCGGACGAAACAGTGAAATTGCCCAGCAGACCGTTAAGCACACCGCTATCGAAGAAGTAGAAGCGCGGATGCTGCGTGAGCCTGCGAGTGATGCTCTTCGCAAATGGCTCGACCCGGAACACAATCAGACAATCCTCCAGGATCTCGAAGAAGCGCACTGCCGTTTGCCGCGGAACCCGGCTCAACGAGGCCATCTTCGACAGATCGAGGTACATCCCCGACCACTGAGCTGCGACGAACAGAAACCGCGCAAAGCCCTCCAGGTTTCGGGTTAGTGCTTCGGCCTGGACCTCCTCCTTAAGGTAGGTGGCCGCATAGGATGCGAGCAACTGCTCCCGCATCGAGCGTTCAGGCTCGGTCCATATTCCCGGCAACGTTCCGCTGGACATCGCCTGCATGGCATCCATCTTGTAGCCAAGCTCGCGAGCAACCAGCGGCCCAAGCTGCAGCGAGATCACTCGTCCGGGAAGCAGATTCGCTCCTCCCCGGCGCAGCTTGCGTGCACTCGACCCGGTCAAGATGAACCGAAATCCAGAGTGCTGATCAAGGATCGTTTGCACCGTGTTCAGCAGCGATGGAAGGCGCTGCACTTCATCAAGAAAGATCAGCGTCGGCCCTTCGGGCAATGCCCTCAGGCGATGCTCAAGCTCCTGCGGCGAAGATGCGAAGGCCAGAAACGTCGGCTCATGCATCAGGTTGATGACCAACGCAGGCGACAGCGACAGCGCCAGCGTCGTCTTGCCGGTCTGCCGCGGACCAAGCAAGAGTACGCTTCGGTTGATTTGGCTCAGCCGCTGTGCCAAGAGTCTCGAAAGCATGTGGTTATTTTACGTCGTAATTTAACCGCGTGCAATACAAATATATACCACCTCGTTTGAAGGGCAGTTAAGATCCGCCGGCTGGCGCCGGGCGGTTCGGTGGACTTGGCTTCCGCCACGAGGTACGTGGTGGGATTCGCCACACTCCAGATTCCCGACTCCGCAGGAATCGGGTCACTTACTGCGCCGGGGCGGTGGCCGCACCCGCGGCGGCGGCTTCGGCTTTGGCTCGCTCGGCGGGACCGGGGGGTGGGACGGCGATGGGCGGCGGGTTCTTGCAGTATTGGGCGACCAGATCCACCAGTTTGTTCACCGCCGCCGTTGTGCCGGCGTCGTCGGAGCCGCCGACGATTAACCCGTCGCGGCATTGGCTCTGCGGGTCGTAGACGGCCGAGTTGATGCCTTCGACGATGCCGATCACGCCGCGGCCTTTGCCGGGGTACTCAGCGGTGATCTTCTCGGCCGACTTGTCGTAGCTGAATGTGCCGGGTTTGCCCCAGAGGTCCACCAGCGAGTTGGTCTGGGCCGAACCGACGGCGATCACATTGCGGTCGCCATCAACAAGATCGTTCTCGAAGGTGTCCAGGAGATACCACTTGGAGGTGTTCTCATTGGGCTTGCGGTCATCGTACTCAGGATTGATCCGCACCTCGCGACGCTCGTGGCGAACCTTGACGGATGTCACTGGGGTCACCTCGACCTTGACGCCGACTTTCTCCAGGGCAACGCGGAGGGATTCCGCACCGTTCTTGTCGGCCGGGCTGGTGCCGTAGGCGATCGTCAGGGGTTTGTGCACGAGCCATGTCAGCGTCGGTTTGTAGACCGAGACCCAGGTGTTCTCGTTGGCCGGGCGAATCAGGAGAATGCGGGCTTCGCGCGGCGCGACATCGCAGGCGATGCCATCTTTGGCAAGCTGCTCGTTGGAGAGAGTCGCCAGCACTTTCATCACGGAGGCCTGCGGATCGGGCTTGATCGTGAGGCCGCCGTCGGCTTTGCGTGAGAGTTCGGGCTTGAGACCCGTCACATCGGTGATCGTGTACTGGCCGGGCGCGAGCATGCGAAGCTTCAGGGCAGTTTTGAGGCGATTCGTCTCGTTGTCATTGCAGACGGTCGCCAGTGTATAGCCATCGCCCTGGAGATATCCCGCGTAGGAATCCCACGCATCATCCACACCATCCATGACGACGCGGTCGTCGATGTTCCACGAGTCGGTCAGCTTGCGGAAGAATCGTGCGATCGGGTGGATCAGGTCATCGGAGGCCGTCTTGGAGGGCATACGGATAGCGACGATGTTGCGATCCTTGCTGAGGATGCCGATATCGACTTCCTTGCCTCCCTTTTCCAGCGTCCCCTTAAGGAATACCGTCGAGCCGGGACGAGCTTTGAGATAGTGCTCGGTGTTCCATGCGCCCAGCGGCTGGTTGTCGGCGAATTCGGGGGCGACATCGGTCTTGAGCCAGCGGACATCCATCTTGCCCATGTCCATGTGCCAGCGGTTGCCGGCGATCAGGTCGTAGCCACCCGCGTCGGCAAAGGCTTCGAGCGGGAAGACTTCATCCTTGTTTTCGTTGCCGGTGTATCGGCGCGGGTGATCCGAATCAGAGAAACCGCCACCATTGATGATGATGAGCTTGCCACCGTTGGCGACGAACTGCTTGAGGCGCTCGACCTCGGCCTTCGAGACAGCGGCTGTCGTCTCAGCCATGACGATCAGTTTGTAAGGAGACAGATCTTTGACGTACGGCAGATGCAGCACATCGACGGGCAGGTTGGCGGATTTCAGCACGCGCAGGGAGACATCTTCCAGGTCGGCATACGGCCGATCACCGAAGAAGGAGAGGAAGTTGCTGGTCTCGTTGATAGCCAAGAGAACCTTGGGCTGCGGCGGCTTGGCGGGGAGCCAGAGTGGGGCAAGCCGCTGGAACATCTGGTTGGCCGCCGAAGCCTGAGTGGCCGCCCGCTCAAGTTGCACCGGCGGGCCGGTGAACGCCTCGGGTTCGTAGAATGCGAGCTGGCCGGTCCAGTGGATGATCCGGTATTTCGAGGCATCGCGTTGGATCGGTCCGGGCCGATGGAACGCATGGCACATGCCGTTGGTATACCACTCGGACCAGAAGCCTTTGGCGCCTTTGAAGGCAGCGCTGACCATGCGGTTGTACATGTCGCGCTCCTCGCGGCCCTGGTACTGACGCGGGCCGGGCTTGTGATCGACCTGGCGCCGGCCGTCGAGGTAGGCGTGCTCACAGTTGAACATGTACATGCCGCAAACGGGAGTATTGCCGAAGAAGCGTGAAACGCTGGACGCGAGATAGGGGCTGTACCAGCCGAACATGTCGAGAAACTCGGCCGGGTACCAGGTCTGCGTCCCGTAATCGCCCTTGGCGCCCAGCGATATATGCTGAGGTTCGAGCTTATGCACGAGTTCCATTGCCGTCTTGATCATCTGCACCTGCGCCCAGCCGCGGAAGGTGCGGAAGTTCACCCACTGCGGGGTGTACTCGTAAAACTCCTTTTGGCCCGGCGGCGGGGGAGTGATCTCGTCAAAGCCGGCGTACTTGGTGCCCCAATCGGTGTTGAGAGCCTCAATCGTCTGGTACTTGCGCTGCAGCCAGCCCCAGTATTGGAGCAGGGATTGATCGTCGTAGCCCGCCTCGTCGGGATGCCAGAGTTCTTCATAGAGGAAGTGGCCGGCCCATCCCGGATGCACGCCGATCTGATTGGCCAGCATGGTGAAGGCTTCCTTCTGGATCTCGTGGCCGAGGGCCGAGTTCAGCGGCGGCTGGACGTTGTAGCGATTGATGCGGCCGCGGCTGTCCATGGTCGGCGTGCCTTCGCCGCTGACCTGGTGCGGGACGAAGGAGAGGATGCTGTTGCCGTGCAGATCGGACAGGAGGTCCCAGCTATAGGTGACGTTGAGGCGGTCGATCAGGTCCCACGGGTAGTCATCCGAGTAGGACAGTTTCTCCCAGTCGGGCTTGAAGAAATGCTGGCTGCCGGAGATGGCCGAGTCGCCCTGGAGCAGCGTGCCCAGCTGATAGTACGGATAATAATCACTGGCGCCGGGGTGAAAGTTCCCCATGATCTTCACGAAGTGGAAGGGCTTGCCGTTGAGGCTGATGAAACCGTTCTCATTGTGAAGCTGCGGCGCTTCGCCTTCGACGAAGGTGACCTTGCGGATCTTCTCGCCGCGCTTCTTGATGATCTTCCACTCCCACTCGTTCATCAGCTCGCGCTCTTCGGCGGGGAGGATGACGATGTAATTGATGTGCCAGCCGACGCCGGTGTCGGCGGTGCGGTAGTTGTTCATTGTCTTGCGGACGTCGGCGAAGAAACGGATGTCCATCTTGCCGTCGTTCACTTCGACGTTGCGGATCGGCTGCTGTGTGACGCGCCGCCAGTTGCCGGTCAGGCCTTTCTTGCGCACGCGGCCGTTGATATCGACATTGAAGCCTGCGTATTCGCCGGAGCTCATCCAGTCGCCGCTCCAGCCGACGCCCAGGATCAGGTTGTACTGGCCGTTGGGCAGGTCAACGCGGAACTCGCCATCGCAATCATCGTCGATGTACTGCGAAGCTCGGCGCTCATCGATATCGCGCCGCGCCATGTGGTCGCGGGAAAACTGGTGTGGTTTGGAGAGTCCCACGTAATCGCGTTCCAGCGGTGTCTTGAGGTCGAGCCACTGCTTGAAGAACTCGATCCAGTCGCCGCCCATGCTCGCCGAGGAAAAAAGACGACGGTCGTTCAGTTCGCACCAGTAAGCCTGGCGCAACCAGCTTATGTACCACCCTTCCACATCTGTGGGCAGCGGCGCCAGGTGGTTGTCGGCGATCATCTTGTCGGTGGCCTGTGGGACTTCGCCGTCAACGCTCCGCCAGAGCTTGTCGGGGTCGGGGATGACCCAGCCGTAGCCAGCCTGGGGATCGTACATGGTCAGTTCGCTGATCGGGGTAAAATCATCTTCCAGTTCCTGATTGATCGGGCCGAAGTCGAACAGGAACGTGTGGTTGGTTTTATCGCGCGGCTTGACCGCCGGGCCGGAGAGCTGGAGCTTGCGGATCAGGACTGTGCCAGCGAAATCATCGTCGCAGCGGATGGTGAAGCCGACCTGATAGGCATCGCAGTCTTCCTGGAAGAAAGTCGGCCGGGGGTAACTGGAAACGCCCGCCCAGCCATACTGGTCCTCTTTGACCTTGAAGAGGCAGAAGATGCGCCGCCCGACCTTGTTCATGCGGATCCACTCGATGTGCTGACGGCGGCCATCGACGCCGTGAATTTGGCTGGCGTCGGTGAGACCGTCGCCCCACTTAAGGGTCTGCGGCTTTCCATCTTTGTAGTAGCGGAGGACGCCGCCATCCTGAGCCTGCGGCCCGCGGCTGGCGTAAGAACCGACGGCCTTGCGCTTCATTTGTGTGTTTTCGAGGACGGTGTCGATGTAGAAACGGCCACTCTGGCCGCGCTGCGGGACGTCGAACTGCAGGTCGAAGCAGTATTCGCTGGAGTAGAGGTCCTTGCTCATCAACGTGTAGGTCACGCCTTTCTTCATCTCGAGCTTCAGACCCTCGGGCGTAAATGCGGAGGCGGGGATGTCGGTGGTGTACAAAGCCGGGTCAGGCTTGGTGACATTGAAGTCGAGCGTCTGATACTGAGCGGACGCCGTCGAGCAGAAGGCCAGCAGAATAAGGACCAGATTCAGGCAGTGCCTCATTTCCGGGACTCCTTTGCGAACGTCACATCGAATGTCTTGACCTGCCAGGCGTTTAACGGGCCGGTGTCGAAGGCGTTGCCGTTCATGGTTGCGCTGCTGACAGTTGCTCCCGGCCGGATAAATGAGATCGTGGCGCTACCTGGTTTCTCGGCGGCCAACAGCAGAGCTGCGGTGCCGTCCGGGCGCTCAAAGAGCGTCCCGTGGATATCGGCGTTGCTGGTCGTGAACGCTTTTTCGCCAGGGAGCAGGTCACCGCCGGCCGTTACATCCTTGCCAAGCTTGGCGAAGATCTGCCACAGCGGCTTGTGGCCCGCATCTTTCGCTGGCCAGAGGACGATCGGGGTGTCGCCGAATTCGGCCGCCATGGCGGCCAGGTTCTCCGACACGTTGGGCGTTATCAGGCCAAAACCAGCCGCGCTGCGAATGCGTCGGCTCATGCGGTTGGCGGGGCTGTCGTAGATGAATGACTGGGTATCGTCGGTGATCTGGAGGTCGCACTCGGCGAGGCTCAGCAGATTGGCCGCACCCTTGGGAGCGACGCCGATCATAAAGCCGCCTGCACCGATCGTCTGGCGAATCGCCCGCATGCAGAGCGCGAAGGAGGCAGCGTTGACGCGATACTCGCCATCGCGCTTGAACGAGACCTTCTCGCCCATGACATCCGCGTCGCCCTGCGGCAAGGCATCGGCGAGGAAGTCGGCATTGGTCAGCACGACGCCATCGCGGTCTTTCTGGAATACGTCCGTGAACCACTTGCCATCGGCGGCCAGTTCCGTGATCTGTGCGATGTCCACTGTTCCGCCGACACGGAGGCCCGCATCATGAGCGGCTTTGACCACTGCTGCGGTCGCAGCGCGATCCGTCCGCCAGGCCGGGCCAAGGAGAAGCGTGTCGCACCCATCGGCGGCCATGGTTTTCACATCGGATTCATCCGGCAGCGCATCCTTCGCATAGTAAACCCGTGCGCCCAGCAGGACATTTCGCTGATCGGTTGGCGATGCGAGGCTGTTGGTCCGCTTGCGCATGCCAAATGCCATCGCCAGGCGGTTGCGGTAAACCATGGGCTCATTCAGCCCGACCGTCTTCCCGTCAAACAGGTTCCATCCGACCTCAAAGCACGGGTTCGGACGCAGCGAACCCTCTTCGGTCGGGGTCGGCGAGAGGTTGGACTGCTTGCGACTGAGCACGCGCGAGCCAAAGTCCTCTTTCGTGCCGGTCAGGCTGCGGGCTTCTTCCAGGGCCGCTTCGGCACAGGCGTTCATCGCCCCGCCCTTGACGTGCATCATGTCGTAGGCCGCCCAGCCGTAGAGCATGGGTTTCTTGGTGATGATGGGTTTGTCCTTCTCCACATCAATGTCGACGTCCAGCGGCAGGTGCTCCTGACCGTCGATCATCGGCATGTAGCTGTTCGTGTACGGCTTCTCCTCGCCAGGGATGCGCGTGCCGTAGACGATTTGCGATTGACGATCGGGATGGGGCTCTTTGAGCAGTGAGTCGTCGAGGAACATGCCCATCTGGGCCCAGTCGAGCTCGTACACCTCGCCTTGGGGCAGTGAAATCTCCAGATCAGTCAAGATCACGCCGGAGTCGAATACGTGAACCGTTTGACGTACTTTCCAGGGTATGGGCTCGCGGCGGTTCTCGAGGATGCGCGGATTGGAGTTGGTTTCAAAGACGACTTCATCGTTCGTCTTGCGCACAATCTTGAATGTCGCATCGCGGTCGGCATTCGCATAGGCGATCTTCCAGTCGCCGCTGAAGTAGGCGCCGCGCAGCGTGGAAAAGGACAATGCGGGGATCGTATCGAGGCTCTTGAATGCGAATGTCCCGTTGACGCGCTGCCACGGCGGCAGCGGGCGCGGGTTCGTCCCGGCCAGCCACCAGCCGTTGGGGCTGAAGGCCTTTTGTTCGACGACCGATAATTCGCCGCCGCGCCGCGAATCCCAGGTATAGCGGAATGCTCCGCCTGTCACGATTAGCTTCGTCCCCTGTTGGGTCACATCCATCGCCTGAGCCGACGCAGCCAAAGCGAGAACCGCGAGCACTCGCGTGAACCATCCGAGATTCTTTCCAGCCGTTCTCACCTGGCTCCTCCTCCTTTAAGCAATCCCCCCAACACCGGATACCGCCGCAGCACGAGTTCAATCGCCAGCAACACGGCCGCCATGATCAAGAACATCGGTGGCGCGAGTGTCAGCGCACCGCCGGATTGCGCTGGGGCTACGATCTGATCCTCCTGCGGGCGGAACACTCCGCCGGTGGCGCGGCAGAGTTCCTCCATCGCCGCCAGACCTTTAGCCGGATCATCGAACTCCCTGCCATAGGTTCGGCTCCATCCAAAAGCGCTGATGTTCTTGCCGCTCTGGGTGGCCAATACCGCGCGGCTGTCGCCGACGGGCAGAGCACCATTGATCTCAAGGGGAGGCGCTACTGTGTCGCCAGCCACGACCGCTTTGAGCGGCCCATCGGCCGCATCCGTTAGAAAACTGAAGGTTGGCCGGCCGTCATGGAAGGTCACCTGCGGCTTGAGCTGCTGGTGCGGCGGGGGAAGGACCGAGAGCACCGCCTGTCGCCAGAACGCGGCATACTGTGCTGGCTGCTGCGCGATCCACGGTCCCGCCCAGCGCGGCCCGGCGGATGACAGGAACGCCAGGGATTGCCCGCGGCCGTATCGCATCCGCGCCAGCAGCGGCTCGTTGCGCGGCGAGATCACCAGCGGCGTCCATGCATGCGTGCGAGCCCGCGCCCGGTTGTAGCCCAGCAGCGGCGGGAGCTTGTCCACCTCGACACCAACCAGAGCCGGGTCATCCTGCACCTTGCGCGCTTGCTGCGGGATCTGCCCCAACAGGTCATCCTCCATTCCCTGTGCCTCGCGCAAAACGGCACTGGGAATCTCATCCAGCGTCTTGGCGTGATGGAAGCGGCCCTTGCCGGCATGCGCTAGTGTGTTCATCAGCTTGGCATTGGGGTTGGGGCCGACCGCGATCGCGGATAGCGTCACCTTTTGAGTCTCAAGCTGCGTGAGCACGCGGCTATAGTCGGTGCCGGTCTCGGTTTCCTTGCCATCGCTGATCAGGACGACGTGCTTATAGGCAGCATCGATACGCGGCATGAAACGCATCGTTTCCTGCAGGCCACCCAGGATGTTGGTCATGCCGAATGCGCCGATGCGCGAGATCTCGTACTTGGCCGGCTCAAGGTCTTCCACCTTGGTGGGATTGATGATGTTGTGATAGTCCGAATCGAACGAGACCAGGGCCAGCCAGTCTCCTTTGCTCAAGCCTTCCACGGCCGCGATGGCGATCTCCTTGGCGAGGTCGATCTTGCCGACGTTTGAGGTCACGCCCTCGTTCATCGACCAGGAGTTGTCCAGCACGACGATCAGCGCGTAAGGAATGTGCTCCTTCTTGGGCTCCAGCAGGACAGGGAAAGCCGCTTCCAGCGAACTGCCGTGATAACCGCCGGCTGCGTAGGCGCTCGGGCCGCCGGTGAATACGATGCCGCCGCCACTGGCGACAAACTTCTCGATGGCGTCCAGTTTTGGTTTGCCCAGTGACTCCGCCGCGATGTTATCCAGCACCAGGCAGTCGCAGTCGAGGCGATCCGGCAACCCCTTGGCGTCATACGTTCGCACCTGGAGGCCGTGGCCGCGCAGTACGTTCTCGAGGCCGGCGGCCGCAGCTGCGTTGCCGCTTAGCAGCGCCACGCGCGGCGCCAGGGGCACATAGACCAGCGCGGCGGCGGAGTTGTCCCAATCGTAAATGTCGGTACCGAAGGTCGCCTGTACGTCCACCAGATGCGTACCCTCGGTCGCGAATGTGGCGGGTATTTCGATGATGTTTTGCCCGCGTTGCAGCGTTACATCCCGGCGCTCGGCGACCTTGCCGTCAATACTCATGGTGATCGTGCTCGGCCCGCCCGTTGCGCTGCGCAACGTGATCTCAACCGGCGCGGGCACGGTCCGCCACGCCGCCGCGGGAACAGACAGATCGGCGATCAGGGACTCGCCGGCCAGCGTGTCGATGGGCTGAGCCATCAGGCGAACCTTCCGCTCGCGGAGGCCCGCCCCAGCGGCGGAAAGATCGGCCGTCGTCGCCAGACCATCGGACAGCATGACAAGTCGGCGTTCACCATTGGTCCGAAACGTCGCGGTCGCCTCCGACAATGCCTCTGCCAGGGGGGTGGAACCGCGATGCTGCCGCCCGGTCTCGATCACCGTGACGCGGCCCTCTCCCAGGCTCGAACGGGCATGAGCGATCCACTGGTCCGCCATCGCTTGGCCTTGGGCGGAAATCGAAGTGGATCGATCCACGAGAACGACTACTTCTGCGGAACGTCCAAAACCGGGCAGTCCCACCGTCACGTCCAGAGCCCAGGCCGCCAGCGCCCCCAGAAGCAGCACGCGCACGATCGCCATAGCCGCCAGGCGCCACCGCCGCCAAGGCAGGTGCGTGCGGAACACCATCCACATGGAGTAGATGCCGCAGGCCAGGATCAGGCCCGCCAGCGTCAGGTTGGTTGGTGTCGCCGAAAACGCCATTCCGCATCACTCCGTCAATCGCTTGTGAAACAGTCCCCACTCCACGCACAACAGCGCCAGCGAGATCATAACCAGCGTCCCGGCCAGCGATCGGCGCGACCGCGAAGGCGCGCTTTCGATACCGTCAGGACGGCGAAGATCCGATTCGGCGGCCGAGAGCGTGCTGAACGCGCGGGCGGGTTTCCCGCTCACCATGCCGGCCCGTCGCGATGTCAGGCCATCGACTTGCTCCCCGGGCCGCGCGATCTGCGGCATCGGCAGCATGGACGCAAGGGCGTTATGCATCAGGACAGGAAACCCCGTCACCAGCGGCAGGCGCGATCCCGCGGGTAACACCGGCAGGCCAACAAACAGCACGTTTGCTTTGGACTGCGGTGGCGTACCTGCCCAGATCACTGGCATCGCTTCAGCCCATGCCAGCGGCCGCGCCCAGGCCGGCATCTCCGCCAGCACGATGCCCTGTGCCTGCAGTCCGCGCAGATCCACATCCGCCAGCAGCGGATCGGCTGCCTGCTGATCCACGGTCACTGCCTCCGGATGTAGACCTTTTACGCTCAGGGCGCCGCTGCGCAGCGGGTGCAGAATGATCACGCCGCCCGAAGCCGGCCACGCCGTCGGCGAATGGTTCACATAGATCCGCGCGGCCGCGTTTTCACTGCCATTCTCGCCTTCGATGATCTCGCCGATCAGGCCCTCTTGTTTGAGCGCGGACAAAACCGCCCAGACATAGTCATTGCGCCGAGCCACCGGCGTCGATGGCGTCGTCGGTCTTGTGGCCGCCGCTTCCGGCCAGATCACCGCCACGCGCAGCAGGTCGAGGGCCGGCACCACGACCCACGCCGAATCGTCGGTTGGCAGTGCATCTTTCAGATCCTCCAGGCGAATCTCGACCTCGGCATAGGCTGGCTCGTTGACCTGCACAGCCTGTCGAACCGAGGCGCCGGCTGGAATCGTCAGCGGCCCAATCGCTTTGCGCCATGCACCGTTTACGAAGAGGGCCCCTGAAACCTGCCGAGAAGCAGTTCCATAGTTGGCAATCGTTGCATTGAGCTCGATGTCGGCGCCCCGTCGCCGCGAAGTCAACTCCGTAATGCCCACGTTGTCCCCCGCACGCGGGGCGACCCAGGCATGGGCGCGACCACCCCATGGGCTTGCCGGCAGGGGAGCATCGCAGAACGCGTACAGCTCAACCTGATCGTCGCTACCCCATAGCTCGAACGCTCGCTGCAGCGCAAGTGCCATGTCGGCGGGGCCGTCGAAACGCGCCAGTCCGCGCAGCAGTCGCGCGCCCTCGCGGCCGCCGGAGGACATCCCCGATAGCACCTTGAGCCCCTGGGCCGATTCCGCGACCGCCACCTGGGTCCCGCCACCCAATCCCGCGGCCAGCGTGGCGGCGGCATCGTTTGCGCGCTGGAAGTTACTCGTGCCGTTCACCACCGCGTTCATGCTGGCAGAGCTATCCAGCAGCACCACTACCTTTGGCGCTCGCACCTCGCTCGAGCCCACGGTGAGCTCCGCCGCCGCCAGTGTCAGGCAAAGCAGGATGGCTGCCAAAAGTGCAAACCCCAGCGCCCGCCGCAATCGCTCGCTGGTGCGGCCAAATCGCTCCGACGCCAGGAATCGCTCCCACAGGTAGAGCGCGCTGGCGACGATACGCCGGCGCGGCATCGGCAGCAGATACAGCACCAGCGGCACGATCAATAGCAGCAGGAACCACAACAGTGACGGATCTTGGAACGTCATCGATCCGCCTTTCGAAGCTGGCTGAAATACGATTCTGCCAGCGTTGCCGCATCCGCAGGCACCGATTCCTGCCGGACAACCACATCCTCGGCTTTGGCCGACACCGCCGGCAAGGCGACCTCAGCCCCGGCCGGCTTCTTGCGCAGGCCGTCGAGGGCCGCCAGGAATTCCAAGGTCGACATCGGCCGCTCTTCTCCGCGCTGCCGTGATGGCCATTTCGCCCAGGAGAGGATCTGAAGCCCCTTGCGCGGCGGCTTGATCCCCATCCGTGTGGGCTGGCCGCGCGGGTCCTTCGATGCCGCATCCGCCAGCGAGCCCTCTTTGTTCTTGCCGCCATCGGCCTTTGTCTTCAGGCCGCCCGCCTCTCCCATCACCGCGATATCCACGCCACCCTTCTCGCCTTCGCCGCCTTCTTTCTTGCTCTTCTTCGCTGCCTGCAGGTCTTTCAGAAGCGCTGCATCCAGCTTGACTGGATCAACCTTCTCATCATCCGAGTTTTTCAGGTTCTGTTTGTTCCCGGCAACTTCATCGGCATCCCAGCGGATCGGGGTCACACCCGTCAGATCAACATCCTCCGGGTTATTCATGGGAGCCATGAATTGTTGCATCATTTCGTTGGTGATCTGCACCGCCTGGGCATCCTGCGTCGTCGGCGCGGCGACGGGGATTTCCTCCATCGTTGATGGCGCCGCCGGAGTTGGAGTTGTCTGCTCGTTTGCACGCGTGCTGGCGGGGGGAGCCTCCGTGTTTACCGCGATCCGGGGGCGAGGTGGCGGGGCGGCCGACCTGGCCCCGTTTATCGCCATGACCGCGATATTGCCTGCCACCAGCAGGCCGGCCACTGCGCCAAGTTTCGCCCACTGTCGCACCGGCCCAACCGAAAGCCGCAGACGCAGCGCAATCGACTGGGCATCCGCAATCGCCTTCTGACAGGTCAGTTCGCCCAGCCACCCAAAGCGCTGCGGCTGGGCTGCGAACTCGAGCGCCGATGCAAACAGGTCGCGCGATCCGGCCCGCTGGTCCATCAGCCGTGCAAGTTCCTCTCGCCCCGGCGCGCGCATCGCCGTGGCAACCGCCAGTACGATCATCGCCAGGGCCGCCAATACAACGACAACCAGAACACTTCCCACGGGAAGGAGACCCATCCGGCCCAAGAGCAGGACAAGCAGCACGCCCAACACGCCCATGGCGGCAATGAGCAGGCCCGCACGCGCGCTGCGCTCAAGCACCCATAACCGTCGCATCTTATTGAGGGCTCTATCGATCCTGGTCATGGCTCACTACTCGTTCTACGCTTACGCCGCTACCTCTTTGAGTATCCCGCGAACGATCTGGTCGGTTTCGATCCGGTCCGCCTGGCCCTCGAAATTGAGCAGCATACGGTGTCCCAGCGCCGGCACGGCCACGGAGCGAATGTCATCGATGCGAATCTCCGATCGTCCATCGCACAGCGCCCGCACCTTGGCGCCCAGAATCAAAGCCTGGATGCCACGCGGACTGCACCCCAACCGTACATACTTCCGCACCGCCTCCAGCGTCGCCTGTCCATTGACGTGTGTCGCCGACACTAATTGTGATGCATATGCGCACACCGGCCTGGGCACACCCACCTGACGAACGGCCCTTTGCATCTCCACGACATCCGTGCGCGACAGCACCGGCTTGATTTGAATCGATGTCGTTCCCGTCCGCCGGCGCACCACCTCGATCCAGTCGGCATCATCCAGGTTCGAGAGCCGCAGGCGAAAGCCAAATCGGTCTACCTGGGCCTCTGGCAGCCGATACGTTCCTTCCAGGTCCTCGGGGTTCTGCGTCGCCACGACCAGGAACGGCTCTTCCAGCGTGTAGGTCTTGCCGGCCACGGTCACGTGATGTTCCTGCATCGCCTCCAGCAGGGCCGACTGCGTCTTGGGCGTGGCGCGGTTGATCTCATCGGCAAGCAGAACGTGCGTAAAAACGGGACCGGGCTGAAAGACGAGCTCTTTCTTTCCGCTTTCATCCTCAACGATGATGTTGGTGCCGACAATGTCGGCCGGCATCAGGTCGGGCGTAAACTGGATGCGCGTCTGTTTCATCCCCAGGGCGGCTGCCAGCGCTTTGCCGATCAGCGTCTTGCCCAGCCCCGGCGGGGCTTCCAGCAGGATGTTGCCGCCGGCGAAGACGCCCATGAGCAGATCGGCCAGCACCTGCTGATAGCCGACGACCACGCGCGACATCTCGGTGGTCAAGGCATCGAAATTGGCTCGGAATTCCTGTGGTGTCATTTCGTGGTCTCTTTCACTTCCTCGAGAATCTGCCGGAGAATCTCATCCGCCTTGATGCCCTCGGCTTCCGCCTGGAGGTTGGGTTGGATGCGATGCCGAAGGGCCTGCAGGGCAACCGCGCGAACATCCTCGGCCGCCACGTAAAAGTTCCCGCGGGTCAGCGCCCGCGCCTTGGCGGAATGCAGAATGGCCAGCAAACCACGCGGACCTGTCCCCGCCTCGATGTATTTGCGGGTCGTCGCGGTCGCATGCTCGCTTTGCGGCTGTGTCGCACGCGCCAGCCGCATGGCCAGATCCTCCACATGAGAAGCCACGGGCACCTGACGCACCAATTCCCGCATCTTGATGATGTCCGCCCCGGTCACGATCGGCTGCACGTCCGGATATTTCTCAAACGTCGTCCGCATCGCCACCTCGACCAGGCCTTCGGGCGAGGGATATCCCACCAG
This sequence comes from uncultured Phycisphaerales bacterium, assembly GCA_903871935.1. GTDB lineage: Bacteria > Planctomycetota > Phycisphaerae > Tepidisphaerales > Tepidisphaeraceae > CAIQIQ01. The sequence goes on from CAIQIQ010000111.1 coordinate 32,199, forward strand.
CAGCTTAAAGAGGAATTTGTCGAGCTGGGCCTTGGGCAGCGGATAGGTGCCATCCTGCTCGATGGGATTCTGCGTCGCCAGGATGAAGAACGGCTCCTCCAGCCGATTGGTCGTGCCGCCAATGGTGACGCTGTGCTCTTCCATCGCCTCCAGCAGGGCCGACTGCGTCTTGGGCGTAGCGCGGTTGATCTCATCCGCCAGCAGCAGATTCGTAAACAGCGGTCCCTTCTGAAACGTCAGCCGTTTGCCGTGGGCATCCTGCACGAGCAGGCTCATTCCGATGATGTCCGATGGCATCAGGTCGGCGGTGAATTGAACGCGGCGGAACTGCAGGTCCAGCACCTGGCCCAACGTCTTGATCAGGTAGGTCTTGCCGATTCCCGGCACACCTTCCAGCAGCACGTTGCCCTCGGCCAGCATGGCAATCAAGACATCCTCGATCACCGGCCGAAGCTCGACCATCACCTTTTCGACTTCGCCACAGATCACGTCGAAGCGCTGGGCAAAGGCCTCGACGATGGCAGAGCCTGTTGGTGTCGATGTTGTAGTTGTTGTTGTCATCGTCTGCTGTACACCTCGGTGGCCTTCAATAGCCCCTTATCGCAAGACACCTTCTTTAGGGAATCGGGCAAAGAGTATTTCATCCAGATCCAGCGATGTCGGAATCCGCAGGTAGCGGATGCCGTAGCGGGATAGCTCATCGCGCAACGCCGTGCAGTGATCCTCGAAGAATGCCGCAAATCGCTCCAGCGTATCTCGTCGCAGCGGAAGTTGGATCCGCTTTCCGGTCTCCACATCCTGGATCTCCACATCGCCGGAGATGGCCGGATGCTGCTCGCTCGGATCGACCATATGCAGGGCGTGCACCGCAAACCGCCGTCCCGCCAGCAGGCGCGCCCCGGCCAGCACTCCCTCTGGATCCAGAAAGTCGGAGAGGATCAGCGCCACGCCCGGCAGGTGGGTCTCTGCCGAGAACGTTTCAAGCGCCGCCGACAGGCTGGTCGTCCCTTCCGCCTTGGCATCCAGTAGTTGCAGAATGTCGTAGATTCTCGCTTTGCCGCGCAGAACCTTCGTCGAACGCACCACTCCATCGGCAAACAGGATCACACGCGCGGCATCCTGATTGGCCAGCGCCACATAAGACAACGCCGCCGCGAGTTTGGCTGCCAGTTCGAGCTTGCTGGGCGAGCCAACCGACATGGATGCCGAGACATCCAGCAGCACGTACACCGGCAGCGTCTCTTCCTGCTCAAACACCTTGACGAACAGTTCCTCAAGGTGGGCGTAGACGTTCCAGTCGATATAGCGGATATCATCCCCAGGCGAGTATTCCTTGTGATCGGCAAACTCAAGGCCGGTCCCGCGGCTGGGCGAGCGCCTGGGTCCAATCTGCCCGCCGCGATGTACCCCGTGCGGCACGACCTCAAAGCGGTCGAGCTTGCGGAAGAACTGTTCGTCGAGTTCGATCGGCATTACATCTCTACTACCGCCGCCGTCGCGTCCAGTTGACGACCACTATCCGCGATTCATCACGAGTGAGGATTGGACCACAAAAGCGCGCAAGTCTTTGCCGATGCAGAACTAAACAAGGCCCCGCGTCATCACGCGAGGCCTTGCAATAAGCGAGGGCGACGGGGATCGAACCCGCAACCTCCGGATCGACAGTCCGGTGCTCTAACCAATTGAGCTACACCCCCGTAAATCGGGAGCGGGGCAGAGTCTAGTCGAACTTATTGACCTGTCAAGCGGTATCATTAGGCACTGGCAGGGCGGTTTCGACTGCGAGATTTCGCTTGCAACACTTGCGCTGATCTGGTGTTGTATGAGCTGAGGAAGGGGCACCGAGTCGGTCCTTCGGGGTTCGGCATGGCCATCGCGAGGCAGGCTGTGCAGATAGGTGTTTGACCACGGAGCGACTGCGGAGTAGCGTTGCTATACTCACCAAGCGGTGTGGAAGCCGCCAGTGTTTTGACCACCTGGGAGTGATTGGACTTGCACATGCATCGACTAAAGCGGGGTTTGTTGTACTGTGTTTCCGGCTTCTCCATCGCCGCATTGGCAGTGACCGCGATTCTGCCGGTTCGAGCTGAAGCGCCGGCCGATGGCCTGGCCCAAGCGGCGGCGCTGCCTCTGGCGGATGCCCGTCCTGTTGCCATCGCTGCGCCGCCGGATCGGCTCAAGAGCGATGCCCTGGCGGCCCTGCGCAAAGGTGACTATTCACGCAGCACTGAGTTGCTCAAGCGAGCGGCCGCCTCCGGTGACGATCCGGTGCTGGGGATGATGGCGTCATGGGTGTCCTCCTTCAATACGCAATATGAACAGACGCTTGCCGGCCGCAAAGCGGAGCACGACAAGGCGGTTGCCCGTGCCCAACTGTTGCTGTCGAAGGGAAAGCCCGAGTACGCCCTGGATGTGGCGGCCAGAGCCTATAGCCTGGCGATCGACAAGCAGGCGTTCCGTCATGAGGTATGGGTGGATGACCTGATCCGCACACGGACCGCGGCCGCCGCGGACGCCGAGCAGAGCGGTCAGTGGGACAAAGCCACACGCATCTATGTTGGCCTGAGCGTGCTTGAGCCTGCTGTTCCGACATGGAAGAGCAAACTCAAGCGTGCCTCGCGGCATCTGCAGATCATGGCGCTCTATACGCCAAGCCAGTTCAAGGCTTTGCAGAAGTCCAGGCAGAAGGATGATGAAGAAGTCGATCGGTTGCTTCGTGCCGCCGGGCTTATTCCCTCGCCAACCACGCAGGTAGCCGCCGCCACAACGCAACCGGCAGGTCAGGGCGCCGCGGATGGCTCTGGCACCAAGCCCATGGACCTTGATTCGCCCGATCTCGTGATCGACTGGCGCGATATGCTTAAAGGCATCGACTTCGACATGATGCCCCGCGCCATGCACGATGCCGTGGCGAACTATTACCGGGACGTGAACTACCGCACGCTCTCGCTTGGCGGGCTGCAGGCGTTGCGGCTGCTGGCAACAACGCCGGGCATTGATGCCGCCTTCCCACGGCTGGGCGACAAAGCGAGTTGTGACAAGTTTCTGGCTGCAGTGGATGAAGCGGTCATTCAGGTGAATCGAAGTAATCCCGACAGCGACTCCGATTTCAAGTCGATGATCAGCCGCATTCGCGATGGCAATCATGATTCGGTGGATCTGCCCGAAACCGTGCTTGTGCACGAGTTCATGGACGGGGCCTTGGAGGAGCTGGACCCGTTTTCCACCATGATCTGGCCGCAGCAGCTCGATGAGTTCCGCACCGCGACCGAAGGTGAGTTCAGCGGCGTTGGCATACAGATCGAACGCAGCGACTCCGGCGACCTGAAGGTGATCAGCCCGATTGAGGACACCCCGGCCTATCATGCTGGAATCAAGGCCGGCGACCTCATCACCCACATCAATGGCAAGCTTGCCAAAGAAATGATGCTGGATCAGGCGGTGAAGCGCATCAAGGGCCCGAACGGCACCACGGTGACGCTTACCGTGCGCTCGCCCGATGGCAACGTCAAAGATTGCACCTTGCGTCGGGAGAACGTGAAGGTGGCGAGCATCAAGGGATGGAAATGCCTGCCGGGCGGCGCCTGGGACTGGGTGATCGATCCGGTGCAGCGCATCGGTTACCTGCGCTTGACCAATTTCTCCAAGACCTCTACGGACGACCTTGATCGTGCCGTAAAGCAGATGCAGACCCAGGGCATCAAAGGAATGGTGCTGGATCTCCGCTCTGATCCGGGCGGCCTTCTGACCACAGCCGTGGATGTGGCCGATCGCTTCATCAAGGATGGGGCGATTGTCTCGACCAAGGCTGATCGAGAAACCCCGCAGTCGCCGTCGAAGAGCGAAGCTGATCCCGACACGAAGAAGATCACCATGCCCACGGTGGTGCTGGTGAACCAGTTCTCTGCCTCTGCCAGCGAGATCCTCGCCGGCGCCTTGAAAGATCACCATCGGGCTCTGATCGTCGGCGAGCGCACCTATGGCAAAGGCTCCGTGCAGATGCTCTTCCGGGTTACCGGGCGCAATGCCGTGCTGAAGCTGACCACCAGCCATTATTATCTGCCCAGTGGCCGCTGCCTGCATCGCGAAGAAAACAGCACCGAATGGGGTGTTGATCCTGATTTCGCGATAGAGATGAGTCCGGACCAGATGCGCGCTGTCGCTGAGGCGCGGCAGCAGATGGACATCGTCTACCAGCCCAGCGAGCAGCCTCGGCCGGAGCCGACAACCAAGCCGGCCGACCTGCTGGAACTGGATCCGCAGCTCGGCGCCGCCGTGATGCTGATGCGCCTGCAGGTTGCCGGCGTGCAACTCTAACGAAATTCACGATGGCCAGCATCAAATTCTTCGACGCGCATTACCACGTGTGGGAACAGACCAAGCCGGAGTTTACCACCAGGCTGCTGGACTCAGGTGGCATCGACGGCTTGAACCTGATCCTCGCTCGGCCGGGAACTGCGGATCCGGAAGCCGCCAACGCTGAAGCGTACGCGCTCAAGGAAAAACACCAGAAGCGCGTGCAACTGGCCTGCTGGGTCGATCCCCGGGAGCAGGATTACCTCGCCGGGCTGACACACTTCCTGGACACGCATCCGCAGGTCACCGGGATCAAGATTCATCCCGTCGCCCAGAAACTGCCAATCACCGAAGAAAACTTCGGACCGACCATGGACGTGGCGCTGCAGCGCGACCTGTACGTCATCACCCACACCGAGCCGCGCCCGGGATTTAACGCCATGAGCTTTTTCGACTTGATGAAGCAACGGTCGAAGCTACGGTTCATCGTTGGCCACGGCTCGCCCATCGAAGAAGCGATGTACATGGCGATGGCATTCGAGAATTGCTACGTGGAACCTTCGTGGCTGGGATTCTTCTCGCTGACGTTCGAGATGGCCGAACGCCTGGGGGGATATCACAAGATCATGGCCGGCACCGACGGTCCGGGATGGTTTCACGGGTTTGCCGGCGACCCGTTCGAGGACATCGTTCAGCGCGCTCGCGGCTACCTGCCAACGATGCGCCAAGTGCAGATGTTCTGCCACGAAAACGCAGCAAATTTCTTCCGGTTGTGAGCAAAGACGATAGGTAGAGGAACGTGTTTCTTCTCAGTCGAATACCCATACTCCTGCCAGATAAGTAGGAAATGCCACCCGAACTGCGCACACGATCTTGAGCGCCTTTGTCGCAATCGGTCGCGCGGATTACCGAATGCCGCCAACTATGCACACGAACCTGAGCACCTTTCCCACTTCCTCCGTGCCTACATTCCGGACTTATCCACAATCCCATCGAACTTGATCATTTCTTCCTGCGATTCCGTTCTAACTCCTCGTTAACACAAAACATAGCACCATGGTGGTATCCCCTCGAACAACCTGCGCACCTGCTACTTATCCACAGCCGCTTTCTCGTCCTTTGCCGTCAATCCAGAATCCAGAATGCATGGATTCCACCCTCCGCTCTTCGCCTGGCCACGCCCCGCGCCAGCGCGGATCCGAGGCACCCGCCCGCCAGGAGTCTCGCCAGCCGGGTTTGTCTTGCCTAACATGGAGTAGGAGCCTCTCGCCCGCCCGTGGCTGCTCGAGACCCCTGGAGCAAATGTGGCTATTCAACCATTACCTGGCCTCGCTTGGGAGCGTCTGCCAAGGAATGGCACCAAATCGATCTCAGTCTGAGGAGAACACAGCATGAGTACGATCACAGTGCCCGAACAGAAAACCGATGCCAGTTCAGAGGCAGCCGTCGCCGCCTTCATGGAGCGCGTTGAGGCTCAGTCAGCGGGTGAGAAAGTCTTTCACCAGGCCGTCCGTGAGGCGGTGCGCTCGGTCATGCCGCTGGTGCTGACAACTCCGGCCTACCGACAGGCCAGGATTCTGGAGCGCATGGTCGTACCCGATCGCGTGATCATCTTTCGCGTGACATGGGTCGATGACAAAGGGCAGGTCCAGGTGAACCGCGGCTATCGCGTGCAGATGAACGGCGCGATCGGACCTTACAAGGGTGGGCTGCGCTTCCACCCCTCGGTGAACATTGGCATCTTGAAATTCCTGGCGTTCGAGCAAACGCTCAAGAACAGCCTCACAACGCTCCCCATGGGCGGTGCCAAGGGCGGCTCCGATTTCGATCCGCATAGCAGGACCGATGGCGAGATCATGCGCTTCTGCCATGCGTTTATGAATGAGTTGTACAGCTACATCGGTCCCGATATCGATGTCCCGGCCGGCGATATGGGCGTTGGCGGCCGCGAGATCGGCTTCCTCTTCGGCCAGTATCGTAAGCTCACCCACCGCTTCAACGGTGTTCTGACCGGCAAGGGCTTCAACTGGGGCGGATCCAACCTGCGGCCGGAGGCCACCGGCTACGGGGCCGTCTACTTTGCCCAGGAAATGCTCGCATCTCGTGAGCAGGAGATCGCCGGGAAGGTGGCAACTGTCTCCGGCTCCGGCAATGTAGCCCAATACACCGTCGAAAAGCTCAACGCGCTGGGTGCAAAGTCCGTCACGCTCTCAGACTCCGAGGGCACGATCGTCGATATGGACGGCATCAATTCCGACAAGCTGGCGTGGGTGATGCAGCTCAAGAACGTCCGCCGTGGCCGCATTCGCGAATACGCTGAACACTTCAAGGGTGCAAAGTTCCTCCCCGGCAAACGCCCCTGGGATGTGCCTTGCGACCTGGCATTCCCCAGCGCCACGCAAAACGAACTCGATGCTGTGGATGCCAGCAACCTGGTGAAGAATGGTTGCACGTGTGTCAGCGAGGGCGCCAATATGCCTTCGACTCCCGAAGCCGTTGAAGTCTTCCTCGAGCACCACATCCTTTACGGGCCAGGCAAGGCCGCCAACGCCGGCGGCGTGGCAGTCTCGGGTCTGGAGATGAGCCAGAACGCCACCTGCCTGCAGCGCACGCGCGAGGATGTCGATGCGCAACTTCGCCGCATCATGAAGTCGATCCATGCCAACTGCGTCCGCTACGGCAGCATTGAGGGCGAAACCGGGAACGGCAAGCCCGGCCGGTTTGTCAACTACCTCCGGGGGGCGAACATCGCCGGCTTCATCAAAGTTGCCGATGCAATGGTTCAACAGGGTGTGCTGTAGCTAAGAATATGGAAAGTAACCTGAGGGTGAGCGGAAGTTTCCGCTCACCCTCTGTTCGTATCTGATGCCATCGGTCGAGGCCCACGGCATTACGTTGCGGTTCAGGGCTCAGTTCCACTTGAACAGGCTGTTGTCCTTGGGGCCGAACCACCCCAGGAGGTACTGATCGTACCGGACGCCCATGGGATTGTTGATCGAGTCCGCAGCATCCCATGTCCAATCCATGACTTCCGATGTCACGTGCATGTCCAGCCAGCACACGTTGGCATGCCTGCTATGACGGAAGTGGATAGAGGGCGCGGCCGCCCAATCGCCGGGGAAATACGGAGCCTCGCAGAACGAATACTCGATCAGGGTCTGTGAATCGTATACGTCGAAGTATGCGGTATCGGTCAGCAGCACCTTGTTGCTGGCATCCCGGATCTGGGTGCCTTTCATCGGTGTGCGGTATTCCTGTTCGGTGAAACTGTTCCGATAGGCGATCGTCGAACCCATGTGCATCATGTTGTAGCCATAGCCGCCGCAGCCTGCCTCGAAGCCGCCGGGTTGTATGTCGTACGTGGCCAGCGCCGGGCACTGCTTGATGCGATCGGTCTGCAGGTACTTCAGCAGCGGCGAGGGTTCGCGGTTGAAATCAAACGGCTGATCGAGAGCCGGGCGCGAACCGTGCCAGCGGTAGAGATCGGTACCGCCCCAGTACTGCTCCGGCGCCGCCTGCGGCAGGTAACCTTGATTGTCGTTGCTGTACATAAGAATCCCGGTGGCAAGCTGACGCAGATTACTCATGCACTGGACTGACGCCGCTGCCCGCCGGGCGGCGGAGAGTGCCGGAAGGAGCAGCCCAATCAGAACCGCGATGATGCCGATAACGACGAGCAGCTCCACCAGGGTAAACGCGGACGCTGGTTTGCGTGATGCCCGGGAACTCTCGTGCAAGGGAAGCGCAGACGAAGCGCGCAACAACATGAAGGACTCCTTCGGCCAAGTCGCGTGGCCGAACAAAAAGCCCCGGCTTCGCGAGCGCCCGCAACGCAGCTTGTACGGGCACAGGTGGAACCGGGGCAACTTCAGTTTCGTGTTGCGCAATCCGCATGCCGTGGTGATGCAATGCAGATCGTATGGCCCGGCCGTCCTGAGTATCGCGAAGACGGTACCGAAATACGGCACAGGCGAACAGTTTCGCCCGCACCATCGCTTGAAGGCAGGTCTTCTGGCTCGGGATTGAGCTTTATCGAGCCGGCGATCCCTGATCTGGCCGATTCGACTCTCCGGGGCCTTCCCATCCTGATCACAGGACAGTGGCGACCGGACTTCTGCGGGGTTGCCATCGCTGGCAGACCCGTATCCCTTACAGCGGCGCGTCCGCGGCGGGTTTTCACCGCACTTCCCATTGCCTTGCCCGTGAACACATCACCGGCTAAGGCAGGCGTACTGCCACCTTCAGCGTCAGGGAGAGAAGGTTACCATATGGTCGGCCCGATGCAATTGTGCCTCATTCCGATTTGTTTCTTGACCCGCGGCATCCACTCACAATAATCGGTAGACTGCAAATCAAAGATGGCAGTGGAAACACCCAGACCAGCGTTCGTTCCAAATCCCGCGGTGCGGCGGCTGAGCTATTACCTGCGCCAGTTGGAGAGCTACCAGAAGAAGGGTCGGCGCACGGTTTCTTCAAAGCAGTTGGGCGTGGCCCTTGGTTATACCGATGCCCAGGTGCGCAAGGACCTCGCGTATTTCGGGCAGTTTGGCCATCCGGGCATCGGCTATAAGGTGGATGAACTCTCATCGCATATCCGCCAGATTATCGGTACGGATAAGACATGGGGTACGATCCTGGTGGGCGCGGGCAACCTCGGCCGGGCACTGCTGGCGTATGCCGGCTTCGAGTCCAAGGGGTTCCGGATTGTCGCGGTGTTCGACAGTGATGAGCGGAAGATTGGCCAGAGCTACGGGTCGCACCATATCCGGCCGACCAGCGATATTCGCCTGTATGTGCAGGAGCATCGGGCGCGCCTGGCGATCCTGGCAGTGCCGGCCGACGTCGCCCAGGATGTCGCTGATGATCTGGTGAATGCCGGCATCCAGGGGATTCTGAATTTTGCACCGGTGGCGTTGGTGGTGCCGCCCTATGTCGCTTTGAGTTCCGTGGATGTCGCCATCCAGCTTGAGCAGTTGGCCTTCCACCTGCACAGCGCTCGCAAGAAAGCGTAGGGTCGACGGATGCCGCTGGAGACCGAGATCAAGCTGCGCATCAGCGATCATGCCATGATGGTCCAGCGGCTCAGGGGAGCCGGGGCGAAGTTCATCCGCCGGGAACTGGAGATCAACACCTTTCTGGATACACCCGATGCCGCGCTGCGGCGTGGCGGGGCGGGCTTGCGCGTGCGCCTGGCCCGCGATCTGGACGCCGGGACCCAGCGCATCATCATCACCCACAAGGGGCCAAGACAGGCCGGGGCAATGAAGATCCGGCCGGAGACCGAAGCGGCGGTCAGCTCATACGAGGATGCCGTGGCGCTGCTTGGGGCGCTGGGCTATGAGGTCACGCTGTCGTTCGAGAAGCGCCGCGAGACTTGGGAACTGGGCGCCTGCGAAGTTGTCCTGGACGAGTTGCCGGAGACCCTGGGCAGGTACGTCGAGATCGAAGGGGAGGATGAGCGCGCCGTGCAGGCCGTGCGGGGGCAGTTGCAGCTCAACGATGCGATCGTGGAGAGCGAGGGCTACGCGGTGCTGGTGGCTGAGTATCTGCAGCAGAGCGGCCGGACGAAACTGGTCTTCGTGTAAGACGGCTTCGGCAATCCGCTCTACTTCGTCTCCGCTTTCACTTCCGCGACAAATGCCTCATGCAGCGCCCGCGTGATGGGTCCGCATTTGCCCGAGTCGACCGTCGTTCCATCCCACTCGCGTACCCAGTTCAGCTCACGTGTGGTGGAAGAGATGAACACCTCATCGCAGGCGATCGCCTCATCGCGGCCGACGGCTTTCTCTTCCACCGGGATTCCCAGCTTCTTCGCCAGTTTCAGAATGACCAGGCGGGTGATTCCCGGCAGAACCTTTGGCCCCGCCGGGCTGGTGAGCACCTTGCCGCCGCGAACACAGAAGATGTTCGATGCCGAACACTCGGTCACCTTCCCCTCGTGGATGAAGACGGCCTCATCGTGGCCGGTCGAGAGGGCATGGTTCTTCGCCAGCACGTTGGGCAGCAGCGCCAGGCTCTTGATCCAGCACTTGTGCCAGCGGTCATCGACGGCCGAGAGCAGGCGGCATCCCTCACCCCTTCCGGGCTTCCAGGGCTCGGGCAGCGGCCGGGCATAGAAGAAAAGCGTCGGCCGCGATTTCTCCGGGAATGCATGCGCCCGCGGCGCTTCGCCGCGGGTGAGCTGCAGGTAGACCATTCCTTCCTTGATGCCCGTATCGGTGATGAGCTGGCGCACATCGCGAGCCAGGTCCTCGATGTCGGCCGGCACGATGAGCTGGATCGCCTGTGCCGAGCGAACCAGTCGCTGCAGATGCTCGGCCAGAGTGAACGTCTTTCCGCGATAGAAGCGCACGACCTCATAGATGCCATCGGCGAAGTTGAAGCCGCGGTCTTCCAGCCCCACTTTAGCTTGTGAGAGCGGCATCACCTTGCCATTGAACCATACCAACTCATCCGTGACAGGTTTCATCCCAGCATTGAACCACTTTCAGCCGCCAGAACAAGAGGGGAGGGTGTGAGGGGGAGAGTGGGAGAGGGCGGGAGAGCGAGAGGAGGGGAGGGGGAGATGCGGGGACGCGGCGACACGGGGACGCGGAGATCGAAAAGCGCAGGGGCGCGAATGATCTTTTCCGGTGTAAGGTGTTGTGGGGCAAGTGGTTAGCGATTTGGCTGGGGAGGAGGTGCGCATGGTTCCTTTTGGTCATTGGTCCTTCGTTGCCGGTCATTCGTCCTGAACCTGTACTGAGGGCGAGCGACCCATTTGAAAAGATGCTCAGGTTCGCGTACGCAGTCGGCGGCGGTGTGTTACGCTGCTTACCGTCTTTGGCAAAGATGCTCAGGTTGGTGTGCGCATCTCGGCGATCATTGCCTACTCGTCCGGTAGGAAAAGTCGTATTCGGTTGTGAAATAGCGTGGCCGGGGTACGGCCGGGAGAGTGAAAAACATCCCTCCATAAGGGTCGATTTGGAGGGGGCGATTTTGGAAGATGAGGATTGGCAATGGTTTGCGCGCGTCAGGAATTCCGACCCGATTTTGGAGAGGATGGGGAATCTGGGTAAGAGTGATCGAGATAAATGTGCGGTGGCCCTGATACCTATTAGGGCGAGGGCGAGCGTTATTTAACGGACGCGGATCGCGCGCATCTCGGCCGGCGGGCTGAGAAGCGCTCCCTGCGAGGGTGGAACTGGCGTGGCGTGGGGTGGGTGGGGAGGTGATGATAGACCGCCATGGTTGTCTGACCGATGAAACGCCACATCTCCAATATCCTCTCACTGCTTTCGCTGCTGTTGTGCCTCAGCATCATCGTCCTCTGGTATCGAAGCTATGGCGGGTATGACACGCCTGTTCATTGGAACCTTGGTGGGAGCCCGCCGAACAGAGGGACCGATCACCAGTTGGTCTCCTCTGATGGCCGAATGATCTATCGTGTGTCGTGGAACTCGCCGAGGTTTACGCGTGCATCGCTTGCGGCGCCGCCGACGATCCTTACTCGTCTGGGATTCGCCTCCCAACTCACCCAATCTTCAAACCTCGGCAACCAGTTTCCTGGCGAGCCGGTGACGGTGTATGTGCACAAGTCATACCTGTCCCCGCATTGGTTCTGGTCTGCCTGCTTCGCGATTGCACCCGCCTGCTGGCTGGTCGCTGTCTCGCGCAGAGGGAGGCAGCGGGGCTTGGGTATGTGCGGCAAGTGTGGCTACGACCTGCGGGCCAGCAAGGAACGTTGCCCGGAATGTGGGACACCCATTCCCGTTCAACCGGCAGGCGAGCCAAGGCAGGCATATCGGAAAACGATCGGAAAACAGGCGATCGGATAACAGGACGGAGTTCGAACGCTGCTTCGCCGGGAGTGACGGTCTTCGTCTGGGGGCTGACCCCGCAGTTGATAGCGTGGTAGATCAACCCACCGGGCGCCTTCCTTGCCGCAGGGCACATGGCGATCAAGTTACATCGCGCATGTGCCGATCAATCATTACCAGTGATCGAATCGCGTCCTGTTCTCCGGTCCGCGCCCAGAGGCCGGTGCATCTGTATGCGACGTATCGTGGCTGAGGTCGGTACAGCGGGTGCTCGCCGTTCTGTCTGGTCCGCGAACATCGCGAACCAGCGAATTCATTGACACGTAGTAACGCGATCATGTCTCAGTGCAAACCAATTCAACTCAGCACGTCTGGCGACAAGGCTGCCGAAGTTAAGGTGTGTCCGAAATGCGGCAAGACCCACATTGTTGTATGGTCAGCATTCAACGGGGAGTTCTACGCGGTCTGCCAGGGATGTCATATAGAGACGCCCACCGCCCCGAGCAAAGAGGAAGCACTCAAGCTTTGGGATCAGGGCGTATTTGAGTAAGGCTACATCTATTTCGTGCCTTCAGTCGTGGTTATGGCATGCCGCCTGTCGGTGAGTCCATACGTTCCCGTCCGTGGCATGGTCTGTGACCGACGTATCGCCTGACGTTTCTGACGCGCCATGGGATCACGCTAACGCCTTCCGCTTCCGGCATCCAGCCAGGAACGAAGCGTGCAGGTGAATATCCGTCTCTCGCCCGCGGAGAAAAGAGCCATAGAGGATGCAGCGCAGGCAGGCGGGTTTCGCGGCGTATCTGGTTTCCTTCGCATTCGCGGCCTGGCGGCGGCCTAAAGTGGGGATCTGGTTCCGCGAAGGTGTCAATAGCCTGGAAACATGCGTTGACCCTCTTTCCGGCCCACAAAGCCTGGTGGTTCCCCTACTGGCTTCCCACGGCCCTGACGGCTCTTCCGCTACTCTGGTGCATGCACTGGGGTCTCCGGGAAAATCGACACTGGCGGCGGCAGCAACTGGGGCTGTGCTTCATGTGCGGCTACGACCTGCGGGCCAGCAACGACCGTTGCCCGGAATGTGGAACACCTTGTCCCAATCAAAAGGCGGACGAGCCAAAGCTGTCATAGGCGGGCTTTCCCAAAGTGTGCAGAATAGAGATCACTTCCTCAACGGCGGTATGTGTTTTCCGGTGCCAGGAATCGAATCGCGTCCTGTTTTCCGGTCTAAACAAGAGGGTCAGGTCTCGGCTACCAAAGCGTTTTGGCATCGTAGTGTCTGATGTTTTCGTCACGCGTAACGATGGTCATATCCTCTAACCTGGCCTGAGAGATGATGATACGGTCGAATGGATCGTTGTGATGGTCCGGTAATTCGGTGATGTGCAGCACGTGGTGCATGCGGATGTCCAGCGGCGCTACATCGCCTTTGGCCAGTTGCGTCGGGAGATAGCGCGATGGGTGATCGGGAAGAGGAAGCTTGCCGAGCCGCCATTTGATGCAGGCTTCCCAGATACTGGCGGTACTGAGAAAGACCTCGGCGCTGGGGGCCTCGATGGCGGCGCGGGCGGGCTTGGACAAACGTTCGTCCTCGCTGGCCCACCAGAGAAAGGCGTGTGTGTCCAGAAGAAGTCTCATTGGGTAAAGCCCTTAAGCACTTCATCCGGCAGCGGTTCAAAGAAGGAGTCAGGGACCTTGAATTCACCCTTGGCGAAGCCACCTTTGCGGGCGCGGGGCTTGGGTGCGGCCGCGGTTAGGTAAGCCACCGGCTTGCCATTGCGGGCGATCAGGATTGTCTGGCCATGCTCTACCTTCTGCAGCAAGGCCGAGAGATGGGTTTTGGCGTGATGGATGTTCACCGTCATCACACTACATGATTAGTCAACCCATTAGCTAAGTCAATGAGCATGGGTGGAGTTTGCAGGGCAGATGCGTCGCTTGAAGGGCGAAGTGGCTCGGGGCCCTGCATTGCGTGAACGGTGCTTCAGGATAGGCTAAGCTGACATGACGAGGCTGATTGTACTTACTCTGGCGCTGGCCGGACTGCTGCTGGGGGTTGTGCTCATCGTGAGGTATGCGAGGGCCAAGGCGCTGCCCGACACGCCGGATGGCCCGGTGGTCATCCTGGATCTGGGCAAAGGTGTAACCCTTGAACTGGTGCGGATCGAGCCCGGCGAATATGAGATGGGATCGGATGAGAGTGAGGTCGGGCACGATCCCTCGGAGTCGCCCCGGCACACAGTGAAGATCGCGAAGGCGTTTTATCTCGGCCGGTATGAGGTCAACCAGGGCCAGTGGGAAGCGGTGATGAACTTCAACCAGGCGCAGAAGAAGGGTGACGCGAAGCAGGCGGTGGATTCGATCTCATGGACTGATGCCCGGAAGTTCTGCGCGTATGGTGGCCAGAAGGCGGGGCGAACTCTGCGGCTGCCGACGGAGGCCGAGTGGGAATACGCTTGCCGGGCAGGAACCAAAACGCCCTGGTCGTCGGGCCAGAAGTTGTCGGCCGATGATGCGGTGTTCAACTGGAGCAAGCTCGAAGGTGGGCCGGCGAAGCCAGAACATCCCGCGATCGTCGGATCAAAGAAGCCCAATGCCTGGGGCCTTTACGATATGCATGGAAACGTATGGGAATGGTGCGAAGATGCTTTTACGCAGGACTATGCGAAGCACCCCGGAACGCAAGCGGCCGTCACGGCCGAAGGTGAGCCAAGCTATGTGTACCGGGGTGGCTGCTGGCGCAGCGGGCCTGAAGAGTGCCGGTCGGCGGTTCGGTTTGCCGGGCCGGGTGAACTGCGGTCGGATGTGATGGGATTCCGGGTCGCGGTGGATGCCCAGGCGAAAACAGAAAGCAGAGAATAGAAAGCAGAAAGAAGTGCGCGCATGCGGATATTGGGGATTGATCCCGGGTTGCAGTTGACCGGCTATGGAGTGGTCGATTACCAGTTTCTGCGCCCGAAACTAATTGATGGGGGCGTGATTCGCCTGCAGCAGCGGACGCCGATGGCCGAACGATTGTTGGAGTTGGAGAAGGAGTTGGAGTCGATCTTTGTCGAGTACAGCCCAGAGGTGTGCGCGGTGGAGCAGCTCTATGCCCACTACAAGCATCCACGGACGGCGATCCTGATGGGCCATGCGCGGGGAGTGATTCTGCTGGTGGCACAACGGCATGGGGCGAGGATCAAGGAGTTTTCCGCGAACCGGGTGAAACAGGCGGTTTCGGGCCATGGGCACGCGTCGAAGCTGCAGATGCAGCGCTCGATCCAGGCGATCTGGAACCTGAAAGAGCCGCCATCCCCTCCGGATGTGGCCGATGCCCTGGCGATTGCGCTGTGCTGCGGGCGGTTTCTGGGGGATCGATAGGATAAGCCGCTTCCTGCCGAGCTCGCTATCCGGGACAGCACACTGGGCGCTTGAACTGCCGCCGGGGGATAGTAGGCTAGTGTGCCGTTCACATTGGCCATAAGCCCCCGGATCTGGAAGGAGCACAAGCATGCCTGCTCGGACGATTACGGTGATCGGAAGCACGAATGTGGACATGATTTCCCGGCTCGATCACCTGCCGGCGGTGGGGGAGAGCGTGACGGGCGGCACATTCCTGCAGACCTATGGGGGCAAGGGCGCGAACCAGGCGGTGGCCGCAGCGCGGGCCGGGGGGGAAGTGTCGTTCATTACCTGTCTTGGTGATGACCAGTATGCACCGCAGATCATCCAGAACTTCCGCAATGATGGGATAGATACCTCCGGTGTCATCAAGCGCAAGGAGGTGCATACCGGGGTGGCGCTGGTGCTGGTCGATCAGCACGGACGCAACAGCATTGCCATCGCCTCCGGGGCGAATTTCGCCATTACGGCGGCGGATATTGTGCATGAGACCGATTGCATCCGCGAGGCGGCCCTTATCGTGATGCAGAATGAGATCAGTCCGGAGGCGGCCATTCGGGCAATTGATATCGCCCACAGCGCTCGCATCCCGGTGATGTTCAATTATGCCCCGGTGTCGGGTGTGCCGGTTCCGGTGAGCGCCAAAATGAACATGCTGGTCGTGAATGAGACGGAGGCGTCGCAGCTTGCAGGGATGGATGTGATCGGCGTTGATGGTGCGCGGGATGCGGCGTATCAGTTGCATGAGATGGGGCCCGCCGTGGTCATCGTGACCCTGGGGCCGGATGGATCATACGTCGTGCACCAGAACCATGGGTATCATGTGCCGGCGTACAAGGTCAAGGTGCTCGACACCACGGCGGCGGGCGATACGTTCTGCGGGGCGCTGGCGGCGGCGATCCTCGAGGAGATGAGCCTGGAACACGCCGTGCGGTTTGCCACGGCCGCCAGCGCCATCAGCGTGACGCGAGTGGGAGCCTGGCCGTCGATTCCCAAGCGGCAGGAGATCGATGCCTTTGCGGAGAAGATGCAAGAAGCGGGCCCAACTCCCGCGTGAGGGCGAGTGCAATAAAAAGGGGACACCGTTTCCGGTGCCCCGTGCATTCGTGAGCCAAAGAACGAAAAAGGGCTTACTTCGCCTTTTTCGCCGCGGGCTTCTTGGCAGCCTTGGCAGGCTTGTCGGACTTGCAGGACATCTTCGATTTGCAGCAGGCCATGCGATGCTCCTTCTAAAGCGATAGGACAGACAATCCCGTCAGACACCTGACGTATGGGCAACATTATGCAGTGCATGCCCCCTCGATGCAATGGGATCCGCGGGCGATATCACTTCAATTTCAGGCTCATGCCTTCCTGTTCCCACTGCTCCACGAGTCGCTTCAGATCCGCGAGCGTGAGATTGAGCTGCCGGGCCGAGTCCACGAGGGCATCGTAGAGCTTGGGATCATTCACCAGCATGCCGGCGGTGCCCTTCCCCTGGTCCAGTTTTTTCGTCACGGAGTTCAGCGTGTCGAGCATCAGTCCCACCTGCACCAGCCGGTCGCCGACCTGCCGCGTGAGCTGGTCGATATTGCCCTGCGTGTCTCGGACCAGGCCCCGTGCGTCGCGCGTGACTTCAGTGGCTTCGGTGGTCAGGCGATCGAGATTGGCGCCGGAGTTCTCGAGGCTGGCACTGAACTTGTCGAGCTTGGCGGTGATGCTCCTGGCGGTGAGCGTCACCTCATTGATGTTCTGCATCGAGTCCTGGATGTTGCTCCGCATCTTCTCATCGCCCACGACCTTTTGCACCGAATCCAGGATCGTGCCCACTTTCGTGGCCTGGGTCGTGATGCTGAGGATGGCCTGATCGAGGTGCTCGACCACGCCGGACTCGCGGAACTGTTGGCTGGTTTTGCGCAGGTCGGTGGCCAGTTGCGTGATCTCCTTGGGAAGCATATCCATTCCCGATACGTGCCCGTGCAGTTCTGCGCCGGCGGTGAGTCGGCCGTTCGCGGTTGTGTCGGTGAGCTCAAGGAAGACCGCGGAACTGCCGCCGATCAGCCCTTGCGGCCGGATGATGCCCTCCACGTTCGCCGGCACGCGGACATCCGGATTGAGCTGCAGCGTCAGGACGACATAGGTCATGTCGTCGGCCATGCGGACGGAGCGGACCTGGCCCACGCCGATGCCGCGGTAGAGCACGGCCGAGCCTTCGCCGATGCCGTCGGCCCGGTCTGTAAGAACGGTCACGGTGGGTCGGCCGGCAGTGAACGGTGAGATGGCGACCCCGCCGAACTGCAGGACCATCCAGCCCAGCAACACCAGGCCGCTCAGCACGGTCAGGCCGACGAGAAGGTTCTTGGTGCGATCTGTCATGAGTTATGTACTACCGGTTATTCAGATGCGACAGTCTACCAGCACTTTGGTCCTCCCCCAAGGGGAGGGCGCAGACCAAACAGATGGGTCCACTCTCCGAGCACCAGAAACGAATGATCGGCGCATTGGGCTTGCAAGCGGGCCGATTGTGTCGAACAATCATGCCATGATACGCATTGCGGCTACGCTGTGCAGCCTCGTCGTACTGATGTTTCTGGCGCCGGTGGTGCTTGCCGCCCAGCGCATCCAGGGGCGCATGCCCGATGGGAGCGACATACCGGCGGGGATGGCGGCGATTGATACGACTGATTACACCCTCTTCAGCGATCTTCCCAAACCGATGCTCAATGAGGTGATCCATCGCCTGGAGAAAATGGTCATCGAGTACCGCGATCGCACCGAATCGCTCTCCAGCAAGCGCGATGACCGCAAACTTCCCCTGTACCTTTTCTCGAATCGCGACGATTACATCGATCAGGGCGGACGGGAAGACTCGACCGGGCTGTTCGATGGTGAGCATCTGCTGGCCTACGTCGGGACCCGGCCGGACGCCCGGGCGTGGCATGTGATCCAGCATGAGGCTTTCCACCAGTATCTCACCGGCAAGCTGGGATACGAGATACCGGTGTGGCTGAATGAGGGCCTTGCCGAGTATTTCAGCGAGAGCATGTATACCGGTGACACCTTTGTTTCGGGGGTGGTTCCGCCCTGGCGGCTCAAACGGTTGCAGGATTCGCTCAAGGATGGCAGCTTGCCTTCGGTTGCCGAACTTGTCGAGATGTCGCACGTGCGCTGGAACGCCCAGTTGCGCCAGGAAAACTACGACATGGCATGGTCGCTGGTACAGTTCCTGGCTCACGGCGATGGGGGCAAATACCAGGATGGCATGATCCGCTACGTGCAGGAAGCACGCAGCGATCGGCTGGCGGCACGGGCGTTTGGCGAGATCTTCGGTGATGCCAAGGACGTACAGGAGCGCTGGAGATCATACTGGCTGGATTACCCGGCGGAGGAAAGCAAGCGCACCTTCGCCGTGGCGGCCATGGAGGCCGTCTGCAGCTATGTAGCCCGCGCTGGCTTGGCACATCAGGCGGTGAAGGACATGCCGCAGTTGGAGTCGCTGTCCAGCAAAGATGAACTTCGCCAGCCGAAGAACGATACCTTACCAATCTCCCTGCTGTCGGAGTATCTGCAGTGGGCCCCGAAACTGGGCGTATGGGATTTCAATCCCAAGGTCGGTCCGGGTATCGAACTGGTGATGGACGGCGGGGTTAAGGTAAAGGGGCGATACACGCTTCGGAATGGGCGAGTGGATCAGGTGGACGGGTGGATCGACGATGGCAAGCCACAGCCAGGACACCGCAGAAAGCGACGATAGGCCCTGTCTGGAGTGCCGGTTCACTTTAGACCAGCTTGCTCATATCAACGTCAAGGCCGCCGGACCGCATCCTGTGGGCGAGTTGCATTTGCCAGTTTCCGGTCGAGTCAAGGTGAGCTACCATGATGCGATCGAACCCTGGCAGAGGAGGCGATTTCACGGAGCCCAGAACAAAGACCCGGCCGCGCCCGAATCGGCCCAGGGCAAATCCCAATGCGAAACCGACATAACGTTCTGGATGGGCAAAACCGGGGGGTTCCCGGCCGTTGGGCTCACCCCAATAGATGATGGCGAACTGAGCGTCGCGATGGTTGAAAAGCTGATCGGCGATGCTGTTGGGCTGATCGGGGTTGTAGTCGATGATCTCCAGCGCGAGGTTCATCTGATTCCCGAAGCGGCTGATCGCCTGGCGTGCCGTTCCGTTGCGCGAGCAGAGAATCAGCAGCACTTTCTTGCGGGAAAATGCGATGGGCGGTTCGGGGGGGGCTGTTGCGGGACTCTGGTGCAATGCAGCCCGATCGGGAATGGCCGCGACGCCGACGCCGCCAGCGGCAGAGGCAACGACTTCACTGCCGGAGGAGACGACCGGGTCTTTATCGGTGTCCGACAGGCTCAGCTCGATGGGGGGCGTGCCCGCCGTTTCATTCTGCGCGGCCAGTTCAGTGACGGCGGAGTGCGGCTGTGGTTGTTGCGGAGGGAGCGTCGCTCGCTTGGCATCACCGTTCCGTGAGTGCGTTGGCATGACTTTGATCCGTTTGCGAATGGCCCGCAGCCGCTCGATCCGCTCGCTTACGCCTTACTGTATGAAGCTCAAGTATATCGACCCTCTGCCGTTGCTGCCAGCCCCAACCGTATGCGAGCGGTCGCGATGCACACCATAACAGCCTGTCGGACGGGCACTTATAATCAGAGGAGAGCCGCTTTGTCTGCGATGGAGCAAGGTGGTACGATTACACATCGTGAGTGTTGAACTGCAGATATTGCTCGGGGCGTGTGGCCTCTGCGGCGTCGCCGCGGGAGTTTGGACGCTCGCCCGCAACTATCGCCGGCGCTGGGTCCTTGTATCGATCAAAGGAGATTTCACTTCCGAGCACCACCTTCCCGAGATCATCCCTGTGCCGCGCGAGCATGCAGCCCGCGTGCGCGAGGAAGACTTCACCTTTGACGAGGCGGTAGGCTGGATCGGGCAATTCGTCCGCGAGCGCAGGCGGCATCGCCTGCGTGATGAGTATGGGACGGTGCTCAGGAAGTATGAGGTGTATCGGCAACTGGCCGAGAAGATGGGCAGGGGGCTCTGGAAAGACGTTCTGGCCCTCGGGCAGCGTCTGGCCGAGTTGGACCCGCTGGATCCCAGCGCTGGCGTCGCCCGCGGCCGGGCCATGCGCGAACTGGGGAACTATCCTGGCGCGATCCGCTATTACCAGCAGGCGCTGGACCTGGCGCCGTTTCACTCAACCGCATTTCCTGAGATGGCATCCACCTGCCGCATCATCGGCCAGCCGGGGCGCTTCCGCGCAGCGCTCGAGAAAGCCAAGCAGGAATTGGGCACCACCCATCCCTTGACCATCGAGGGACGGATCCAGCTTGGCGAGTTGGTGCGCGTCTACGCCGATCCCACCGATCCGGCCACGGTTGCCCATATCCCACGCGAACAGTATGTCCACAACCTGTGGGCGCGAATTGAGGAGAATGCCCTGGACCCGGCCAACGCCCTGAACATCGGCCGGTCCATGCTCAGCGATGATATGCCCGAACTGGCCGATGCCGTGATCGAGCGCAGTGAGCGCGACTATGGCCAGAGCGCTGAGTCGCTGCTCTTGCAGGGGCTGGTGGATCACTATCGTCTGAACCTGGAAGCCGCCGAGAAGCATCTGCGCCGGTCGCTAGATCTGGAGGATACCGGAGCAGCACGCTTTGGGCTGGGTCGGTTGCTGGCGGAGAAGGCGGGGCGAGCTGACGATGCCAAAGGCCGGACGGAGCTTGAGCAGGCATCACGGCAGCAACTGCGGCTGGCGATCGATCGCGATCCGGATCTGGTCGATGCGGTGGGCATGCTGGTGGAGCCTGCATGGAGCAAGGGGCTGCGAGGTGTGCTCGAAGCGGTCGAGCCGCTCAAGAAAGCGTACCCACACAACTGGACGATCTGGCGCGTTGTGGGCGATGCCTACATGACCGAGAACCAGCTCGATAAGGCGATTGAAAGTTATCAGCAGGGCTTGAACCTGCAGCGCACCGATGATCTGCTGCTGCCGTGTCTGGCGGCCATGGAACAGGGCAATCGCAAGAAAGATATGCTCAAGCTGGTGCGCAGCATTGACCATCTGGAGCAACACGACGCCCACCTGCGCTGGCGCGTGGCACAAGTGTTCTGCGAACATCAGTGTCTGAAGGAAGCCCGCAAGGCCCTGCAGGACATCGTGGATGATGACCATGTGGCGCCGCAGTTGCGACAGCGGGCCAATGAGGTGCTCGACCAGTTGGATGACATTGAGCGGCAGCAGTATCGCCAGCAGGCGAAGCGGCGAAAGAGGAAGCCCGATCGCCAGTAGCGTCCCTGCGGCAGTAGCGTCCCTATCTGGCTGCCATCACTTGCACCACATCATCCTCAGGGCGCCACCATGCGGCCACCGGACCGGGCGCAGCGACGGTTTGGAAACCCAGCCACGCAGCGCAGGTGGCGATGGCGTGATGGGCCTGTTCGGGGGAATCGAAGACATCCTCGATCTTCTTCTGCACCTTCGGGTAGCGCCACGCGCGCAGAAGACTGCCCACCGTATAGAGGCGCAAGACGTGCTGCAGGGGCAGCGCATATTCGCTCTTGATGACACAGGAGAGTGGCAGTTCCAGAATAACGCTGCGCTTGTCGTCTGAGGTTGTATCCAGCCCGTCGTGTGTGACTTGTTGTGCTCGCATTTTCGCCTTCCGTGGCTCCAGACAGTTGCGTTCGCCGTCTCGGTCCGTCGAGACGGCCGCGTCACTGTTATGCTCCACACTACATCCTGTGGACATAAAGTCAATCAAATACTAGATATGCGACAGGGCGGAGGGCGGGCATGGACGTCTTCTCTGGCAACGACAGGACGCCACAGCCGTTGATGCAACATAGTTGCCCGCGCCTGCCGGTTGTTATATGTTCGCAGGTGAGTGTTTCGCCCGTGTTTTTGAGAAACTGCCATCCATGGAAGAGATCACCGTCCCAACTGTTGTTGAATTTGCATCCGCGGGCCTGAACCACAAGCACCTGCGGGCATTCGTTTTCCCGGTCGACTTGCCGGCCCAGCCGCTGCGGTTCAGCGTCGAGTCGCGCGCACAGTTGGCCGAGGGCGATGGGCCGGATTACCAGTACTCGGCGTACGTGGATATCTACTATGCCGACGGCTCCGTGCTGTCCGAGACCTACCTCTGTTTTGCGCCGGGCCGGCACGACTGGCAGCGGCTGGAAATGTACCTGCGTCCGCGCCTGTCCATCAAGCGGCTGGTCATCTATTATTTCTTCGAGCACAAGGACGGCCTTGTGGCGTATCGCAACGCGAGAATTGCGCCCTGCGGATTGGCTCCGGAGCCCGATTGCCGGATTGTCCTGGTTGGCGATTCCAACACGATCACCTCGTACCTGCACCCATCCCAGCGCGTGGACGGTGTGCTCCAGCAGCGCCTGGCCGCAAGCTTTCCCGGCAAGCGCATCGAGGTTGAGAACGCCGGGTTGGGCGGAGAGAGCATCAAAGGACTGCTCACGCGCAAACGGTACGAACGCGATCTGCAGACGCTGCGCTGCGCGAATGTGTTTGTCATCTGCTACGCCGGCAACGATGCCAATGCCTACGGCCCCGACGAGTTTGGGCGTCAGCAGCGCGAACTGGTCCGCCGCCTGCGCAGCGATTTCCCCGCGGCGAAGATCATCCTCCAGACGACCGGCTACTTTGACTATCCCGCGCACTACAGCATCGACTACAACGCCCGCATGCAGCCGTACACACAGGCGACGCGACAAATTGCCGCCGACGGTCCGGCCGCTGGCGGCGCCGATGCGCTTCTGGACATCTACCAGATCATGCAAGAGCGCACCGCGGCCGGCGACTGGGATTTCCGCTACCGCGTCCATCCGCAGTGGAAACTGACGCTCGACGCCCGCCATGACGCCGAACTTGGCCAGTCTCCGGCCTACTACACCAATCCCCACTACAATCCCCACGGCACGCGCCTGATCGCCGATGCGATCCACGATCTGGTTCTGCAGTGTGGATGGATCTGATCGCCCACTGCCAGCAAAGGTGCAAGCGGTCGAGCCATGGCAGTGCAATGGACGAGCGTGACAGTACTTTCGCTCAGCATCAGTAGCACGGCTAACCCCAGCCGTAGCAATCCTGCCGGCAAAGCCGCTTTCTTATCCTCTGCCCGAAAGTATTGTCACGCACGAGCAATGGACCATGCGCGCAAAGCGACTTTGCGGTTTGGGGCTCCGCGCAAGGCCCTGTCTGAAAAGCCCATGGCCCCACGATGGGCCGGAAAGGGCCTGGATGCGAGGCACTGCGACGAAGCAGTATTTGAATACTACGGCGAGGAGCAGTAACGAAGCAGACGGGCCTTTTCCGGCCCACCCTTCGGGCGGCTTGGAATCGACTCATCTGCGGCGGCGCATCGGCTCAAAGGTTCCACCGACCCGGCTTTCGCCGATGCTTCTTGCATCTGAGGCGATTCCAAGCCGTCGTGGGGCCATGGGTTTTTCAGACAGGGCCTGGGTGCTATACTGCATCGACAAGGCCTAGATATGGGAAAACATCAGATCAGAACGTTTGTGCCACCGAGTCGTGTCAAGCCCAAAGAGCAGAGCGATTCTGACGATCCCATACGCAAGTGGCTCACTGTGCTGGTGTGGGTCGTTATCGGCTGTGTAGCGATCAATCTCCTGCTTTGGCTGCTTTCTCGGGGATTCTAAACCAGGCTGGGGCCATCCCCTTGCTCACGCTTCACGCGGCATAGCCGGTTGCGTACTATGCGAATGGAGCAACACATGGACCGATCAGTAATACTTAACGCCGCACTGTCCCTTTCGGCCGAGCAGCGCACCAGCCTGGTCAAGGAGATCTGGGACTCTCTGGTCCAACATCCCGATCAGGTGACGCTTTCACCTGCTCAGGAGCGTGAACTGGAGCGATGCTGGCAGGAATACCAGTCTCAGCCGACAGCCGGCACGCCATGGTCAGCGCTCCGGCACAAGCTTGAAGCCTTCCACTTCGGGTCCTGACCCCTCGTCCGGCCTCAAATGTCACTTGCGTTGTAGTCCATCGCGCCAGGCAATCGTTTCCAGTTCGACCCGCACAGCGTCTTGCACGGGAATCACGGGTCGCGCCTCGAACACAAACGCAGGCCAGGTCGAGCATACCTTGTGAACCGTCACCGGATTATCGCATTCCACCAGCATGTGTCCGCCCCACTCGCCCACTCGCACCACGAACAGTTCGATCTTGAAATCCGCGGGCGCCTTCCATTGCGTGAAGACCTCCAGGATCCGCTTCTGGGCATTCTCGTACTCCATCGGCGATCCTTGCGGCCGTTCGAACCAACTGATCATGTACTTCATCCGATTCCTCCCCTTTTTGAGTTGCTGTTTCCGCAATGATAGTCGCCTCGACGGGCTACTGTTTGATCGCCAACTCGACGATGATGCCGTAGGACGCTGGCGGCGACCATTTTCGCCAGCAATCCGCATGCCCCGTCTCACCTAAAAAAAATGCGAGTTTTTCCCGCCGCTCATAACCCCTTGTCAAACCTCAATCTCCTCTTATCGAATCTTGCAGACGCACCCTTATTATGGGGGAACGTTCTTCCCCTTCCTCTCGGCCGTCCCAGGTCGACGTTATTTGACAACCGAATAACTGCGCCCCAAAAGCCCACCGACTGCGTCGGTGGGTATCGAAGAGAATGCAGCGCGCGACACTTTCACATGTTTTCTGCACTAACTTGCACCCAAGTTCCTGTCCCACCGAGACTTAACCCCGCGCGACATCGCTGCACGTATGCGCGCGACACTTTTGCCCCCTTCCCAACTCCTGCTCCCTCCATTGCTTACAGCACTCCCCGCCGCGGCCAAATCGCCCGTATCGGCCCAATGTCGCGCGCTGCCAGCTCGTGTATGGTCGCTCATCCCTCCTCACCTATTGAGTGGATGACCGACTTATCCACAATCGATCACAACTTGCGCACCTCCTCCCCACATCTCGACCTAACACCTTATCCCTGCAGCACATAGCTTCATGGGGGTATCCCGCCGAGAACTTGCGCACCTGTTCACTTATCCACAACCTTCGCCACGCCCCCTTCGCATTCCGTTCTCCGGTGCCTCGTATATGATGCCGGCCATGAAACAGCACCCTTGCACCCTTGTCCCCCGCGCTCTCTGGCCCCGCTGGGACCGGAAAGAGCGACTCGCCAGTACCCTCGACTTCTGCCAGGCCATCGGGGCCGATGAAATCATGCTCTTCCCCACCGGCCAACTCGTCTCGCCCGGCCACCTCGAAGGCAAGATGCACGTCCAACGCATGCAGGCGCTCAAGCGTGCCATGGTCGAGGCCAAGCGCCGGGGAATCGCGGTCATGGTCAATGACTGGGCGATGCTGGACGACTTCGGACATGCACAAGGGACCCACCAGGAGAAGATGTGGCCTTGGGCTGTTGATATCACGCTCACGCCCGCCATCGGGTATTGCTGCATGCTTTCTCCCAAGGTGCAGCAGAAGGCAATCGACGCCTTGCTCTCCCTGGCGAAAGTCGGCGTGCGCAAGGTTTTCCTCGATGATGAAATCCGCCACGACTGGCACCCCGCGGCCAACCGCAAGGAAGGGGCTCATTACTGCTTCTGCGATCTCCACATGCGTGAGTTCGCCAGGTGGCAAGGCAGTAAAAGCGGGAAGGGCATTGCGGCCGCGGAAATGGCGAAGCGTCTCCAATCAGACAAGCCCGAGGATGCGGCATTGCGGCGGCAGTGGATCGCCTTCAAGCGAGACATGCTGCTGAACTTCATCCACAAGGTCCGCAGCGTCGTCCATGCGAAGGTTCCGGATTTCCGGATCGGCCAGATGGCAACCTTCATCCACTTCCAAACGCTCGGCGGCGTCGGCTTTGGTGAGCAGATAAAGGGCTGGGCAGGGGAGTTGCGGCCGTTATGCCGGCCGCCCCAGGGCTGGTACGGCGACCATATCCGCCCCGGCTTGGTGCTGGGCGTTGCCCAGACGCTCTTCACCATCTCCCAGCTTCCACCTGAGACCGAACTCTACAGCGAGGTGGACTCCGGCGGCCCTTGGACGCAACTCGACAGTTCCGCCCGAATGAGCGGCGATTTTCAGATCAAAGTGAATCTGATACTGAACATCAAGAAGCATAGCCTGCTGTACCTGGGCGAAGGGCCGGACGATCCGTTCCTGCGGAATCGTTACATTCGCCAGATCAGTAAGAGCCGATCGGTGTTCGATGCGCTGGCCGCGCAAATCCCGGCCAATGCCAGACGGTCGGGCATCCAGTTCCTGATGAGCCCGAACCTGGGCGCCGCCCACCCACTCCAGTGTCGCGGCCCGGCCGGTGACTCAGCCGATCCGCAGGGCATTACCGGCGCTGGGCTTGGCCAGCCGGCCTGGCCCAAGGCCTTCTCCAATCTGGCCCGCAGCGGCATCCCGATGGTCTTTGAGGACAGTGACATCGCCATCCTCACTGGCGGCATGGCCGATGCAATGGATGCTCAGCTACCGGCCATCATGGCGAGTAAGAGCCTCATCATCGACGGTCCGGCCGCCGCCGATCTGGAGAAACGCGGGTTGCTCAAACAGTTCGGCTTGAAGATCAGCCGATATGGCAACCTGATGAATGAACGGCTTGAGAAACATCCGTTCAACGGCGATGCCTCCGGTGAGGTGCTGGCCGAGGCATTGCCAATCAGTCCGCGGAAGATGTTCCCGTATCAGTCGCTCAAGACCAAGGGGATGCGCGGGGTGGACCAGATCGTCTTAAGCCGCATGATCGATTCAGATCACCGTGATCGCGGCATAGGTCTGGTGATGGTGGAGAAGCCCGATGGCCGGCGGGCATGTGTCCTGCCGTATGACTTGGGCGACCAGGGAGCATGGGGATATACCGTTCGCAAAGGCCAGTGGGAGCGAATGCTCACATTCCTGGCGGGCCGGCCGCCGGAAGTCTGGATTGAGAATGCGATGGACATCTGGCCGGTCAGTTACAGCGTGCCTGGCGATGTACGCTGCTGGGTTGGCCTGATCAACTTTGGCCACGACGTGGCGGACGACTGCATGCTCTGGGTCACGGGCAAAGGGCCGGTGAAGTTTGTGGATGACAAAGGCAAGCTCCGGCCGGTCCCCCCTGCGTGTGTGGTTCGAAAAGGCGCCCGCACGGGTATTCGCCTGACTCGCGACCACCGGCTGAATGGGCTGGATGTCCGGCTGTTTGTCGTTGCATGAGGTCATTCATAGAAGACATGGGAGTTTCCAAACATGACGCCTCGTGAGCGGACTTTGGCAACGGCGAACCGCAAAACGCCGCCTGTCCTGGCAAGCGATCTGAAGGCCACGCCTGAAGTCGAGGCGCAGCTTGTATCGCATCTGAAGCTCAAGTCGGCCGATGATCTGGTCGATGCCTTGGGCATCTGCTGCCTTCACTGGCCATGGCGTCATGTTTTGCCGCGCGGGCTGGACCGCGTCAGCAGGCGAGATGGCATCGAGTTTGATATCTGCGGCGTTGGCCGAAAGGAAATATCGTACGGCCCGGGTACATACATGGAGATCGCGCACAGCCCGCTGGCAGATGCATCGAGTGTGGCGGATGTTGAGCGCTTCGCCTGGCCGAAGGTTGAGGATCTGGACTTCTCGCACATTGTGGAGGATGTCAAAGCCAACCAGCGCTTTGCGCTCTCAATCTCGCAGCTCCATCTCTTTGAACCAGCCTGGCACATGCGCGGCCTGGAGAACTTCCTGATGGACATCGCCAGCGACGATCCGATCGCATTTGCGATCATGGACAGGATCGAGCAGTTCCATCTTGCGTGCGTCAAGAGGATCCTGGAACTTGTGCCTCGGCAGATTCACTTCATCGGCTGGGGCGATGACTTCGGCACGCAGAGCTCGATGTTCTTCAGCCTTGATTGCTGGAAGCGCGTCTTTGGCACGCGGTATCGGAGATTCTACGAGATGGCTCATGCCGCCGGCCTGAAGACATGGCTGCACAGCGACGGCGCCCTGCGGCCGCTCCTGCCCACACTGATCGACACAGGGTTGGACATTCTGCATCCAGTGATGGCCACGATCCCGGAAATGAACCCCTATTCCATCGTCGCCGAGTTCGGTAAGGACCTGTGCTTCGACGGCACGATCGACATTCAACGCCTGCTGCCGTTTGGCACGGAGCAGGAAGTGCGCGACGAGGTACGTCGCCAACTGGACCAGCTCTGGTCCCGCGGCGGTGTCTTTATGGGTCCCAGTCACTGCATCCAGCCGGGAACGCCGATGCGTAACATTCTGGCGGTATACGAAGAGCTTGGAACCGCCAGGTAGAGGTGTGCACTGTGACCACAATCCCAGACCCAACACGAGCAGCGCCGGCGCCGGGAGTAAGCCCGCTTCGCATCGGTTCCGTGCAACTGGCGACGAACCTGCTGGTAGCGCCGATCGCTGGCTATACCGATCTGGCGTATCGCCTGATCGCCCGGCGGCTGGGCGGTGTGGGGCTGGCGTGTACCGATCTGCTCTGTCCGCAAGGTGTGCTGCGGCAGACTGCACACACGCGTATCTTGATGCAGACGTGCGAGGAGGATTCGCCACTGTGCTACCAACTCTTCGGCGCTGAGAATGATCCGTTGGTCGAGGCAGCCAGGTGGTGCGTTGATCACGGCGCGCGGATCATCGATATCAACATGGGTTGCCCGGCCGACAAGGTCACGCAGCGACGCGGGGGATCAGCGCTCTTGTGCGACCCGGATGGCACGGTGCGAATGGTGGAGAAGATCGTCGCCGCCATCCCCAATACGCCGGTGACGGCCAAGCTTCGCCTGGGTTGGGATGACCAGCACATCGTCGCCCCGTATCTCGCCCGGCGGCTGGAAGAGGTGGGGGTGCAGCTTATCACCATTCATGGCCGGACGACCGAAATGGGTTTCAGCGGATCGGCGCGGCTGGATGGGATTGCGGAGGTGGTGTCGGCCGTTGGGCGCATTCCTGTGGTCGGCAACGGCGACATCCGAACTCCGCAGGATGCCGCCCGCATGATGCAGGTTACCCGGTGTGCCGGCGTGATGATCGGGCGCGGGGCCCTCTCAGCGCCGTGGCTCTATCGCGATACATGGGAACATCTCAGTGGCCGATCAATTCCGACGCCCCCGACGCTGGAGGAGAAGTGCCAGATCCTGCGGAACCACTTTGATCTGCACGTGCAGCTCCGCGGCGAGCACTCGGCCGCCTGCGAATTCCGCACGCGGATCAGTTGGTATGCGAAAGAAATGCACCCATGCCGGCCGCTGAAGGATGCCCTGCGACAATTGGATTCCGCCGTCCGCTTCCATTGCGCTGTCGACGATTTCCTTCGCTGGCGGGCGAGCATGTAGCGGGGGCGAAATGTGGCTAGACTCTCATGCAGGAGATGTTGATGACAACTAAGGAACGAGACTATGTGCGCGACCTGGCCAAACAGCTTCATGAGAAGGCGGCGAATCTCGCCATGCCCGAGCGGCGAAAGAAGTGGTATGCGCTCAACAACGGCCAGACGAGAGAGCCCCTGGTGGTCATGAAGTTCCACGGGGTCTATGAGGATGTCTATCCTCGTCCGCGCTGCGAGGATCCTCTGGCGCGTTCGATCGAGCAGACACTGACATACCACCTTACCGAGGCGGACTTCGAGGATGACCGTGTCATCGAAGACATCTACGTTGTCCATCCCGACAACTGGTTCCGGGCATACGGCCTGGACACCAGCGCGAGAACAACCGCCAAAGACAGCCAGGGTAAGGCCACGATGGGTTATGCCGCCCAGCACCCCATCGGCGACTTGGAAAGAGACTTCCATCTGTTCAAGAAGTCCAACTGGCATGTCGATGAGCAGCTTGCCAACGCCAAGAAGCGCAAAGCTGAGGTGGAAGAGGCAATCGGCGACATCCTGCGAATCACGATCCAGTTCCCCAGCCCGGGGACTTCACTGGTCTATCCGCTGTGCGAGCTCATGGGCATGGAGAACATGCTCTATGCCGTCTGTGACCATCCCGAACGTTTCCGGCAGGCCATGGAAATGCAGACCAATGATCTGATGGAGTATCTCGACGAGATTGAGCAGAAGCAGGCGATCCTGTGCAATGGCGATTCCAGTCGAGTCAGTCAGGACTCCTATGGCTATACCGATGACCTGCCCAAGGACGGCGCCCTCCAGCGTCCCGTGACCTGTCGCGATGTATGGGGCTACGCCAACTCGCAGGAAACGGTGGGCATGTCGCCGGAGATGTTCGGGGAGTTCATCTTCCCGTTCATCCGCAGATACGCGCAACGGTTCGGACTGTTCGCCTTTGGATGCTGTGAACCGGTTGATGTGATCTGGGAAAACTGCCTCGCGACGTTGCCGAACCTGCGAAAGCTCTCCATTTCGCCATGGTGCAACGAGTCTGCCTTTGCCGAGAAAATCCGCGGCCGAAAGATCGTCTATCACCGCAAGCCCTCCCCCAACCTGTTTGCCATGCCAGACTTCGACGAAGAGGCGCTCGCCAGACAGTTGAAGCAAACGGTGCTAGCCGCCTCCGGTTGTCCGCTGGAGATCACCTTCCGCGACATCACCAGCGTCCACGGCGAGCCGGGGCGGCTCAAGCGGGGCGTGAATATCGCCAAAGAGCAGATCCAGCGATACTGGAAACCCTGATGGTCTTATCATTGCACCCAACGCAAGGAGCTCATGTCATCAGCGACTCCAGCTCATCGACCATGGTGCCAAACTTCTTCATTGCGGCATCCACCGGCGCGGGCTTGCTCATGTCCACGCCGGCATCCTTTAGAAGATCCAGGGGGAACTTCGAGCAGCCGCCCTTGAGGAAGGAAAGATACCCGTTGAGTTCTTTCGCGCCGCCGTTGAGCACCCGCTGCGAGAGGGCAATGGCCGCGGAAAGGCCGGTGGCGTATTTGTAAACATAGAATGCCCGGTAGAAATGCGGGATGCGCAGGCATTCCAGTTCTACCTGCGGGTCGATCACAAAATCGGGGCCGAAGTAGGTATCGAGCAGCTTGCGGTACTCGCCGCGCAGGCAGTCCACGGTTAGCGGCTCGCCCTTCTCCACCAGCTCATGCGTCCTCCGCTCAAACTCCGCGAACATGGTCTGCCGGATCAGCGTGGTGCGAATCTCGTCAATGGCGTGGTTCAGCAAGTAGGCACGCTCCATCTTGTCGGTCGTCTTCGCAAGCAGGTGCTCCAGCAGAAGCTGCTCGTTGAAGGTGCTGGCCACCTCGGCGACGAAGATCACGTAATCGTGGTACTGATAGGGCTGGCTGCGAGCCGAGAAGAAGCTGTGCATCGAGTGTCCAGACTCATGCGTCAGCGTGAACACATGATCCAGCACGCGTTCCTGATAGTTCATGAGGATGTATGGATAGCCATCAAAGCCGCCGGCCGAGAATGCGCCAGACTGTTTTCCCTGGTTCGGGTAGACATCGGCCCAACGCTGCTTGGTCAGGCCGTTATGCAAGGTGCGGCAATATTCATCGCCCAGCGGCGCCAGCGATTCCACCACCAGCTTCACGGCATCCGGCCACGGCGTGGTCTTCTGCAGGTTCGAGAGGATGGGCACGTAGACATCGTATTGGTGGATGTCCGACAGCTTCATCAGCTTCTGGCGCAGCTTGTAGAATCGATAGAGGCCCGGCAGGCCCCGGCCGACCGACTTCACCAGATTGTCATACACCTTTACCGGTACGTTGTCTGGGAAGAGCGAAGCTTCCAGCGAGTTCTTGTAGTTCCGTGCCCGTGCATAGTAAACATCAGTCTCGACCGATCCGTTATATGCCGCCGCCAGCGAGTTGCGATGGGCATCGTACTGCTGGTAGTACTTCACGAACGCTTCCTGCCGCACACTGCGATCCGAGGAGTGCAGCAAAGTCGAGTAGCTCGCATGCGAGATCTCGATCATCTCGCCGCGCTCGTTCTTGATCGATCCCCACTTCAGATCCGTATCGTTGAGCTGGCGGAAGACCTGGCGAGCGGCATCGGACATCTGTCCCTGCATCGCCAGCAGCTTCTCGCGTCCATCATCCAGCGTGTGCGGCTTGTAGCGGGCAATCCGCTCGATGGCGAGTTGCCATTGCTTGAGCAGGGGGCTCTTGAGCATCTTCTTGAGCTTGCCCTGGGAGATCGCCAGAATTTCCGGGCGCAGATAAGCCGACGCCTCATTGGTCCTGGTGGCCAGGCGCATGGCGCGGCCCTTCATCCGCACCGAACTGCTGTTGCCCTGGTCTTCAGATTCCCTCAGGAATGCATACCGCGCCACGCGGTCGGCCAGCCGCGAGATGTCAGCGTCAAACTGCAGGCAGGCGGCCAGTGTTTTTGCTGACCGTCCCAGCTTGCCCTTGAATCGGGCGTATCCTCCAATCATCTTCTCCCACTGCTTGAGTAGCTTTTCCCATTGGTTTTCCGAGGGACAAAGGCTGGCGAGATCCCAGCAGTGCTGTGGATTCATCTGCGCTCGTTTGGGTACTGCAATGGTATTGGCAGACATGTCTTCTCCTTCTCCTGTCATGTCGTCGATGCAACATGAGCATAGAGCCGTTCTTGAGGAAAGGGTAGCCGGCGCGCCGGGATGCGCGCCGGGATGGGCGTGAGAAGGATGTGGGAGTGTGCTGTTATGGGGCAGTGGTGGATGATATAAAGGTTCGTTTCACAGGAGTCTTTCCATCATGCACGAAGGCAAAGTCGTTTTTATCTTGGGGATATTGTCACTTGCATGCATTGCAGCCGCTGCGGATGAGAAACCTGCAGTGCCGGCCGCCGGCTTTCACGTTGGGCCAGGCCAGAAGTATGCCAATGTCGCCTCTGTGCCTTGGGAAACACTCAACCCCGGCGATACGGTGTTCATCCACTGGCGATCGCCTGCTGATGGCGGCGATTATCATGAAAAGATCAACCTCACTCGCGCCGGCGCGAAGGGCAAGCCTATTCGCATCATCGGCGTGAAGGGCCCCAGCGGCGAGCGCCCTTGCCTGCACGGCAAAGATGCCATCACGCGCACGATGGACCCTGAGGGCAACTCAACGCACTTCCCGGGCAATCAGCAGCGCGGAGTTTTGTGTTTCTCCAGCCGTGCCCGCACACCCGATGACACTCCCGGCGCAAGCTGGTGGGAGATCTCGGGTCTGAAGATCACCGCTGCGCGCCCGGCATACGACTTCACCGATTCCTTCGGCAAAAAGAACGATTACCAACGCGCCCAGGGTGGCTTGGGATCGGCCGCGGCGGGGGTGTTCATAGACCGCGGCAATTCTCTCCGCTTCAGTGACATGGAACTGACCGACAACAACAATGGATTCTTCGCTTCCAGCGACAACCGCGGCACAACCCACCGCTACGTCAACGATGTGATCCTGGAGAACAGCCTGCTCTACGGCAACGGCGCGCCGAATAACGCATCGGTTCACAATGCCTATGTGGAGGTCGCCAACTGGACCGTGCGAGACAATTATTTCGGCCCGCTGGTCAAGGATTCCGGCGGTTCGCACATCAAAGATCGCGGAGCAAACACCATTATCGAAGGCAACTTCTTCGATGGCACCGCCGTGCCGCTTTTCCTTGACCCGCCGGAATACAGCGAAGGCTGGATGGATAAGCAGCCCGGATTCGACAGGCTCACCTTCCGCAACAATGTCCTTCGCAAGGATGGCAACCTGCCCGTTAACGCCATGGATATCATCACAGTCGGTTTCGGAAGCTACGGCGATTTTCACACGATCCGCAACGTCGACATCTCGCACAACACGTTCATCATTTCCGCAAGCCAGCGGGAGAACTGGTCCTTTAATGTGATCGATCTAATGGCCTACCCGCAGGTCATCAACTGGAACGACAACGTGTTTCTCCGCTTTGTCGAGGCCAAAGGCGCTGTGCCATCGGGTATTGTGTTCGTCTCTCAAATCGACCGAATTGATGAACGGACGATCATCAACATTGGCCCGAACAACTATCTTTCCGGCCAGGAACCGTTGACAACGCAGAGCAACCGTAACGGAAAAGCCACCGTGAACGGCTGGGACAAGTTGCATCTGCTGCAGGCCATGTCGCGCGAACAACTGGAAACGACGCTGGGCATCAATCTGCACGATGCAATGGCCGCCGATTTTGGTCGGTTCAATGCCCAGACGAATGCCTGGTATCGCGAGCATAGTGCAGGCGCGAGTTATGAACCCGCGAAAAGCATGATGCCGGTACCAGCCACTGCGCCAGCCAAATAACAGAAGGCCTGTCCACAACGCGTCTGAGATGTTTTTGCCGATCTTGGCGTGTATATTGCCGCCGCTACGAACGGCCCGGATTCCTGGAAGAAAGGCACGACAATGAGCCGCCTGCGACTGATTGATTGCCATGCGGGCATATGCCTTGCCAATGCGGGCGATCAGTCTGCCCCCGGCGCAGCGATTGCCGCGGAGATGGCACGGCTGCATATCGAGGGCGCATTGGTAAGGCCCTTTCCGGATAAGGACACCTTCGACGCGCCGGCGGCCAACGCCCGCCTGTTCGAGATCTGTCACGGACTGCCGGCTCTGACGCCTTGCCCGATCGCAGTTCCCAACTCCGCCTGCGATCTGCAGAGCGAACCCGACATGGTTGGTGATTTCATCGCTCGCGGCGCCCGCTGTGTACTCATCCGCCCAGCGCCGGACTATTGGCTTCCCGTACCGTGGGTCGCCGAGCGCCTTTTTCTTGCCCTGCAGGACCGACGCATGCCGGTCCTCTGCCTGGAATCCGCCCTCGGGCTCGAAAAGGTCTGGGAACTGGCGCA
Source organism: uncultured Phycisphaerales bacterium (assembly GCA_903871935.1). Taxonomy (GTDB): domain Bacteria; phylum Planctomycetota; class Phycisphaerae; order Tepidisphaerales; family Tepidisphaeraceae; genus CAIQIQ01. The sequence continues at coordinate 67,417 of CAIQIQ010000111.1, forward strand.
GCGCTATCCGCAGCTTCCTCTGATCCTGGCGGGTGTCGGGTATCGTGCTCTGCGCAGTCTGGTTGGCTTACTTGAGGCCTGTCCGAACGTTCGGGTATGCACCGGCGGTGCATTCTCCATTCACTGTGGATTGGAGTTTCTCGCCCAGCGCGTCGGAATCCAACGGCTGATCTTCGGCACCGGATATCCGGAAACCGAAGCCATGGCCGCCGTTACCATGTTAATGTACAGCGACCTGAGCCCGGCCGAGCGCGAACTGGTGGGCCACGGCAACATCCAGCGGCTCTTCGAGGAGGTCCGGCAATGAGTGAACTGCTGGAAGCAGCTCGCAACGGCGAAACGGTCCAGAGACTCCGGATTATCGACATGCATGGCCATCTCGGCGTATACGCCTTTGCCATTCCGGATATTGGCCCGGCGAGCCTCGTGGCCGCAATGGATCGCGTCGGCATTGCGTCGGTGGTGGTGAGCCATATGCAGTGCATGGGCAGTGATGTCGAACGGGGCAACGCCGACGTTTGTGCGGCCATGCGTGCTTTCCCCGGGCGCATCCTGGGCTACTGCTCGCTGTGGGCGGGCGCTGGCGCGCTGCGCGTTGGGCGTGAGGCCGAGAAATGTCTGGCAGCCGGGTTTACCGGACTGAAGATTCACAACGCCAACGGGTTCCCCTACACCGATCCCTCCTATAACCCGGCGTATGCCCTGGCCGATCATCATCGCCTGCCCATGCTCTTCCACACCTGGGGCGATGAGCGGGAGTTCGCCCAGATCAAAGAGTTGGCGATGCGTTATCCCAACGCCACGTTTCTGCTGGCGCATGGCGGATGCACGAACGAAGCCGGATATGCGGAGATGGTGCGTCTGTGCAGCAACGTCTATCTGGATCTGGCGTATAGCGCTGCGCCGGCCGGCCTGGTTGAACGGCTGGTGGAAAACGTTGGGGCCGGCCGTATCATCTGGGGCTCGGATGTGTACTTCTTCAACCAGGCCCAACAGATCGGCAAGGTGATGGGGGCACGCATCCCGGAAGAGGACAAACGTAAGATACTTTCAACCAACGCACTGAACGTTCTCTCCCGCATACGGAATGGACCTGCGGAAAAGGAAGTAACCACATGAGTACCGCAACAGCCACCTCGTCCCAACCGGCATTGTTGGGCGGGTCAGCGGCCATCACCCAGTCGCCTGGCAACTTATTTACCTGGCCGATCATCACCTCCGAAGATGAGGCGGCGGTATTGGATGTACTGCGCCGCGGCGCCATGTCCGGCACCGACATCACACAGGAATTCGAGCGCAAGTATGCCGCCTGGCAGGGCTCGCGCTATGCCCTGGGCCACTGCAACGGCACCGCCGCATTGCTGGGGGCCTACTACGGTTGCGGCGTCGGCCCAGGCGATGAGGTCATTTGCCCCAGCGTTACCTACTGGGCCAGCGCTACGCCTGCCTATGCCTTGGGCGCAACTCCTGTCTTCGCTGAGATTGATTCCAAGACACTTTGCCTCGATCCAGCCGATATCGAGCCGCGCATTACGAAGCGCACCAAGGCCATCGTCGTCGTGCACTACCTTGCCTATCCCGCCGACATGGCCCCGATCATGGCCATCGCGAAAAAGCACGGGATCAAGGTGATCGAAGATGTGTCCCACGCCCAGGGCGGCCTCTATCGCGGCCGGCGCCTCGGAACCTTCGGCGATGTGTCGGCCGCTTCTCTGATGTCCGGCAAGTCGTTGCCTGCTGGCGAGGCCGGCATGCTCACCACCGACAACCTTGAGATCTACGAACGTGCTGTGGCCTTCGGCCATTACGAGCGCTATGTCGCCGAGAAAATCCAGACCGCCTATCTCAAGCCCTGGGCCGGCCTGCCCCTGGGCGGCGTCAAACATCGCATGCACCAGATGAGCGCTGCCGTGGGCCTGGTGCAGTTGAAGTACAACGATGCGCGTTGTGCTGAGATCCGCCGTGCCATCAACCGCTTCTGGGACATGCTCGAGGGTGTCCCCGGGCTCCGGCCGCACCGCACCGACCCCGCCGACCCGACCACGAACATGGCCGGCTGGTATGCAGCGCATGGTCTGTACGTCCCTGAGGAACTTGGCGGCCTGTCCGTCACCCGCTTCTGCGAAGCCGTGCGTGCCGAAGGCTTCCCGCACTGCGAAGCAGGCTTTAACTGCCCGCTGCACACGCATCCACTGTTTATCGACGCGGATGTATATGGCCACGGCCGGCCGACCCGCCTGGCGCACAGCGACCGCGATGTCAGTCAGGCGCCCGAAAGCCTGCCGCGCAGTGTCGCCGCCGGATTCCGCACTTACTCGATCCCCTGGTTCAAGCACGACCAGACCGACGTCATCCGACAGTACGCCGATGCCTACCGCAAGGTGGCTGAGAATGCCGACTCATTGCGTCAAGGCGATCCAGGTGATCCGCCCAGGCTCGGCGGATGGCACTTCTTCCGGCACCGCTAAAGCGGAAGGCTTGATTCGCACAATCGCACCAACAACGGCTCTGCTGGCCATGCAGGGGCCTCGCGCGATTCGTGCCCAGTTGACCTCGTCGCATCGCCGACCTTTAATCTCCTGCGGTACATAAGCACTAACCGGGCAACCGGATGGGAGGCAGTGATGGGTGATGAGCAATCTCGGCGTACCTGGGCCTTTTTTCGCGCTGGCGGATTTGATCAGGTGAAGATCCGCGATGGCGATGACATTCGCAATCTGGATCAGCTCGACCCCAAGCTGTGGGCGGCCCTGAGTTGCCCGACCCGCGGGCTGCATTTTGACTCCAAGACCCTCGACCTGATTGACACGGACAAGGATGGTCGGATTCGTGTTCCCGAGATCATTGCTGCGTCCAAGTGGGTCTGCTCACTGCTGAAAGATGCCGACCGGTTGCTGGATGAATCGCCCACGCTGCCCATCGATCAGATCAGCGATGCCACGGCCGAAGGCAAGCAGATCCTTTCTTCGGCGAAGCAACTGCTCGTGAACTTGGGCAAACCTGAAGCCACTTCGGTAAGCATTGAGGACACCACCGATATCGTCCGCATCTTTGCCCAGACGCGCCTGAACGGGGATGGCATCATCCCTGGGGATGCCGCTACCGATGACTTCAACAAAGGTGTGATCTCAGACATCATTGTCACCCAGGGCAGCCTGATGGATCGATCGGGCAAGCCGGGCATTGACCTTGCGAAACTGGAGGCGTTCTTCGGCGATCTGCAGGCTTACTCGGACTGGTGGAAAGTCGCCGAAACAGATGCCGCGACCGTGCTCCCACTGGGCGATCAGACAGCCAGTGCGTATGACACCTATGACGCCGTGGACGCCAAGATCGACGATTACTTCGCTCGCTGCCGACTGGCCGCCTATGACAGCCGTGCGCAGATGGCTCTAAACCGCCAGGAGACGGAGTATCTCGCAATCGCGGCGATGGACTTGTCGATCACATCTGACGAGGTCGTCGGCCTTCCCCTTGCCCAGATCGGCGCTGACAGTCCTTTGCCACTCGATGGGGCACTGAACCCGGCATGGGCTGGACGCATTCAGGTTTTGCTGGCCAAGGTCATTGTGCCACTCATCGGTCAGCGTGAGAAACTGAGCGAAGCCGACTGGGCCACCATCAAGGCCAGGTTCGCCGCCTACGCGGCATGGCGTACTGGAGGCAAAGGCACCAGCGTTGAGAAGCTGGGCCTCGCCCGCATCCGCGAGATCCTGGCGAGCAACGCCAAAGCGGCCATCGCCGACCTGATTGCCCAGGACAAAGCGCTGGAGCCGGAGGCGAATGCGATCGCCACGGTGGACAAGCTTGTGCGCTATTACCGCGATCTGCATCGTCTGCTGATCAACTTCATCAACTTCCGTGACTTCTACGATCAGGATGGCGAGCCCGCCGTCTTCCAGGCCGGGCGACTTTACCTCGACCAGCGAAGCTGCGACCTGTGCGTTCGTGTGGACGACATCGCCAAGCACGGCACCCTCGCCCCGTTGAGCCGGGCTTACCTTGCCTACTGCGATTGCGTCCGCAACGGCGGCGCCGAAAAGATGAGCATTGTCGCCGCCTTCACGGCGGGCGACTCGGATAACCTGATGGTTGGCCGTAATGGCGTCTTCTATGACCGCAAAGGCCAGGATTGGGATGCCACGATCACCAAGGTGTTTGAGAACCCGATCAGTATCCGCCAGGCCTTCTGGTCACCCTATAAGCGCGTGCTCCGCATGGTGGAGGAGCAGATCGCCAAGCGGGCGGCAGCCGCCGATGCGGCCTCCACCGAAACTCTGTCCAGTGCCACCATGGTTGCCGCCACCACCGGCCAGCCGCCCAAAGCCAAAACCAAGATCGATATTGGCACCGTTGCCGCCATTGGCGTGGCGGTCGGTGGCATAACCGCGGCATTGAGTGCACTGCTGTCGTCGTTCTTCGGCCTGGGAGGGTGGATGCCGGTGGGGGTGGTGGGCCTGGTGTTGCTGATCTCCGGCCCGTCGATGGTCATCGCCTGGCTGAAACTTCGCCAGCGCAACCTGGGACCACTGCTGGACGCTAATGGCTGGGCGGTAAACACCCGCGCCAAGATCAATATCCCATTTGGGCGGACGCTGACTGGTACGGCAAAGCTGCCGCCGGGCTCACGTCGCGACCTGCGCGATCCCTATGCCGAAAGCAAACAAGGCCAGATCTGGACCCTCACGGTCGCTGGCGTGGTCCTGGTCTCATGGGGACTGTGGTACTTCGGAGCCTTCGAATACTGGATGCCCAATTCCGGCCTGCCGAAGAGCGCCTTTGTTCAGCGCAGGGAAGAAGCGAAGAACAAGGCTGAAGCGGATGCAAAGGCGAAGGCCGAAGCGGACGCCAAGGCGAAGGCCGAAGCAGAGGCCAAAGCGAAGGCCGAAGCAGAGGCCAAAGCCAAGACCGAAGCGGCCAAGTGAACCATGCCCAACAATGTTTGCATCATCACCGGAGCCGGGCGCGGAATCGGCCGGGCCACGGCCGTAGAACTCGACCGTCTCGGTTGGCGGCTGGTACTGGTTTCCCGCTCCATCGATGAACTGCGCGCCACGGCCGCCCTCTGCCGCCAGGCCATTGCGCTGGTGGCAGATGTGACCCTGTCGGGCGATGTCCAGGGCATCATTGACTCGGCCATTGTCGAATTCGGCCGTATCGACGCCGCCGTGAACTGCGCTGGCATCGCTCCCAACGTCCCCATTGCCACGATGACCGACGAGCAGTTCCAGCAAACGCTGCAGACGAACCTCGCCCACGTTTTCTATATGACCCGCGCTCTCTGGTCGCAGTTCAAACGGCAGAACGGGGGCACGATCGTGAACATCTCTTCGCTGGCCAGTCGCGATCCGTTCAATGGTTTTGGCGCCTACGCCGCTGCCAAGGCTGGCGTCAACCTCTTCTCGCTCGTGGCCGCTCGCGAAGGGAAAGAGCACAATATCCGCGTCCACGTGGTCGCTCCTGGCGCGGTGGAAACAAAGATGCTCCGCGATTTCCTACCGGAATCCGCATTGCCGCGCGAGCGGACGCTCGACCCTTCGGCCATCGCTAAAGTGATCGCCCAGATCGTCGCCGGCGACCTCGCCCACACCAGCGGCGAAGTGATCTACGTGCACAAGTAGCGTGCTTCTGCGCTCCACCACCGCAATGCGCTGCAGTACAATCCCGGGTCGTGGAAAGAAGCGAACTCCCACATTCTCCACTGGATTTCCTGATTCGTGATATCACGCGTTGGCGAAGGATTCTCGGCGTAGCGGTCCTTGTGTTGGTCGTTATCCGCCTGGTATGGGGTCTGGAAGCGCAGCGAAAGTTAGATTCGGAAATCCATACGGGACTCGCCAAAGGTGAACCGGCCCGCCTGGCGGACCTGAAACCCTCGATCGTGCGCGATCATCCGGACGCCATTCGCGCCTTTATGTCGCTTGAACCCCTGGAATGGCCTGAAGAGTTCTATACGGCGGACATTCGATCTGATCCTCCAGCCCTGGCGTTCAATCATCCTGCCGTCCTGCAAAAGTTCATGTCGGTGAATCACCAGCAGATTGAGTTGCTGCAAGCAGCCCACAATACGGATTGGACTGACACTCCCGTTCCTGTTGCCACAAGCGAAGGGGCTGAGCGAATTCCAGCCGTGAACGATGCCTTCCTCTATGAATTGGCGGTGGCGGCGTTGAGCAGATCGGACCATGCACTTGCCTTTGATTACGTGCTTGATCTGTATCGGTGTGCTGATCTGCAGGCGGCAACATGGCAGGACAGCCATGATGCCCAGTATGCCGCCTCCAATTCGCGTGACAAAGCAGCTCGTTTCCTTGAGCGATATGGCGGCAGGCTGGTTTTCGACGATGGCCGATCTGGTGTCGCCCGCAGCATACCACGAAGCAAGGTACGCCATTTGATCTCGCGACTCACACAAGACCAGGATTGGATTGCCCAGAGCGGACATTTCATGCTTCAGGAGCGTGCAAAGACACTGCAAGACGCCGCAGAATCGACCTCTCGTCATTGGCTTGAGGATCTGGTCTATGGTCCATCACGTCGTATGGAGCATGCATCGGCTGCACATTGGCTCTCATTGGCAAGTAGCGCCGTCAAAGAACCATCTCTGCCCAAAGCGCGGCGTATCCTGCCCTCCACCAGTTCGGTTGCGAGTGTTTCGGGAAACTGGCCGGAAGACAAGGCAATCGCCTTGGTGGACCAGCACTATCTCGGTCTGGCAACGCAACGCCTGATAGCCATGCTTCTGGCAAGCCGGCTGTATTGGACAGATCACGGATATGATCCACGATCGTTGGAGGATCTGGTTCCGCAGTATCTGCCTGGCGTTCCCAAAGATCCATGTGATCCGGCAGATCATGCTATCCGCATGAAACCAAGCAGTTCAGGGCTGCTGTTCTACAGTGTGGGGTATAACGGAGTTGATGATGGGGGCACGTGGAGCAACTCGTTGTTCTGGTGGACAGTCGATTTTGGACTGAATCCTTCGCCCGCGTCCGCGCCGCAAGCGACCGCTACAACAATGAACTCCAGATAGCCGCCACGATCATGCGCAGCCCCAGCATGCCATACACGACCAGGCTGATCGTGAAGAGCACTGCCCAAATCCGGGAAAGGAGTGCCTTGGTTCCCAATCCAATATGGTGGCCGCTCTTGGCGCACATAAATAGGACCCCAAAACCAATGCCAACAAGAACGGGAAAAACTTGGAGTGTAGGGGGAACCGAATGATCGTCTTGCTGGAACAACCTGAGAGTAAACAGCACGCTGATGGGCGCCAGCAGAACCAAGCCGACGCCAGTTTGACCAAGGCCCTGCTCGTATAGACAAAGCACAACTGCTCTCCGCTGTGCCTGCGACGGATTGTCTGCCGCAACCAGGTGAGTGGTCCATGCTATCAGAAATGGCATCAGCTTCAGCCCCAGCCATTCCAGCACAAGAAGCCCGGCCAGGCCCACCCACGGCACGGCCCAGCGGATCACGGCCGGGTCCAGCAGCAGGGACAGCCCGTGTGCACCAGGCACCGTCTGGATGCGGTGAAGTCCCCAACTGGCCGGATGTTCGATCTGAGAATACAAAGTGCAGTAGAACAGACTCGTGACAATGGCGGTCGGCAGGTATGCAAGCCAATGGCTCCGACGGCAGAAATCCCGCGCATCCTCATACGCCAGCGGCACCATGGAGTCTGCTTGGATCTCTCTTTGATGTTTCAGGAGCATCCAGACTGTTTTCCAGTAGGCTTTCCCCCGCCCAATCACTTGACGTTTCGTCCACGGAAGAACCCAGTGACCAAGAGTTTCTGGATCAAAGGCCAATCCGCATTCAGGGCAGCGCGGCTCCTTCACCGTCTCCAGTCCGTGCAGGTCATAGCCGCACCGCTCACAGCGCGGTGGCCGTAACGGCGCGGGATGCGCTCCTTGATTGTCCGAGGCGGACTTGGCCATGAGTGGATTGTACGATCTGACCCCACGGCCACCACTCGACCTGCTTGGGGGCTATCGTGCCGCGTCTACACAACACGCGAGAGTACCTATCTTATCCCAACACTAACATCCGGCCGATCAAGGCAGGCGAAACTTTCCTACCTTGATCCTTGTTGGATAGTTAGCCAATTATTCGGCGAGATGTTATAGCTGGCGCAGATACCCTCGTCCCAACGGTCTGACTTCTGGCCCCCGCCGTGTTACAACTTCCTCCATGGACATGATCGAACTGATGAAGCAGCGAGACCGATTTGCCAAATTGGCAGGGATCGAAGCTGTAGAAGTGGGCGGCGACTTTGCCAAGGTCAAGATGGTGATCGCCGACTGCCATCGCAATGCCTTGGATATGGTTCATGGCGGCGCGATATTCACTCTGGCCGACTATGCCTTTGCCCTGGCGTCCAATGCCGTCGCGCCGCCGTCGGTGGCGCTTTCGGTCAGCATCCAGTTCCTTCGGCCGGGCAAGGCGGGTACGCTGTATGCATCGGCGCGGCTGCAATCCCAGAGCGGCCGGGTCGGGACCTACCTGGTTGAGGTCAAGGATGACGCCGGTGAACTGATCGCCAGCTTCCAGGGGCTGGCCTTCTGCAAGGCATCAGGCAGCAAACCCGCCTGAGGGCCAGCGCTCACCGAGAGGTTTGCCAACCGCCGTGTCGTCGCTTCGCCTGCACATCATCCTCTTTGCCTTGGCCTTGGGCCTGCTGGTGCTCTTTGCGCGCGCTGTTCAGGTGCAGGTCCTGCAGAAAGAGCACTGGGAGAAAGAGGTCCGCGAGCGGCATGTTGCCGAGGGGCAATTGCAGACCAGCCGGGGCCGGATCCTTGATGTCAAAGGCCGCGAGATGGCGATTAACGCTGCCTGCATCGACGCGGTGGTCGACTATCGCGTGGTCATCCGCCCGGCCGACGAAAAGTGGATCCGCGGCTACGCCCGCGCCCGACTGGCGCGCACTTTGGGCAGTACTTTCACGGATGCCCTGCTTGAGCAGCGCAAGGTGCTTCTGGCGGAGCAGATCGTCCAGGTCCGTGCCGACATCGAGCAGATGTGGCATGACCTGGGCAATCCGCAGATCACCGGCGCTACGCCCGAGCAGGTTGAGGAGCGACGCCAGCAGACAGTGCGGAAGGTCCAGATGCTGCGGCGCTACAGATGGTACAGTGACTACGTGGCGGCCGGGAAAGAACAGGAGAAAGAGGTCCCTGCCTGGTGGCATCGCTGGCTCATTGATGACCAGAGCTCTGACCTGGACATTGACTCGTTCGACGTCACGGTCAAGGAGCAGGAGCAGTCGCACGTAATCCTTCCCGCGATCAGCAGCGAGTTGGCCAACTACCTCGGCAAGAACATCGACCGCTACCCCGGCCTCTCTCTGCAGCCCGGTGAGCACCGCGTCTACCCGATGAAGACCGTCGCCTCGCACGTGCTGGGCTATATCGGCCCCGTGTCCCCAGAGGATCGTACGAAGGATCCGAATCGCAAGGAGAAGGAGACCCGGCGGAGGTACCTGCCCAACGACACCATCGGCCGCTCCGGCGTCGAAGGCCTCTGCGAACAGCTCCTCCGCGGCGCCCGCGGCCAGATCAAGCGCGACATCGAGACCGACAAGCTAATTGAGTCCATCCCCGCCGAGCCAGGCGCTGATGTCACCCTGACCATCGACTCGGTCCTGCAGCGGAAGATCGAGCAGACGTTTGCCACGCGGACGATGACCGATGGCAAAGTGGATCCAGACCCGTTCTATGGCGCTGCGGTGGTAATCGATATCCCGACGAATGAGGTGCGGGCCTTGGTGTCCTACCCCACCTACGATGTCAACGAACTGGACAAGACCTATGCCAGGATGGTGCAGGATGACGTCAATCGCCCGCTGGTCAATCGTGCCACCCAAGCCCAGCATGAGCCCGGCTCGACGGTAAAGCCGATGGTCGGCATCTCGGGGATCACTGAGCAAGTCGTAGGCATTCACGAAGGAATCGAGTGTACCGGCAAGCTGATCCTCGATGGCAAGGCTGTCATCGGCGGCAAGTGCTGGACGTACAAGACGGCGATCGATCCGCGCCAGAGATCGCACCACCAGATTCCCCCCAATGATCCACACGTTGGGCGCTTCGGCAATCCCGATGGCTTCCTCGTGTTCGAGGATGCGTTGGAGAGGAGCTGCAATGTCTGGTGCGAGACGGTTGCTGACCGGCTGGGGCCATCGCGGCTGGATCAATGGTACACGCGGTTTGGTCTGGGTCGGCCGACCGGGCTGGGACTGCCCGAGGCCAGTGGCTTGCTGCCGTACTATGGTGCCGGCCCGCGCATCGAGCAGCGGAAGCGCACCTATCTGGCTGGCATCGGACAGGGCGATGTGTGGGCGACGCCGATTCAGATGGCAAACGTTGCCGCCACGATCGCCCGCAGCGGGCTGTGGATGCGGCCGAAAATAGTGGGCGGCGGCTTCATTCCGCCGAGTGTCAGCGGGCCGGATCAGGTGCGGTTGCCTGTTGACTCCGAGGCGATGCGTGCCGCACGGGAGGGGATGCGGCTGGTGGTAAACAGCCCCGCCGGCAGTGGCTATAAGGTGCGAAGGTCGGACATGATCGTCGCCGGCAAGACCGGCACCGCGCAGGCGGCACGGATGCGCGTGGCCGCTCGTGACAAGCAAGGTAACATGGTGAATGAGCAAGGAGAGATCGTTACCGATATCAAGAAGGCCAAGAAGGTGTGGCTGGAATATTCGACCGAGACGGACCGGAATCCGCTGGCGCCGTGGTATCGCGGCGGCGGAAAGACCGGCGACGAGGTCGACCACGCCTGGTTCATCGGTTTTGCTCCGTTTGAGCAGCCGAAGATCGCTTTTGCGGTGATGGTCGAGTATGCCGGTAACGGCGGGGGGCAGGCCGGCGGCCCGATCGCCAAGGCGATCCTTGAAGCTGCCGTAGAAGAAGGATACCTTCCGTCACCAATGGTGAAACCATGACTCAGGAATCCAGGCAGCCCGCGACAGCACTTTCTGGCAGTGCCGTTCCCGAGCCATCCAGGCCCGTCACGCCTAAGGTCCGCCGCCGTGTCTGGGCAGAATCGCAGGTGCGCGGCGGGCTTCTGCTGGTGATTGGGCTCCTGCTGGGCGCCATCATCCTCGCAATCGGGTCCACGCTGGAATGGGTCCAGGAAACAAATGTCATTCGCAACGGTGAAGTGATACGGGCCATGGCATGGCATGCTCAGGGTGCGCGAGTCCCGGGTATGAGCCTGGCGGCCGGTGTGCCGGTGGACATTGAATACGAGTACAAAGGCACGAAATACAAGACCAGCGGTGTGCTGCACAACACCGGTGTCCAGTACACCTCCCTAGTACCGTTCGATATTCGAGTTGATCCGGAGAATCCCGCCATCTGGGCGAACCGCACCGATGTGCCGTCGGTGGTTGAGAAGATGATGGGTGTGGGCATCATGCTGGGAGTGGCGCTGGTTTGTGCTGTTGTCACGTTGGTGCTTCGCTGGCGCTGGATCGCGCTCTGGGTCGATGGTGAGCTGATCAGCGCCCGGATCGTCGGCCAAAGCCAGTCCGCATTGGCGCCACATTCTGTGGTTCTGAGCTGTGCCGTGCGCGTGGGCAAGACCGAGCGGCCTTTGCTTGTCTATGTGCCACAGAAAATGGCGCCACCCACGGAAGGGAAGGCGATTGAGTTGGTTGTGTCGCACAACCGATCGCGAGCACTGGCTGTCATCAACTACCACCCGTAAATGCAACGTGATCGGCTGCGCGAGGCTCTGGCCTATTTTGTGCCGCTATTGATCTCGGCCGCTGTTCTGGCAGCGCTGGGTCTGGTGAGCGTGCGCGCCTGGTCTGATGAGGAGGGCGTCAAGCAGGGGGTGTTCCTGTGCGTTGGCCTGGCGGCCATGCTGGCGGTCCAGCTTGTCAGCTACCGCGATCTGTTGGTGATCTCGCCGATCCTGTTGGGGCTCAGCCTCCTGCTGGTCATGTACACGGTCGCGGGACGGTTTGTTACGGTGCCATTGGTCCACGAGACCAACAGGGCGTGGTTGTGGATCACGGTAGGTCCCATAAAGCTGCAGCCATCTGAACTGGTGAAGATCGCCCTGATCATGGTGATGGCATGGTTCACGAAGGATGAAAGCAGGCGGCTCCATTCCTTCAGGACAATGCTCAGTTTCGTGGCTTTGCTCGGCGTGTCGGCGGGATTGATCGTTATGCAGCCTGATCTGGGAACCGCCCTGACGCTAATTCCGCCCACCTTTGCTTTGATGCTTCTGGCCGGGGTCAAGAAGAGGCATCTGCTTGCCTTGGCGGGGATGGGACTTGCGGTCGCTCCGGTGCTGTGGTTTTCGGGGACCTGTGCTACGTATGGGGCGGATTGCCCGTTGTGCCCGCATATCCGTGTGCTGGACCACCTGCCGCAGTTTGTGAAGCACTACCAGCGGGCGCGGGTGCAGGCAATGTATTCGGACGACCCGCGGGTTCTGCAGGATGCGGGATACCAGCAGGAGCGTGCTCTTCAGGCGATCGGCTCTGGCGGACTGATGGGCAAAGGCATGGGCACCATTCCTGCTGCCCGGAAGATTCCCGAAGTCCACACGGACATGATCATCGCTCTGATCGGCGAGCAGTTCGGGCTGTTGGGGATTGTCATTGCGCTCTGCGCGTACGGTTTGCTGATCGGCACGGCGGCGGCTGTTTCCGGCGTCACGCGCGATCCTGCCGGACGGTCGCTGGTCGTGGGGATCACCGCGTTACTGGTCGGGCAGGCGATCCTCAATCTGTCGGTGGCGCTGCGCCTGATGCCGGTAACGGGGGTCACGCTGCCTTTTGTCAGCTACGGGGGATCGAGCCTGGTCGCGAGTTTCGCCGCGATCGGGCTCATTGCGAATGTGGCACGGAACCAGCGAAAACTGATGTTCTAATGCGGGCTTCTGTTGCCAGCAGATTAGGGTTGTGGTCGTTTCCAAGGGTCGGGGCTGGGGTATAATGGCAGCACGATGCCCGTGTCGAAGGAGATTGAGTACAACATCCGCAGTTTTGCGCCCAAGGATCTGGCCGCCTGCCGGTTGCTCTACACCGATGGGCTGATCAGTGGTGGCCTTGCGCCCAATGATACCGGCTGGGACATCGATAATATCGACGAGGTGTACATGCGCAAGCCGCAGAATCATTTCTGGGTTGCCAGTACCCCAAAGGGCGAAATCATCGGCATGCTGGGGGTGCAGCACCATGAGACCGGCGTTGGCGAGGTGCGGCGGCTGCGGGTGCATCGCAAGCACCGCCGGCGCGGGATTGGCGGTGCGCTGCTGGAGACAGCGCTGCGATTCTGCCAGCAGAAAGGTGATGTGAAGGTCACGCTGGATACGGTCATGGACAAGGGAATCGCGGTACCGCTGTTTGAGAAGTTCCACTTCCGACTGCAGAACACGAAGCAGGTGGGTGAGAAGGAACTGCTGTATTTCTATCTTGATCTCTACAGCGGCGAGAAGAAGCATACGGACAACGGGAAGTAAGGACCGGCACCCATGAGCGATGCGGGCGCGATCTGGCAACAAAACATCCAGGAACTTTCCGAGCTGCTTCCGCGCCTGCGGGCGCTGGAAGGGCAGGTTAAGCGCTTTGGCCAGGCGATGATGGACTGTTGGGCATCGGGCGGAAAGGTGCTGTTCGCCGGCAATGGCGGGTCGGCGGCGGATGCCATGCACTTTGCCGAGGAGTTGATGGTCCGCTTCAAGAAGAACCGCCGGGCGCTGGCGGCGATTGCCTTGTGCGATCCGACGGTGTTGAGCTGTGCCGCCAATGACCTTGGGTATGATGAGGTGTTCGCCCGACAGGTGGAGGGGCTTGGCAAGCCAGGCGACCTGCTGGTGGTGATGAGCACGAGCGGCAACAGCCAGAACCTCGTCCGCGCGGTGGAGGTGGCGAAGCTGCGGAAGATGATCAGTGTGTCCATGCTGGGCCAGGATGGCGGCAAACTCCGCGGAGTTTGCGATATCGAATTGCTTGTGCCTACCGGGATTGCCCAGCATGTGCAGGAAGGGCACAAACTGATTTACCACTCGCTGTGTCAGTGGGTGGACACGCAGGTGGATTGATCCTGCGCCACTGCGCTGCGCTATGCTGAGGCAGTAGGTATGCCGACCATTACCGCAATCAAGGTGCAGCAGCGGAAGGCGACACGTGTCAGCGTGTTCCTGGATCGAGCTTTTGCCTTTGGGCTGCATCAGAAGGTGGCGCAGCGTTTCGGGCTCAAGCCGGGGTTGGAACTGAGCCAGCGGGATGTGGAGGCGATCCAGGAGGGGCAGGCGCAGCAGGAGTGCTTCGACAAGGCGATGCTGTATCTGTCCCGGCGGATGCACAGCCGCAGTGAGTTGCGGCGGAAACTGCTCAAGTCCGAGTTTGGTGAAGCGGTGATCGAAGTAACGCTGCAGCGGCTGGCCGACCTGAACTACATCAATGATGCGGAGTTTGCCCGGCAGAAACTCGAGCACGCCCAGCGGAAACTGATCGGGCAGCGGCGGGCGCTGGTGGATCTGATGAAGTCGGGGGTGAAGGGTGAAGTGGCACGCGATGCGGTCCGCGAGCACTTCAATCAGGATGAGGCCAAGGATAACGCGCAGAGGCTGATCGAAAAGAGTCTGCCACGGCTGCAGCGTCTGGACCCGGTGACGGCGAAGCGCAGGCTTGTCGGCCTGCTGCAGCGCCGGGGATTCGATTACGACACGATCAAGCCGATGGTGGAGCGCGCGCTGGGTGGGGAGGATCCTTGCGAATGAGGGAACACGGCGACACGGGGACGCGGAGAGACAGAGGGCGGGAGAGCGGGAGGGCGAGAGGGGGAGAACGCTGTGGATAAGTGACAGGTGCGCAGGTTCTCGAGTGGGGTACCCCCTATATCGCAAGTGTTGTGGAGACAAGCGATTAGGTGGATATTTGGAGAGGAGATGCGCAGGTTCGGGGTGGTTGTGGATAACTTGGCCTTATCGTCATTGGTCCTTTGTCATTGGTCACTCGTCGACGCTTTGAAGGGACGCGGAGACACGGGGACGCGGCGAGCCAATGGCGGAAACGAAGAGGGGCGTCGTGGGCCCTGCCGAAAAAAGTGTGACATTGAGTGACAAAGTGTGACATTGGTCCGCAAGAACGTAATACATAGGAGATCAGCGGTACGGGTGGTATCCCGGGAGACCCACCGACGGTGAGTCGGTGGGCGTTAGGTGGTGCGGGTATTCGGTTGTCAAATAGCGCGGAGCCGCAGGGACAAGCTAAAACTTGAACAACGAACGCAAGCCAAAGCTTGAACCACGAACGAAAAAAACACGTCTCTCTATATATATGGGGTGATTTGGAGGCTGCCAAAAATGGAAGTTGAGGAATGACAAGAGGTTAACGGAAGCCAAAAATATTTTCAGATTTTTTTGGCCCCAACCCCGTCCGTCGAAGGCGGCCCCAAAGCGTCGCCGGTGTGGCCAGAGGCGACTGAAGATAGATGGCGACCGCCGCGCGGGCGCGTAGCACGGACGTGCGCTATAGCGTCAGCAAGGCGAAGGCGTACCCGCATCGCCGGGGAGCGGAGCGACCAGCGGGCGTTCCAGCACCCGTACAATAGCGGCGGGGCGTGGTACGCAGGGATCAAGTGCCCGATGAAATATGCTTTGACGCTCTTTCCGGACGCGGGCATGTGTTTAAGCCATGGACAAGTCCATGATCATGTGTCGATCAACCGCCACCAAATCGACATGTTTCGGGATCATGTCGATTCCAGCGACACATTATGCCGTCAGCACCTGAAGCAGTGCCGGGTGTTTGTACACGACTTCCCGCCCCTTCTTTTGCCCGGCGAGGATGCCGATTCGCTCCAACTCCTGCAAGTAAACCGAAGCCGTCTGTCGCTTGGCGATTCCCGCCTCGACGACAAACGAGATCCTGCAATACGGCTGCCGGAAGATCAACTCGACCAGCTCCTTGGAGTAGACCTGCGGCAACTCGTTGCGGCAGCGAGCCACTGTGGTATCGAACAGATTCCGGATCGCCTGGATGCGGCCGATCGTCCATAGGGATGTCTCTTCCACGCCGTGGAGCATGTACAGCACCCATGCTTCCCATGCTCCCTGTTCCGTCACTGCTCGGAGATTCTGTTAGTAATCCCGCTTGTTCTGGATAGTGAAGCTTGAGCACCGCGTTGGTCTCGACGTCCGTCCTGGGCGGCAGTGGTGGCAGATCATCGTAGGGCAAGGCTGGATCAAAAGGCATGATCATCTCCCGAAATCAGCTTGCTGGTCGGTGGTGTAACGCTGAGCATGTCTTACTCCTGTGTTCCTGCTCTTTCATGATTCAGGCGCAGGAGATTTTCGAGGATCTTCTTTTCGACCTCGGCGCGTTGTTGGGTGAGGGGGTGGTTGGGTGGGAGGGGTTGGCCGGGGCCGGTTTCGGTGAAGACGGCGGCCCAGTCTTCGCACCAGTGGCCTTGTGGGTCGGTGGCGGCGTAGGCGGCGAGGACGCCGCGGTCGAGCTTTTCGTGGGCGAGTTTAAGCCAGGTGGGGCGCTCGTTCTGAACAAAGTGTTCGTGACTGGCCGCTCGTTCGGTCAGTTCGGTGTTGGTCCACTTCTGGACGAATTGCTCGGGGGTCATTGGATGCGAAACATTGTTGCGGAATGGGCGGGGGATGCAAGAAGGCGGGGGATTGGCGGCGGCTGGCGGCCGGGCAGGGGGATGCGACCACAATGCCCCGCGTCGCCTCTGCCTATCATTCACAAGTTAGGAACAAACACATGCAGTCGCGCCAGCATCTCGGACACAGCGCCCCGCTCGGTGCCACGCTCCGCGCCGGCGGCGCCAACTTCAGCGTCTTCTCCCGCAGCGCTGCCGCCATCGAACTGCTCCTCTTCGATCGCGAAGATGACCCCCGCCCCTCCCGCATCGTTCCACTCGACCCCCACGCCAATCACACGTATCACTACTGGCACTGCTTCCTCCCTGACCTTCAGCCCGGCCAGATCTACGCCTACCGTGCCCAGGGCCCCTTCAACCCCGCCGCCGGCCATCGCTTCGACCCTCAAAAAGTGCTCCTCGATCCCTACGGGCGCTGCGTCGCCGTCCCCAAGGGTTACGACCGCCAGGCCGCCCGCCGTCCCGGCGACAACGCCGCCACCGCTATGAAGAGCGTCCTCCTCGATCCCCTCGCCTACGACTGGCAGGGCGACGAACCCCTCCGCACCTCCTCCGTCCGCACCATCATCTACGAGATGCACGTCCGCGGCTTCACCGCCAACCCCAACTCCGGCCTCGCCGAACCCCACCGCGGCACCTACCGCGGCCTCATCGACAAGATCCCCTATCTCAAGCAACTCGGCATCACCGCCGTCGAGCTCCTGCCGATCTTCCAGTTCGACGCCCACGATTGCCCCGCCGGCGTCGTCAACTACTGGGGCTACCAGCCCGTCTCCTTCTTCTCTCCCCACCGCGCTTACAGCTCCGACCCAAGCCCCCTCGGGCCGGTGAACGAGTTCCGCGAAATGGTCAAGGCCCTCCACGCCGCCGGGCTAGAGGTCATCCTCGATGTCGTCTTCAACCATACCTCCGAAGGCGACCACACCGGCCCCACCCTCAGCTTTCGCGGCCTCGACAACGCCGCCTACTACATCCTCCAGCCCGACCGCGCCCGCTACGCCGACTTCAGCGGTTGCGGCAACACCCTCAACGCCAACCACCCCATCGTCCGCCGCATGATCCTCGACAGCATCCGATACTGGGTTCAGCACATGCACGTGGACGGCTTCCGCTTCGATCTCGCGTCGGTCCTCGCCCGTGACTCCGCCGGCCAGCCCTTGGCCAATCCCCCCGTCCTCTGGGACCTCGAGTCCGATCCCGTCCTCGCCGGCACCAAGCTCATTGCCGAGGCCTGGGATGCCGCTGGCCTTTACCAGGTCGGCACCTTCGTCGGCGATAGCTGGAAAGAGTGGAACGGCCGCTTCCGCGACGATGCCCGCAGCTTCTTCCGCGGCGATTCCGGCGCCCTCCGCCGTTTCGCCGACCGCCTCGTCGGCAGCCCCGAGATCTATGCCCACAAGCAGCGCGAGCCCGAGCAGAGCGTCAACTTCATCACTTGCCACGACGGCTACACCCTGAACGACCTCGTCTCGTACGAGCGCAAGCACAACGAGGCCAACAACGACAACAACCGCGACGGCTGCAATGACAACCTCAGTTGCAACTGGGGCGTAGAGGGCCCGACGGATGACCCGGCCATCGAGTCCCTTCGCAACCGTCTCGTCAAAAACTTCCTCGCCGTCACCATGATCTCAGTGGGCGTCCCCATGATCCTGATGGGCGATGAGGTGCGCCGTACCCAAAACGGCAACAACAACAACTACTGCCATAACGATGCCAGCAACTGGTTCGACTGGTCCTTGTTGAAAAAGCACCCTGACGTGCATCGCTTTGTCTCGCTGCTCTGCGCCCGCCGCACCCTCCGAAGCGTCAGGCATGAAGAGCAGCGCCTGAGCCTCGACCAGCTCATCGGGCGCGCCCGCCACGTCTGGCACGGCGTCAAGCTCTTTGAGCCCGACTGGGGCGACACCTCCCACTGCATCGCCTTCACCGCCGGCCCCGGTCCCGAGGGCCTGGCCATGCACATCATGCTCAACGCCCACGACCAGGCGCACGATTTCGCCCTCCCCCCCGCCGCCGAGTACCCCACCTGGCGCCGCTGGATCGACACCGCTCTCCCCTCCCCCGACGACATCTGCGATTGGGCCCATGCGCCCAACTGGCTGCAGCAAACCTACCGCGTACAGGCCCACTCCCTCGCCATTCTCTTCGCCGGCTCCCGGCCCAGCTAAGCCGCTCAATCCCGAATCCTGCATTTATTGGAGATAACAAGGAGGGCTTCTGGCGGGGCAAGCCCGCTGTGCTTACTGCAGACCCAGGAATTCGAGCATATGGCGCTCGTAGGCTTTCTGTGCTTCGGGCTCGTTCATGGGGAGGCGCAGCTCGTTGATCACTTTGGTGCCCATGCCCACCCATTCTTTCCAGCAGGGGGCGCAGATTTTGGCGAAGATGAGCTGGCCCTGGGCGTTGCGGAAGGGGGGCTTGGGGAGCTTGGGATTGACCTTGCCGCAGCGGGTGCAGAGCACCTCGGCTTCGCCAATCGGCTGCGCCGGAGGCGGCGCGGGTGCCGCCGGTCCCTCGGGCACGGGGGCGCCCTGGTCCTGCAGCATGCGGATCATCTCATTCTTCGCCAGCATCTCGCCGCGGGCGGCGGCTACCTTGACGCCGTCGGTGAGGGACTTGATGGCATCGGCTTTCCGTCCGGCCGCCAGTTGGGCCTGGGCGAGCAGGTGATAGACGGGGCCACGGTTGGGGTTGATCTCAATCACGCGACGCAGGGATGCGATGGCCTGATCGTGCATGCCGGCATCCAAGTACGCGCGGCCAAGGGAGAAATGACCCAACTCGTTATCAGGGTCGGCTTGTGCCATCTTCTGAAAACGCTCAACGCGTGCCTGGATATCGGCTGATGCCATGGAATTCCTTTCCGGTGATTTTCTACAGGGTCATGGTCCGCTCGACCTGACCATACATCAGCGACAGGATCTCAACCCGGCTCGAGGGGTTTTCGCGGAAGATGCCGCGCAGTGCGCTGGTCACCATGATGCTGCCGGGTTTCATTGCGCCGCGGATGGTCATGCAGGTGTGGGTGGCCTCAATCACGCAGGCAGCGCCGATGGGGTTTAGCTCATCCATCAAGGCGTCGGCGATCTGAGTGGTCAGGCGCTCCTGCACTTGGGGCCTACGGGCAAAGCCATCCACCAGGCGGGCCAGTTTGGAGAGCCCGACCACTTTGCCATCGGGCAGATACGCCACATGAGCTTTGCCGGTGAAGGGGAGCAGATGGTGTTCGCAGAGGGAATGGAACTCGATATTCCTGAGCAGCACGACTTCATCATAACGCTCATTGAATACGGTTCTGAGATGGCGCCTGGGATCATCCTTCAGGCCCGAGAGCAGCTCCGCGTAGGACCGCGCCACCCGGCTGGGGGTTTTAAGCAGGCCCTCGCGATCGGGGTCTTCGCCGACGGCCAGTAGAATCTCGCGCACGGCGTTCTCAATCCGAACCAGATCCACCTTGCCGGCGGCCGGCTTGGATTTCTCCTCTTGCCCATCGGTGCCCTGCACACGCTTCATCGTATACTCCTTATGCCGCCTGAGGATGCCTCGCGACGGCGAGTCTGGCATTATAGGATGGCGGTTGCATGTATGCACGATAGCCGATGCGCGGAGGGAGCGGATGAGGATGCGGATTACTGGAACGATCATCATCATGGTCGTGTGCGTGGCTGTGCGAGCGGCCGATGTGCCCTCGGGCAGTTTCGGCGAGGGCGTTGGGGGCATCTCGATCGCGCTGCTAGCCAAAGGTGATGTCGCGGGTCAGCCTGTGATCGTTGTGCGCAATGAGAATCCCACAGCGCTGAAAGTCCAGGGGGCGTTCGCATGGCTGCTGCTGGCGGAATCACGAGATGTCGCGTTCTACTCTGACAAGATGCCTCTGGATGTGGGCGGGCAGGAGATTGCGCCGGCGAGTGAGTTGCGCTATGCCATCCCGGTGGCGCAGCTTCAGGCTCGCGCATACCAGAAGGGGATCAAGGTGATCGACGGCTATCCACAGGCGACGGCGGAGCAGGGGATTGGTGCGGGCGCGGCCGGCCGGGCGGTGACGAACCTTCTTGCAGCGCCTCTGAAGGCTCAGGCGGTTGCCTTCGTTCCTGCGGGCGGGTTGCGCATCACGGTGCGCTCCAAGGCGGCCACGCTGAGCATTGCGCGCATCGCATCGACGCAGAGCGATGACGTCGCAGCGCTGGTGGAGCGATTTCGCCACGATGCATTTGCAGCGCGCGATGCGGCGGATGTGGCGGCGGCCAAGGGCGCTGGCGTGATTCCCGCGCTGGTTCAGGGATTGAATGACCCGACCATGCCCGACTTTGGACAAATGTGGATTGCCACAGCGCTGACGCGCATCGGTGGCGATCAGGCGGCGAAGGCAGTTATCCCGCTTGTCGATGACCCGCGCGAGGGTGTTCGCGATGTTATCGCGTTTCACGGTCCGACGATGAAGCAGCAGGGCGTCGACGATGCCATCATGGCGCGGGCAAAGTCTGATAGGGATCCGGTTTTCACTGCCTGGGCTGCCCGCGGGTTCGCCGAGCACGGCCGGCCGATTCCGCAGGGCCTGGTGCTGGCGGCACTTGCCAGCAGCGAACCGCGGGCGCGGGCGGAGGTGGCGGAAGTCCTTGCTATATCAGCAGATCCGGTGGACGCCGGCCGCCTGGCGAAGTTGTTTTCGGACGATAATGAGCTCGTTCGCGTCGCGGCGGCTGATGCGGTGGCCCGCCATCCGAAGCAGGCTCAGCCGATCATCGCTGCCATGGTTAGTGCTCTGGACCATCCGGGCGAGTCGGCTCGAGTTCGTATCGTGGCTGCCCTGGCAAAGGTGGCCGGGCGCGACTGGCAGTACGTGGCGGATGGACCGACTGAGCCGAACAACACCTTGTTGCAGCAGATCCGGATATGGGGTGGATCAAGAAAGTAGGCGGAAATAGAGGACCTCTATATCCCGTTGGTGGCTACAATAGAATAGTGGGTGGGGAATCGATGGCGGGGAACATTGGCGGCCGGGCCTGCTGAGCTTGCTGCGGCATTGCTGAAGAAAGGAGAGGGCAAATGGCTGGTGGATCCATAACTCCGGGCATTCATTCAATATTTGCTGCGATCAAAGTGACACCGCTGGCGCTGAAACATCCCGAGGGTGACTTGGCGTCATTGCCGCCGCCTTTTGTAACGATCAGTCGCGAAGGTGGCGCTGGCGGGCATACCATCGGCAATCTGCTGGTTGAACGTCTCAATGAGCTGGACCCGGGCGAATGTCCATGGTCGCTCTGGGATAAGAACCTGGTCGAGAAGGTTGCCAATGACCATCACATATCGAGGGAACTGATCGAGGCGTTGGAAAGTCATCACAAGTTATGGATGCAGGAGTTTCTCTCTGCACTATCGATCCAGGCCGATCCGGTCGAAGCGCAAGTGTATCGAGGCGTGGCGGCGACGATTCGCGCTCTGGCTCTGCATGGCCGGGTCGTTGTAGTCGGCCGCGGTGGGGCCTTCATCACCCGGAACATGCCTGGTGGCGTGCATCTGCGTCTGATCGCCCCCAGAGCCTTCCGCATCGCTTCGGTGGCACAGCAACTGAACATGACCCGGCAGGCGGCCGCGGAGCACGTGCGCAGGCTCGATCATGAACGCGACATGTTCTACAAACGGTACTGGGCGAAAGATTCCTGCACGCCCGATGTGTACACAGTGACCATCAACACGGCGGCCGTGGATGAGAATCGCGCGGTGGAGAGCATCCTGCCGCTGATCCTGGCCAGCGCCCATGTTACGGTACATCACACGGGCGAGATGCCTATCGCCGGCATGCGATTGAACGCACAGGAAATTGAGCCAGCGCGCACCCCATGACGAAGTGTTGCCCTCTCGCTAGAATCTCGTCCGTCACGACAGCCCTCGTGGCGGAACGGCAGACGCTACGGACTTAAAATCCGTTGATCGAAAGGTCGTGCGGGTTCGACTCCCGCCGGGGGCAATACGATAGTTAGTGCTTGCAACTCCTGTTGGTGAATCGAAGTTTCTTCCTTCCCGTTCTCGCCGAGCACCGACCTCAACAATTGATCTTGAACGTGACGTCGCTTACGCGCTTGCCCGTGATTTTGCAGATTGTGGAGATCATGGGTGCTTGCTAGTCTTTGTTCTTTCGTTGCTGCTGAGTGCGATGTGCAGCGGGCACAGGTTTTGCAGGCAAGGGAACTCAGCAGAGGTAATAACGAGGTCATGTTAGTTGAGGGACGATAGACAATTCACTGGGGAGCGAGCTCGTGAACACGACATGCGAGACGACGGTCATAACTCCTAACGTGTTCAGCGAGGCGCGTGCGGGTCTTTGGTTCGTTCTGCACACCAGGCCGCAGCAGGAGAAGATCCTGGCTGACACGCTCAATGCAATGGAGGTGGGATGCTATCTGCCCCTGCTGAGGCAGGTGCGCTACCATGGCAAGCGGCGAGTAACGGTTGAGATGCCGCTGTTTCCCGGATACTTGTTTTTGCGGGGAAGCCTGGAAGAAGCGTACGAGGCCGATCGCACCAGGCGTGTGGTGCAGGTGATTCGTGTGGTCGACCAGGCGCAGATTCACTGGGAGCTTGAGAACCTGTTCATGGCAGTGAGCCGGAATGCGCCGCTCCATCCGTATGCGTACCTGAAGTTGGGAACGCTGGTGGAGGTGCGATCCGGCCCGTTCAAGGGGATCCAGGGGATTGTTGCGGGGATGGCCGGCAAGTGCCGGCTGGCGATGCAAGTTCGTACGCTGAATCAAGCGGTGAGCCTTGAGATCGACGGTTCGCTGCTGGATGTGGTCGGTTCGTCGGGTGACTGAACAGACGTCCGCACTTGGGGAAGGCCCAAGGCGAGGGGTTCTGTAGCATATCTCAAGTACCTGTTGCAGCTGGCAACAGGGGGTTTTCGATTTGCGAGGGAAGGACCTGCAATCGATGGGGGCGGAGCCTTGCCCGGTAAAGGCTGAGTCCGCTTGCGTGCTCATTCCAATGATCGAAGGCCCGGCCGTGGTAGTTGCGGCTGAGCTCGGTTTACTGATCTCCCTGGCGAAACAATTGTCCATTAGCTTCACATTGCGTTGGGCGTTGTCGGCGGCCATGAGCCTGGTGTCTGCGCTGGGTGTGCAGGCATTTGGCCAAGATGTCCGTCCGCAGACGACAGAATGGCCGAGTACGCTTGCGCATCGAGATCTCTTAAGTAAGGAGGTTAACACTGCCGTACATATTTACGGCATTTCATCTGAGCCCAATGGTGAGCCCGGTTCGTATAGGTGGCAGCAGCGCTCTTTCTCTTGCGGCGAGTTGGTATCTGCGTGTCTGCGGGGACACGCGTGTGACTCGCTTGCTGAAAGAGCGCCTCGTCAACCTCTGTGCCGGGATATGGGATATGGGGCCGCGCTCCCGCTCGAGGTGTGTGCAAATCAAGTGTGCGGCTCCGTATGCGCGAAGGTACGGACTATGGCTAAGAGCGGGCTTGCGGGCTGGGATTCCCAGACAAACATCGTATGGAACAATCAAGGATCAGCAAAACGGCTTCACAGGGCCACACGCCCGGTGGTGGAGTCGCTGGAGGCACGGCAGCTTCTGTCGGTGGCGACGGTCGTGGTTCAAGCAGAGGCCTTTGACACTGGCGGTGAGGGCACTGCATACCACGATACCACATCGGCGAACCAAGGCGGGGCGTATCGTACCACCGAGGGCGTGGACATTCAGGCCACGAGCGACAGCGGAGGCGGTTACAATGTTGGATGGACAGCCGCCGGCGAATGGATGCAGTACACGGTCAGCATCCCGGCGACCGGGACATACAACCTCAGTTTCCGGGTTGCATCGTCGGGCGCAGGCGGGACGTTTCACGTGAATGTGGACGGTGTGAACATGTCAGGGGCGATGACAGTGCCCAACACCGGCGGCTGGCAGGCGTGGAAGACTATTACCTCCTCCACGATCAGCATGACGGCCGGAAAGCACGTAATGCGCGTGGCAATGGATACCACAGGCGGGTCATATGTGGGGAACATGAACTGGTTCAAGATTGTTAATGTTTCCACGACGACCACCACCGTTCCTGCGGCGCCATCGGGGCTGGCGGCGTCAGCCAGCAGCGCCAGCGCGATCAGTCTGACCTGGACGGATAACTCGACCGATGAATCGGGCTACTACGTCGAGCGTTCGACCGACGGGACGAGCTTCTCGCAGATTGCGAGCCTGGGCGCTGGAGCGAACAGCTACAGCAGTACGGGCCTGGCCGCCGCGACGAAGTACTACTATCGAGTGCGGGCATATAACTCGGCCGGCCCATCGGCGTACACCGCGGTCGCCAGTGCGACCACGCAGGCCGCCACGGTAACAGTTCCTGCAGCGCCATCGGGGCTGGCGGCGTCGTCCAGTACTACCAGCACGGTCGATCTGAGCTGGACGGACAACTCGAGCAATGAGGCGGGCTACTATGTCGATCGCTCGACCGATGGGACGAACTTCACGCAGATCGCGAGCGTGGGCGCTGGAGTGACCAGCTACTGCAACACGGGCCTGGCCACCGCGACGAAGTATTACTATCGGGTATGTGCGTACAACTCGGCCGGAGAATCGGCGGACACGCCAGTTGCCAGTGCCACTACGCAGGCGGCGACGGTTGTTGTGCCCGCAGCGCCATCAGGGCTGGCGGCATCAGCCAGCAGTTCCAGCGCGATCGGTCTGAGCTGGACGGACAATGCGACCAATGAGACGGGTTATTATGTCCAGCGTTCGATCGATGGGACGAACTTCTCGCAGATCGCGAGCCTGGGTGCTGGAGCGACCAGCTATAGCGACACGGGCCTGGCAGCCGCGACGAAGTACTACTATCGAGTGAGTGCCTACAACTCTGCTGGGGCATCGGCCTTCAGTGTGGTCGCCAGTGCCACGACGCAGGCGGCGACGGTTGTCGTGCCGGCAGCGCCATCAGGATTGGCGGCTGCAGCCAGCAGCTCGAGCACGATTGGTCTGACCTGGACGGACAACGCGACTAACGAGACGGGCTACTATGTCGAGCGTTCGACCGATGGGACGAACTTCTCGCAGATCGCCAGCCTGGGCGCTGGAGCGACCAGCTACAGCAGCACAGGGCTGACTGCTGCGACGAAGTATTACTACCGCGTGGATGCCTACAACTCTGCCGGAGCATCGGCCTACACATCGGTGGCCAATGCAACGACCATGGCGGCGTCCGCCGCGACCGGCCAGATCACCTGGACGACGTTTACGCCCAGTGTCGACACGAAGACGATCTATGTCAGCAGTTCGACCGGCAGCGATAGCAACAGCGGGCTCGATGCGGCACATCCGATCGCAACCCTTGCCAAGGGTTACTCGCTGATGCGAAATGGTTACCCGGACTGGATGCTGCTTAAGGCCGGCGATACCTGGACCAATCAGAACTTCAATTCATGGAAGGTGTCTGGGCGATCCGCGGCGGAGCCGATGCTGCTTAGCAGCTATGGGACCGGCGCCCGGCCGACAATCTCAGAATCCGGCAACAATGGGCTGAATTTCTACGGGGCCACCACCGGCCACATCGCGATATCCGGAATCCACCTTGTGGGCCAAGGGGCGGGCGTCGGCATCTTCATCTACTCGCCCGGAACCGACTACCTGATTGAGAACAGTGTGATTGAAGGCTTCAACGACAATATCGTGGCCGAGCCTGACACGTCGATCTCGAATGTTGGGCCCAGCAATGTGCGGATTCGCGGCTCGCAGATCCTGGACGCTTACAACGCCTCGGGGCAGAAGTCACAGGGACTATTCGCCTGTGCGGTCGACGGCATGGTCCTGGAGTACAACGTGCTGGACCACAATGGCTGGAAGACCGGCGCGCAGACGCCCGACATCTACAGCCACAACGCCTATCTCGATGACATGACGCACCTGACGATTCGCAGCAATGTCTTCTCGAATGCTTCGAGCTTCGGGCTCCTGGTCCGCAGCGAGAACGCCCCCAGCGCAACGCAGCACGTGCTGATCGAGAACAACCTGTTTGTCGGCGATGGCAACGGCATGAGCATCGGTGCACGCACGGGCGACGGCGCCTGGGTTACCTACGGTGCTGTGGACGTGACAGTCCGCAACAACGTCATGACGGAGATCGGCAGAGTCATCGGTGGCGCCGATCAGAGCTATGGCATCGATCTGGGAAGCATTAATGGCGGCTTGATCACGGGCAATGTGCTGTACAACAAGTCCGACGGCGGCACGAGTTTCGGCATCCGTCTGGTCGCCGATACAGCCAGCCAGAACGTCACGATCAGCAACAATGTGATCTACAACTGGAACCAGGGTTGTATCGAGATGGGCACTGGCCCGCTGACGAACATCGTGGTCACCGGGAACGTGCTGCGAGACAACTTGTATGGCTCGGCGCTGGAGGTGACCGACGGAGCGGTCAACCCACAGGTGAAATACAGCAACAACACGTATTTCTCCAACGCTGCCGCGAGCAACTGGTTCAGCGTCAACGATGCTTCGTTGTCTTCCACCAGTTGGATAGCGGCTTCGCATGAGACCGGAGCATCGCAGGTGCAGTTCGCGTTCCCCGATGCATCGCGCACGGTGGAGAGCTACAGCGCACTGATTGGCGGCAGCAACACCCTGAGCTCGCTGATCAGTTCCGAGCGGTCGCAGTCCCAGACGACCTGGCGTCCGGAACTGGCGGCGGTTTCCATTGTCACCTATCTCGACCAGGGGTTTGGCATTACCCCCATCTTTGCATAGGACCGGACATCACAACCCGCGTGAGCGGGTAACGAATCGACCAGGTTCACATCGCCGCCAGCAATGGCGCGCAATGTGAACCTGGTTCTGCGTTGAGCGAGGAGGATCAGGAGATGCAACCTTATGACGGCGACACAGTAAAGCAGTGGGCTGGCAACAGTCAGTGGCGCGCCTGGCGCGCCGACCTGGCCCGGTTCCGCAAGTTCGGGTACAGCGGCTGGGGCACGGAAGGATTCTGGGCGCTCACCGTGTATCGCCTGCAGCGCGGTGCGATGAAGCGGCGTCCGAAGTTCCTGTGGCTGCCGGTAAGGATTGGGCTGGCGATCGTCCGGAAGCTGCTCAACAGCGTCACACACATTTGTATTACGCCGCAGGCTCAGATCGGGCCTGGGCTGTTGATCCCTCACGTGGGGCCGATCTTTGTTTCGCCCTGGGCAGTCCTGGGCGCCGACTGCGCCATCCATCATGTCTGCACGATCGGCGTCGGGTCTCGGCCTGGCGGGGCGCAGATTGGCGATCACGTTAACATCGGATGCCACACGTGCATCCTGGGTCCCGTGAATATCGGATCGGGAGCCGTAATCGCCGCCGGGGCGGTGGTGCTCAGCGACGTTCCGGCGAATACGATGGTGGTGGGCATGCAGCCTTACCGCTTGGTGCCGCTGCTGAACTGGTCGACTGCACGAGAGCAGAAACAACAGTGGCCCGAGACGCGCGTGGCATGCTAAGAGGGCTCTGAGTGGCGGCCATGGCCGCGATATCGAGCATTTGAAGCGAGGGAGGGACTTCCTGACTATGACTGTGGTTGCCTCACCAACGCATGTGGCGACTGTGTCCGGAGCCGGCGTGAGCTTACGGTCGCGCATTGTCTCGGCCGGGGCGTGGTCGCTTGGCAGCTATGCGGGTTCGCAGATCATCCGCCTGGGGTCGAGCCTGGTGATGACGCGTCTGCTGATGCCCGAGGCGTATGGTCTATACACACTGGTCACGACGTATACCGCGGGCATGATCATGTTTTCCGATCTGGGCCTTGGAGCCTACCTGCTCCAGAGCGAGAAGAGCCACGATCAGGCGTTTGCCGACGGCATTTGGAGCCTGTCAGCGCTGCGCGGCGTGGCGGTGTGGCTGGCCGGGCTGGCCCTGGCGTGGCCGATGGCCCGGTTCTACCACGAACCCAGGCTTCTGCCGTTGCTGGCGACCGCATCTCTGGGTCTGGCCTTCGCAGCCATTCAATCGACGAAACTCGTGACGGCAAATCGTGATTTGAAGCAGAAATGGCTGGCGATCTTCAATATAGTCCACCTGGCCGTGGGGCTGGTCATCCTGATTGCCCTGGGGTGGTGGTTTCGCTCGGTGTGGGCGCTGGTGATTGGCGGCCTGGTCAACGAGGTTATTCGAGCCGTCGGCAGTCAGCTCGTGTTTCCCGGACCGCGCAACCATTGGCGATGGGATCCTCATATCGCGAAGGAACTGCGGAACTTCTCCACCTGGATCTACTTGAGCTCGATGCTGACATTCCTGGGCAGCCAGGCGGATCGGCTCATCCTCGGCAAAGTCATGCCGCTGGAGTTCCTGGGCTTGTACGGGGTGTCCATGAGCTTTGCGCTGCTGCCCCTGGCGCTGATCCAGCAGGGCAGCGTGCTGCTCTCGCCAGTTATTGTGCAGCTTCGGCATCGCAATGACCCGTCCATTCAGGAAAAACTGCAGCAGTTCCGCCGGCTGCTGCTGAAGGTCGGATCCATTATGGTGGCGCTGATGTGTGTCAGCTCGCCGGCATTCTACGGGTTCCTGTACGACGCCCGGTATCACCAGGCCGGAATCATCGCCGCGCTGCTGGGCTTGAGCATCTGGACAAGCGTGCTGGCGGCGTCCGTGGACGGCATCCTGATGGCATTTGGCGATGCCAAATCCCAGGCCGGCGTGGCGGCTTCAAGAGTGCTTGGCGCGGCCGGCGGCATTCTGTTGGGGTACTGGATCGGCGGGCCGTATGGTCTGATCCTGGGCGCGGCAGCAACTGGCTTGGCAACGTACCTCGCCGTGTGTGCGGCTCTGAGGCGATGGCGGATAGCCATTGGCTGGTCGGACGGTGTCTTCGCCCTGGATTGTCTGGCGTACGCCGCGACCGGCTGGTCTGCGGTCGCTGCGCTGCACTATGGGCCGGTCCGGTGTCCGTTGCCCGTGGCCAGCGCGCTGGCGGCGACAGCTCTGGGCATTGTTATTGCGTTGCGAGAGCGGCGCGCGATTGGAAGACTCGTTGGGTTGGCCAGCGAGCGATTTGGCAGATGCTGAGCCCAGACACGGCGCAGCACCATTATCAACAGCTAATACGCAGGTCTGCATAGTCGGCTGCGTCGCATGCTCATCTGGTGGTCCAGATTGGGCGAGCGGCGAGCACTGGCGCGGTGGGCATTAGAGAGGAGACTACCATGCGATCATCCATGATCCTTACAGGTAAGTCCGTGCCAACCGGTAAATCGGCAGAACGCCGGGGGCGCGGGGCGGCATGGCGTGCCGTGATTCGCGCGACGCAGTGCGTGGTCGAGCGGATGGAGTCGCGCGTGTTTCTGAGCACTGCGCTTGGGCCGCAGGCAGGTCTTACAGCCCCAGGCGATACCGTGATCGTACTGGCGGCCATCCAACTCCCGGCAGCGCCGACCGCGCTAACAGCCACGGCGGTGTCATCGAGCCAGATCAATCTCTCCTGGACGGATAACTCGACCAATGAGACCGGATTTGCCATCGATTGCGCGACCAACGCCGCCTTCACACTGAACCTGATCACC
>CAIQIQ010000112.1 GCA_903871935.1 uncultured Phycisphaerales bacterium
GGTACGACGTATTACTTCCGGGTGCGTGCGACTAACGATGGTGGGGCATCGGCCAACTCCAACACGGCTAATGCCACCACTATGGGGGTCATCCAGCCTCCCGCAGCGCCCAGCGTGCTGACGGCCACGGCGGTTTCCTCGAGCCAGATCAATCTGTCCTGGACCGACAACGCCAGCGATGAGACCGGATTTGCCATTGATCTCGCCACCGACGTCAACTTCACACAGAACCTGCTTACCAGCACGGTGGGGCCCAACAGCGGCAGCAGTGCCAGCGCCTCGGTCACAGGCCTGAGCCCAGGCACGACTTACTACTTCCGGGTGCGTGCGACCAACGGTGGTGGGGTATCGGCCAACTCCAACACGGCTAATGCCACCACGATGGCGGTCATCCAGCCTCCTGCAGCGCCCACGGCGCTGAGCGCCACGGCGGTTTCCTCGGGGCAGATCAATCTCTCCTGGACGGATAACGCGACCAGTGAGACCGGATTTGCCATTGATCTCGCCACCGATGTCAACTTCACGCAGAACATGGTCACCACTACGGTCGGGGCCAACACCACCTTGACGTCGATTACCGGCCTGAGCCCCAGCACGACTTACTACTTCCGGGTGCGTGCCACCAACAGTGGGGGGGCATCGGCGAACTCCAATACAGCCAGTGCCACTACCTCTGCGGTAGTCATCCAGCCTCCCGCAGCGCCGACTGCGCTGACGGCCACGGCGGTGTCCTCGGGGCAGATCAATCTGTTCTGGACCGACAACGCAGCCAACGAGACCGGATTTGCCATCGATCGGGCGACCAACGCCACCTTCACACTGAACCTGATCACCAGCACGGTGGGGGCCAGCAGCGGCAGCAGCGCCAGTACCGCGATCACCGGGTTGAGCGCCAGCAGGACCTATTACTTCAGAGTGCGTGCGACCAACGGCCGTGGGGCGTCGGCCAACTCCAACACGGCGAATGCCACAACGGCGGCGACCGCCGCGACAGGCCAGATAACCTGGACGACGTTCACGCCCAGTGCCGACACCAGGATGGTCTATGTCAGTAGCTCGACTGGCAATGACAGCAACAACGGGCTCGATACATCGCATCCGGTCGCAACTCTGGCTAAAGGGTATTCATTGCTTCGCGACGGCTACCCGGATTGGCTGCAGTTGAAAGCCGGCGATATCTGGAGCAACCAGAGCTTGTCGTGGACGATATCTGGGCGATCTACAGCCGCGCCGATGCTGATCAGCAGCTATGGTACCGGGGCACGGCCGACGATATCGGAATCCGGCAACGACGCAGCGCTGGCGTTCTATGGAGCTACAACCAGCCATATCGCGCTGTCGGGGATCAATCTCGTGGGCCAGGGGGCAGGTTATGGCATATATATCTACACCCCGGGCACCGACTATCTGATCGAGGATGCCCTGGTCGAGGGCTTCCAGGAAAACATCGTGGCCGAGCCCGACACCACGATTTCGAATGTCGGTCCCAGCAACGTGCGGATTCGTGGCTCGCAGATACTGGACGCCTACAACGCCTCGGGCCAGAAGTCAGAGGGACTGTTTGCCGCGGCGGTCGACGGCATGGTCCTGGAGTACAACGTGCTGGACCACAATGGCTGGAAGACCGGCGCGCAGACGCCCGACATCTACAGCCACAACGCCTATCTTGACGACATGACGCACCTGACGATTCGCAGCAACATCTTCTCGAACGCGTCGAGCTTCGGGCTTCTGGTGCGCAGTGAAAACGCTCCCAGCGCAACGCAACACGTGCTGATCGAGAACAACCTGTTTGTCGGTGGTGCCAATGGCATGAGCATCGGTGCACGCACTGGCGACGGTGCCTGGCTGACCTACGGGGCTGTGGACGTGACGGTCCGCAACAACGTTCTGACCGAGATCGGCAGGGCCCTTGACGGAGCGGATCAGAGCTACGGCATCGATCTTGGCAGCATTAACGGCGGCTTGATCACGAACAACCTGTTGTTCAACAAGCCCAACGCCGGCACGAGTTTCGGCATTCGCCTGGTTGCCGATACGCCCAGCCAGAACGTCACGATCAGCAACAATGTGATTTACAACTGGAACCAGGGTTGCATCGAAATGGGCACTGGCCCGCTGACCAAGATTCTTGTCACGGGGAATGTGCTCCAGGACAACCTGTATGGCTCCGCGTTGCAGGTTACTGATGGAGCTGTCAACCCGCAGGTCAAATACAGCAACAACACGTATTTCTCCAATGCTGCCGCGGGCAAATGGTTCAGCGTCAAGCATGCGTTCGCATCCTATACCACGTGGGTCTCGACTTCGGGTGAGACCGCAGCAAAGCAGTTGCGGTTCGAGTTCCCCAATGCGGCCCGGACGGTGGAGCGCTACAGCGCTCTGAACGGCGGCGCCAGTACCGTGAGTTCTCTGCTTGATTCCGAGCGGTTGCAGTCCCAGGCGAACTGGCGTCCGGAACTGGCGGCGGAGTCCATCATCAGCTATCTCGATCGGGGGTTTGGTATCCCATTCTGAACAGGGGAGAACATATGCTCAGAACCGATCACTACGTTCAGATCGCAGGGGTGCGAATCGATAACGTTACGATGGACGAGGCCATCGCGGGAATTGAACAGATGATCCAGCGGCGCGCTCCGCGCTTTGTGGTTACGCCCAATGTGGACCACATCGTCAAGCTCCAGCACGATGCGCGATTCCGTGCTGCATATGACGCCGCGTCAATGGTGTTGTGCGATGGCATGCCGCTGCTCTGGGCGGCAAAGCTGCTGCACACTCCGTTGAAGGAGAAAGTATCGGGGTCAGATCTCTTCCCCCGATTCTGCGCCGTCGCGGCCCGCAAGGGCTACCGGCTGTTTTTCTTCGGCGGCAGGCCCGGTGCAGCCGAGCGCTGTGCACAGGTGCTTGCTGGGAAGCACAACGGACTTGATGTCTGCGGTACGTACTGCCCACCGCTCGGGTTCGAAACAGATAAACAGGAGAATGCCAAGGCGATCCGCGCGATACGGGAGAGCCGTGCGGATGTCCTCTTCGTCGGCCTGGGGGCGCCCAAGCAGGAGTTGTGGTTACGCCAGAGCTGCCAGGTTTGTGCGGTGCCCGTGTCGATTGGCATCGGCGCCAGCTTCGATTTTGTCGCCGGCTACGTGCGCCGGGCGCCGCGCCTATTCCAGCGCTGGGGTATGGAGTGGTTCTGGCGGCTCTGCCAGGAGCCGCGGCGTATGTACCGCCGCTATCTTGTTGATGACCCCGAATTCCTTGCTTTGGTTTGGAGTCAGTGGCTCAGGACCAGGGCGCAGGGCGCTGGCCGCTTGCCCGTCGCGGGCCCTGCGTCGTCACACGTCATCTAGTGGGGGTCGCCATGGTTACCAGTCCAGCACAAGCCGGAGTACTTGAACGGACCGTACGCGAACACCGCATTGCGCCGCCTCCGTCGACCCGCACATCTGATGTTCAGTCTCTGGTTCTGTTCGGGGGCTCCGTCCGACCCACGCCGTTTCTTGAGTCGATCGGCAGGTCCGTCCTTGATCTGCCTGTCCGGCCGCACCAGACCATTCTTGACATCTGGCTCGGCGAGGCTTCACAACTGCACGGCGCAACTCTTCACGCCAAGCCAGAAGTGCGGATTCTTGTTAACCGTGCGGGAGTGTTTCCACGACCTCGCACACGCGTGGAAGCGCTGCGACTCGTCATTCAAACAGATCCAGTGGAATTCCGCGGCACCGGTG
Source organism: uncultured Phycisphaerales bacterium (assembly GCA_903871935.1). Classification (GTDB taxonomy): domain Bacteria; phylum Planctomycetota; class Phycisphaerae; order Tepidisphaerales; family Tepidisphaeraceae; genus CAIQIQ01. The sequence continues at coordinate 3,726 of CAIQIQ010000112.1, forward strand.
GCCTCCTGCGCGACGTTGTCGGCCATTACGGCAAGAACGATTACATCGTCATCGGCAATGCCTCTGCGCTTCTGCTTCGGCCGCTAAGTCCCATCATCCGGCAACTGCGCGAAACCAGAGGCGATGTGGCCCTTGTCGCTCATGCGGATGGATCGCCCGTGGATTTGATCATGCTACGCTGCCGCTGTCTGGACGTCATTCCACCGATCGGCTACTGCGATCTCAAGGAACAGGGGCTGCTGCTCATGTCCAGGCTGCACACGGTGCGCGTTGTTCGCCGCGATGAACCCGCGAGCATTTCGGCCCGAACTCTGCGGGGTTACATCTCGGCTCTCCGCAGGTACTACAGGGGTCTGAACCAGGTGAGCGAACCTGGGCCGTTCGAAGAGGACTGGAAGCCGCTGTTCTCGGTTTGTGAAGATGGTGCGCAGGTGCACCCCAGCGCTCGTCTTCACGATGCCGTGGTTCTTCGTGGCGGACGTGTCGAGCGAGATGCGACGGTGGTTGGCTCGGTGGTTTGCCCAGGCGGCGTTGTCCCGGCCGGCCGCACGGTCGTGGACAGCATTGTGGCCGACTGTTCGCGGTGATGCGTGACCGTTTATCTCATTGTTAATGTTGGGGTCGGCCGCGCAGCAGATCACGCCTGGCGGCCTTTACCTTTGCCAGGAGGGCAGGGGACCCGCCGGAGTGTACGTTGGAAGGAGATCGGCCATGTTACGTCAGTCGCACGCCTCTGCTCTGCTTCGCCACCTCTATCAGGTTCTGCAGTTTAACCAGCGCCGACTGCACACCGGCCCGCTCCTCCGTCGATCGCGCGGTGCGATGGCGGACGACCTTGAGAGCCGCACACTGCTGAGTACCATCACCTACACTGTTACTTCGACGGTCGACTCCGGGCCCGGCACGCTGCGCGATGCCATTATTCAGGCCAACACCGATGCCGGCCCCGGCCGGATCACGTTCGACATCGCCGGCACCGGCATCCAGATTATTAAGCCGGTCTCCCCGCTTCCCCAGATCACCGACGAGCTCGAGATTGACGGCTCTACCCAGCCCGGTTACGCCGGCGCGTCCGACGTCGCTGCTGCGCCCGTGGTGTTCATCGATGGCCGGTCCCTGGATCGCGATCCCAACTTCAACCTCGACGGCCTGAAGGCCGCCGCCACACTGAATCTCAAGGCGATCGGTATCGCCGGCTTCGAGCACAATGTCTATCTCGGCACCGGCTCGGACTGGAGCAGCATCACCGGCTGTTACATTGGGGTAGATCCCACCGGAGAGCTTGACTGGCAGGTACGCGAGGATGCCATAGTGAGTGGCGTGGATGTATCAGCACCGCATGCCACGATCGGCGGCAGCACGGCTGACGCTCGCAACGTCATTGCCGGCTCGGGCTATGCCATTGAGGCTTACGCAGCGTATGATCGCAGTCATACGACCGTTCTCTCCCAGCCGGATTACCTCGCGGTCCAGGGCAACTACATTGGTACCAATGCAGAGGGAACTGCTTTGGTCGGAACGCGTGCTTCGGTGGATGGTATCAGCGGCGTAGGCACGATTACCCTGGGCCTTGCCACGCATGTTACCGTCGGTGGCTCCACTCCGGCAGCGGCCAACATCATCGCGGGCGACCTATCTGCCCCGATCTCCGTCTGGGGCATGTATGAGTCGATTATCGCCGGCAACAATATCCAGGTGGCGCCCGACGGCGTCACGCCGATCCCGGCCGTAGCTCCTCCGCTGGGCGGCATCGAAGTCGACGGCTCGGATACCAGCGGCAACTGGATTTCTGACAATGTGATTGGCGGCGTCGCCGGCAACGGCATCTTCTTTGACATGGGTGCCAACCGCAACACTGTTCAGGGAAACTACATCGGCGTGGATCGTTCCTGTACCGTCAATCTGGGTCGGGCCGATACCTTCTCCGGCATCTACTTCGCCGATGCCAGCGCTAACAACGCCATTGATAACATCATCGGCTTCTTCCGCCGCGGTATCCGCATTGGTTACCCCTGGGCATGGAAATCCGACGACAACATCGTCCAAGGCAACTACATCGGTGTCGGCCCGGGCGGGCAGGACATCGGCAACAACGGCCCGGGTATCCTCGTCGGTTGGGGCGACGGCAACAACATCGGCGTCGGCGCGTCCGAGTTCGGCGGCAACACTATCGCGAACAACGGCCGCAGCCCCATCGCAGGCGAGCCCGTTGGTGGCGTCGTTGTCCAACTCGGCGCCAGCAACACCATCCGCGGCAACAGCATCCATGACAATGCCGGTGCGGGCATCGACCTCGGCGGCGACGGCGCAAACGCCAACGACTACATGGACGTGGATGACGGCGCCAACAATCGCCAGAACTATCCCACGATTGACAACGTCGCCGCCAGCGCCGGCCACGACCAGCTGTACATCAATGCATCCCTGCAGAGCTCCGCCAATACCACCTTCACCATAGACTTCTACGCGGCCGAATCCAGTGCCAACGGCGGCCAGTGGCAGGGCCGCTCCTATATTGGCAGCACTACGGTCATCACTGACACAGATGGCAACGCATCCATCTTTCTCGCGGCTCCGTGGCTCTTCTCGGTCCCGCACGTCGTCGCCACTGCCACCGACAACGGCACCTCTGGCAGCACCTCCGAATTCAGCTTCGAGGGCACCCCAACTCCTTCTCTTCCCAACATCACCGTCAACGACATCACTGTGAGCGAAGGCAACTCCGGACAGACGGCGGCGACCTTCACGCTGACGCTCGATCGCGCCTCCGACCAGACCATTTGGGTAAACGTCAATACCATCGACAACACCGCCACCGCGCCCGATGACTATGATGCCATGGCGAACTACATCTCGTTCGCCCCAGGCACCACATCGCAAACCGCCACTGTGTATGTGAACGGCGATTCCGCCATCGAGTCCGATGAAACCTTCTACCTGTATCTGAGCTCCAATGTTAATGCCGCCATCGCCGATGACCTGGGCATCGCGACGATTGTGAACGATGACATCGCCTCGAGCCTTGATCCCGGCAACACCCTTACCACTGCCACGCGCCTGGGCAATGGCGGCGAGGATCCCTCCACTCCCATCTCCGAACAGATCGACTCCGGCACCGACGTCGACCTCTACTATTTCATCGTCCAGGCCGGCACCACGGCCGTCTTTACGATCGACTCCGGCGGGAGCGGTCTGGATTCATACCTGCGACTCTTCGATCACAGTGGAAACGAACTTGCCGCCAATGATGACTGGAACGGGCTGGATTCGCAGATCACCTATACCTTCACCGAAACCGGCACCTACTACATCGGTGTCAGCGGCCTGAGCAACACCTCCTATATCCCCGTCGATGGCTCGAATGCCACGTGGGGCACTACCGGCGGCTACATACTGTACACCGCTGGCTTGCCGATGCAGGATGTCGTCGGCGATTACGACCGCTTCTCTGATGCCTGGCTGATCGACAACGGCCAGCCACTGCGCACGACCATCTCCAGCGCCGGCGATTACGACCTCTACCACATCAGCATCAACCCCGGCGACTCGCTGACCTGCCGCTTCTCGACCGATGCCGCCTTCGGTACCACACTGAAGATCTTCGACGCCTCCGGCACGGAACTTTACAACTCTTCGGCCGACGCCGGTTACTCGGGCCAGACTGTTTTCACCTTCTCCGGACCCGGCGACTACTACGTCGGCATCAGCGGCCAGGGCAACGACACCTACAACCCCAACGAATCCCTCCCCACGACCCTCCCCGGCAGCCAGGGCGATTACACCTTCACGATGCAGGGCAATCGGCGGCCGACAGATATATCCCTGAGCATTGCGAACATCGCTGAGAACCAGCCTTCAGGCACGGTGGTCGGCCTGTTGTCGGGCACCGACCCTGACGCTGGCCAGAGCGCTACGCTGACCTTCACCTTGCTGTCCGGCTACGGTGACAATGCCCGGTTCAGCATCGATCCAGCAACCAGGGAGTTGAAGACCGCCGAGGCGTTCGATTTTGAGGCGAAGAGTAGCTATGTCATCGAGGTTCGGACTACGGACACAGGCGGGCTTATCTTTGACAAAGTGTTTACGATCAGCGTGATCAATGTGGCCGAGGTCGTGCCGACCATCACGGGCATCAGCACCGACAGCGGCAGCAGTTCCAGCGATGGCATTACCAGTGACTCGACGCTGCTGATTAATGGCACCTCGGAGCCAGGAATGACCGTCACCGTCTATCGCGGGGGCGTATTGGCCGGGACAACATCGGCCAATGGGTCCGGCAACTGGGTCTTTGACTACACCGGCACCAGCTTTGGCGACGGGAGCTACAACTTCACGGCCACGGCTTCGGACACACTGGGAGATACCACAGCGGCGTCGGCACCCTATGCCGTGACCATCGACACGATCGCACCCGAATTGCCGACCTCGTCGATCAACGATGGCGCCGTGCAGCGGTCGATGGTGAAGAAGCTGACATTGAGCTTCGGCGAGAAGGTCGTGTTGGGAACTGGCGCAGTGACGGTAAAGAAGAGCGATGGCTCGGACGTACCGGACACCACGCTGCTGGTGACCAATCCCTCGGGTGATCAGAAGAACTATGTCCTGAGCTTCTCGGGGATCGGTGTGGTGGGCGGCTCCCTGGCCGATGGGATCTATGACCTGTCGATTGCGGCCGCGGGGGTGCATGACCTGGCGGGCAATGCGCTGGGCAGCAGCTTCAGCCAGCGATTTCATCGGCTCTATGGCGACTACGACGGTAACAAGACCGTGAACAATGCCGACTACTTCTGGTTCAAGCAGACGTTCAACAAGAACGTTGGTGAGACCGGATTCCTCGATCTGTGTGATTATGACGCCAACGGAACGGTCAACAACGGCGACTACTTCCAGTTCAAGAAGCGATTCGGCGTCATTTATACCTACTAAAATAGGAGGCATTATCCTGGGAAGCGATCTGGGATTGGGGCTGAATCCGCTGACGGCGGGTGTGTCGGTGCTGACGGCTGGCACCTGGAAGGCGGGCAAGGCGGGTCGGCCGCCAGTGTTTGACGTCGTCTAACGGTTCGGTCTGTGGTCGAAGGAAGCATAGGCATTCGGCCGTTCTGAGCACACATACCGACAGAGATAGTAGCTTTGACGAGGTGCAGGGAGGATAGGTGTATGTTTTCGCCACCATTGTTGACGCTTTCTGCAGGAGCACGTCATGCACGACGATGGCGATCGGCTTCATCCACTGAATCCGGATCACGCCTTTGAGAACTTCATAAGCCTATGGCGCACGCTTTCTCAAGCACCACTCTCGATCGCCGCCATGGCGACGATCAGGCGTTCTGGCGTGGCTTGGCGGGCATCGGCCAGATCAGATGCATCATGAGGTCGCCCAGCGGGTCGCCGGCAACTTTCGGGTGCCGCCGTGCAAGCCGGAGCAACCTGGCCAGAATGGCTACCCATGCCTGCGGCTCCGGGCAGTTCGCGCAAGCCCGGGCGAACCACTGGCGGGTCTTTTCATTGGCTCTCTGCCACACCGGGGCCTGCATCCGCGCCATTCTCTGCCACAACTCGGTCTGCTGTCGCAGATCGGCTGTCGGCTCTCGCTCCAGGGCGATGAAGTCCGCATCCAACAGAACAACGGCATCTTCACGAGGCGTTCTCACCTCGACCAAGACGTCATTTGCGTAGATATCCACGGCAGTACCTATGCCGCAGAAACCAAACACCACATCATGGCTCAACGCGATCAAGCGACCGGGAGAAAACGTTTTACCGCCGTGCGATATGCTCCACTGCATATCCGAAGCAGCTTGAGGCCCTAGATACTTGCGACGTCAACCGCGTTACAACGGACGAGCAGACGTGGGAGGCAGTCCATATCGCCATGGGCGAGCAGCTTGACCAGACTGCCCGGCGAGAAAGCGTTTCGGCTTCTGCCACCGGTTTTCAATCGGGCCAACCTGGCTTCGCGGACCGCCGCGACTACCCAACCTGTACGAACATATCATTGAACCACGCCGGCGGGGCGACCGGGACTGCTGACTTCCAGGTGAATCCATGGGTCGGGTCGGCATCGCGGTAGGTCAAGCCGTCAAGCGTCCTGCCTGTCAGACCGAACGGGACGGCATGCACAGCGGGATTGCCATCGTTTTCGAAGCGGGCGTAGCACAGGTAGATCTTGCCCAATGCACCTGCTGCAACGTTGCTGTTGATGAAACTGTCGATGAAGACCCCGTTGGTCTTCATGCCTTTTAGTGTCAAGCTCCTGATGCCGGCCAGAAGGTTCGTCGCTGGCAGTGCTGCGGCCAGGTCGGTCACCTCCGGAAGGTCAAGCACGCCATCAGGCGCATCGCCTGAGCCCTGCAGGTCTCGGATGGTGGCCACACCAGCAAAGATGGTGGAGTTGCGCAGGCCACCAGCCGTGATGGAGCCGATGGTTCCGGTGGAAAGAACTCTGCAGGCGTCTATCCAGTTGCCGGCCGAGAGTTTACCGAGCGCCTGCAGCCTGGCGTCCGGGCCGCGCTTCAGGTCCAGGACAAGAGAGGAGATGCTTCCCTTGGCCGACACGGTGCCGACGCTGTTGGCAGTAACGCTGCCCGAGAGATCGCCGCCGGTCGCGGCGATGCTCTTGACGTCCATCCAGCCGCCTGAAAGGGAGCCGAATGCGGCCGTCCAGGCGTGTGCTGTCGAGGCCATGCTGAGGGCGCCGGCCGGGCCGGCCAGCGTCCAGTGGCCGCCGGTGACCGCTCCGGTGGCAGCGAACTTGCTTAGAGAAAGGCCCTTCGCGTCCGTGCCAGTGAGGTTCAAGCTAGCCCCGCAATCCCCGGGCAACTGCGCAACGTTGACTTGGGCCTTGCGGCCCTTGATGTTAATGCCGCCGACCCAGGGGGCGCACAGCGTTCCGCTGTTCCATTGGCTGGCGGTCAGGCTGGCCAGGCCCGAGCCCAGAGCGATGTCTGTGCCCTGATCGATCAGGTCGGCGATGATGGTGAGGCCCTTCGCCGCATTGGTGCCGGGCATCGCGATGCGGGCCCCGTTGCTGACGTTATGGACCTGCAGCGATGCAATGGTGGCATTGCCCGACACCACAATGCCCTGTCCCAGGAGGTCTACGATCTTCGCTGCCACTTTTGCCATGGGCCCATCCGAGAAGATCGTTCCCACTTGCACGAGACCGTTGCCACCCTTTCCCGAGAACAAGAGCGAGCCGGAAGGGGTGGTTCCCGACAGGATTACGGAGGCCACGGCAGCCCGCCCATTCACCGCTGGTGCCTTGGCACTACCTCCGAGCGTGAGACCGGCCCCCGCGAAACGCACGACTGCAGTTGCCCCCGTGACAGAGACCTTGGCGGCAGTTCCGTCGTCATCCAGGTACATAACGGCGCTGGGATGGCCGCCACCGAGCATCATCTCAAATCCCACCCAGTCGTTGCCGAAGTCCACTGCCGTCAGGTTCTGGCCTGCGTCAAGGGAGACCTGGCGATCCGCCGGGCCCACTGGCAGCGTGGGCGACCAATCGGCCGCGTGGATTTCCGAGATGGTGTACAGGCCGGGTCCGAGGTTGTCGAAGCGGTATGCGCCCTGCTCGGTGTACGGGTCAATTGTGCCGTCCTCGTTCAGGTCAATTCCACGGGTCGCTTGCGTGGCCAGGATCTCCCCCGTTGATGCATCCCGCAGATTGACGGTCCAGCCGTTCAAGAGAAGATCGTTCGCGTTGTGGATGCCATCGGCGTTCAGATCGTCGAAGACCTGGCCGCCGATTGATCCGGCATTGAGGCTTCCGGAAAACACATAGCGCCGGATTACGTCAAGGCCGCCGCCTGCGCTGTTGACCTGGAGCAGGACCTGATTCCAGCCGGCCGCGCCGGGCGGCACCTGCCATGCGAAGATATCGCCCACAGCAGATGCGCCCGCCGGCCCTGATACGAGAGCGGCGGTATCTCCTGGATTGAGGCCGATCGCTTCGGTGTAGTGTGTCGCCGGATCGGCAAAGACTTCCCATTCCCCCGCTCCGGGCGGGATGATCGGCGCGGCGCCGGCAATGCCGATGGCGGGCAGAGATTCGCTCCCAACATGGCCGGCCTCATCGACCGCCTGCACGGCAAAGCGGTAGGTCTCGTCGGGGACGAGCCCGGTGATAATGGTCTGCGTCCCGTCGATGCCGACCGAGTCAGTGTAGAACTCGCCGGCCGCGTCCGCAGTGTATTTGACGATGTAGGTGAAGGCACCAGGCAGAGCGTCCCACGCCAGGCGCACACCGTTGCCGCCTGCCCAGCGAGCATCCAGATTCTGCACTTGTCCGGGCGCGGATGGATCGAGCACCGTCACGCGGCCGGGAGCGTATGCGGCGACGGGCGGGTTCTCGCCGTCTTGGATAATCGCGTATAAGTAATAGTCGCCGGTGGGCACTCCCGTGGTGTTCCAGTGGTACGTTCCTGCGCCATCCTGTTCGGCGATTCCGCCGACGATTGGGATGCCGTCGAATCCTGTGCGGTCACGATCGTAGTAGAAGCTGATCTGAGCGTTCGAGTCGTTGTCGAATGCCTCAAACCCAACGTCCACCATCGGGCCGGTTACATCGGTGCCGGGCTGCCGCAAAGTGATGGTGGGAACGGTCCCGGCGTCGCGGAATGCGTTGAATGTCACAGCGCCCAGACCTGCTGCGCCGGTCACGGCAACAGTCCAGTTGCCGCTGGCGGGATGCTGCACGGCAAGCGCTCTGGTGCGAGTTCCACAGAGTGTGGGAACCAGGGCGATTCCAAACGTCCCAAAGTCCGCTTCGTCCACCACCGTCCCGTCGGGCAGCCGGATCTGGAGGGCTGCGCCGCTCGCGGAGTTCTGCCACTTGGCGCCAAGCAGGAGCCTTGTGACGCCAGGATCAATGTGGAACACCTCCGACGCTGGCGGGGCTGCCGCCATCGCCGCCAGACCCCCCGGCGCCATCTGCGCGGCAAGCGGCGCGCTGCTTGCCGCGGACATCGCGGCAATCTCTTCTGAACCAATCAGATCCCAGTTGCCATCAAAATACACCCGTATGCCGGCCTGGCCATAGACGGGGATATTCCCCCACCCGGCAACAAAATCAGTGGACGGATCGCCATCATTGCGGAATTCGAAGTATCCGGTAGCGCCACCCAACTCATAGCCGGCGAGGAAGCCGAGCTCGTCGATGTCCGGGACCGAAACGCTTGCGCCGGCCATCATCGTGACATTGTAGTTGGAGTCGGCATAGAAACTGGCCGTGTACGAAATGAGTCCCGCCAGCATCGAGAACTCCGCATTAGCGCTGAGGAACCCCTCATCCCAGTTCAGTTCCGCACTACCCTCGCCGGTCGCCAGACCACCGATGATAACTACTGTCCCGTCGGCGGTTAGGTGATTGCAGTCCACATCCGCGCTCACGTCGAGGCGAACAAGCGAGCCGGTGAACGTGCCGCCGGCCCACGACGGCAGGGCGACCGTGATCTGCGGGCCTGCGGTGACGCCCGCGCTTCCGCCGAACGAGATCGGCTCTGGGTCTGCCTCGGCGATATGGTTGATCCGACCGATGATCGTCTGCAGAACAGCACCGGTGTTGCCGATCGGCTTGTTGAGGCCGTCGGAGACTCCCAGTTCCACGAAATTCAGTGCGGAGCCGATGAAGCCGATCTTGGCATCTACCTGAATGCCCGTGGGAATCGTCACCTTGCCGTCAAGCTCAAACACGTCGGCCACCGTGTTGAACTTGAACACAACCTCGTCAATCTTCCAGGGACCGCCCAGAGGAATATCTTTGGCGGAGATGACGCCGACGACATCCACGCCGCCGTTGGTGACCTGGATGTACCGCTCGCCGTCTTCCTCGCTGTCCGTGAAGTCCAGCTCCACGTCGAAGAGCGTCGGGACAGTGACTTTGCCTTGGATCTTAAACGCCTCGGGATCGGAAATGTATTTCACACGGAGATCTTCTGCTTTGACCTCCACCAGCCCCATCAGGTTGAAGTCCACATCCGGTATCTTCAGCTCGGCGCCGGTGAGATGAATGCCGTTGTGATCAATCACGACCTTGTTCGGATCGGCGATGGCCAATTCCAGTCCGCCGAGTTCCGGCGGGAGCGTGATCTTTCCCTCCAGCTCGATCTGTCCATCGTGAACGGAGGTAGCTCCCGGAGGGACCGTGAATGCCAGGCTGTCGAGCGTGAATTTGACTCCCGCCAGTTCGAGCGTCGGCGTGGAAGACTCCGCGTCCTTCTCGACCTCGTCCGTCTGCGTTTCTCCGAGCGGCATTTCCCACGTGCCGACAAAGATGGGAAGAGACAGGCCGCCGATGTTAGCGGTGACCGTCCCGTCGGCGTGCACCTTGCCCGAGTCGTACCAGAAGGTCCCGTCCACCGTGATCAGGGGCGAGAACGTGTCGCCCGGGTCCGGCGTGAAGCCGACCTGGATTGTCCCGGTGGCCTCGTACTTCGATCCCGTCCACGTGAAAGCGCCGTTGACGACCTCGAAGTGCAGCAGTCCCGTCTCGACATCCTGCGTGTTCGTGGACAGGACAAATGCGTTTTTCGACGCGGCTCCCGGTGCCAGGGGAACGATCTCGTGCGTCTCCAGAACCGCGCCCGGATCAGCCTGGAGCGCCGTGTCGCCGCTGGGCCAGTCGAGAAGAACAATCCACTTCAAGTCGTCCACGCTGATCCCCGCCGGGAGCGTGATCGCGCCGAGGTCGGGCGTAAGCGTTCTCTCTACGGTTGCCCCAGGGGTCATGGCCGAGCCGCCCGGTCCGTAAGTCTGCGTGGAAATCTGCAGGTGCCACACGCCGTTGAGGGGATCGTTCGCCGCCAGGACATTCGCATCGGTGCCAAGCCAGACCTGTTCGACCCAGTTGGTTCCAGCCGGAATCTCCCACGAGCCGCCGTTGCTGACGGTGTAGCTCAGCGCGCCAAGCTGGTGATTGAAGATCACGTCCGGCCGCGTGGAGCGAGCCACGCGCAGATCGGGCAGCTTGAACGCCGCGTTCGCCGCGGCCGTGTTGTTCGTCCCGCTCTTTTCCAGAACTTCTTCGAACGGATCCACAACGACCACCCAGCGCATCCCGGCCCGGATTATGCCCGCGGTGACGGTTCCGTTCCCGCCCGTCGAAGCCACGGTCCCGAGGTTCGGCATCGTCACGCTAGCCGTGCGGGCCCCCGGCGCACTGCACCGCTGCGCCCAGACCTGCACCTCCCATCCGCCGTTGCCGACGACGCCGTCGTCCGTCAGCCAGATCTTTTCCGTCCAGTCCGCGCCCGGCGCAAGATTCACGGAACTCGTATTCGCGGTTGTGTAGGAAAGCGTGACCATCTCTCCCGGCCCGCCCGGCGCCGCGGTCAGGTTCGTCACGGCGAGGTCAGGCAATTCCCATTCCGCTGCACGCTTGATGACGTTGTCCGTCTCATCGTCCTCGACCACGGTCTGCGCGGGATCCACACGGGCCACGAGCGTCATGCCGGCTTCGATCATGGACCACGTGACGACCCCGTTGCCCGTCGTCGAGGACACGGCGCCCAGTGAGGGGGCTGTGAAGGGACAGACGCGGGCGCCACCCGCCGTGAAGACGCCGGACCAGAGCAGTTTCTCCCAGCCAACGCCGTCAGCGATGCCATCGTCGGTCAGCCAGAGGTCTTCGCGCCACGAAGAGCCTGGCGGCAGGTACGCGGTATCCGCGAGGTTCGACATGAAGTGTGCGGTGTTCGCCGTGCCGAAGCTCATGGCAGTGGACGTGTACAGCCCGGCGGGCACAAGATCGGGCAGGAGCCAGGCGATCGTGGAACGATGCGTGTTGTTCGTTTCGCTCTGCTCCACCACCGTGTCTGCAGTGTCCACGACTGCGACAACGGACATCCCGGCCCGCATCATTGCTTCGGTGATCACGTTTCCGGCAACCGATGCCGTTGCACCGATGGTGGGCAGGTTGAAGGTGACGTTGCGCACGCCGGTGGCCGAGTAATCGCCGGACCAGATGAGTCTTTCCCAGCCCACTCCATCCAGCGTGTCATCGGAGTCCACCACCCAGAACTGTTCGTGCCAGGTCGCGCCGGAAAGCAGATTCCCCGCTCCGGTCTCCTGAACGGTGAACGAGTGGCTCACGGAGCTTCCGGGCTTGCCGATCACGAGGCCGCCCGTGTCCACAACCAGATCCGGCAGGGCGGTCTGCGCAAACGTGATCGCCAGCGCAAAAGCGCCCGTAGCGCCGGCCGATCCGCTGCCGGCCGCATCAGGGTTGTAGCCGCTATTGCCCGCGCCGGAGACGCCGATGTAGTACGTGCCGGGAGCGAGGAAGATGCCCGCCAGCGACGAGCCTGCTGCGACCTGGCTGGCGGATGCATTGAACAGGCGCAGGTAGCCGCTGAGCGTGCCTGTCAGCGTTGCTCCGACGAATCCATAGTGGTCCACCTCGAACCTGTAGAGATCTACGTCCTTGTTCCCGTAGGCTCCGTCGCCGATCGTGCCGCCGATGGCGAATCCGCCGGTACCGATGATGCCCTGATCCACGGCCGTGCTCAGAGTATCTGCGCTGTCCGGAACGATCCGGGCCACATACCCATCCATCGAGCCGCCGCCAAACGTTGTGTCAAAGCCGCCCGTCGCTCCAAAGCTCGCGGAATCCGTTCGGCCAACAACAAACACATTCCCGCTGGAGTCGACCGCAACGTCGTAGCACTCATTGCGCACGGAGTCCCCGATGAGACTTGACCACTGCAGAGCGCCTGCGCCCGTGACCTCGAAGACGATACCTTCCCATGCCAGCCCGCCGTGAGGGGTGCTGTCGAATCCGCCCGGGGCGGGGAAATCACTCGACCCCGACCAGCCGCCCACGTAGGCGTTTCCCGCGGCATCCACGGCAATGTCTTCACCGATGTCCGCCATGGAACCACCCAGGAAGCCGGACCAGAGTCTTGTGCCGCCCGCGTTGACCTTGGCCACGAAGACGTCGCTGCTGCCTGCCTTGGTTCCACTGAGTCCCCCGGACGCCGGAAAGTCGGCGGATGCGGTCGTGCCCGTCACAAACGCGTTGCCGCTCCCGTCCACGGCTACTCCCAGACCCTGTTCGCCCCCGCTTCCGCCAAGGTAGCCGGACCACATGATCGCGCCGGCCGGGCTGATCCGAGTGAGAAAGGCATCGTTCGTCCCGCCCGCGTGCGTTGTCCCAAGGACGCCCGTGGACGGGAATCCCGTGGTGGAACTCGTGGTCCCCGTAACATAGACGCCGTTGGCGTCGGCTGCCACGCTCTCGGCTGCATCGGACAGGGACCCGCCAAGATAACTGGACCACAGCAGAGCGCCTGCAGCGCTGATCTTTGTGACAAAACCGTCCTGCGTTCCGCCGTTGTATGTCGTGGCGAAGCCTCCGGCGGTCGGGAATCCCGTGGTGGACTTCGTGTTGCCCACAATCAGGACGTTCCCACTCGGGTCCGTCGCTATTCCCGCTCCCGTGTCCAATCCGGTTCCGCCCAGGTAACTCGACCACACCATGGCGCCGTTGGTGGTGAGTTTGGTGACGAAGGCATCGCCGTCAGTATCACCCCCGTAAGTTGTGTCGAAACCGCCCGTAGTGGGCCAGTCGGTCGACTTCGTCTTGCCGGTAATCAGCACGTTGCCGCTGGAGTCCGTAGCGATGGCGAATCCCGAGTCTTCCTGATTCCCGTCGAGGTACGTGGACCACAGAAGTTGTCCGGAGGGGCTGATCTTCGTGACAAAGACCGCGTAGTTCCCGTTCAGAGTTGTGTCCAGAGCATTCTGCAGCGGGAAATCGGCAGACGTAGTGTAGCCAGTGACAAAGCAGTTCCCGCTGGAATCCGTTGCCACGCCTTCTGCGTAATCGGCGCCTGCCCCTCCCAGAAAGGAGGACCACGCCAGAGTCGGATCGATCACGAGTGTGATGGAGGGATCGTAAGGTCCCCTCACCACCAGGGAACATGTGTTGTCTCCCAGGAGGCGGAACTCACCGGGGATCTCCACTCGTCCCGCCGCTGTTTCCTGATAGATCACGGGCTTGTCGTCCACGAGTTCGCCAAGGGCGGTGGCAATGTGCAGCGTTCCCCGGTCGTCCAGGCTTAGACCGGTAACGCCGTTGTAGCGGATCGCGATCGGTGAAGGATCGGCGCCAGGAGCAACGCGGAACTCATACTTGAGATGGTCACGGAAGGCATACGTGATGAGGTCGACGCCATCGTAGAGGCCGGGATAGGCAACCGCCGCGTAGGTGGGCAGATCCGTGCGCCAGTCCACAGGGCCGTTGCCTCGGTAGACGTTTACCCGGGCTTCCTGAGGGTTCAGACCGACGGGTTCGACCAGGACCGCTCCGGGAAAGTCCGCCGAAAAGACGACACGTTCTGTCCCGCTAACCCCGGAGGCTGTCCGGGCAGCGCCGGAGAGGGCGAACACGGGCCCACTGGTCGTGTGGTTGATGGCGAGCCCCTGGCCTTGAAACGAATACCGAACAGATGGATCGTCGATCTGCCCGGCGTTTTCAACGAAAAGCGATGTTGTGCAGGCGAGCGGCACTGGGATGTAGAGGCGGCGTGCGGCATCGTCCTCTGCTGTGACATCGAGGAGCAGGCGTCCTTCGAGGCTTTCAAGAGCAGGTCGTCTTGCATGCCGGTCGCCGCTGGGCATCGATCTGCCGAGGTTCCTCATCTGGTGCCTCCATCGGCGTGACTCTGTTCCTGCTTCTGCCAGTCCCAATGAGCCTACACTTCCCAGATGCGCTCCCGCCGACAAGTGCCAGCGACATGCATGAATCTACCCATGAATCTACCACTTATTGGCGGTCAGGCAAGCAAATTCTGTCTGGCATTCCGTTCCAGTAGGTCTGGCATGCTGCCTGGACATTGGTCGGGCGGCACCCCAGTGCATGAGGAATGCAGGCAGCATGTCCCGCAGGTTGCCGCGAGTTCTGGGGAGCAGCGCGGGTGCAGGGCCACAGTAGTGGCCGACGACGGGCATCGTCGCCTTGTCTATCAGTAAACCACTCACCCGCGGTCCCCAACCCCGCCCCTGCGGAATCAGAATGCCTAGGGGAAGTGAATGGCGAGTACTACTATGCACCGGGCACCCTCCACCAATACCCAGATGCTCCCATTTGCTGTTCTGTGCCGAACTCTGGCTGCAGAGGGCCATCGCCAGAAACTCAACGATTGTCGCACGCAGGTATCCACTCATCATCGTCTCCCGCTAAGTGCAGCCTCGCCGTGGCTCGCCCAATGTGCTCCAGTCTACGACCGTCGCGGAGCTTTCCCCAATCCTGTCCGGTTTCCCGATCTGGTGAAGGGAGATTCCCGAAGTCGCATATTTCCCCTGCAAATCAGTCCGGAAAAGCGGTCAAGCCGTGGAATGGCCGGCCCCCTTACAGCTCCATGCGGCATTCATCCAGCCGCTCCGGGCGACGGAGTAGTCCGACAGATGCATGACCCCGCGGGGCACGGCCGGAGATCGAGAGGGGGCGTGGAACGTGAAGACGTGAGACTCTGCAACTCGGCCGAAAAGGCCGCGTTCCTGAGGCCCTATGCGGGGCGAGCTGGTCGCATCCGGTCATTGCCTTGAGACGGTTTCCCGGAATGCGGGGATACCATGCCAACAGCGTGTGGGGTGACTTTGGTATACTACCGCTATGGCAACAAGCAGACAGACGGGCTTCTTTGAGGCCAAGCGAGCCGACGGGAAGATCATGACGGTCCACATATTCACCGAGTACAGCGTCACGCAATCGAGTGGCGGTACAGAAGAGTTGCCAGGCACAAAGAGACTGCAGACGGAAGACGGGGAGGTCGTCAATTGACTGGGAAAGGGGCGGTATCGGATGGTGGTTACCGGCGAGATGCTTACATCGGACGATCCCACCGCGCCTTAACGCCATGCCACCAGCGTACCGCATCATTGAAGTGACCACCCCGGCCGGCACATTCCGCAAGCGTACGGCCCGCCCTGTGGCCGTGGTGAGCGTCTACCGGGCATCCCGCCTGGTTCGACGTGCCGGCGCCCAGGTGAAGGCCGGCGAGTTGTTCGCGGGCTGGCATCGCACACACAAGGCGGCGGCCGATGCCACCCACATGTTCTTCTCGGCTGAACTGGTGGGGCAGTGGTACATTGATGAACGGGAATGGGTGTCAGCAGACGATTCGGCCATGCCATCGCCTCCAGAAATGTCTTGGCAGAACCTGCCTATTCCGCATCCCGCCTGCTGAGCTACAGCCTCAATGTTTCGGGGAGCCCAGGGCCACCTGTGCATTCAAGGGCTCTATCGCCGGCAAGGTGATTGAGCGCCCAACGCTGCCGACCTGGAGCAGTTCCTGCTCTGTAGGGGTTCGGTAGGCAAGGTGCCGGCGCTCACCTCCGGCCGCTGATTTGGCGGACGCACATTAAACATTAACACCTCAGGCGTGCTCATCGATACAATGCGGCCACCCAGCTCTCGGTGCGGCCCGCATGGCCGGAGCGAGAGATCTTTCAACGTTACGACCAGGAGGCGCCCGTGGAGGCATGGAACAGGCGAACCGTTGGCGGAGTTTGGGATCGTGCAAACGAGGCATTGCGTCGGTCCAGGCAAGTACATGTTCTGGAGGCTTTGCGGCGTGCGGCGAGTGTTGAGTCGCTCGAACGGCGTCTGCTGCTAACACATACGTTCACCAGTGCCGAGTCGACGGCGTTGCAGGGGGGGATGAACCAACTGGCGGATTGGCTGGGGACGCTCTCCTCATCCGGGGCGCTGGGCAAGCAGGTCGTGGGTGTGGCGACGACGCTGGGGGATGCGGCCGATCTCAAAGGCGCGTTTCTGAACCAGATCTATATCCCGGTGGCGAATTACCTGGCCATGCCCGGTGCGACCGATACGGGAGTAGCCACGCTGCTCGATACGCTCTCCGCCAATACGGGGAACCTGGCATTAACGGTGAACCAGGCGAAGACTGGCGGCGGCGAGATCTCGACGGCGTATGGATCGACCTATGAGTACGAGCTGGCGTTTGCGCTGACGCGGGCGCTGAGCGGTACGGGCGTGGATCTGGGCGAGAACTGGCGGGGGCTGAACATCAAGGCCGATGCGTCGGGCAGTGTGACGTTCTCGGCGACGGCAAATGTGGATCTGTACTTCGGGCTGGGGCAGGCGGGCTATACACCGGCGGCCAATGCGTTTTATACGCGGTTTAACACCCTGAGCGTTGGGGGTTCGGCGAGTGCGACGGGGATGAATTTCGGCATCGATATCGGCATGCTGGGCGGGCAGGTGAGCGGGGGATCGTTGAGCGTGAATGCCTTGGCGGGGGTGACGGTGATGGATCCGGATGCGGATCCGGCGGGGGCGATCACGATTGCAGAACTGACCGGGACGCCGGTGGCCAGCCTGGCGACGATCACGCCGACGGGGACGGCGAATGCTTCGTTTCCGGTCAGTGCGAGCTTTGGCAGCTTTGTGCCGACGGGCACGCCCACGCTGTTGCTGAACTCGAGCAATATCTACCAGTCGGCAACGAACCAGATGACATACAACACGGCGTTCAATCAGTTAACGCCGTTCGGCAGCATGGGCGCGGCGGATGTCCTGCCGGCCATTGGTCAGATCGCGACATCGTTTGCGACGGTGATCAGCGGGTCGCCGCTGGGGACAACCAGTCTGCCGTTCGTGCCCTCGAAGAGCTTCGGCAGTCTGCTGGATTTCGCGGGGATCTTCAGCAGGAATATCTCGGATGTGCTTTCGAGCGGCGGGACTGCGACGTTCCATAACGCCCAGACGCTGCAGCAGCAGTGGGCGACAGTGCTGGGGGTCAGCCCGGCATCGCTGGCCGGCTCGTATGACCCGGCGACGCATCTGTTGGCCTGGCACATCGCCAAGTCCGAGGCGATGAGCACGACCAGTTCGCCGATCGACCTGTCGGCCGGCTTGCAGCCTCTGACGCTGACATCGAGCAGCGGGAATGTGACAATCACCGCCAATGCGTCGCTGGATACGATCATCGGCATCCGGCTCGATCCGATGGTGGCGAAGATTACGGGCGCTGCATCCCTGCCGGGCGATGGACGATTTGTCGGAACCTCGACATTCCAGATTGCCGTGGGCGATGCCGCGCCGGTGACGGTGACGGTGAACGGAACGAGCACGAGTACGAACGTCGGTATTGACGACATGGTCACCGACTTCAATGCCGCGCTGGCGGCGGCCGGCCTGGGCCAGAAGGTGATTGCCAGGCGGAACGAGTTGAGGCTGTCGTTCGAGACACTGGGCACGGCGGTTACGCCGAAGATCACGCTCTATGTTGATTCGCACGATGTGATGGCGACGCAGTTCGGGTTCAGCGACGGCCAGACGAACCAGGCGAGCGTGCTGCCGCAGGTATTCATCCAGAATGCATCGGTCGGTGGTAGCGCCAGCGCCAGTGTCAGCGGTATTGCGGCGACGGGACGGTTCGGGATGCTGGGGGTGAGTGTTTCCGGCGGTGGTTCGATGAGCATGTCCGGCGGATTCCAGCTATCGGGCTCGGGCAGTTCGGTGGCCGGAAGCCAGGTGACGGCGGACGATCTGAAGACCAATGCCGCAACGAATCCTGGCGGGTTCGCCAAGGCGCTGACGCTGGATGGCAGCGCGGTGCTTACGCTGCCGATCACGGTGAACGGCGGATTCCTGAGCCTTCCGGCGGGTGCAACGCCGCAGATCACGGTCAACTGGACCCATGCGCCGAATGCGGCGACGCTGAGCCTGGACTACAACAGTGACATGGCGCCGCTGCTGGACTTCGCGAAGATCAAGTCCGGCGATGTGATTTTGTCGCTGGGAGGTGTGTCTGATCTGCTGGGCCTGGCCAACGGCGGGAGCCTGTTGAGTCAGAAACTGCCGCTGCTCGACGAAAGCCTGGTGCAGATCCTGAACCTGGCCAGCACCGTCAGTGGGAAAGTGGGCGCGGTATCGCTGGGCGCGAACAGTACGATCCAGCAGATCGGGCCGGCCATCGCCAGCGCGTTCTCTCTGCCGTCGGGGTCAGTGAGCGTGACGATGTCCGGGCACCTGCTGCGGATCACCTTTGATGTTGCGGTGTCGGCGAGCGGAAGCCAGGTATTGCAGGTGGACTTGGATAAGCTGGTGGCGGATCTGCCGGATGGGAATCCCGTCAAGGGGTTCCTGCAGGGGATGTCCAAGCTGGCGGCGGCCGGGGCCAGCGGGAGCATCGGCTATATGGCCGATGCGACTCTGCACATTGCGGCGGGGGTGGACCTGACCGATGCCGCGCATCCCAGGCCATTCATCGATGACAGCACGCATGCAGGGGTGAATGTGCAGGTGAACGGCACGCATCTGTCGTTCGGGGCGACGATGGGCCCGCTGGGCGTTACGGTGAAGGAGGGCTCGGCGAAGATCGGTGCCACTACGGACCCGGCGTCGACGGATGCGGCGTCGTTTTCGGTGGGTGTGGCATCGTCGGGGCTCGGGCGACATTACCTGAGCGAGATCAACGGTTCGGCATTTACGGCATCGCTGACCGGGGCGGTGCGGGTGGTTCTGCCGCTGTATTTCCCGCTGGCGTCGAACTACCTGGGTGACCTGGACATCTCCATCTCCAGCCTGGCGGATATTCCCGGTTCGCTTTCGATCAGTGCTCCGGACATCCACAGCATCGGGTTGAACATGGACCTGTCCAACAACATGGGCGGGCTGCTGGAAGGCCTGGGGATGCTGCTGGATCAGATCCAGAGTTCCCTGGGCGCTCAGGTGTTGAGCGCGCGGCTGCCGCTGGTGGGCGATAAGCTTGGGCAGGTGGTGGACTTCATCGGCGGTTCACTGCGCACGAGTGTTTACAGCAAGCTGAAAGAAGCATTTGACAACGCCGCAGCCACGGGTGTCTCCGGGGGGATCGATGTGGCCCGGCAGGGGCTCTATGCAGCCCTGGGCCCTGGCGGGCTGGATGTGCTGCAGGCGTCGACGTCGTATGGCGACTATCGCGATATCGAGTGTGATACGGTAGGCAGCGACATTGATACGCAGCGGGTGGAGTTCAAGCTCCATCTCCACAGGGCGGCGCAGCTCGTCACCGTGCCGCTGAACTTCGATCTGGGGCTGCCGGCGCTGGGTCTGTCGGCAACAGGCGCCATCGCGTTCCAAGCCGGTTACGATATGAACCTGTGGTTCGGCATCGACAGAGCCGATGGTTTCTTCCTCGACACCGGCAGTCCCGAGGAAGTGAAGCTTGATGTCGATGCGAGACTTGCCAGCGCCAGCATGACCGGCGACCTCGGGTTCCTGCAGGTACAGTTTACCGATAATCCGGATGACCCGACTCACTTTGGCGGTTCCTTCTCGATCGACCTCTCGGCTCTGAATGATGAACTGACCCTGGGCGAGTTCGGCAACATTGTGAACGCGAGCTTTGTCC
The DNA here is from genome assembly GCA_903871935.1 of uncultured Phycisphaerales bacterium. Taxonomy (GTDB): domain Bacteria; phylum Planctomycetota; class Phycisphaerae; order Tepidisphaerales; family Tepidisphaeraceae; genus CAIQIQ01. The sequence goes on from CAIQIQ010000112.1 coordinate 24,089, forward strand.
ATGCAGATCTGGACGCCGAAGCGAAGGTGAACCTGAATCTGGTGACGAGCTTCGGCGGCAGCGAGGATTTCCCATCGATCGACGCGAACTTCATCATGAACTGGACGTTCCGGCCGGGGGAGACGAGTCTGGATGGCGATACCCCGGACGTCGCGTTCAAGAACGTGCGGGTGGACGCCGGCAGTTTCTTCAACAACTTCATGGCACCGGTGGTCCAGAAGATGCAGGCTGTTGTTGCGCCGATCCAGCCAATTCTGGAGGTGCTGACAACCCATATTCCCGGCCTGTATAGCATTGCGCCGGAGTTCGGCACGCTGGTCGATATTGCAGAACAGTTCGGAATGGTCGAAGGCGCCGACTCGATCAAGGCGCTGGCGGCGATTGCCGATCTGGTCAGTAGTCTGCCGACGATCGACAACGGGCACCTCTATATCAACCTGGGTGACTTCGACCTGGGTGGCATGGATCCGCGGAATCCAACGTTCAATGCAGCCACGGCCGAGCCCAACATCACCCGTGATGTGGACCCGGCGGGCCAGATCCCGGCCGAGGCGCAGTCGTTCTGGAACAAGTCCCAGGATTTAGGCGGCACGGGGGTGAGATTTGACCTGCCTCTGCTGGACCGACCGGCGGATGCCTTCCGACTGCTGTTGGGGCAGGATGTGAACCTGTTCACACTGGACCTGCCGGCAATCCATCTGGCGTTCAATCGGCGTGTCGAGATCCCCATCTACTCCATCGCTGTTGCGACCGTCAAAGTGACACTCGCCGGTTCGCTGGATGTGCAAGGGAAGGTGGCATTCGGTTACGACACCTCCGGGTTGCGGCAGTTTGCGTCGACCCGCAACGCGGCGGATATCTTTGACGGCTTCTACGTCAGCACGCGGCAGAATGCCGACGGCACCGGGGGCGAGATGCCGTTTCTCACGGCGTGGGGCGAGATGAAGGCCGGCCTTGCGGTCAGCGGGGCGGAGGTCGTGCAGATCGGCGCGGAAGGCGGCCTGGGCTTCTCGGTCAGCGCGTTCCTTCAGGACCCGAACAATGATGGAAAGCTGCACGTTAGTGAGATGGTGAATGAGCTCGGGTTCCTGAGCACGATGAAGATGACCGGGTCGATCTATGCGGTATTCGATCTGTACCTCGAGCTCAAGATCCCGGGCACTCCGCTGCACTACACGTGGGAACTGGCCGACATCAAGGCAACCATCATTGACGTCACCATTGTGAATCCTGGCGTGACGGGAGACCGGTTTGAACCCGATACGCACAAGGCGTCGGCGGCCGATATCGGCGTAGGGCCGGGGATCCACCTGAGCGGTCTGACGATCCACCAGAGCGACGATGAAGACTGGTACCACTTCGAACTTCCCCGGACGGATAGCCTCGATATCGGCATGAATGCCGGCTTCGCGTCACTCATGGAGGTCTATGACAAGGACGGCCATGTGTTGGCCAGCAGCGCCGGCGGCGCTGGGCTCAAGACGCTGACATTTGAGGGGATGGCGGCCGATGTGTACTACATCCATATCATTGGCGAGGGTGGCGGAGTCGGGCAGTACAGCCTGTCGATCGACCCATCGGCCACGAGCAGCACGAAGGTCTACTACGTCAGTTCCTCCGTTGGTACGGCCGAGCCGTTCTACACCTACGCCGCAGGCCTGAACAGCAATGACGGGCGTTCTCCCTGGACTCCAAAGGCGACGCTGCAGTCGCTGTTGGACCAATACGCGCTAGGGCCCAATGACATCGTGTTGATCGATACGGGCTGGTACGGCGACCAGGTCTTCATCGGCACGACCATCAACGGGGCCCTGTTTGCGGGCAGTCCGCGCGGATCGATCTATCGCCATCCGCAGCCCTGGACGATCAATGGCGCCAGCGACATGCACATCATGGAGGTGCAGTTCGAGAACTTCAGCGGCGCATTCACCTCAACGGCGGTCCAGATCAGCAGCGGCAGCCACAACACGCTGGATCGCCTTATGATTCGCGCGTATGGCGACGGCATCGTGGATTCCGGTACGGCCACGCAACTTCTGAACAACCAGGTGCAGGGGACCAGCGGCATTACCGTCGCGTCCAGTGCCACCGGGACGCTACTGCGGGGCAACAGCCTGAGTATCGAAGGAATCGGGATCTCCGACAGCGGATCGAATACGGTGATCGACAGGAACTTCGTTGGCAAGCTCAGGAATGACCTTGGCGGCACCGGCATCCGCGTGGCCGGCAATACCACGCAGGTGACCAACAACAGTGTCAAGGGGATGGTCATCGGGATGGATGTATTCGGCGGCGGCACCACGCTGATTTCCGGCAATGTGCTGGTGGTCTCGGAGTATGTGCCGTTTGGCTACCATCCGATGGGCATCAACGTCACCGGCGCCGGCGCATTGCGGCTGACGGGGAACAGTGTCCGCGGTTTCGAGAAGAATATCTCCATCGGTCGCCCAGGCGTCACGCTCGACAGCAACGTGGTCTATGGCGGCTACATCGGTGTGCTCATCGGAGCGAACAACGTCACTCTCGCGCCCAATGGCGCGCATACGACGGGCAACGACATCAGCCACAGCGCCATTGGCATCCAAACGGGCACCACCGAGAGCGGGGTCGTGATCTTCTCTAACCGCGTTCACAACAACTACAGCTATGGCATCAAGAACGAGACGACTGCGCTGCTGTACGGCAATGAGGTATTCGCCAATGGGGTCGGCATCGTTTCGGGATCCACTGTCGGCGGAAGCGACTGGACGAATCCGAACCTGATCCACGACAACACGACCGGCGTGCAGTTGACGGCGGCGGCCGAGGTCCGGTTCAACCGGATCTACTCGAACCAGACCGGCCTCCGCGTTGCGAACAATGCCTTTGTGCACCACAACGTGTTCTACCGGAACACCGGCCAGGCGCTGCGCGAGGTGGGGAACTCCGGGTTGCAGTTCATCAGCAACACCCTGTATCTGACGACGGGCACGGGGGTGGAGATCTCCGGCGGGGCATCGGGGACGACGATCCTGAACAACATCTTCATGGCCGACGGCGGCGGCACGGGCCTGTACGTGGCGAACGACAGCCAGCCTGGCTTCGTCAGTGACTACAACAACTACTACCGCACCGGCGCCGGCGCGGTGGTGTGGTTCGAGAAGCCTTTCACGGATGTGTACGACTGGCAGATTGAGTCGGACTACGACCTCCACTCGATCGGGTACATCGCGCCCAATCCGAGCCTGGACAATCCGCAGTTCCTCGACCTGGCGAACGATAATTTCCACCAGGCGACGAGTTCCACCAGCATCGATTCCGGATCGCCCGCCAGTGCGTTTGGCCTGGAGCCGGCGAGCAATGGCGGCCGGATCGACCTTGGGGCGTATGGCAATACCGCCGAGGCATCGCAGTCGGCGGCGAGTTACCTCCGCATTGACTATCCGAACCTGTATCTGGACTGGGAGGCGAACCGCGCCCGCACTATCCAGTGGCACACCTTCAACCTCAGCGGCAATGTGCGGATCGAACTCTGGCAGGAGGGCGGCGGCAAGGTGGCGGACATCGCCACCGTACCGGCCTCGGATGGCAGCTATCTCTGGAGTCCGAACAACAGCAGCATCGCGCCCGATCCACTGACACGCTATCGCATTCGCCTTGTCTCGGTGAATAACCCGTCGGTGGTGGCGACGGCGCGGGAGTTCTTCTCGGTGCCGCCGTATAGCGCCGACTATTACATCAACGACGCCAGCACGGTGGGGGATGAGTACAGCACTGCCATCGGCGACAACCGTAATACCGGCCGGGCGGCCAATGCGCCCAAGGCCGACCTGTTGCCGATCCTGCGCACCTATGTGATGACGGCGAACGAAACGGTCCATGTTGATACCGGTTCGTACATCGATGTGCGGAATCTCGTCATCAACTACAACACGGATTCGGGGAAGCCGAATGCCGGTACCGGGTTGGGCGACGACCAGGGCTTTGCGGTGCTCGGTCCGCTGTTCCACACCGCGACGCTCGACCGCGCGATCATGCTCGCCGGCAGCACGCATGTGGACGTGGATACCGCGAACTTCGTCAGCTTGTCCCACGTGGCCTTCCTGCACGGGTCGGCCGGGATCCAGGTCCACAACGGCAGCTGCAACTTCAATGCGGACCATGTGGAGGTGGGGAACACGGGCGCTGAGGGGATCTGGCTGGACAGCAGCGCGATCAACGCATCGCTGGACAGCCTGAATATCCACGACAATGTCTCGTACGGCGTATATGCCCAGGCGCGGATCGCCTCCCTGAACAGTTCCGTCGTGGCGAACAACGGCCGGGACGGGATTCGGCTGACGGACGCCAATGGCGTGGTGGTTCAGCGCAACGTAGTGTATGGGAATGGCTGGAGCGGTATCTACATCAATACGGGATCGCAGGGGGCGCTGATCGGCAGTCTGAACCTCGACGACCATGCCGGGAATATCGTGCATGACAATCAGAGCGATGGCATCACCGTGTCCGGCGCGAGCACGATTGCCGGGAATGTTGTCTATAACCATTCCGGCAACGGCGACGCGGGCATCCGGAGCACCGGCACCGGCAACCGCGTCTCCCTGAACATCGCGTATGGCAATGATCGCGGCATTGACGTCAGCGGGCAGGATGCCCTGGTGGACCGCAACCGCGCGTATGGCAATGGCACGGCCGGCATCTATTCGGCGTATACGAATGCGACACTGCAGTCGAACACGGTCAACGGGAACGGGGTGGGCATTTACGTCTATGGCGGGAATCCCACGATTGTGAACAACACGATCATCGGCAGCAGCGGTTCAGGGGTGCGCCTGCAGGGCGTGACGCAGGACAGTGTCTCCAGCGGTACGCCGCCACATGCGGCGGTGCTCAGCAACACGATCCGGCAAGGCGGCGTCGCGGTCGACATCCTGGCATCGTCCGTGGGCGTGGAGATCCGGAACAACATCCTGAGCGCGACCGCTTGGGCGATCAGCGTCAGCAATGACAGTCAGAACGGGTTTGTCAGTGACTATAACCTGTTTGATTCCGGTACGATCGGGCTGTGGCAAGGCGTGGCCCGCGGCACGCTAACGCAGTGGCGCAACGCCATCTATGGCGACGTCCACAGCCTATCCGCGAATCCGCTGTTCGTGAACGTGACCGGTGGTGACCTGCACCTGCAGAGCGCGTATGGGTCGTACCATGGCGGGTCTCCGGCCCCGGTGATTGACGCCGGGACGGGCTTGCCTGTGGCAAACCCGGGCCAATGGGTCAGCGATGGGGCGATCTCGCCAGGCATCGACCGCGGCGATCCTGCGCTGCCCTACGCGCAAGAACCGGCGCCCAACGGCAGCTACGCGAACCTGGGCGCCGAATCGAACACCGCCGATGCATCCAAGAGCCCGACGAGCTATGTGCTGGTCACCAGCCCCAGCGACGGGGTGGTCTGGCCGGAGGGACAGACCTATGACATCACGTGGCGGACGCAGGACACGGTCGGGACAGTCACCGTCGAATTGTACCGGGGTGGCGTGTTGGTGCGGACGTTGGCAACGGCTGCGGCGAACACGGGGGTTTTCTCCTGGAGTTTGCCGACCGATCTGACGCCCGGGAGCGACTATGCGATCCGGATCACGCGGAATGACGGATCGGGGACGTCCGAGGCCAGCCCGAGCCCGTTCGTCATTGCCCCGGTCACGCACACGTACTACGTCAACGACACCACGGTGAATGCAGGGGACCTGACCTCGGCCGCGGGCGATGACTCGAACGATGGTCTGAGCGCGGGGTCCCCAAAAGGGTCGATTCGCGGGGTGCTGTTCGCCTACCACCTTGTGCCCGGCGACACGATTGTGGTCGATGCCGGCTACTACGCCTTGACCAGGAATATCGCGCTGGATTCCCTGGCCAGCGGCGTCACCATCACCGGCCCGACCGATCCGAGCCGGCCGGCCGTCGTGGATCGCCGGAACACCTCCAGCGGCTCCTATGCCTTTGAGATGGCCGGGGCAACCCATGTCACGATCGACCACCTGACGCTGGTTGGGGGCGTGTCCGCGGTCCATGCGGACTACAGCGCCGGCGCAAGTTACCTGACCGTCCGCAACAGCCTTGTCCACGGCAACTCCTATTCCGGGATTGATCTGCAACAGGCCGACCACGTGCTGATCGCGAACAACACGTTCCAGCAGTTGGCGGGAGAGACGCAGCAGTGGCACATCACCGTGACCGGAAATGATACGACGGTTAACGGCAACACGATCACCGGCCGCAACGGCGGGATCGGAATCAACCTGACCGGCGTGCGGCTGATGGTGTCCAACAATACGCTGACATCGCTGAGTAATGGCATGCAGGTGACCTCGCAATCCGGGATCGCGGTGCCGACCGGGGAGACCAGCACCTTCAGCGGCAACCAGGTGCATGATCTGACCGGGAGCGGCATGATCGTCGGCACCTCCGGGTCCTACTACGACGCCCTGCGCGTGACGAACAATACCGTCTGGAACACGAACACCACTGCCTACAACGCCGGGATCTCCGTGGGCGGGGCGGTGGGTTCGGTGGCATCGGGGAATACGGTCTACAGCGGCTACTACGGCATCAGTGCCAGCGGTGACGTGCGGGTACGTGGCAATGTTGCGCATGATAATGTCATCGGCATCAATGCCAGTGGCAATAGCACCATTGAGGGAAACACGGTTTACAGCAATGGCATCGGCATCGCCGGCGGCGTGGTCGTGAATAACACGATCTCCAGCAGCACGAGCTACGCGGTGCAGGTGCATTACTACAACGGCGGGCTCTCAGGTGGCGCGACGCCGGCCGTTCTGAACAACACGATCTATCAGCCCTCTGCCGGCATTGGCATTCGCGTTGAGAACTCCGCCTCGAACCTTGATGTCCGGAACAACATCATCGTGGTGGGCGCCGGTGCAGCCTATAGCGTGACCAGCGACAGCCAGACGGGCTTCAAGGCGGATTACAACATCATCCGCACGACCGGGACGGGCACGGTCGCTGCCTGGGGCTCGAGCAATTTTACGTCGCTGGCGACCTGGGCCAGTACGCTGGGATTCGATACCCACAGCGCCAATGTCGATCCGCAGTTCATCAACGCGGCCGCGGCAAACTTCCACCTGCAGAACAGTTCGCCGGCGATCGACGCCGGCGACCCGGCCAGCTACTTCCTGGCTGAGCCGCAGCCCAACGGCAACCGCGCCAACATCGGGGCGGACGGGAACACAGCCCAGGCGAACCGGAGCGTCAGCCCGGCCATTCAAGTCACCGCACCGGCCGGTGGCGAGCAGCTGCAGGAGGGGCAGAACTACACGGTTACGTGGCAGACCGGCGGACTGTCGTACCTCGGGCCCGTCGCCTTCATCAATTCCGGCGGCCCGACGGTCGGCCGCTGGCTCAAGGATGCCTACAACTCCTCGACGGGCACGCTGGCCACCTGGAGCTACGCCACCCCGGTGAATCTCTCGGCGGTTGCGGCCCCTGCCCCGGCCAGCGTGTACCAGTCGGCGCTGTATACCTACGCCAGCGGTGCCGGGACGACCATCGCGTATAGCCTCCCGGTCCCGGATGGGACGTATGTCCTGCATCTGCATTTCGTCGAGCCGTACTCGTCCGCGTACGCCGATTACCGCCGCTTCGACATTGTCGCCAATGGCGTGACGCTGCAGGCGGGCTACAGCGTGTATGAAACTGCGGGCGCTGCGTTCAAGGCGGATGTCCGGCAGTTCACCGTGGAGGCATCGGGCGGAGCGGGGCTGCAACTTCAGCTTGTGGGCCTGACGTCGGTGTGCCCGATCATCAGCGGCGTTGAACTGGCCAGCGTGAACCCGGCCGGCGCCGCGGCGCCGCACTTCGATGTGGAAGTGTCGGTCGACAATGGAGCCAACTGGTCGACGGTGGCGACGAACGTGGCCGGCGATGCCTATGGATTTGGCAGCACGACCTGGACGGTCGGGCCGGCCTCCGATGGTACGGTCGCGCTGCTGCGCGTGAAGTCGGTCGAGAACGGAACGGTCGTCGGCCAGACGCCCCAGCCGTTCCAGATTGCTCCCTCCGGACACAACTATTACATCAACGATGGATCCGTCTCCGGCGATGAATACACGACGGCGGTGGGCAATGACCTGAACAACGGCAAGATGCCCAGCCGGCCGATGGCAACGCTTTCGGCGCTGCTCTCGGCGTATACTCCCCATGCCGGCGACACCATCTACATCGACAGCGGCACCTACAATCTCTCCTCGAACATACAATTGCTGGCGGCACACAGTGGCGTGACGATTCTTGGCCCGACGTCGCATCCGGCGATCCTCAATCGCGGCAACACCGGCAGCAGCGCCTACGTATTCCGCATCACCGGCGCCAACAATGTCACACTGAGCCACTTGACGCTCACCGGTGCCTATGAAGGGATCCACGCAGACTCGGTCTCCGGCTCGACAAACAGTACCGGGCTGACCGTGACGAACTGCGTAATCTACGGCAACTCCCAGTACGGCATCAACCTGCAGAGCAGCAACATCTTTGCGACGATCAGCGGCAATACCATATACGGCGTCGCTGGCACCTCAACGGCGCAGGCGTACGGCATCAGCATTTATGGCACCGACAACACAATCCTGAACAACAATGTCTATTCCAGCAGCACGGCGGGCATCTATATCTCGGCCGACCGCAACACGGTCCGAGGCAACGTTGTGCACGAGAACAGCCAGTACGGCATCTACAGCTATGGCAAGAGCACCGTTGCGGGCAATACCGTGTACGGACATAGCGGCAGCAGCACGTATGCCCTGTATATCGGCAACAACAGTATCGCCAGCGGCAACACGGTGTACGCCAACACGCTGGGCATCTACACGGGCGGTACCGGCGCCGTCGTTTCCGGCAATCGGGTGTTCAACAACACCACCGGTATCAGCACATCGGGGCTGCCGCAGGTGCTGGGCAACACGGTCTATTCCAACAGCGTCGGCATCGTGATCATCGGCACGTCGGACCTGACGGGCAGGGTCTCCGGCAACCTGGTCTATGCCAACAGCACGGTGGGGATTCGCGCCGACGGCACGGGGTACAGCACGACGGACGGAAGCCACGCGCTGATCGTGGGCAACACGATCTATCAGCCTGCCTCAACCGCGCTGGAGATCACGAACTATGCCAGGTACGTCGAAGTGCGCAATAACATCATCGCCGCCGGCGCCGGTTATGCCATTCGGGTCAGCAGCGACAGCACCACGGGCCTGTTCAGCGACTACAACCTGATCAACACCTTCGGCAGCGCCAAGGTCGGGCAGTTCAGCGGCGTGGATTTCACCACGCTCGACGCGTGGTATTACGCGACGCTGGCCGACGACCACAGCATCTCCGGCGACCCTGGTTTTGCGGACCCGGATGGTGCTGACAATGTCCTGGGCTTCTCCGGGACCGATCATGGCGGCGACGACAACTTCCACCTGCAGGCCACCTCGATTGCGATCGATGCCGGCGATCCGGCTTCGCCGTACAACCTCGAGCCGCAGGTCAACGGCGACCGCGTCAATGTCGGCTACGACGGCAACACAGCCCAGGCGGCGGTCAGTGCCGCCGCCGGGGTCATCCTGCGCAACCCCGCCGGGCACACGCGCTTTACGGTGGGCCAGAACGTCGCGATCGCCTGGGGTTCCTATGGACTGACTCAGCAGAGCCCCGTTCTGCTGATCAACGCCGGTGGCTCGGCGGCGGGCCTGTTCGGCGCCAACAGCGGCCAGACGACGGGAAGCACGAGCCAGATCTCCACGTCCATCGCCGTGGACTCCAGCGGCATCGTCGATCCGGCGCCCGCGAGCGTGTACCGCAGCTACGCGATCGCCCCATACGGCGTGGGGCAGAAGCTGACCTACACGATTGCCGTTCCCGACGGCACCTACACGCTCAGGCTGCATTTCCTGGACACCTCTGCCGTTACCGGCAACCGGCGCTTCGATATCTGCCTGAACGGCACGACAGTGCGGGCGGCTTACGACATCGCGGCCGACGCCGGCGCGGCATACCGGGTGGTGCAGCAGACCTTCACCACGACCGCCTCGAGCGGCGGGGGGGTGAAACTGGAACTGGTGAACCTCGACTCCAGCGCGGCGATGATCTCGGCGATCGAGGTGCTGCGCGACAACGCGTCGGGCAGCGCATCGCCGAAGTTCGATGTGCAGGTGTCCACCGACGGAGGCGGCTCCTGGAATACTCTCGGCTCGGATCTGACCGTGGATCATCTCGGCGAGGGTGCCTTCAACTGGACTCCCACGACGGCCTCCAACAACGCGCGCATCCGCGTGCTCAGCGGCGCAACGCAGACCGATTCGCGGACGCTGATCATCGCGCCCGCCGGGCATGACTACTATGTGAACGACGCCTCCACGTCGGGGGACACGCTGACGACGGCGGTGGGCAACAACGCCACCTCCGGCAAGAGCCCGGACCAGCCGATGGCCAGCCTCATAGCGCTATTGGCGATCTACCATCCCGGCGCGGGCGACGTGGTGCACGTGGACAACGGCTCATATGGGCTGGTGCGGAATATCCTGCTCGGCAGCGACATCTCCGGCGTGAAAATCAGCGGGCCGGCGAGCGGCGCGGCGACCTTCGACCGGCTCGTGACCAACTCCAGCGCGGTGACGGCCGCATTACAACTGGCCGGCGCAACCGGCGTTACGTTGGATCGCCTTGCGGTCACCGGCGCCGACTACGGGATCTATGCGCCCAACTCCACGTCCACGGTGACGGCGAATCTGACCATCTCCAACAGCACGATCTATAACAATGCGACGTACGGCATCTGGACCGGCCAGTACGTCAACGCTGTCGCAGTGATCAACGGCCTGCTCTACGGCACAGGCACGGGCTTCCAGGCGGAGGTGTACGGCATCCGGATCGACGGGAATGATGCCACGATCTCGGGCACGACCGTTCACGACATCTACTACACCGGCATTACCGTCGGCGGCCAGCGGGCTCTGGTGCAGAACAACACGGTGTATTCGGCGCGCGGCGGGATTAACGAGAGCGGCGGCACGAGCACCCCGGGCTCGCAGATCTCCGGAAACACCGTTTACGGCAACACGAACTATGGCATCTATTCCAGTGGCACCTCGACGAAGCTGCTAGGCAACACCGTCTATGGCCATACGAGCGGCACAGGGATCACCGTCGGTGGGCAGGCCCTGGGCAATACCGTGTACAACAACGCCTATGGCATGGTCGGCTACACGCAGGCGCTAATCAGCGGCAACCGCGTGTTCCACAATGCCAACTACGGCATCTCGACGCGCGGCAACGGCCGCGTCACCTCCAACCGCGTGTATTCCAACTCCGTTGGCATCCTTACCGAGGCCGGCACCTTCACCGGGTGGATTGAGGACAACCTCGTATATGCCAACTCCAGCCAGGGCATCCAGATCAACGCCGGCGGATCGACGTACTTTGCCGCAGCGGTGAACGACAACACGATCTACCAGCCCGTGGGTGATGCGATGCGGGTTCAGGGCTCCAGCACGAACCTGAGCATCCGCAACAACATTCTCCAGGCCAACAACGGGTACGCGCTGTATGTCGCCTCCGACAGCCAGGGCGCGAAGGTGCTCAGTGGCTGGAACCTCTTTGTCCTGCCCAGTGCGCTCAATTCGCGCGCCGGGTACTGGGGCGCCGACCGGGGCACGCTCTTGGCCTGGCAGGCGGCTTCCGGCCGGGATGGCAACAGCCTCTCGACCATGGACGCGAAGTTCGTCAACATCGTCGGGGCGGACAATGTCTTTGCCTACGACACGACCCAGAGCATCGATGGTGGGGCGGATGATAACTTCCAGCTCGCCGCCGCATCGCCCGCCATCGACCGCGGTGTGGATTGGGCGGGTCCGAGTACCGATATGCTCGGGCATGCCCGCGTCGATGATCCCGGCACTACGAATGCCGGAGCGAACCAGTACTTCCTCTCGCAGCTCTCCTCGAGCCTGTTCACCGCTGGCGGCGTCAGCCAGGGTTGGATCGGCTCCTACAACTATTGGACGCTCAATCTCCCCTTCTCCTTCCCGTTCTACGACCAGAGCTATACCCAGGTCTATGTGACGTCGGCCGGCCTTCTGCAGTTCGCGACCAGTAGCTCTGCAGGAGACAACAGCAACTCCACCTCGAGCCTGATCAACTATGTCCGCATCGCCCCAATGTGGGACTACCTGAGCATGAGCGCCATCTACGTTGACACCTCAACGGCGAATCAGGTGACGATCCGCTGGGCGGGCACCCAGCAGAACTCCTACCCCTATACGGCGGTGAACTTCGCGGCCACGCTCTATGCCAACGGCAGCATCCGCTTTGACTATGGCGCCGGGAACGCCAGCCTGTCGCCGACGGTGGGTATCTCGATGGGCGACGGTGTCCATTACATCCTTGCGCAGTACGACGGCATTACCTCGCTGAACAATGCCCGCTCGCTCTTCTTCGACCACACGGCCGCCGGCTTCACCGACATGGGCGCCTATGAGTTCACCGGAAACAGCGCCGACACGACGCCCACCGTTATCACCGGGACGACACCTGTGCAGGTCTACAATTCGAGCACGGCACGCCTGCCGATCAACACCATCCTGGTGAACTTTAGCCACGCCCTGTCTGCGGTAGATGCCCAAGTGGGCAGCCTGTACGACCTGCGCGCCCCCGGCGGCGACGGTGCGTATGGGACGTCCGACGACGTGGTCTGGACGATAATCCCGCAGTACACGGCCGACGCCACGCAGGTGCGGTTGAATGTATTTGGTGGTCCGCTGCCGCAGGGCAGCTATCGGCTCACCATCTACGGCACCAGCCCACGCGCCTTGCACGACGTGGCCGGCCAGGTGATCGACGGGGACGCCAGCGGCGACGCGGGCGGGAACTTCGTCCGCGACTTCACGGTCGGCCCGCCCGATGTCGTTCCCGCCATCACGATTCCCGCTCCTGCCGCCATTAATGAGGGCGATCCCTTCGTGCTCGCGGGCTCATTTGCTGATTCCGACAGTGGCGACTCCTGGACCGCCACCGTCAACTACGGCGACGGCAGCGGCGTTGTCTCGCTCACTCTCAATCCCGACCAGACCTTCAGCCTGTCGCATTCGTACACGGATAACGGCACCTACAGCATCACGGTTGTTGTTACCGACAGCTTCGGCCTGAGCGGCAGCAAGACCGTCTCCCTGACGATGAATGAAGTCGCGCCAACCGCCACGCTCTCCAATAGTGGACCCATCTCCGAGGGAGGTGCCGCGTCGGTCTCCTTCACCAATCCATTCGACCCCTCGACGGTGGATGCCGCCAGCGGCTACCGATACAGCTACGATTTCAACAACGACGGCACCTTCGAGATACTCAACTCCGCAAGCTCATCAGCCAGTGTTCCGGCCGCCTATCTGCATAACGGCACGGTCGTCATTCATGGCCGAATCTCTACCGTCTTCGACACGGTGAGCACCGACTCCACCACGACCCTCATTGTCAACAACGTCCTGCCCACGCTGATGGTCAATCTCGATGCTGCCATCACCACCTGGCAGACCTACCGCGCTGCCGGTTCCTTCACCGATCCCGGTGTCGCCGAGGCCTATAGCGCCACCGTCGATTACGGCGATGGCGCTGGTCCGCAGCCGCTGGTTCTCCAGGTGGATCGCACCTTCACCCTTTCCCACAGCTACGCCGCCGCCGGAAACTACAGTGTGGTCGTCAGCCTCAGCGATGGCGGCGTCTCTCCCGTCACCGCCACCGGCACAGCCGCGGTTCGCGATCCCGCCATCATGCCCTCCGCCGGCATCGACATCACTGGCATGCAGGGCCTGAACATCACCGGTCCCATCGCCTCCTTCACGCCATTCGCCGGCACAACCCCTGATGAATACCTTGTCACAGCCGACTTTGGCGATGGCTTGGGCGATGGGTCGGTCTTTGTCTACGATGGCGGGGACGGCTCCTTCTACGTCCAGGCCTCCAAGACGTACGCCACCGACGGCCTCTTTACCATCACTACCACGATTACTCACCCGGCGCTGGGCTGGGCCGCAACCAGCAGCAGTGCCACCATCTCCGCCCCCGTGCATGTCACTGTGCCTGCGACGGCGATCGACATCTCCGCCTGGCGCGGCATCCTCTTCAGCGGTCCCCTCGCCACATTCACGCCCCCCCCCGACACCCCAATCACCGATTACTCGGTCCTCGTCGATTGGGGCGATTCACCCATCCTCAGCAGTCGCACCGGTGCTCTGGCCTTCCTCCGCTCCCAAAACGGCGGCGTCTCCGGATCCGGCGGCGAGTCCGGCGCGTGGATCGTCGACAACGGCGACGGCACCTTCACCGTCTACGGTTTCCATACCTACTTCAGCACCGGCACATTCGACATCACCACCAGCGTCACCGATGGCCCATATGTCAGCGGTTCGGCGACCAGCATCGCAACGGTGACCAATGCACCTCCGGTCGTGTATGCCTACACCATCTACGAGACCCAGTTCCAGCCGTTTACGGATCAGTGGGTTGCCTACTTTACGGACCCGTTTCCCGCTGATCTCTCTGGTTACTCGGCCACGATCGACTGGGGCGATGGCAACACTTCCCCCGGCACGATCAACCCGAGCGAAGGTTACTTCTACATCACCGCTTCCTACAGCTACCAGACCTTTGGCACCATTCCCCTCACCGTCACGCTTGATAAGGCCGTCAGCGGCGAGCCCGTGGAGACAGTTGTCGCATCGGGTCAGGCGGAGGTCTACGCGGCGTGGTTGCCGGGCAATGGCGTGGACATCTCCGTCCAGGCCCAGGATCCTGCCTCAGTCACGGTCGCCCAGTTTACTCCTGACCCGGCCGTCAACGTCAGTCGCTTCACAGCGTCGATAACCTGGGGAGATGGCCAGACCACTGCCGGCACCATCGTTGCCGATGCCGAGAACCCGGGCCAGTACCTCGTAACCGGCACAGCTGATTACGCCCAGGCCGGTGATTATTCCATTGCTGTGGATGTCGTGGACTATGGTTATGGCGAGGCCACCTCGGAGAACTACTTTACGGCCGCCGCTCACGTCACGGCCGTTCCGCTGCAAGTGACGGTCCTGCCCGTCACCGCTGAGGTCGGCACGTTGTTCGATGGCCAAGTTGCTACGTTCTCCGATCTCAACTTCGGGGGCCTGCCAACGGCCGCCGATTTCACCGCCACCATCTTCTGGGGTGATGGCGAGCAGTCGCCCGGCCTGATCACTCCGGTCAGCGGGAACACTTTCTCTGTATCCGGCACTCACCTCTACAGCCTGGGCGGTTCGCTCCCACTGCAGGTGATCATCGGCACGAACGTGTTCACCGACCCAGTGGTGAACGGCA
>CAIQIQ010000113.1 GCA_903871935.1 uncultured Phycisphaerales bacterium
CGCCTGCGCTTCCAGACGGGCGATGCCTTCCTTGGCTGAGAGGCGATACGCCGCCTTCATCACACACTTCATTTCGTCCTTGAGTTCATTCGGCAAATAGCCGATCACGTTCTCCACCTTATGCTGGCGGCAGCGCTGCACGGGACTGTCTTTGCCAAACACCGCCGTGATCGCCGACCGCAATGCTTTCGACCCATCAATGATGAACAGATAGGGCCGTTCCGGGGTGACGCCCCGCGTCACCAGGTCTTCCAACAACCCTTTCACCACCACGGCATTCTCGGTCGCCCCTTCGGCCAGCCCCAGCATGTGCTTATAGCCCTGGCTGTCCACGCCCACCGCGACAATCACCTGATGACCGCCCGCGTGCACCCCGTCCATATAGAGGATGAGCAACTCGGTGTCGTCGAAGCGCCGTTCACTCAGTGTCCGCAACGCCTCCTCACTCGCCTCAACAAACTCCCGACTCACACTGGAGCGGCTCACCCCGCAGGTCTCGGCCATCGCCGGGATGACATCGGCATAGGCGCGCGTACTCACGCCGCGCAGGAGGATCGCCGCCAACTTCTCGCGTAATCCCGCCCCCTGCTGCATCGCGGTATAGGCCGGGATCTCGACTTCCGCGCCTTTCCCCCCGCCTTTTCGCCGCAGGCGTGGTTTCGTCACCCGCACTTTCTGGGTGGGCAGCGTCACCACGCCGTCCTGCGTCCCGTGCCATTGGACCGCGCCGCCAGCCTTACCCTGGTGCGGCGGCCCGGCGATCTCGGCGGCGGACAACTGCAACACCGCTTCGAGACAGGACCGTCCGACCACATCAATGAAGGCATCCAACGTCACTTTCGCCTCCACGACGATGTTCAACAGGGGCGTCATCGCTTCGGGATGCGCCTCGAACAAGGCGGCCAGCGCCTGGCTAGCCTCCGCGGTGTCTTTCTGATACACTTGCTGCATGGTGGTTCTCTCCTTCTTGGTTGGTACCCAGGAGACATCTTACCAGATGCCCCCGGAGAGAGCCACCGGTCTCTATTTCAACTTTCAACTACGCGCGGGACACCCTCCGGCAGCGCGGGCAGAAGCAGAACGGATGGCCGACTTCATTGTCGATCTGCCAGCCCAGCACCTGCGGATGTTGCGCATAGCGATGCGCCATCGCGGTGACGATGTCGCGGCACAATTGGTGATACACGCGCGAGGTCGAGCAAGTATAACGGCGGACACCGAAACCGATCGTTTTGCCGCTCTCATCCACCGGATGCAACTCCGGGTAGCGCTCGCATGCCCACAACGGCGGCACGGCGGTCGGTGTGCAGAGGATCACGCGGATACCGCGGTCATCCAACTGCCCCATCACCTCGTCCAGCCAGGAGAAATCGAACTCACCCTCGCGCGGTTCCAGTTTGTCCCAGGTGAATTCCGCCAGCCGACAGAACGACAGCCCGGCCTGCTTGACCATCTCTGCATAGCGGGGCCAACTCGCGCGCGGATGATGTTCCGGGTAATATGCGCCGCCGATGCCGTGAAAGACGCCAAGGTCGGG
Organism: uncultured Phycisphaerales bacterium; assembly: GCA_903871935.1. Taxonomy (GTDB): domain Bacteria; phylum Planctomycetota; class Phycisphaerae; order Tepidisphaerales; family Tepidisphaeraceae; genus CAIQIQ01. Next base: position 1,538 of record CAIQIQ010000113.1, read on the forward strand.
GTGGGAGCGATTGTCGGGCATTGTTATTCACCTTTTTGATTCGTAATCGTTCTGGCCATCCTGGCTCGCGAGGACGCTCGCGC
>CAIQIQ010000114.1 GCA_903871935.1 uncultured Phycisphaerales bacterium
CATGATGTACCAGGGAATCGTCTTGCCATGCTCGCGGCAGTGGGCCAGGAGCTGCTGGGCGAACACCTGGAAGAGCGGTTTGTTCCTGATGGGAGTGACGGGGTATTCACCCTTAGGGCCATCATAGCCGAGGCGCGTTCCTTGGCCGCCGGCGACGAGAAAGGCGCCGACTTTGCCTTGGCGGAGCAGTTCATGGCCGCGGGCAAGAGCTTTGATGTAAAGCGCTTTATGCTCGGCGCTTTGGGGCTGGCGCGGCAGGGGCGTGATGGGCTTGATCTCGGCGGGGATGGGGGGTGTATAGCGGCCGGTGACGTAGTTGCTGACGAGGTCGGGCAGGGCATCGAGATTCAGCGCCGACAACTGTCCGATGAGCCTGTTGCGTCCTGGGATGTCGAGCTGATCGATGAAGCGCAGGACGGGCAGTTGGTTGATGGCGGCGAGTCTGGTCTTGAGCTGGTCGAGATTCATGTTGTTGGTTGGATAACGCAAGCTCGACAATTTGGCAACGCCTCAAATTGGACGGCGGCGCTGTTGCTGTGGCTGCGAGTTCGCGCCGTGAATCAGCGCATGCTGGTGCATGAGTGCGGCTTATAATGCTCTAAGACATCCAAACCAAGGGAGGGACGCATGGCGGTGCAGCAGTATAAGTACGTGATTGTTGGAGGAGGGCTGGCGGGTGATGCGGCCGTGGAGGGAATTCGCGAGATCGATAAGGACGGTTCGATCCTGCTGATCGGGGCAGAGGCGGATCTGCCGTATGACCGGCCGCCCCTTTCCAAGCAGCTCTGGAAGGGAGACCAGAAGATCGAGCAGATTTTCAAGCATGATCAGCACTATTACAGCGAGAACAAGGTGGAGATGTGCCTGGGTGCCCAAGCGGTGGAGTTGGATGCTCATGCCAGGACGTTGCAGCTTGGCGATGGCCGGGTACTGGGGTACGAGAAGCTGCTGCTGGCGACGGGTGGGACGCCGCGCCCTCTGGAGGTTCCCGGTGGCGATCTCGATGGGATCTGCTATTTCCGCACCTTGCAGGATTACCGCAGGCTTCGGCCGGAGGTCAGTGCGGGGAAATGTGCGCTGGTGATCGGCAATGGGTTTATCGGCTCGGAGATGGCGGCCGCCCTGTGCACAAATGGGGCCGAGGTGACGATGGTATTCCCGGGCAAGTACATTTGCTCGCGTGTGTTTCCTGAGGCCATGGGACGAGCGATCAGTGAGTTGTACATCTCCAAGAAGGTGAAATTGATCCCGGAGGACAAGGTGACCTCGATTGCGCGGACGGGCGATACGTGGCAGGTGCAGACGGACAAGGGGCAACAGATGAGTGTGCATATCATCGTCGCGGGCATCGGCATCGTGCCCAATGTGTCGCTGGCCCAGGTGGCGGGGCTGTCGACGAGTGATGGAATTGAAGTGGATGAGTATCTGCGGAGCAGCGATGTGAGGATTTACGCGGCCGGCGATGTTGCCCGGTTTCCCGAGGTGACGCTGGGCATCCGCCGCCTCGAACACTGGGACGCCGCGATCAGTCAGGGTAAGCAGGCCGGGCGAAACATGGCCGGAGCGCGCGAACGCTATGCGTATATGCCGTTCTTTTTCTCCGACCTGTTTGAGTTTGGATACGAGGCCGTTGGTGATTGCGACAGCAGGCTGGAAACATTCGCTGACTGGCAGGAGGTAAACCGGACGGGCGTGATCTACTACCTCCGGGATGAGCGGGTGCAGGGAGTGATGACCTGCGGAATCTTTGGCAAGACGTATGATGCGCGAGAGATCATCCGAACGCAGCAGATAGTTGCCCCGAGCTCATTGGTGGGGAGGATTAAGGGCGACTAAAAGGAATCATCCCAGGAGGATTCCTTGATTCGCCGGGATCATGGTACGCGGACCTAATCGAGATAAAGCACGTCGCCGGGTTTGATCTCTGAGATCGCCAGCTTTCGCATCTTGAACTGATCAAGAGTGGCGGCATAGAGCGGGCTGATTTCGATGGTGGCGAGGACTTCACCGGCAGCGTCGCGGGGAACCCTTACTCCGCAAGCCTCCAGCCATGCGGCATGCCGGCGGATCTGATCGCGGCGGCTGGAGACCAGAGAATCAACGCCCTGGGGGTTTTTTACCGGGCTGAACTCCTCGCCGCGTTCGGTGGTGTAGACCAGGGGATTGGCGGCCAGCGGGATGGCATCGAAAACGAATTGCTCGATCTTGACGGCATTGACCTTATCGGGCTTTACAGGCGTGCCGTCGCGATCGACATAAGCCACCTTCTTCTCGGCGCGGTGCCAGGGCAGTTGGAATTGGCGACCGGAGTTGAGACGCTCAAGAAACGAGACGCGCATGGCGTGGATGCCAATCGAGCCGGCGTTGAACTTGAGACTGCCATCGGGGTTGGTCTGATAGGCCAGTTCGTTGGGCAGGTCGGAGTATTCGATGACCTGGAGCTTGTCGTCGGCGAAACAGAAATTGCCGATCTTTTCCAACGGGCCTGATTTGGCGATGGTCTTGGCGCTCATCTCGGCGCCGGTGAGATCCTGCAGGCCGATAAACAGTGGATCAATGCAGTAGACGATGGGGTTATCGACGGCGAAGTATGCCACGTGTTCGATGCCGCGCCGGCGCATGTCGGCAACTGCGCCGGATTTCCAGAGAGAACGGAAGCAGTCACCGTTGCCGCCGGGGGAGAGGGCCAGGGAATCTCTGGAGGCAAGCAGAAGCTGACCATCCAAGCCGAAGGCCGGCATCATGCCTTGCTGGAAGAAGTAGATCGCAGAGGGGTCGTAGCCGAAATGGTTGTGCCTGGCGAAGAAAGCGCGGGTGGGGGCATCGTTGATGTCACTGGTCATGATGTACCAGGGAATCGTCTTGCCATGCTCGCGGCAGTGGGCCAGGAGCTGCTGGGCGAACACCTGG
>CAIQIQ010000115.1 GCA_903871935.1 uncultured Phycisphaerales bacterium
CTCCACTGCACCGCTGGAGAAAAATCTGCCGGTGATCCTGGCGCTACTGGGCGTCTGGTACAATAACTTCTTCGGCGCCCAGTCGATGGCCATCCTGCCCTACGACCAATACATGCACCGTTTTGCCGCCTATTTCCAGCAGGGCGACATGGAGTCCAACGGCAAGTACATCACCCGCGACGGCACGCGCGTTGACTACCAGACCGGCCCAATCATCTGGGGCGAACCCGGCACCAATGGCCAGCATGCATTTTATCAACTCATCCACCAGGGCACGAAGCTGATCCCCTGCGATTTCCTGGCGCCTGTCCAGACGCAAAACCCGCTTCCCCCAAACACAATCGGCGAACACCACGCCATGCTGCTCTCCAACTTCTTCGCCCAAACCGAGGCTCTGGCCTTCGGCAAAACGCGCGAGCAGGTCATCAAAGATGGCACGACTGATTCGAATCTGATCCCGCACAAGATATTCGAGGGCAACCGGCCGACCAATTCCATCTTCTTCAAGAAGCTCACCCCCCGTGTGCTCGGCTCGCTCGTAGCCATGTACGAACACAAAATCTTCGTGCAGGGCATCATCTGGAACATCAACAGCTACGACCAATGGGGCGTGCAGCTCGGCAAGGTGCTGGCCGGTGTGATCCTGCCGGAATTGGAGGATGCCGAGCCGGTGACCAGCCACGACTCCTCAACGAATGGACTGATTAACTTCTACAAGAAGAATCGGACGTGAGACCTGCGTAACAGTGCTGCACAAGCAACCTACTTCGGTTCCGATGGCTTCTGCCCGGCTGCTTTGCGTCGCTGTTTGCAGGGCTTGCAGTAGATGGGCCGGGACTGGACCCAGAAATGCAGCTTCTCGTACCAGTGCTTCTGCTCATCCTTTGCAAACACGAAGTCGCAGCCGCAGTCTTTGCAGTGGATCGTGTCATCCGTGTAGACATAGTACGGCCAGCAGTCATTGAACTCCTGTTTCGACTGATCGGCAAGCAGCGCCCGCCCGGCATCGATGCAGGCATCGCACGCCCAATGAATGCGCTTCCGGTCCGAATGGGGATCGTGGGTCTTGCCGGCCACGACCTCGTGGATGAGAACTTCGTACGGCGCAAACCACGGCACCGCAACTCGGTCACGTCGAAGACTCTCCTGGCGACAGGCAGTCACAGTCTGACCACAGACGGGACAGGGCGCCCTGAAGCTGACCAGGTTCTTTCCCAACGTGTTCCTTCATGCCTTCGTGGCTATCCGACCTTCCCAGCCACCCACTTCGTCACAACTTTCTCCTTCAATTGCTCAATGAACGCCTCCAGGGAGTAATTCCCTTTGAGCACGCCTTCGACCTCCTGATACGGCCGGGCGTTGACGCTCCTGGCGGCCGCTTCCTGCTCGCCGATGACCAGCATCACCGGAGTCTTCTGCATGGTATGGTTGCGGATCTTCGATCCGATCTTCTCGGCGCCAGCATCCAGTTCCACGCGATACCCCTGCTTTTTCAGCGCCTCGGTCACCTCGCTGGCCCATGGCAGGCTCTTCTCGGATATCGAAAGCACCGCCACCTGTACCGGCGCAAGCCACAGCGGGAACGCCCCGGCAAAGTGCTCGGTCAGCACGCCGATAAACCGCTCCATCGATCCAAACGGGGCACGATGGATCATGACCGGCCGGTGCTCGCTGTTGTCCGCTCCGATATACGAAAGGTCGAACCGCTGCGGAAGCTGGTAATCCACCTGCACGGTGCCAAGCTGCCACTCGCGCCCGATGACATCCTTGATCACGAAATCGATCTTCGGACCATAGAACGCCGCCTCGCCCGGCTCCAGTGTGAACGACACACCCAGGGTCGCGGCCGCATCTTTGCACGCCTTTTCCGCCTTGTCCCACTGCTCGGGTTTGCCGACATACTTGGCCGAGTCCGGATCGCGCAGGCCCACACGCACGCGGTACTGGCTCATGCCCAGCGTACCCAGGATGATCTTTACCAGTTCCAGGCAACCCAGCACCTCGGCCGCCACCTGCTCCTCCGTGCAGAACAGGTGGGCATCATCCTGCGTAAAACCGCGAACGCGGGTCATGCCACCCAGTTCGCCCGACTGCTCCCAGCGATACACCGTGCCAAATTCCGCCAGGCGGATCGGCAGGTCGCGGTAGCTGCGCTGCTCGGATGAATAGATCTTAATGTGCATCGGGCAGTTCATCGGCTTGAGCAGATAGCCGTCGACCTCACCCTTCTCCAGCAGGTTCGCAAGCTGGGCACAGGAACAGTTCTCCTCGGCCAGTTTTGCGATGATGTCGCGGTCAACCAGCGGCGGGAACTGCTTATCGCTGTAATACGGATAGTGCCCGCTGGTGCGATACAGACCCAGCCGGCCGATGTGCGGAGTAAAGACCTGGAAGTATCCCTGCCGCTTCAGGTGCTCGCTGATGAAGTTCTGCAACTCCTGGCGCACAATCGCGCCCTTGGGCTTCCAAAGCACCAAGCCCTGGCCCACCGCATCGTCGATGACAAACAGGCCAAGCTGTGGCCCGAGCAC
>CAIQIQ010000116.1 GCA_903871935.1 uncultured Phycisphaerales bacterium
ATCATGTCGTTCATGATACCCGCAGTTGCCTGATTACGAAGGGGAGTGGGGGAGGCGAATAGCGAAGGGCGGAGGTCGAAGAGCGGAGAGCAGAGTTCAGACTGAGGGATGCGATGACGCGGGGACGGAGGCGATGGTTCTGCTACGATATGGTGCGATCATGACCACGATACAAACCCATGCTTACGTTGGTACTGACGGAGTGCTGACCTTGCGGTTGCCCGTGAATCAGCGGGAGCAGCAGGTTCAGGTCGTTGTGGTGGTTCAATCTGAAGCAGCCGAGGATGTGGTGCCAGTGGGATGGGATCGAGAACTACTGGATCGATTATCGGCCGCTGGGGCGCGGCTGCCACGCAAGGTCGATTGGAGCCATTCAATCCCGCCAGTACATACCGTTGGGCTTCCTGCGTCTCAAACGCTGGTTGATGACCGGCGATGAGGAGTCAGGTATACCTGCTTCCTGCAGTCTGCTATAATCCGTGAATATGACACGCAGGATCTCGGCCATCTATGAGAACGGCGCCTTTCGGCCGACCGAGTCGATCGAAGGCATGCCCGAACATATGCCCGTGCGGCTTACGATTGAGGATGGTAGATCGCCTATGTCGCTGCGCGACCGGGCTTTGGCGTTACAGAGCCAGTTTACCAGTCGTCCCTACGATGGCAGCGAGGTTCTGGACCAGCGACGGGAATCAGACCGATGACTCTGTACCTGGATTCGTCGGTGCTTGTAGCTGCCTTTTCGCCTGAATCATTCAGCCGACGTGCGTTGAACATCCTGAGCTTGTCGCCGCAAGTGATTATCAGCGAACTCACCGTTACCGAGCCCCGGGTATCGCTGATTCGAAAACGCAAACGCGGCGCCATGCCCGGCGTCGAGGTCGCGGCCGCTCTGTGAGCACTCGCCGCTGCCATTGACGACGGCACTTTGAGCGTTGCGCCATTGCCAGTCGCAGCATTCCGCGAAGCCGAGGCAATCGCCGACCGGGTGTCGGCGCCGGTGCGGGCGATGGACGCGTTGCATGTGGCAATGGCGGCTGCTCTCGGCGCCGAACTGGCGACGTTCGATGGTGGTCAGGCTCTGGCCGCGCGTGCGGAGGGAATCACGACGGTTTCGGAATGAGAACAATCCGCCATCCGCTCTTGCATGCACAATCCGCAATCCGAAATCCGCCGTCCGATATTCCGTTGGACGGTAGCCAATAGCGGAGAGCGGACATCGCAAAGCGGATATGGAGGACCTCACAGCCGCAATCCGCCGTCCGCAATCCGATATTCCGTTGGTTGTCGTTGCTGCGCAGGTGGCCGGGGGGTGGGGCGGCATGCTTATTCGGTCGGCTGCGCCGGCGAGATCTCACGCCGGATCGCTTCGCCAGCAACCTTGAATGAGCCCCGAAATCGCTGCAAATAGCGGTCGGTCGACAAGCTCAACTTTATCTCATCGTAACTATTTTATCTGTAGAGAGTTACAGCTATCTCAAACCATTTCAAAAATCCAGAAAACCATGGGGAAGAGCCTGGATAGTGGAGATATGTATCAAGTGCAACGCGGTGAGAACATGTATGTGTACAAGTCCGTCCGCCAGGCTGGTGGACGCGTCTGGCATCGCTATGTCGGCGCCGGCGAAAGCGCATGTACATCCGCGGCCAGGAAAACCTTCACTGCATTGAAGGGAAGTAGATCAGCTTTCCTTCTCCAGAACCCACAGATCCGACTTCTTCGCAGGTGCAACATTGAGGACCATTGATCTCTCTCCTGTGTATGGATAAGTACGATCCTACCACACAGACTCCAGCGATCGCACAGATTGGCAGCGCTCCCCGTGGCACAACTACCCTATCGCAGTAAAGATGCGCGCCTCCCGTCTGCCCGTCGTGCCTTGAAAGTCCATAACACGCTCTAGGCGCACCGCTCCACGACCACAGCAATGCCCTGGCCGCCGCCGACACAAAGCGTGGCCAGCCCATAGCGCAACTGCCGGGCCGCCAGAACATGCAGCAGCGTAACCAGGATCCGGGCACCGCTGGCGCCAACCGGATGTCCCAGGGCAATCGCGCCGCCGTTCAGATTGACCTTGTCGTGATCCAGCCCGAGCTGCTGAATCACAGCCAGCACCTGGGCCGCAAATGCCTCGTTCACCTCCACAGCATCCAGCGCCGCCAGCGTGATCCCGGCCTTGGCCAGGGCCGCTTGGGTAGCTGGCACCGGGCCGCAGCCCATGCGGGCCGGTTCAACGCCGGCACTGGCCCAGCTCAAGACCCGCGCCAGCGGCCGAAGCCCGCGTCGTTGTGCTTCGGCGGCAGACATCATGACCAGTGCGGCCGCGCCGTCATTGAGCGTGGAGGCATTGCCGGCCGTCACCGTACCATCGGATCTAAAAGCCGGTTTCAGGGCAGTCAGCAACTCCAGCGTCGTCTCTGGCCTTGGGCCCTCGTCCGCGACAAACATTTGCGGCGGGCCCTTGCGCTGCGGGACCGGTATGCCGACGATTTCCGCGGCCAGGTTGCCCCCCTGCATCGCCGCTGCGGCCCTCTGCTGCGACATCGCGGCAAATTCATCCTGCTGCCGGCGGCTGATTTTGAATTCTGCCGCCAGGTTCTCCGCGGTCTGGGCCATATGGTAGTTCTCGGATGGATCCACCAGAGCGTCGCGGAGGATAGAGTCGAGCAATTGGTCATCGCCCAGGCGATAGCCCCAGCGCGCCTTCGGCAGCAGATATGGCGCACAGCTCATGCTCTCCATGCCGCCGGCAACCACGATTTCACTCTCGCCTGCCGCCACGGCAAGTGCCCCCAGGGTGACGGCTTTCAATCCCGAGCCGCACACTTTGTTGACCGTGTACGCTGGCACGCTACATGGAATCCCCGCCTTCAGCAGCACCTGACGGGCAGGGCTCGGCCCGGCCCCGGCCTGGAGCACCTGCCCCATGATCACTTCGCTCACATCAGGCGGTGCTATCGCCGCCCGTCTCAGGGCGTCCCGCACTGCCGTGGTGCCCAATTCGACCGCAGACATGCTCGCCAGGGCTCCATTGAACCTGCCGATGGCGGTTCGTACGGCGCTGACAATGACGACCTCACGCATGGTAATCTCCTCCTGCTACCGCCCGATCAGATACCGGTAGGGATCGACCTGTTCGCGCAGAACCTGCAATTCCGCCTCCTGCGGCCTCTGCGTCTCCCGGATTTCCGGCACGCAGAGAATCTCGAACCCGGTGTTCTCCTGAACCTTCTCAAATGTCACGCCCGGGTGCAGGCTTTCCACCTGCATACGCTTCGACTGCTGGTGATACCCCATCACGGCCAGGTCGGTGATGACCTTGTAAGGTCCCCCGCCAGCCGGCAGACCGGCCGCTTCCCGCGCTCCCGGGCCGGTGAGGTACCCGGGCGTGGTCAGAAAATCCAGTGTAGTCACGAAGCGTCGCCTGTCATGCTGCGTAATGACCATGGTTCTCCAGCAGAAACTGGCAAAATCATTGGCGCCCCCACTGCCCGGGAAGCGAACCTTGGGCCGCCGGTAATCGCCGGCCACGGTGGAATTCAGATTGCCGTACGCATCGATCTGCGCGCCGCCGAGGAAGGTGTAGTCGACCATGCCACGCTGGCAGGCGTCCATCACCTCGCACATGCTGGTGGCTTGCAGCGCTTTCCAGGTGGTGCGGGAATCACCCACCGAGATCGGCATGGAGGGCAGCAGCGGGGCGACACCGCCCCCCTCAAAGATAACCACCAGCTCAGGGGCATAGAGTTTCTGCGCCAGCATGGCGGCGGCACACGGAGCTCCCGTGCCCACGCCGACCGTTGCGCCATTCTCCAGCAGCCGAGCTGCCACGCAGATCATCAGTTCGATGGCGTTGTAGTTTTCCATAGGTCTTATTCGCCCTCTCCAGGCACCATCAGTTCGATGGCCTGCAGCTTCTGCATGCGTGCCATCCCTCCGCATAGCCGCAGATACTCTTCAAAGTCCGCAACACCATAGATGTACTTCTGGAGAAACGCCGCAAAAGCCTGCTCATCCTTCTCCGCCTGAAGCCATAGCCGCAGATGCTCCTCATCCGAAAAGTACTCACCCGCCATGTTGCCCGGATACGATCCGAACGGTACCTCGCAAACCGCGTCAACGCAGAAACCCGGGATCACGGTCAAATGCGGCGCACTACGGATCTCATCATTACTGATCAGGCGTTCTGTCGTAATAATAACCCGCTTGGCAGCACGGGCGACCTCATAATCGGCGATGGTAACGCCGCGGATCCGGCAGTTGCCGTACACATCGGCCTCATGCACATGGATCAACGCGACGTCCGGATACAGCGCCGGCAGGGCCGCGACTTTCTTGCCGGTAAACGGGCACTGAACGGTCCTTGCGGCACTTTTCTCAAACGTGTCCGTACCCAGCATGCTGCGCACCGGAAGGTAGGGAACGCCCATCATCGCCGCCCGAAAGCGGCAGGCCAGCGCGTAGTTAGACCATTCACACACCTGGACCTGTCCGCTCTCCATGACCCGCCGGGCATGCGGCGACAGCCCGCGCGCCTCCAGCCCCACAATGTACGAAATGTCCACCCGCGCCAGCAGCCGTTCGCCATCCATATTCCCGGCCGCCATGATCTGGAAATCGTGCGTCGTGGTATGACCGGCGAACCCGAGGTCCCGCTTCCGTTGCCGCAGCACTTCATGCAGTAGCGCTGTGGCAATCCGATTGGTACCGAAACCGCCGGAGGCGAGGTAATCGCCATCCTTAACCAATGTGGCCACGGCCTGCTTCACCGTCATCAGTTTGTTGGTCTGCGCCCGCGATTTGGTCCGAAAAAAAGCCCGGGCCGCATCGGGATCGGGATCCATGAACAACGGACCTGTTCCAACCTTCAGTTCACTCATAGTCTTTCGATGCCTCCGTTCTCGCGCAGAACCTTCAGAAAGCCCGGCAGCACCGCATCCCGCACGGCGAAAATGCGTTCGCGTTCGCCCTTCGGGTAGCGATAAAAGCCTGCCCCGGTCTTGGTGCCCAGTTTCCCCTGCCGCACCAGCCGCTCAAGGCTCCCCGGCGGCCGGCGCGCAGCACTCAGTGTCGGGAAAAGATAACTGCTGATGGCGGCAAAGACATCCAGCCCGCCGAGGTCCGCGGTTCGCAACGGCCCCAGCAGTGCATACCGCAGCCCCGGCCCCGCCGTCATCGCGGCGTCAATGTCCTGTGCCGTGGCAATGCCCTCCTCCAGCAGATGCAGCGCTTCCCGCAGCACCGCAAACTGCAGGCGGTTTGCCACAAACCCCGGAACGTCATGCCGGACCAGGATCGGCCGCTTCCCCATGCGTCGGCACACCCCCATTAGCAGGTCGACCGTCCGCTTCGCCGTATCCTTGCCCTGTGTGACTTCCACCAGCGGGATCAGATGCGGGGGGTTCCAGAAGTGCATCCCGGCCACCAGTTCCGGCCGCCGGGTCACCGCCGCCATCTTGCCGATCGAAAGCCCGGAGGTATTTGAAACCAGCACCGCCCCGTTCGGGCAGCAGGCGTCAAAGCGGTGGAACATCTGCCGCTTCAGCAGCAGATTTTCAGCAATCGCCTCCACCAACAACTGAACCCCGTCACAGGCCTCCTCCAGCACCGTCGTCGTGCCGATGCGCTTCAGCGCCGCTGCCGATCCTTTTGCACTGATCAAACCGGCCTTGACCAGCGCCCCCTGTGCACTCTCTGCCAGCTTCATGCCGCGCGCCAGCAGCTCAGGGCTCATGTCCAGCAGGCGCACCCGGCAGCCGGCCCGGGCAAATTCCCCCGCAATTCCGGCACCCATCGTCCCGGCGCCGATCACTGCCACACATTTGACGTCCGCTGGCTCCATGACAGTCACTCCTTTGCACATCACACCGCGGTCCAGCCGCCATCCACCAGCAGCGTATGCCCTGTCACCAGGTCCGCCGACGCACTGGCCAGGAACACCACGGCCCCGACGACATCCTCCGCCTTCCCCACCCGGCCCAGAGGAATTCGTCTAAGCAGATCCTCGCGGAGCACGGGGTCGTCGAACGTCGGCTGGGTCAGGGCAGTCAGGATGAACGTCGGTCCAATTGCGTTGACATTGATGTGGTACTTCGCCCATTCCAGCGCCAGGACGCGTGTCAGGTTCACGATGCCCGCCTTGCTGGAGCAGTAGGCCGCCCGCTTGTAGTAGCCCACCACCCCCATTTGGGATGCGATATTGATGATCTTGCCGCCGCCGCTGCGGATCATCTCGCGCGCTACCCGTTGCGAGAGGAAGAAGGTCCCCTTCATATTCACGCCATGGACGATATCCCAGTCCGCCTCGGTCACCTCCAGCGCATCCTTGGGGACATTGACCCCGGCGTTGTTCACCAGGATGTCGATGCGTCCCATCGTCGCGATCGCCCGGCCGACCAGCTCATTGATGCTGGCCATGTCCGGCAGCGTCAGGGGCAAAGGGACAGCACGTTTCCCCGCCGCCTGGATCCTCGCCGCCACCGCTTCCAGGGCCTGCATCTTGCCCGGTAGCTCCGTCACGATGCAGTCCGCTCCCGCCTCCGCCATGGCGATCGACGTCGCCTCTCCGATCCCCGATCCAGCACCCGTAACCAGAGCGACTTTACCGTCCAGACGCATACTCGGCAGTACCATGGCAATGTCCTCCGTAGGCATAAAACAAGAGCCTCGGCATTCTGTGCGGAATACAAGTATAGCCACCTGCCGCGAATTGATGTTGCCGCCGCGCCTCCTGGCCTGTACCGGCCCGCTAACAGAGGGACGACGTCTGTATGCCTCAGGCCAGACAGAGATGGCGAGTGCACATGAGTGGTATCACGGCATGGCATACATGCAGTATCTGGACGAGCGTGGTGCCACCGGCCCGTTGTCGTCGATCTCGCAGAACTCCGGCGAGACGCGGTCGTGGTTGGCGTATATAGGGTTGCCAAGCGTTCGTCGCAGATCGGGCATCGATGGCTCTGTCTTTGTCGCGGAACACCCTGTCGGTCACGAAGTCGAGTTGGTCGTAGAGTAGCCATGCTGAGAGTCTTGTCCGTAGCCGTCCGTTCAGCGATGATGGGTCAGCAGCCGCGACCCCATGCGTCCGTTAGGAGCGGATCGATGGACGACCGTGATCTCGGACCGTTGGACTACCAGTCAACGCATGCTCAAGGGGCCCAGGGCAAGCCGAGCAACCACACTGTGATTGTATTGATTGTTCACCTGCTGCTGTTTAGCAGTTGCGTGGTACTTCGGGAAGCGAGCGATACCTCGTTCTCGTTGATCAAATTCATCCTTTGTGGCTTTTTCTGGCCCTTCGTGCTTACCTTGCCTGTGGTTCTAGTGGTAGAAGTGGTCCAGTTCATCATCCGCCCCCGCGTATCATTCTTCCTGCTGATGCTGGGTCATGGGGGCTGCGTTCTGTACACCATCTGGAACGCTGTAGAGGCACACGGGTACTAGCCGTTGAACCGAACAAGCTCCGCCTAAATGCTGGCAGCCCCTGTGGGCTTGTAGCTGAATACCATCCGCTGCGCCCACTCACTGTTGCTGTACTGACAGTTAACGGCTGGCGATGTCCCTTAGCTACCTATGGACCGACTGAACGCCGCTACACGATTACGGCGACGGAAGGGCAGTAGAAAGCAAACAGGCCATCCTATCAGCCTTTGGCACTTTCCAATGGCCTTTAGCCACGTCAAAGGTTGGGGCAAAGAATCGGTTGCTTAGTGGTCGCTCACATGCGATCGCAACGGACGTAATACTCGTCGTCGGCCATTGAGATACGTGACCAAGAAGGTAAGCTTCGACTTCGCATCTATTGTGTGTGCTGGGCTATTGGTGAGGAGAGTCGCATGTCCTACGCATTGCGCGCTTACTGTCTGCTTTGTAATCTGTACCACGAGGTCTTGATCGGGCAGCGGGATGCTATGGCCAACTCTCCTGAGAGTGAGCCGCGTGCTGAGGGGTTGGAATCACGGATACTGCTGGCTGCCCCCGCCGATTGGACTGTGATGATGTATGTCAACGGCGACAACGACCTCGAGGCATGGGCCGTCGAGTCGCTGGTCAAACTGGAGCAGGTCGGGTCCACCGCCAACGTGAACATTACGGTGGAACTGGATCGGTCGCCCGGCTCGGCAGACAAGGATGGGTACGACACTTCGCATGGTGATTGGGCGGATACCCGCCGGGGTCTGGTCGCCAAGGGCACGGACCCGGATAACTTCGCGACACCCCTGGTGAGCCTCGGCGAGAAGGACATGGGGAATCCGGCCACGCTGAGAGATTTCGTGACGTGGTCCGTGACCAACTACCCGGCGGCGCACTACGCGCTATTCATCAAGGATCACGGCGGCGGTCTGGCGGGCATTTCGTTTGACGATACTCCCGGCGCCGATGGCAAACAGCACGGCATTTCTGTGGCCGGGGTCTCGACGGCTCTGACGCAGGCGGGCGTCCATCCCGACATCATTGTCGCCGATGCCTGCACCATGGGGATGACCGAGGTGGCGTATCAGTGGCGGAACAACGCCAGCATCCTGGTTGCCTCCGAGCCGTCCATCCTGGCTCACTGGTATCCCTACGGCGTGTATGACAACGCCATGGCCGATCTGGTCGCCAGCCCCGGGCAATCGCCTGTCGCCTTCGCCCAGGACATTGTCGCGCACATGGCGGATGAGACCACACAGTCTCCGACGGTGGCCGCCATCGACCTGACGAAGATGAGCGATCTGGCCGCGCAGTTGGACATCTTTGCCAGCCAGGCTTTGGCCCTGCCCGACACATGGGCGGACATCAGCGATTCGATCTCCCAGTCCAACTATTATGAGAATCTGTGGTATCGCGATCTGGGCACATTCCTGGACAACGTGCAGACGTCTGTAACCGACCCCTCGGCCGGCTTTCTCCTGACCAGCGCTCTGGATGCGCGAGCGGCTTTGTCATCGTCGCTGATCGCCCTGCGCAGCGCACCCGGTGAAGACGCCACCGGCTTGTCGATCTATCTGCCGAACCAGGGCGACCGAGGCGACGCCAGCTACAACGGCACGAACTACAGCTTTCTGGCCGACACGCAATGGGATGAGTTCCTGTACCAGTTCGACCGAAGGGTAGTCACACAGATCACCACAGCCGGCGCCCGAGAAGACATTACCACCGGCGCCGACGGCAACCTGTGGTACACGTTTGGCTCTGGGGTCGGTCGACTTACCCCAAAGGGTGTCGCTACCCCCTATGCTCTTGACGATCATGAGCAGGGCGAGGTGGTGAGCATCACCAAGGGGCCGGATGGCAATGTCTGGTTCGCCGATTCGGCAACAGCGCCCGGCAAGAGCCGGGTGGGACGGATCACGCCCAGTGGCGTCTTCGGCGAGTACTCCGTTGCGCTGCCATCTCTGTCAGATATCACGACTGGCCCGGACGGCAATCTGTGGGTGGCCGGCTCAGGTGGGATTGCGATGGTAACGCCTGCGGGCGTCGTGTCGGTGTATGGGAGTGCCGATGAGGTTTTCGGCATCGCTGCCGGCCCGGACGGCAACCTGTGGTATACCGCCGCCGAGCCCTATGACGGCCGCGGACCAGGAGACAGTGGGTACTACATCATCGGCCGGATCTCGACGACGGGGGGCTACCTTGCCCCCTTCCACACCGGCTTTGGTCTAAATCCAATGCCCGGAGCGATCACGGCAGGCCCGGATGGGAACATGTGGTTTACCGAAGGCGTGGGCGATTGGAACACGATGGCGGGGGGAATCGTCAAGATCACGCCGGCGGGCGTGATGACAACGTATTCGGTGGACGAGCACAGCCACCCGAGGCACATCACCGTCGGTCCGGATGGCAATCTCTGGTTCACCGAGACGCTGGTTGACCGGATCGGGAAGATCTCAACTAAAGGCGTGTTCACATCCTATGCAGATCCCCAGTTGTGGGGAACCGCACCGTACGGCATCACCGCGGGGCCGGATGGGCGGATATGGTTTACCGAGTACAACGCCGGACAGGTCGGCTATGTGAACATTCCAACGGAACTGGCCGTGAAGATTGAGACGGCACCCGGGCAGTCGAACCCTACCAATGCATCGCCGATCGTCTTCACCGTTACGTTCACCCAGCCGGTTGATGATTTCACCGATAGCGATGTGGTGACCGAGGGCACGGCGCCGGGCACGCTGATCCCAATGGTGACTAATCCCAGCGGCGACAACATGACCTTCAATGTCACTGTCATTGGAATGACCGGCAGTGGAACGGTGGGCATCTGGATTCCCAAGGGTGTGGCACATAGTTACCAGGGCGACGCCAACAGCGGTTCGCCCGATGACGAGCCCATGGTCATGTACGATGTCGTGCCTTTCACCGTGTCCATCAACCAGGCAGACGGGCAGGTCGATCCGACGAGCGTTCCGGAGATCTATTTCACGGTCATCTTCAACAAGCCCGCCCGGGCTTTCAGCACATACGACGTCACCTTGAGCGGGACTGCGCCCGGCACGCTGATCAAGACGGTCACCTATCGCTCTGACGATAACAAGACCTTCACCGTTGCCGTCACCGGCATGACCGCCTATGGAACGGTTCGGGCAACGATACCCGCCGGTTGGGAAACTGATGCGGCCGGGAATCGCAGCCAGGCGTCAACCAGCTTCGACAACGTCGTGACATACCAGCCGTTCGCGGCGCCGCCGCCGACAGTGACGGTCGAGCAGGCGGCCGGGCAGCCGGATCCGACCATCACCCCATCGGTCAACTTCACGGCAGTCTTCAGCTCCGCGGTCGCGGACTTTACGGCGGCCGACATCACCCTTAGTGGAACAGCCCCGGGCGCAACAGTCGCTTTGGTCACCGACACGGGTGATCACAAGACCTACACCGTCAGTGTCAATGGCATGACCGCGAGTGGAACCGTCATCGCGAGCATTGACATGGGAATGGTCCATGACGTTTGGGGCCAGGGCAACTTCGCGTCTACCAGCCACGATAACACTGTCACCTATGCGTTGGCTGGCGCCCCAACAGTGACGGTCACTCCCACGGCCGGCGTCCCCAATCCAACAGGGTTCAACGCCTACTTCACGGTCGTGTTCAACCGTCCGGTGGCCGATTTCGTCGCCAGCGACCTGGTTCTTGGGGGCACTGCGCCCGGAACCAAGTCATGGTACATCGCCAGTTCGTCCGGCCAGATGACCTACAACATCCGGGTTACCGGTATGACCGGAGGCGGCACAGTTACCGCCACGGTCCCTGCGGGCGTGGCACATGCTTCTACTGGCGAAGCCAACGAGGCTTCGGGCAACCCTGACAACATCGTCAACTACGAGTACATGAGGGCAACCGAGTTCGCTGCCCCAATGGGCTCGTATCCGCAAGGCATTGTCGCGGGGCCCGATGGCAACATTTGGTTCACGGAGTATTACGGCAACAAGATCGCCAAGATGACCCCTGGCGGTCAGATTACCGAGTATGCCATTGGGACCACCTATCCCGATCGCATCTGCGTCGGACCGGATGGGAACCTGTGGTTCAGCACATCGGGCAACGTCCGGACGATCGGCAAGATCACGACCGCTGGCGTAGTGACGCTCTACAGCAGTGTGACTGCATCGGGGATCTACCTGGAGGGGATCACCGGCG
The DNA here is from genome assembly GCA_903871935.1 of uncultured Phycisphaerales bacterium. Taxonomy (GTDB): domain Bacteria; phylum Planctomycetota; class Phycisphaerae; order Tepidisphaerales; family Tepidisphaeraceae; genus CAIQIQ01. Next base: position 11,618 of record CAIQIQ010000116.1, read on the forward strand.
GGCCTGATGGCAATGTGTGGTTTGCCACCGACAACTCGATTGGCCGGATCACTCCGGGCGGTGCCGTGGCGCAATACAGTGTCTCAGGGGGGTCGACACGAGGCATCACATCAGGCCCCGACGGCAACGTGTGGTTCACCTCCATGTTCGGCCACAAGATCGGGCGAGTCACGCCAACAGGGACGATCACCTACTTTTCAACAGGCATTTCCCCGGACAGTTGGCTGCCAGGAATCGTCGCCGGCCCGGACGGCAACCTCTGGTTTACCGAACAGGGACCAAATAGAATCGGCCGGATCACGCCGACTGGGACGGTTTCGGAGTTCACGGTTGGTTTCTCGTCAAATAGCACCCCGGCCCAGATCACGGTCGGCTCCGACGGCAATCTCTGGTACGGAGGGAACTCGCTCGTTGGTCGAATCACAACTGCCGGTGTGATCACGGAGTTTAGCGTTCCCCATTCGCCAACGGGAATCGCGCAGGGTCCCGACGGCAAGATATGGTTCACAGAGCCGTCGTACGGCTATGTCGCCAGACTCGATTCCTCGCCGGCTCTGCCGGTCACGATCGATCAGGCCGCGACCCAGGCCGATCCGACCTCTGCTCAGCCAATCCATTACACCGTTGTCTTCGGGCGCGCCGTGACAGACTTCACGGCCGACAAGCTGCGTTTCAGCGGCACGGCGGCCGGTACACCTGTCGGGACAATCACCGATTCCGGCGATCACATGAGCTTCGACGTTGCCGTGACCGGGCTGACAGACAGCGGCACGCTCGTGCTGTCACTGGCATCAGGTGCTGTACATGACGATGACGGCAACGCATCTCAGAACGCCACGAGCAGTGATGACGTGGTCGATTACATCCTGCCTGATGTGACACCCCCAACCGTGACGATCGATCAGGCGGCCGGCCAGGCGGATTCGACCAACTCTCTGCCGATCCATTTCCAGGCTCTCTTCAGTGAGCCGGTACTCGGCTTCGATCTCAGTGATGTCTCCATTGGCGGCTCGGCCGCCGGTGGATCTGCGGTCGTCATCGATTCTGGCGATCACATGACCTTCGATGTCTGGATAGCTAACCTGACCGGTGATGGCACAGTGACGGTAACAATACCGGCCGGCGTGGCCCACGATGCTGCCGGTAATGCCAACCTGGATTCGACGAGTACCGACAATGTGGTGGCGTATGACGCGACTGCGCCGACGGTAACCATCGACCAGGCGGCCGGCCAGGCGGATCCGACCGCCAGTTCGTCGATCAATTTCACTGCTGTGTTCGATGAACCCGTGTTTGGGTTCGGCGTCGCCGATGTCACCTTGAGTGGAACAGCCCCAGCGGCGAGCGTCGAATCCGTCACCGATTCCGGCGACCATATGACATACACCGTCGTTGTCAGCGGCATGACCGACAGCGGCACCGTGATCGCGACGATTCCAGGCGGTGCAGCACATGATGCCGCCGGTAATGCCAATGCGGCATCATCAAGCGCTGATAACCTCGTGAGCTATAACGTTCCCCCGCTGACCGTGACGGTTGATCAGGCCGCCGGCCAGCCAGACCCGACCATCGACTCGCCAATCAACTTCACAGTGATCTTCAGTGAACCTGTCTTGGATTTTGGCTCGGACGACATCGCCCTGAGCGGGACGGCCCCTGGAGCACTGGTTGGTTCGGTTACCGATTCCGGCGACCACAGGGCATTCACCGTGGCCATCAGCGGCATGACCGGCAGCGGAACGGTAATCGCCACGATTCCTGATGGCTTGGTGCATGGCGCCGCTGGCCATGCCAATGTGGCCTCGACGAGCACTGACAATCAGGTGGCCTTCGTCGTAAGAGGCAGCTTCAGCATCGTGGACGGCAATCTTGAGCGCGCTATCCGCAACCAACTGGCAAATGATGGCAATGGCGTCGATCCGGCCACACCGCTGACCGAGGCGGATATGCTCAAGCTCACATCCCTGTATGCAGGGCTAAGCGACGGGATCACCGATTTGAGCGGGATGGAGTATGCGACGAATCTTCAGGCGCTATCGCTCTTTACGGTAGGGTGGATCGGGGCTCCGAACAGAGTCACCGATCTGTCCCCGATTCTGTTATTGACGCACCTGAAGACCCTCACCCTGACCGGGAACCCGATCGGCGATGCGGGCTTGGCCCAGATCGCCGGAATGAAGTGGCTCGTCAACCTGGATGTTAGTGACTGTGGCATCACCTCGCTGGCAGCTTTGGCGCCGACCGCGCCTTCGGATCCGAGCACGGGCATGCCCAATCTGCAGAACCTGGCGGCCAGCAGAAACGTGTCGCTCAGTGATTACTGGGCCGTCAGCACCATGGCATCCCTGCAGGGGCTGGACCTTAGCTCCTGCAATCTTTCGGATACCTCGCCGCTGCATGGACTGACGAACCTCACCAGTCTGGATTTCGGCTATAACCCGCTGACCAGGCTGGGCGAGATTGCTACGCTTACGAATGTGATGGACCTTTACCTCAGAAGCGATACCTCGCTTACTGATCTGGCTGGATTAGCAAACTTGACATCACTTCGGATGCTGCTTCTGGATAGTGCTCCCGTGGGCCAGAGCCAGGTAGACAGCATTGACTGGTCGGTCTTCCTGTCGCTCACCACGCTTTCACTGCCCCAGACCGGTCTGCGCGACCTCAGTCCGCTGAGTCATGCCCCGAACGTCATGTCTCTGTATCTGCAGGCTAACCGGATCACCGATGTATCGGCCCTGACGAATATGCCGCAACTGGTGTACTGCGACCTGCACAACAACCATCTCCGAACCCTGACGACGGCGGACTGGTCGCAACTGACGAACCTGTGGACCCTGAATCTGCGGCACAACGGAATCGATACCGATCCCGCGTCGGCCGACGGGCAGATCATCCAGTCGCTGACAGATCGCGGCGTGTACGTTGACGCCAGCGACCAGGATTACACCTTCTCTGTCGCCGACGCCAACCTTGAGCAGGCCATCCGCGATCAGCTTGCCAATGATGGAAACGGTATTGACCCGGGCACCCCGCTGTCCGAAGCGGATATGCTCAACCTCACTTCGCTGGGTGCTTCGAATCTCGGCATCACGGATCTAAGCGGTCTGGAGTTTGCCACCAATCTGCAGGACCTGAATGTCTCGGGCAATCCCATTGGCGATGCGGGCCTGGCCGTGATTGTACAACTCAAGTCGCTCACGAGCTTGAATATCAGCAATTGCGGGATCACCACGCTCGCGACGTTGGCGACGACCGATCCGGCGGATGCTGCTACCGGCATGCCGAATCTGATTTCTCTGGACGTCAGCAGCAACTCGTCGCTGACCGACTATTGGGCGGTGCGCACGATGCCATCGCTGCAGTCCTTCACGATCGGTTCGTGCGGCATCTCCGATACAGCGCCGCTGAACGGGCTGACCAATCTGACCTTTCTGTACGTCGGCTTCAACTCGCTGACCAGCCTGAGCGACATTGCCACCCTCAGCAACCTGCGGGCGCTGTATGTATGCTATAACCCGTCGCTAACGGACCTGAACGGACTGACGAATCTGACGCAGCTTCAGATACTACATCTGGGTAACGTTCCCATCGGCCAGTCTGCGGCACAGAGCATTGACTGGTCGGCGTTCACGTCTTTGCTGTTCCTCTCGCTTGGCGGAACCGGGCTGACGGAGATCAGTTTCCTGACCCTGCCTCCAGGTGATGCGGCAATGCCGAGTCTGACCACGTTGGATGTGCAGAGGAACAGTCTGACCAACCTGGATGGAGTCGGGGCCTATCAGCAGCTCACGGACCTCTGGGGCGGCCAGAACACCATTAGTGGCATCAATGCCGTAACCGGATGCAGCGCACTTCGATCTCTGAGTCTCCCCTACAACCAGGTGAGCGATCTGTCGCCACTGGCAGGCTTGGCCAACTTGGATAACGTTACGCTGAGTTACAATCAGGTCACCTCGCTGGCGGGGGGCGACTGGTCTGCCCTTAAGCTCCTGCGTGTTCTATACCTCGATCACAATGCGATCCACGACCTCACACCGCTCTCGGGGCATCCGTACCTGAACGAGCTTTATCTCGCCGGGAATCGGATCTCGAACCTGGCGCCACTAAGTACGCTGCTCAACCTCCGCTTGGTCGATCTGGAGAGTAACCGTGTCGGAACTCTGGCAACTGTGGATTGGTCTGCTCTAGCCGGTCTCCAGTACCTGTACCTGAGTCATAACCGCATCAACATCGATCCAGCATCGGCCGACGTACAGATCATCCAGGCGCTCACGGACCGCGGAGTCAGCGTTACCACGGATCCTCAGGACCATGTGAATACGGTGCCGGTTGTCATGATTGACCCAACGTCGAATGCGAACGAAGGGACGCCTTGGACCGGATCAGGATCATTCACCGATCCAGACGATGACGTATGGTCCGCTACCGTGGACTATGGCGACGGCACAGGGGCCAACCCGCTGGCGCTGACTATCGACAAGACCTTCAGCCTTAGCCACAGCTACGCCACTCCGGGTGATTACACGATTACGGTCGCGGCGAATGATGGCCTTGATGGTGGAACGGCCACGGCGGGCGTGCATGTTGAGCCTATCGTGCCGCACCTCATCAGCGACCCCAGTCTGGAAAATGCCATCCGCCAGCAGTTGGGGATCAGCGCATCGGATCCGGTCACCCAGGCGGACCTGGAGTCGTTGATTCAACTCGATGCCTCGTACCGGGGAATCACCGATCTGGTCGGACTTGAATATGCAACCAACCTCAGGACTCTGCAGCTTAGCGGCAATCCTCTATCGGATCTGACGCCGATCCTTGGATTGCCACTGGATACGCTGAGCCTCAACAGTACGGGCATCGGCACCAGTGGCCTTGCCGAGATCGCGTCGCACCTGACAGGCCTGACGCATCTCGAGGTGCAATCCTGCAACATTGATGATTTCTCGTCGCTGGCATCGCTGACGTCGCTGCAGTACCTGAACATCAACTACAACAGCAACGCCGCAGGTTTGGATGCGATCAGCGGCTTGACGAGCCTGACGGTGCTGTATGCTGCCAATACGGGCATTCCCGCTGAGGCGCTGGCGCCGCTGAACGCACTGCGAGAGTTGGACGTCAGTTCTTGCGGACTTTCAACCCTCTCGTTCCTCCAGGGCAAGCAACTGTCTCTGCTCAACCTTCGCGGGAACCCGATTGCCGATATCTCATTACTCGGAACACAAGGAGATTTGTGGTGGCTGGGCATCGATGGCATGGGCCTGAACCAGAGTGACATTGCGGCGGTGGACTGGTCCGGACTGGCTAATCTCTACGTGTTCACCTTCGGCACGAATCCGATCGGTTCGCTCTCATTCCTCACCGCCATGCCGCAACTTTCAAGCGTGGGCGCGTGGGATACTGGCGTTAGTGACATTTCACCACTGGCGGGCTTGACAGGGATCCATTACCTCGTCCTCGGCAGCAATCCGATCACAGATCTGTCGGCGCTGAACAGCCTGGTCGCGCTGGGGGGGCTGAACATCAACGACTGCGAACTCACCACGCTTGGCCAGGTGCAGTGGTCGAACCTGACGGGGCTTTCGGATGTTGTCGCCATGCATAACCACCTCAGTACCTACACGGGTGGAGCTGATGCCCAGATCATCGCTGACCTGCATGCGAGGGGGATCAGCTTCTATGCACCGAGTCAGTATGTGAAGTTTGGCGATGCGGCGTTTGAGGCGGAAATCCGTACGGTGCTGAATGTGCCCGCTCCCGCTGTCGTCGCCAGCGACGACATGATGAGTCTGACATCATTGGACTTCTCAGGCAAGCCGATCACGAGCCTTGCCGGCATCGAGTATGCCGAATCGCTGACATTCGTTGATCTTCGCCACACATCCCTCAACCTGTCCCCCGGATCGCCCGAGCGCGCCCGCGTGGATCTGCTTCTCTCCCGTGGCGTCACGGTTCTGTTCGACATCAATACGGCGCCTGTCGTAAGCATCGTTGACCAGGCGGCCGCCAGCGGCGAAGGCTCGGTCTGGTCAACCACTGGCTCCTTTAGCGACCCCGATGCCGACACCTGGACGGGCACTGTTGATTACGGCGATGGCTCGCCCGTAGAGACGCTGACCATCGACACAACAACCAAGACCTTCACTCTCAGCCACCGGTATGACGAGGCAGGCGATTATACCGTGACGGTAATGGTGGATGATGGCGGAGATACTTCGGGCTCGGCCACCATGAACGTCCAGATTGACCCTGTCGCGCCGTCGGCCGCCCTGTGGAACGATGGCCCTGTCCTGGAAGGCCAGCCGATCACAGTGCAGTTTGCGCCGACTGACCCATCCCATGCGGATGAGGCGATCGGTTTCTGGTACAGCTTCTACTTCACCGGCACACCGGATGCTCCGGGCGTCGGGGATATCATTGATTCGAGAAACCCCGAGGCCGTGTTCACTTATGCCACTCCGGGAACCCATGCCATGATCGGCCGGATCAAGGATTGGCACGGGGCGTACTCCCAGTCAACCGTGGATCTGCGGGTGCTCAATGTCGCCCCAACGATCACAAGCGTGACCGGTCCGGCCAATGGCTGGTACCGATCGGGCCAGAACCTGGATTTCACCGTGAACTTCAGTGAGAGTGTGACTGTGAGCGGCGTGCCAACCATCGGGTTGACCATCGGCTCTACGTCGCACGCTGCAAGTTACCTGTCCGGCAGCGGCGGTAGTTCGCTGGTATTCGAGTACACGGTTCAGGATGGTGACAATGATGCGGACGGGATCGCGTCGGCCTCGCCGGTGATGCTCAACGGCGGGACGATTCAGGATGCGGACGCCGCCGGGGCAACGCTGACGTTTGTCCCGCCTGATACCACGGGTGCGCTGGTGGACACGATCGCACCGGCGTTGTCGGGCTCATCGATCAATGATGGGGCCGTGCAGCGGTCGATGGTGAAGAAGCTGGCGTTGAGTTTCGGCGAGAAGGTCGTGTTGGGAACGGGCGCGGTGACGGTAAGGAAGAGCGATGGCTCGGACGTACCGGACACCACGCTGGTGATAGGCAACCCCTCAGGAGATCAGAAGAACTACGTTCTGACTTTCTCGGGCACCGGTGTTGTGGGCGGCTCTCTGGCCGATGGGATCTATGACCTGTCGGTTTCGGCCGCCGGAGTGCATGACTTGGCGGGCAATACCCTGAGCGGCAACTTCACCCAGCGATTCCATCGCCTCTATGGCGACTACGACGGAAACAAGACCGTGAACAATGGCGATTACTTCTGGTTCAAGCAGACGTTCAACAAGAGCGTTGGCGAGACTGGATTCCTCGATCTCTATGACTATGACGGTAACGGAACGATCAATAACGGCGACTACTTCCAGTTCAAGAAGCGGTTCGGCGTCATGTACACCTACTGACAGGAGACATCAGCCTGGGAAGCGGTCGGGGAGTGGGGCGATGTCAAAGAGATCTTGCTGATTTCACAGTTCCGCATTCCGGGCAACGGTCTGGGGTGGCTCGCAGGTCATATCCGCACTGAACACATAGTCCCTGAGCCAACCGCTTTCGGGCACGGTGCCGGTGATGGTACCTGCGGGTGAACTCGGCAGCGGACAGGATCGAGAAAAGCAAGAGCGGCGAGTACAGGAACACCATCAGCAGGTTCGGGTTTGACGTTATGGCTCTGGAAGCCGGCAGTCGCCTGTGCACGTAGTAGATGCCCAGTGCACTATGTATCTCGACCAGCGGCTCCCCGCTTGTGGCGACCTCGGTCACGGGCCACTGAATCACCAGCGTACCTCCGATCACCGCACCATCCATCGGCAGGGCGATAGGACGCAGAAGACTCACTACGATGACCAACAGCGTAAACACCGCGAGGGTCACCCTCGCGCTTGATGATGACCGTCAGCTGCTTTGTCATATTGGCAACCCTTTCAGGCTCCTGGCAGCGTACTCATGTAGAGCGCCGCCGCCTCACGAATGTTCGCAATCGCCTCCTCGAACGTGTCGGCTTGAGTTTGACAGCCGGGCAACTCGGGGCACTAGGCGTAAAACCCATCGTCGTCCTGCTCGATTACGGCGCTGACCCTGTACTTCATAGGTTCCATTGTACGCGATCTGAGGCGTGCAGGTGATCCGCGTCTGCGAGGCGTGATGCCTTGGCGCTTTGCGTTTTTTGGTCGTGGGTCACGGCCGCGCGGTATGATGGCGGATCACCGCTTGCGTGAGTCCGCGTGGTGGTGAGGATGGCATTCGGCTCAGTTACCTAGGTGAAGGATCATGTCATGCGTATCGCCAAGATAGCGGCAGGCTGGGCGGCTTTGGTGGCTGCCGTGCTTGCAGGGAGCGGCGTGGCCGCTGCCCAGGGGCAGGCCGGGCCCTTTAGCTGGCAGCAGCCGCAGGCCAGGATTCTGTCCACGGGGAATCTCGAATGGTCCCCCAGGCCGTTTGTCTTCCAAATGGGCGCCTCGGTGCGCTACATAGACTTCGAGGCAGGGGACGATTCTCGGGATGGCGCTACGCAGCAGAGCGCCTGGAAGCACCACCCGTGGGATGCGGCCGCCACGGGCAAGGCCAGGGCCTGCACCGGCATCCAAACCTATGTCTTCAAGCGCGGCGTCATCTACCGGTGCGCGGGGCCGATGAAGGCCAGGGAATCGGGCGCCAGCGGCAATCCCATTCGCCTTACCAGCGATCCCGCCTGGGGCGATGGCGCGGGCGAGGCGATGATCTTCGGCTCGACGCAGATCAAAGGGGGATGGAAGAAGGCCAGTGCCGTCGAGGCCCCTGGCATGAGCGAACCCGAGAAGCTGTGGTACATCGACCTGGGCAAGGACTATGACCCCGATGGCATCTCGGCGGAGCAGACCTTTAGCGCCAAGTTCTCCTCCATGTGGCAGGTCAGCGGCGACACGGTCGAGCGCCTGCATATTGCCCGTACCCCCAACTATGACCTGTCGGATGCGAATAACCCGATGAAGAACTGGCCGGTCTGGACGAATTACCAGCGGGCCAGCGGCTTGGGCAGTGGGGGCACGTTCACCGCGTCGCTGCTCAAAGGTCTGGGAGATAAAGACCTGCTCAAGGGTGCGGCCATCTGGACGGAGACATCGTTCCTGATGGCGGCCGTACATAAGGTCTCGCCCAGGAACTACGACCCGGCGGCCGGGACGGTGCAGTTCGCCGATGGCGGCGGGGCGGACTATAGCCGCACGTCGGCGGGGCGGGTGCACTTCATGATCGAGAACGTGGCGAAGTTCCTCGATGCCCCGGGCGAATACTTCTTTGATCTCAACGGCCCCAAACCCGGGCGCTTGTTCCTGCGCCCGCCCGGCGAGGGCGATCCTAACGCGGTTGTCTACGAGGTGGCGCAAACGCGCTTCCCCATCTGGATTCAGGACCAGCACGATATCGTCGTCAGTGGCTTGCACTTCCGCTATAACGATCCCGACGATGGCACCTACAGCTATCCCGCGCAGATCCGCTCCTCGGCTTGTGTGCGCATCATCGGCAACTGCAGCAATATCACGGTGAGCAACTGCAAGTTCTACTACGTCGCCGACGCGGTGGTGGCGTTTCCCCGGCCGGAGAAAGTCGAGCCCCCAACCGGTCCCTACAGCGTCTATCGCAGCGAGATCGGGCCTTTTGCCAATGATGTGATGGACAACGTCATCATCAGCGACAACGATGTCCAGCACGTCGAGAAGTCGCACGCTATTTACCTTGCCGGGGCCAGCGCCGAGTCGAGAGATTCCCTCTACGGCAAACTCCTGCATGTTGAGGTGATGCGCAACCGCGTGGTGGACGCCGGTTTCCGCCCCGATGCTGGAGGGAATTCGTCGATCCCGGCCATCTCCGTTGAGGATCCCGAAACCTGCGAGATTGCCGGCAATATCGTCGACACAAGCTGGGGCAACGGCATCTTTACCCACGGCGGCAAGGCTTCGGGCGCCCTGAACGTGGTGCCGCTGACGCGCATGCTCGTGCATGACAACCAGATCGACAACACCATGCTCGGCTGCAACGATTATGGTGGCCTGGAACACTTCCAGGGCGGCCCGATCTACATCTACAACAACATTACCCGCAACTGTGTCGGCACCCGCGCCCTGGGCCGCGAACTGGGCTACAGCCTGTACCTCGACGGCGCGTTCAAGTGTTACAGTTTCAACAACATCATCGCCGGGCGGGTCGATCCAGGGCAGAGCGCTTACTACAACAACTGCGGCTATTTCATGGTCTTTGGGTTCATGGATCAGCTCTTCAATAACACCCTCTACCACTTTGACCTCGCCTTGGATGGCAGCTCTGGCAACCGTTCGAATATCCTGGGCAACCTGATGCTTGATTGCAGCAGGACATTCATCGGGCAGAACCGTCCGGGCGATGTCTCGATGGCCGGTGGCGGCGACACGGGCGCCATGGGCCGGCTGGGCATTCCCACCATGGCCTACGCCAGCAATGTCTTCTTCGGCAACCCGAAAGGGAACAAGGGCCAGAACGATGCCTTTGGTTATGTAGGTGGCATCAGCGGCGGCAATGCCGGCGGAGGAGCACCGGTGCTTACGGGCAACACGCTGGAGGAACTGCGCGGCAAACTGGTAGCGCAGAATTGCCGTCTGGCGACCATCGGCTGGATGACGCATGAAATGCCCCTGGCAGACCCCGCGAAGCGGGACTATCGTCCCACGGCGACCTCGCAAGCCAAGGGGCGCGGCGTGAAGTACTTTGTTCCCTGGGCCCTGGGTCGAACGGTGGGCGAGTGGAACTTTTATAAGAGCAACTCATCGCCCCAGATCGTCCTGGGCGAGAACTTTTACATGACCGATGAGTACGTGAACCGCGACATGTATTACTTTCTTCCGCGCAACGACCTGATCGTGTCGCAGTGTGCGGCGACGGACTATCAGGCCGGAGAGCTGGAGGACTGGATCGAGGGCGCGCTGAGCTTTGATGGAAGGCGGATTGCCTGGATTTCCCAGGCCGAGTTGACGAAGAACGTCACGTACAGCGGCCGCAGAGGCAGGGACCAGACTACTCTCGACGGCTCGAAGCGCGAGAACCTGGACATGGGCACGAACAACTTCCTGATCGAAGTGGTCTTCAAGACGACCACAGGCGGTGTGATCGCCTCCAAGATGGCCGACAGGGGATATGAACTGGCTGTCGAGCCCACTGGAGAAATCCGTTTCACCGTGCATCCCGGCACACGTTCATGGTCGGCCCTCAGCACCGCCCGGGTGAACGACGGCAAGTGGCACCATGTGCTCGCCGAGGTGGACCGGAGTACGAAGAGGATGACCATCTATGTCGATGGCAAGGCTTCGATTGCCGGTGCCCCACAGGATCTGGATCCAACCGCATCGCTCACGAACACCGCCGACTTCGTCGTCGGCAAGGGCCTGGTCGGCGCCATCGACTTCCTCCGCGTTTGCCGCTCGACGCTGGCGGAGTCCAAGACGAGCATCGCCGAGTTGTACGCCTGGGAGTTCGACGGCCCGGCCCTTCGCGATTTCTGCGGCAATAAGCCCGCCGGAATGCGCGATGCCGGGGCCATCGACATCGCGAAGTAGGGCGCGCGAAAACGCCCGCATTGACCTCAAGTCATCCGAAGAATAGCTTGTGACGCAGGATGCGGACACCTCGGGACTACCTGAGTTTTGTCTGTGCTCTTGCTGTTATACCCAAGGCAACCCCATGGATCTCTTCCGCAAATCCAAGGGTGCTGAAACTCGCTGGTCCAGCCCCGAGAACCTCACTGCCGGCAGAGCCGCCGGCGGCATGGCGAACCAGGGCGCCAAAGGCCACTGGGCCGAAGTCCTGCCGTCCGGCGGGCACGCCACTCTGCTTAACGTCCAGGGCTCCGGCACCGTTCGCCGCATCTTCCTCTCCACCCGCCATTTTTCGCCTCTGGCCCTGCGCGCACTGACCATCGAGATGTACTGGGACAATGCTCCCACGCCCGCCGTGCGCGCTCCCTTGGGCGATTTCTTCTGCAACGGCCTGGGTGAGCCGGTTGCCTTCGAGAATGAGCTGTTCATCAACTCCGAAGGCCGCTCGCTTTCCTGCTTCGTCCCCATGCCCTTCCGTACTGGTGCCAGGATCATCATTCGAAATGAGAGCGGCAAGGACACCATGGTCTACTTTGACGTCAACCTCACGGTTGGTGACAAGCACGGTGATGACGTCCTGTATTTCCACACCTATTGGAGCCGCGTCCGTAAAGGCAAGCTTGGCGAGGACTTTGTCGTTCTGCCCAAGGTCCGCGGCGCCGGCCGCTATGTCGGCGCCAACTTCTCCGTCATTTCCAACCCGGCCTGGCGCAAGACCTGGTGGGGCGAGGGTGAGGCCAAGGTCTACCTCGATGGCGATGACAAGTTTCCCACACTCGCCGGCACCGGCACCGAGGACTACATTGGCGCCGCCTGGGGTATGGGCCATTTTTCCAGCCGCTACGGCGGCTGCATTCTTACCGACATCGAGCGCGGCCATTTCGCCTTCTACCGCCTCCACATCCCCGATCCCGTGTTCTTCTTCAAGGATTGCCGTGTCACCATCCAGGACATGGGCGGCGCTGCCAAGTTCGAACTCATCGGTTTCAAATCCGCCGGCGCCGAGATGAAACTCACCAGCGTCGTGCAGAACGAAACCACCTACAAGGTCCTGGAGATGACCAATCCCGACGGTTCTGCTCCCGCCCTTGAGGATGACTGGATCCTCCCCAAGGCCTGGTGCAACGTCTATCGCCTGGATGACTTCGCCGCCGCCGCCTACTTTTATCTGGATTCTCCGGAGAATTACCTGCCGTCGCTGCCTCCACTGGCAGAGCGCCTCGCCGGCGTCCCCATCCCGCAGCAGCAGTCCGGTCCCGCGGTAGGGTGATCAATCCGCGTGCCGCAAGAGCCCGGGATTTCGCTCAGCAGTTGTGTTTGCCTGCGGATGGTGGATGCCAACTTCGACCTTTTGCGTTATCCTATGATTGGGGAGGATGAGGAAGGAATGCATGTCATCGCCACGATTTGGGATATACTCACCGGTCGTAGCCGCGGTCTAGCCATGGAGAGGACACCAGAACAAGTATCGCGGAATCTGCTTGCATCGGCCGACATCGTCAACCACGTCGCCGACGGCGTGTATGTCGTGGACATGAATCGGCGGATCGGCCTATGGAACAAGGCCGCCGAACGCATCACCGGTTTTACGGCGAAGGAGGTCGAGGGTCGCGGCTGCGCTGACAGCGTGCTGACTCATACCGACTGCGCTGGCAAGAGCTTGTGCAAGGGGTTGTGCCCGGTGGCCAGCACTCTGGCCGATGGCAAGGCGCGCCAGGCGGTTGTCAACCTGCACCACAAGAGCGGGCACCGCATTCCCGTTCATATTGACGTCAGCCCGGTACGCAATGAGCAGGGCCAGATCATCGGCGCTGTCGAGACGTTTCGTGAGTGCAGCGATGTCATCGCCATGCGCAGCGCGATCGAACACCTGAAGCACTGGGGCTGCATCGACGTCCAGAGCGGTCTGGCTGCCCGGCGCATCGTCGAGGGGCGCCTCGCCGAGCGGCAGCAGGAGATGCAGCGCTATGGCTGGGCGTTTGGCATTCTGGTGATTGAGATCGATATGTTCAAGGAGGTGCGGGCACGGTTTGGCGATGACGGCTTAACCGCTGCCATCCGCATGGCCGGCATGTGTGTGTCCAATTCGCTTCGTTCGCTGGATACGGTTGGGCGCTGGGACGATGAGACTTTTCTCGCGATCGTGGCCAATACCACCGCCACCGAACTGGCGGTCATTGCCGAGCGCGTGCGCACGATGGTCGATACCGCCTACAAGGTCAGCGGTGACAGCGAAATCCATGTTACCGTCTCGATCGGAGCCGCCGCCGCCGATCCCCGCGACAACGTCGCCTCGCTCCTGCTCAAGGCTCAGAAGTGTCTCTACACCAGCCGCACGCAAGGCCGCAATCGCGTGACCATCCATGGTCTGCAGCCCGAAAAGGCCGATGGGATCTGATGACCATGTCGGAAGGGGTCTTCGATGGGCATTCTTTTCCCGCCCACGATCTGCGGTCGCAGACGATGGCTCAGCACGGCCGCTGCACAATCAAGTGGTGGTCGACGCTGGCCGGTTCAGCGTGATGTCTTCGATGATGCATGCGATGCGCGCCACCCGCCCGTCACGCTCGCGCAGGGGCATGGCTGTGGCCCTGACCCGCCGGGTGCTGCCATCGGGGCGGATAACGCGGTACTCTTCGTTGAACTGCGATTCGCCGGCATAGAGCAGGAAATTCCGCACGACACGGGCGCGATCCTCTTCGTGAATGGCGGTGGTCCATGCCATCGGGCCATCCCCGGCCGGTGACGTCGGCATCCCCCAGATCTTCTCGAACGCCGGGCTGGCATACGCGGTTCGATGGGTCGGCCAGTCGGCGATCAACAGCGCCGTGCTGCTGTATTCGGCGAATATCTTGAATCGCTGCTGGGCCTCGGCCAGCGCCGCCTCGACCAGCTTCAAAGAGGTGATGTCGTGGCCGGTGATCTGGAATTCCAGTGCTCGGCCCTTGGCATCCGCGATGACTCGACTTACCCAGCGCACCCAGCGTACCTGTCCCTGGTCATCATGGACGCGATGCTCGGAGACTTCGGTCGGATAGGCCGGCCGCAACCGCGCAAAGTGGGATCGGACCAGTTCCCGGTCCTCTTCATGCACGATCTGCATGATCGAGCGCCCCAGCAGATCCTCACGACGTTTGCCCGCCCACGCACACCAGGCATCATTAGCCAGCGTGATCGCGCCGTCGATGGTCGTTCTGCAGATGATCTCGATCTGATCCTGTATCAGGGATTTGCGAAGTATCTCGGTTTCCAGGAGCCGGCGCTCAGCCATGTTGCGGTCCAGTTCCGCGCCGCCGCGCGCCCCCAGCAGCAGCATCAGGTCGCGGGTGTGTTGATCCAGCGGCAGTTCGTGATCATCGATCACGGCAAGATGACCCGCAACCGTCCCATCCGAGAGTTTCAGCGGCACCGCGATATACGCCTGGGCGCCCAGGAGCCGCAGCAGCGGGCTTTCAGGGAAATCCTGAAGCACATTCCTGGCGATGTGGACGATATTGCGCATCTTCACCTGCATGCAGGGATTGCCGCCCAACTCGTAGGTGAAATCCTCCTGCAGTGCCACGTTCGCCTTGGCGGCGATGATGCGGGCCCTGGGCTTGCCGCCCGGGATCCATTCGGTCGCAAATACGCAGCGGGCGCCGGTGATCATTGCCAGAACGCCTACGACATCCGCAAAAAAAGCCGGACCGCGCGAGGCCGACGATGCGAACTCCAGCGTCTTCTGCACGGCCTGCAGTTCTTCGTCGCGCTGCCGGATGGCGCTGGCCATTTCACGGAAGGTGTGGGCGACCTCTTCTGTCTCCTCGTAGGGCTGCACCGGCAGCGTCAGCCTGTATCCACCTCGCACCATCGCGGCAGAGGCCGATCCAAGTGCCTCGATCGGCCTGGCAAACCGCCCGCCCAGCATCGCTGCAAACGCGCCCACGAGGATGATGGCGCCGCACGTGAGCGTAAGCACCAGCATGTCAGCGCGGCGGACGGGGTGGTATGCCGATGACACCGGCTCGCTGACGTGAGCCATCCACCCGGTTGGGCTGATGCGAGCGACGCTCACGAGCTTCTCGTCTTCGCCAAACCCGACACGCTCCGTCGCATCCGCCTCGCTCTGCATCTGCGGCAACCTGCCGACATCCAGCGGGGGCGTCTCGCTCGATCCCCCAACCCGGGCAAATGCCAGCTTGTCCTGATCCACCAGCGAGATCACTACGTCCCCGGTGGCATAGCGGTTGATCGCCGCCTGCATTGCGTCCAGGTTCAAGATTGCCAGCACCGTGTGTTCCCCGGCGCGGATCGCCAGTGCCACCGACTGACGTGCCGACCACGGAGATCGGCTCGCGGGCGTCCAGATAAGCTGGTCGGGGTTTCGCGACAGCGTGTATCCAGGGTGATGAGACATATCCAGACCGTTGAGATTCTCCTTTACCTGGGTCGTACCGGCAGTTTCGATAATGCCGTTGCGATCCAAAAGCAGGGCGACCTCAATGGAAGGCGAAGCGACAACGATCGACTGCAGCACCTGTTGAGCGCTGATCCCCGCCGGCCGGTCCGGGCCCTTCAGCAGTTCGGCGGTGTTGGTCGTCAACGCTCGCGCGGAATTCAGATACGCCTCCGTTGCCGCCGCGACTGTCAGAGCAGTCGACCGGCTCGACTGCTCGATCATGATCATCGTGTTCTGCCGAATATAGATGCCGGTGAGAACGCCCATTGCGGCAATTGGCACGATGGTGACCAGCAGCACGCGCCAGAAGACAGCCAGGCGGAAAGAGCTTTGGGTGTTTGCCATAAACTAATCCATTGCCCTGAAGGCGCCATTCCGGACCGTAGACAAGAATAGTTCGCGGTGCACATCGCCCGTTCCCGAGATCGCAATCCTGCCCTGCACACCTTCAAAGAAGCGCATTTCCGAAAGCGCCTGTCGGATATCGGTCTTGGGATGTTTCTCCGCAATCGCGGTCAGCAGAATCCGCGCAGCATCATAAGCATGCACCGCCGCAAAGGTCGATTCCCGGCCAAACCGGCGCCGAAACCGCAGCCGGAACGACTCATAGCGCTCGGAAGGATAGTAGCGGTCAAAGCTGTGGTAGAAGAACAGGCCTTCCACCGCCGACCCGCCGTAAGCCACCAGTTCATCGCTGGCGGCCAGTTCCGTCGCGGCCACCGGCACATTGCACCCGGCGCGCTTCAGATACTGGCACAGCATTGCCGTCTGCTGTGGACCGGCCAGGATCAGGATGCTGTCGGGATTCACCGACGCCGCACGCTGCGCTGTATCGCGGAACGGGCCCTCGCTCGCCGAGGAGTATCGGATGATGCGCACCGGTTCAGACACCGACAGCGCATAGGCCTTGGCAAAGTCGCCCGCCATCTGCAGGCCGAAGTTGCCCAGCGAATCATCCACGATGACCGCCGGTCGCGCCAGACGTCGCCAGCTGTACATGTAACGCGCCAACTGGTCCATCAACTGTGTGCAGGAGGGATAGAGGTGAAAGAACAGGTCGTCGCGGCCCGTCAGTTCGTCAGGGCCGGCCGTTGGGCTAAAAAGCACAATGCCATTTCGCTGGGATTCAATCGAGGCGAAAAGGGCCCCCTCGCTGGTCATCGGTCCGACCGTGGCCGGGGCGTGTTTCCGCGCCATGGTCGAAAGAAAATCGGCGATGCGGGATGTTCCGGCCGATTCATCGTCAATGAGCAGCTCTACCGGATGGTCCTCTATCCCGCCGTCATTGTTGCATTCCTCTATCGCCAGGATGGTGCCGTTGCGGGCGGCCTGACCAACGTCACCATAGCCACCCGCCAACGGCCCGATGAAGCCCAGGTACAGCGGCGATGGCCGCGAGTATTGGACCCATGCCCCGGCCGCGCCCATGGCCATCACCATCAGCACGACGCTGATGATCCGCCGCAGCTTCCTTCGGTCTGACAATGTGAACCGGATCGCCATGGTACCAAACGTCATCTTTTGCCCGCAGGCCCATCGCCGGGCCCGCCAATCCGCAATGCCCATGCATCCTACCGGCCAGCCGGCCGCAGCGACAGCGTATCGTCGCCACGTAGGGCCGCGGTGTAAGGTTCCTCGCCAACCGTCAAGATAGGCGCGCGATTGATAGGCCCGCCACGAGCCGGTAGCATCAGGTCCTCGGATCCCATGAAAATCGCATTTACCCCAGTCGTCTACGAACATGCGGCACGCTTTGTCCAACGCACACCGTGGGAAGTGTCCCGCGACGAGCAACTCATGTTCGAAGGACATCGTCGGGCCTATCTGGCATATCACCACCAGGTGATCGTTGTCGGCATAGACATCTATAACCTTGAGGCGGAGGCCTACGGCGCTACCATCGAAAAAAGCGTCGGCGATGGCATCCCCGCCATTCATGAACCGCTCTGGAAAACCCTGGATCAGGGCATGCGTGTGGAACCATTCGACCCAGTGCATGACGGGCGCATTGCCATGGCGGTTCGCGTCGGCCAGCGGCTCAAGCGCGAGTTCCCCGCCGCCGATGTGCGCATTCCGGTGGCCGGACCGTTTTCCATCGCCTTCAATCTCCGAGGCATCTCCAGCCTGTGTGAAGATGCCATTGATCGCCCGGAAGATACTGTGAAGATGCTCCTGCGCCTGGCGGAGAATCAGGCGGTATTCTGTCGTGCGATTGCCCAGGCGGGCCTGGATGTGGCCTTCTTTGAGTCGGCCGCCGCTCCGCCGATCCTATCCCCGCAGCAGTTCCGAACCGTTGAACTGCCAGCGCTCAAGCGGGCGATGGCCGTTGCCGCGGAATGTACCGGCCATCCCATTCCCTGCATCATGGGAGGCAACACATTTCCCGTCCTCTCGGATCTTCTTGCCACGGGCACCAACTATCTGATCTGTAATATCGAGACCGATCAGGCCGCTTTCGTGGCCCAGACAAGCCAGACGCATCCGCATGTCAGGATTCGCATTAACCTCGATCCGCTGGTCGTGTCGTGCTCGGACGTCCAGCGAATCCACAAAGACATTGACCGCGTTCTGGCGATCGCCGGTGGCAGGACAAACTGCGTCATGGGCACCGGCGCCATGCCATTTGAAACTCCCCTTGAGAACGTTCGCCTGATTAACGAGTATATTGCGCAGTGACCGCGTGAGATCACGGAGCCTCCCCTATGAAAACAACATCTTCTTCCGCAGCGTATCCCGCACCTGCCAAAGGCACCATCGTCGTCGGCGCTCACCCGTGGGTGTATGCCGCGACGCAGCCAGGCCACGACATCACTCCAGTCCTGCCGCAGATCTTTGCCGACATGAGCTATGCCGGTTTCGATGGCATCGAACTCATGGCCTCCGCGTTGCGACCTGATTCCGCTGTCGAGCAGATCGCCGCCTTGTCGCAGGAATACAAGCTTCCCATCATCGGCGCATCCTTCGGCGCGGCGATGTGGGATCGCCAGCAGCACGTGGGCGTGATGGCCGATGCCGAGATGGTCATCTCCCGCCTCGCCAGGCTCGGCGGCCGCACGCTGGGATTAACCGTAGGCGCCGTCGAGCGTAGCGGGAAGATCCTCAAGACGCCGGAGCAACTCGATGCCCAGGCGGAGCTGCTTGGAAAGATCCTTGCCCGCAGCGCTGTCCACGGCATTGTGCCCAATCTTCACAACCACACCTTCGAGGTCGAGAACAATCTGCACGACCTCAAAGGCACGCTCGACCGGCTGCCCGACGTCAAACTCGGCCCCGATCTCAACTGGCTCCTGCGTGGCGGAGTTGATCCCGCGGCGTTCCTGCGGCAATTCGGGCCGAAGATCGTCTTCCTGCACCTGCGCGACCAGAAGAAAGATGGGCGCTGGTCCGAGGCCCTTGGCGAAGGTGACATGGACTATGGTGCCATAGCGGCCGCCCTGCGCGAGATTCACTTTCACGGCGATGCCGTTATCGAACTGGCGCACGAGCGGAATTTCACCCTCACGCGCCCCTTGCGCGAGAGCCTGAAAATCAGTTGCGACTTTGCACGCAAAATACTGGCCTAATGAACGCGACATAACCCTGTATGCTTGTCCGCTCAATGAGCCATGGCACAGCTATCGCCAATGCTCGCCCACTAACGAGGTGCTCCATGCTTGAGACTCAACGGTCTTGCCTCTTTGCCTCCCTGGCACTGACATTCACCGCGGCTATCGCTCTGGCCCAGGCGCCAGGCCAGCCGCTGCGCATCGATGTCACCGCCGACACCTGGGTCTCCAATGTCGGCAAAGAGGCCAACGGCAACAACGGCGGCGCTCCCCAGCTCAAGACCAAGGGCGTCCAGGAGATGGCCCTTCTGGATATCGACCCCGCCACTCTTGCCGGCCGAGTCATCACCGCCGCCACCCTTCATCTGCATTCCACCTCCGCAGATATCCAGCGCCGGGTCACCGTATCCACGCTGGCCACGCCGTGGGTGGAAGGCACCGCTACCGGCTATACCGTCCAACCCGGCAGCGCCAGTTTCAATTTCGCCCAGCAGGACAAGTTCCCCTGGGCCGGGCCCGGCAGTGACCTGACCGCTGTCTGCAACGGCGTCGGCAATACCATCTGGCGTTTCGCCGAAGCTACCGCCCCCGACAGCAACGGCTGGCAAACCGTCGCAGTCGACCCGGCCGTGGTGGCCGCCCGCGTCGCCGGAATCAGCCATGGCTTTCTGGTCATGGACGACATCGGCTCGGAGTACACCCGCGACGGCGAGAAATTCACCTACCGCCTGTTCCTCAACCGTTTCGATTCCAGCCGCGAAGGCGGCAAGAACGTTGCCCCCTATTTCACGCTCTCGCTCGGCGCCGAAGACCGAGAACCTCCTCAGGCCGTGACCACACTCGCCGCCACGCCCGATTCAGCTCTGCCCGCCCAGGCTTCCGTCACGTGGACCACTCCCGCCGACCGCGGCCCCGCCGGCGTGATCGGCTTCTTTGCCCGCTATTCCACCGACAATAAATTCGACTGGGCCAAGGCTACGCCGATTCCCCAATACCTGGTTCCCCGCCCCAGCACCACTGGCAAATCCGTCGCCATGCAGTTGCGTGGTCTTCCCATTGAAGCGGGAACCAGCATGACCATTGGTGTGGCGGCCGTTGATGCGGCCGGCAACATCGGACCGATCACCACCTGCCCGGCACAACTGAGTGCCAGGCCGGCCGACGTGACCCTCACCGTACCCCGCCCATCGGCCCCCGCACAACTCGCCTCCGCGCCGCTGCGCCTCGGCAGTCTTGACGTCGCCGTCATTGAGTCACTGGACAAGCTTCAACCCGGCACCGCCAAGTTCATACCGGCCATGGCCGACACCTATCGGCAGCACAATCAGGTCTTCGACAGCACCCGGCAAATCATCGCTCTCTCCGCCGCCCGCAATGAGTTTGTCGACTTCCAGGTACTGCTCAGCGGCAAAGCCGCCGGAGTCACCGCCACTGTAAGCTTCGATGCCGATGCAGATGCCGCGGCCCAGAAGATCACCTCCAGCCTCAATCGCTATGCCTACGTTGAGACGACCGTGGGCCCGCTCCCTGATCCGTTGATTCCGCTTACCGGCCCCTTTGCTGTCCCCGATGATCGCGGCGGCGCGAGCGCCAGGCCGGTCTCGCTGCTCAGCGATATCTACGTGCCGCATACCGCCTCCCCCGGCCCGCACAAAGGCAAGCTGACGCTCAAGCAGGGCAGTGAAGAGTTGGTCATTCCCATCCAGCTTGATGTCTGGAATTTCACTCTTTCCGACCGCCTCAGCTTCATCCCCGAGATGAACAGCTATGGTCTGCCTGATGGACCAACCATGGTCCAGTGGTATCGCCTGGCGCATGCCAACCGCACCTGCCTGAACCGCCTGGGCTACGGTTGGAACGGGTCCGTGAACAGCGCTTGTGCTCCGCAGTGGAATGGCAAGGATTTCTCCTGGGCCCAGTACGACAAGACCTTTGGCCCGCTGCTGGATGGCTCAGCATTTGCCGATCTGCCGCGCAAGGGTGTTCCGCTAGACACCTTCTACCTTCCCATCTGCGAAAACTGGCCGATCGCCATCAACCCTGCCTTCAAAGGTGGCTACTGGCCCGAACAGGCCCTGACCCAGGAATACGGCCGGGATTTTGCTGCCGCCTGCGGCAAGTTCGCCGCACACCTGGCCGACAAAAAGTGGAACGATACCTTCTTCGAGTTCTATCTGAACAACAAAGTCTATTACAAGGAGCAGGGGGGCTGGAGCCGGTGTTCCGCGCCATGGATCTTCGATGAGCCGGTCAATACTCAGGATTTCTGGGCCCTGCGCTACTACGGCGAGCTGTTTCACAACGGCATCGCCGACTATCGCGGCCAGGTGAAACTCGCCTTCCGCTGTGACATCTCCCGCCCCGAATGGCAGCGCGATATCCTCGACGGAATCCTGGATGTCAACGTAATCGGCGGCGGCTTCCGCACCTATCAGACGATGATCTCCGACCGCAAGAAGCGTGATCGGCAGATCCTCATCAACTACGGCTCCGCCAACCGCATCGAGGATTCCAACTGGCATGCCGTCGCCTGGTGCCTGGATTCCTGGCGCCTCGGCGCAGATGGCATCCTGCCCTGGCAGACCATCGGCACCGACGAATCCTGGAAGAAGGGCGATGCACTCTCTCTTTTCTATCCCGGCCAGCCCGCCGGCGTGGACGGCCCCGTGCCCAGCATCCGCCTCAAGGCCTATCGCCGTGGCCAGCAGCTCGTCGAGTATCTGGTCATGCTCGAACAGTCCAAGCGCTATACCCACTGGCAACTCAGCCAGATGCTGCTCAAGCATCTCTCCATGGCCGGTCAACTCAAGAAGACCAGTGAAGATGATGCCGGCACCGTCAACTACCCCGCTGTCACGTCCGACCTCGTATGGCAACTGCGCCAGCAGTTGGGAATGGAACTGGACAAACTCCATCCGCCGGCCCAGCGTCAATGGGTGGATCTGAGCACTCCCGCCCGCAACCCCAAAGCCCTTCCCGATATGGGATACATCCGCACCGCCGAAAACAACGACAAGGCGCGTTGACCATCGCTAGTGGGCTGTCGCATGTAATATGATGGGATATACTGAGGCCTTGTGTCGAAGGGTGGAAACCCAGGCAAGGAGGCCTCCGGTGAAGAAGAAGTATGTCGTGACGTTGACGGAAGTGGAATGCCACATGCTGCAGGAGATGCTTTCGCGTGGCAAGGCGGCAGCGCGCAAACTGGCACACGCGAGGATTCTTCTGAAAGCCGGTGCCAGCGCGGGCGGGCCAGCATGGAGCGACGATGCCATCGCCCAGGAGCTTGAGGTCGGGCGTGCAACCGTGGAACGGATACGCAGAGAGTTCGTGGAAGAAGGGCTGCAAGCCGCGTTGGAACGTCGCAAGTCTCGCCGACAGTACCAGCATGCGTTTGACGGAGACGGTGAAGCGCATCTGGTGGCCATGGCATGTAGCCGTGCGCCTGAAGGGCGCAGCCGCTGGACCTTGCGGCTGCTGGCGGAGCGGATGATCCAGTTGCAGTACGTGGACCAAGTGTCCAAAGACATGGTTTGGCGCGTCCTCAAGAAAACGAACTTAAGCCTTGGCTGAGCAAGCAGTGGTGCATTCCGCCCAAGGCCAATGCCGAGTTCGTCCGGAAGATGGAAGATGTGCTGGAAGTGTACAAACGGCCCTACGACCCCAGGCGGCCGGTGGTATGTTTGGACGAGACCAGCAGGCAGCTTATCGGTGAAGTGCAGACGTCAGGGCCGGCTGCACCAGGTCAAGTAGCGCATTACGATTATGAGTATGTGCGCAATGGCGTGGCGAACATCTTCATGATCTGTGAGCCGCTGGCTGGACAGCGTGAAGTGGAAGTGACTGACCGCCGGACGAAGAAAGACTACGCCGAATGCCTTCGGAAGACATCCGACGAGGTGTATGAGGAGGCGGAGAGAGTCGTGCCGGTGCAGGACAACCTCAATACGCATTCGCCCGCCTCGCTGTGTGAGGCGTTCCCGCCGACCGAAGCCAAGCGGCTGACGGACCGATTCGAGTTCCATTACACACCCAAGCACGGCAGTTGGTTGGACATGGCGGAGATCGAACTGGGCATCCTGGGCAGACAGTGTTTGGCACGGCGTATCGACAATGTCGAGGATCTGCGGCGGGAGGCTAAGGCGTGGGAAGCGAAGAGAAACTCTGCCCGAACAAAAGTGAGCTGGCAGTTTACGACGGCCGACGCACGCATCAAGCTGCGCCGGCTCTATCCATCAACTGAGTCTTGTGGAAATTGCTTGCGTGGGCCCTGCTGAAGTGGGAGACTACCCACACGTATCCGCCGTCGATGCGGATGCCAAGGGCTGTGGCTATCGGTGATCTACATTGGCCGGCTCGTTGTCGGTCGCGGACACCTGATTCATTGCCATGGCGAGGAGCGATCCAATGTTGAAGCGGCGTCTCGCATCTATCGTTGTGTTCGTGGTCTCCGAGTTTCTGGCCAGTGCCTATGTCACGGCATCGCCGCTAAGCCCCGGCGATATCGTCATTGCCGACGTGGCGAACACGTGTGTGCTGCAGTACGGGCCAAACGGTGTGCTCAAGGACACGATTGCCGTGGCCGAGGCACCCGTCGGCGTTTCCGTGACGCCGCAGGGCAACATCCTTGTCACCAGCTTCACCGGCTCGGGTAGTTCTGTTACGAGTCGCATCAGCACCTACAGCTCAACGGGATCGTTGCTGAATACAAGCACCTCTCCGAGCGACCACGCCGTGATCTTCGGCCTGTCCCAGGCATCCGATGGCACGCTTATCGCCGCTGCAGGCAACAGCACCATCTGGAGGCATAACGCATCCCTGAATACCTGGACAAGTTACATCGCAGCGTTCAGCCCTGCCTCCGGTGACGAGACGATGGGGGTAGATGCTGCCCCAACCGGCGGATGGTGGGTGACCGACCACGGGAGCAAGCATTTCTCGAAGTTCGGATCCAACGGCGTCCTGTTGGGGGTTTACGCGACGCTCAACACACCCGGCGGTATAGCGGTTAGCCCCACCGATGGCTCGATCTGGATTGCGGAGGCTAATGGAACAAGTGGATACGTCAGGCACTATAACCAGAACACGTCGGCTTTGATGGGGTCGTTCCCCATTGATACCGCATCGACAGTGGTCTCGATTGACTTCGCCCTTGATGGGAGCATTTATGTGGGCGATATGAATGGATCTGCGGTCCCTGGGAAGCACGTCAGCCAATACTCCACCGCGGGTACATTGCTCTCGTCATTTTCATTGCCCTTGGACAGCTCGCCACAGTTCCTGGCGGTTGCTCCCTCGAGCGTTCCCGAGCCAGGTATCATTGCGGCAGTGGCGGGCGTCTCACTGTTCCTCGTTCGCCGCCCGGGGCGTACAGGAAAAGGCCGCCAGCGGTAGGGTAGCGGCCAGTCGTGGGATCGGTACGACTCTCGCGCCTCATGTTCGCAGGCAGGCCCGGCAGATTCTGCGGACATGGTAGGGCGCGGTCGTCGCATTCTGTCCTAAGTCGCCTCCGGCGACCCCTTAGGGTCGCCTGCCTGCGGGCGAGGTTGGGGGGGGCCAAAATCCGAGAAAGTTTTTCGGATTTCGTTAAGTCCCTGTCATTGCTCATCTTCCAAAATCCACCCCCTCCAAATCGACCCTATATTATAGAGGGACCGCGCGTTCTTCCCCTTCGCCCGCTGGCAGAACCCCGGGATGAGGGTGCTCTTTGGCAAGTGAATACCCGCACCGCCGCAAAGCCCACGGACTTACCGTCCGTGGGCATCCAGGAAAGACGCAGCGCGCGACATAGGTGCACGTTAGGTGCCACATGTTCTTCGCCTTCCCCCAACCCCTTTTCCCACCGCCACTTACGGCACACTCCGGCGTGACCAACTTGCCCGCATCAGCCCACTGTCGCGCGCCAGATGCCTTGGTCATCGGAGTGTTGGTCATTGTTGAGCGGAGCGAGATCTCGGCCGTGCCGGAAGTCATTCCATGTGGCCTTATACACAGCTACCCAGAACCTGCGCATCTCCTTGCTCAAACTGCATCTAACCACCTGTCCTAACAGTACTTGGCGCACACGAGGTGCCCCCGTCGAGAACCTGCGCACCTGCTTTCGCATCGGATGCATGCGATTTTGCCCAATTGCCATCCATTCCTGCTTCACGGATAATCTCCAACTCCTAGAAGCTAATGGGGTCCATCATGCTCAAACTCATCGCCTGTAACGTCTTTCTTCGCGAAGCCTGCTGGTGCATCGCCCAGTCGTCTCACGTGATCGATGTCGAGTTCACCGAACTTGGTGAGCATTCCCGGCCGGAGATGCTCCGCCAGACCATCCAGTCCCGCATCGACGCAACTGAAGCCTCCGGCAAGCGTTACGATGCCATCCTGCTGCTCTTTGGCCTCTGCGGGAACTCCGCCGTCGGCGTCCAGGCCCGCTCAACTCAGCTCATCATCCCCCGCGCCCACGACTGCTGCACCATCCTCCTGGGCTCGCGGCAGCGTTTTGTTGAGCATTTCGGTGCCGCCCCCTCCACGCCCTTCTCATCCTCGGGCTATCTCGAACGCGGCGAATACTTCCTTCGCACCAATGAAGATGGCGCTGCAACGGTCAGTATGGGCGATGGTTACAAGCAGCTCGTCGAGCAGTATGGCGAAGAAGATGCCAAATTCATTTGGGACGAGATGCACCCCAAGCACGACCAGAACCTGAAGGCCGTCTTCATCGACCTCCCTCAGACCGCCCACCTGAACCACGCGGCCCGTTTCCAGGAAAAGGTCGCCGAAGCCGGCAAGGAATACGTTCACCTCGATGGTGACATCCGCCTGATCCGCGACCTGATCAACGGCCAATGGAACGACCGGGAATACCTCATCGTTCCCCCCGGCCGCACCATCGAAGGTGTCTACGACCACGACCAGGTCATCCGGGCAAAGTAGACTCTTCGCAATACCCACGCTGCCACGACAACGTCTGCTACAGCCCGGCCAGCTTGGCGTACAAGGCAGCACACGTGCGCGTGCCGCCATGAAACGCGGCAAGGTCAAACTTCTCGTTCGGTGAGTGGGCGCGGTCATCAGGCAGACCGAAGCCCACCAGCAGCGTCTCCACGCCCAGCATCCTGCTGATAAGGGTGGCAACCGGAATGCTGCCGCCACCGCGCATAAACGTGGGTTCCTGCCCGAAGCCGATACGCAATGCGTCGGCCGCCAGTTCCATCGCCTTGGAGCCGAGCGGCACCAGCATCGCCTCGGCCATGCTGTGGTTGCGGAATTCGACACTGACACCGGCCGGGCAGCGATCACGGATGGCCTTCTCGAACAGTTCGCGAATCTTCTGTGGATTCTGGTTGGGAACCAGGCGCATGGAGACCTTGGCCGACGCTTTAGATGGAATAACCGTCTTGGCCCCCTCGCCCTGGAAACCCGTCGTAATGCCGTTCACATCGCAGGTTGGCCGGACCCACTCGCGTTCCAGAGCGCTGTAGCCCTTTTCGCCCGCCAATGATGAAAGGTCCAACTCCCGCATCAGATCGGACTCGGAGAACGGCAGTTTGGCCCAGAGTTCCCGCTCACGCAGTTCCAGCGGAACCACATCATCATAGAAGCCGGGGATATTCACCCGGCCGTCGGCATCGTGCAGCGAGGCGATGAGTTCACACAGAACATTGGCCGGGTTGGCCACCACACCACCGAACAATCCTGAATGCAGATCGTGGCTTGGCCCGGTAAGGAGTATCTCCTCATAGACCAGCCCGCGCAGACCATAGGTAATGGCCGGCAGTCCACGGGCAAACTGGTTCGTGTCGGAGATGACCGCGACATCCGCCTTGAGTTCTTCGCTGTGTTCCTGCATGAAGGCGGCGAAGCTGGGCGAGCCGATCTCCTCTTCACCTTCGATAACAAAGACAAGGTTGACAGGCAGTCCGCCCCCATCTGTTCTCTCTCCTCCGCCCTGCTGCCATGCGCGGATCGCCTCAACATGGGCCCAGACCTGGCCTTTGTCGTCCGCCGAACCGCGGGCATGGATCGCGCCGTTGCGGATGGCAGGGCCAAAGGGAGGCGTAGTCCACAGTTCCAACGGCTCGGGCGGTTGGACATCGTAGTGCCCATAGACAAGCACCGTCGGTCGGCCCGGCCGATGGGCATTGCGAGCCAGCACGACCGGGTGCAATGCCGTGGGATGGACCTGCGCCTGCAGATCCAGACCGCGGAGCTGATGGGCCAGCCATTCAGCGCAGCGGTCGACATCCGGCTTGTTATGCGGATGGGTCGAAACGCTTGGAATGCGAAGGAAATCAAACAGGCGGTCTACAGCACGATCACGAGAGGCATCGACCTGACGAAGGATGTTATCGAGCATGTCGCAATGGTATGAGGTGGCGAGCGCAGTTCAAGCTGGTCGCAGACATCGCTACTTCTTCCCAAGGATCTCCATGATCTGTGGCCAGAAGTGGTACACCACACCGGCGACCGCGGCGATGATGATGATCTGCACAAGCCAACCCATTCCGCCTCCGGAGCGCCGTCGGCTTACCGGGCGAGTGGACGCCACATCCTCGCGGACTAACGCGGCATCTTCCACGCGTGTGACATACATGCCCGCCTGCAGCGCTTTGCGCTCGGCCGCCGCCTTGCTGTCGGCTTCCATCTCCAGAATCATGCGGGCTCCGGTGTCCTTGTTCGAACCGATCACGCGATATTTCATGACAGCTCCTGTGAACTGTTCCGTTTCAACCAAGTATACACCGGCAAGCGAACCCTTGCATAATCTTCTGGGATTTCTACGTTGGCGACATCGACGGTGTCGGGCATAGTATTTCCAGGACGGCACGTTAGGGAACGGCGTCACTTCAGGGGAAGTTCATACTGATGAAGGGGAGGTTTTATGTTTCGGGGAATCATTGTGTTGGCACTCGCGGGCATTCCGGTAATGGGACTTGTTGGATGTAGCACGGCACCGCAGACCCATTCAGAGCGGATGGACCTGAAATCCGAGGCGGATCGCGTCATTGCTGATGCGCAACGTACCGATCCAACCCTGGGTGATTTCATGGCGCGGTCGGCTGGCTATGCGGTGTTTCCGGCCACCGGTGAAGCTGGCCTGGTGATCGGCGGCGGGTACGGCAAGGGAGTGCTCTATGAACACGGCCTCATGACCGGCTACTGCGACATGACGGAAGCGACCGTCGGAGCGCAGATCGGCGGGCAGAAGATCACCGAGATCATCTGCTTCGAGACGATCGATCGCGTGAACGAGTTCAGGGCGGGCAAGTACACCCTGAGCGCTGAAGCGACCGCAGTCGCCTTGAAGTCAGGAGCTGCTACGAGCGCCCGCTACCAGGACAACGTGGCGGTGTTTATCACCAGCCAGGAAGGCCTGATGGCGGAGGCAAGCGTTGGCGGACAAAAGTTCCGCTTCACCCCGGCAGGTGCGCCCAACAGCACAGCCCAGCCGGCGGGTGAAGAGATCCCGGGCCCGAATGGTGATCACAGCGACGGGTACGACCGTAGTGACAGCAATTCCTTCGACTCTCTGCGGTAGCGGATAATCAGAGCGATCGGCCGCGAAGACGCAAAATCGCCCCTGACATTGATAGCGACCACCGCGGTTTCGCGGCCGTTTTTATCGGGCGATGATTCCCCGCTGCTGAAGCAGGGCGATGATTGCACTGACGCTCTGCTCCACGCTCAGTCGATCCGTCGGCAGTGTCAGATCAGGATTGCTCGGAGGTTCAAAGATCGCGCTGACACCGGGGAACTGCGCCAGTTCGCCACGTTCAGCCTTGGCATAGGCGCCGGTAGGGTCGCGCTGTTTGCACACTTCGATCGGGGCGGAGAGGTACACCTCGACAAACCGGTCCGGGCCGATCACCTGGCGAACCTTCTGCCTCACCGCCTCATGAGGAGCGACGAACGCGCAGATGCAAATCAGGCCATTGTCATTCAGTATCTTCGCCACTTCAGCCGAGCGGCGCAGGTTTTCAGAGCGATCGTCGGCTGTAAAGCCCAAGTCACGGCAGAGGCCGTGCCGCATGTTCTGACCATAGAGCACGCTGACTGCCCTTCCGCGCTCAAAAAGCCACTTCTCCAGGGCGTATGCGATGGTGGCCTTGCCCGATGCAGTCAGGCCATTGAGGAGAATCGTTACCGCCTTTTGGGTAAAGCGTTTTTCCTTATCGGCCACGGCGACGCTGCCCTGCCGCACCCTCACACCGATGGTGGGCTGGCTGGACCACTGCGCGGTATCAGAGCGGCCGGCCGGCTCAAGGAGCATGCCGGCGCCGACCGTGTTATTGCTCAGGCGATCGACGATGACGAACGCTCCCGTGGCGCGGTTGAACTTGTACGCATCATACGTCAGCGCGCGGGTAAGGGAGAGCGCCACCTGGCCAACCTCATTCAGGCCAAGTTGCGTCGCTGGGCGTGTTTCCAGCGAGTTCACATCAACAGCATGGCGGATATCGGCGATCTCAGCCGGGACAGTACGGGTAGTATGCTTGATCCAGTACGATTTGCCGGGAACAAACGGGCCTTCGCTCATCCACACGACCATCGCCTCAACCTGGTGCGACTGGTGCGGCCTGGTGGCGGCCGAGTGCACCAGCATGTCCCCGCGCGATACGTCGACCTCATCTTCGAGCGTGATTGTGACCGCCTGTCCGGCGAATGCTTCTAAGAGTTCCCCTTCGTAGGTGACAATACTCTTGACCTTGCTGGACTTGCCCGAAGGCAGCACTGTGAGCTGATCACCCGTGCGGACGATGCCCGAGGCGATCGTGCCGGCAAAACCGCGGAAATCCAGATTGGGGCGAATAACATACTGCACGGGAAAGCGCAGATCCGCGAGGTTCGCATCCGAAGCAATATGCACCGTTTCCAGGTGGTTCAGCAGCGGCGGACCCTGATACCAGGGCATCTTCTCGCTCTTGTCAACGACATTGTCTCCCTTTAGAGCCGAAAGCGGTATGAACTGGATGTCGGAGACGCCAAGCTTGGCAACAAACCCGGCGTAGTCGGCCCTGATCCGGTTGAACACCTCTTCGGCGTAGTCCACCAGGTCCATCTTGTTGATGGCGACGACGACATGCTTGATGCCCAACAGGCTGACAATGAACGAGTGGCGGCGGGTCTGGGTGACCACGCCGTGGCGGGCGTCGATCAGGATGATGGCAAGCTGACAGGTCGATGCGCCGGTCGCCATGTTTCGGGTGTATTGCTCATGGCCGGGCGTGTCGGCAATGATGAACTTGCGCTTGTCCGTAGAGAAGTAGCGATACGCGACATCGATGGTGATCCCCTGCTCGCGCTCGGCCTTGAGGCCATCGGTCAACAGGGCGAGGTCGATAGCCGTGGCATCGCCGGTGGTATTGAACTTTTCCGAATCGCGCTTGACGGCCGCAAGCTGATCCTCATAGATCATCTTCGTATCGTGAAGCAGTCGGCCGATAAGAGTCGACTTCCCGTCATCGACCGAGCCACAGGTGAGAAAACGGAGCATTTCCTTCTTCTGATGCCGCGCCAGATAGGATTGGATGTCGTCGTTGGGGGCGAGAGTGTTCATACTGTTGCCGTGCAATGCCTTCGCTCTTTTCCTAGAAATACCCTTCCCTCTTTTTCTGTTCCATACTCGCCGCCTCGTCATAGTCGATCATGCGTCCCTGCCGTTCGGAGTTCTTCGCCAGCAGCATCTCGGCAATGATCTCCGGAAGGGTCGTGGCCGTTGACTCAATGGCGCCCGTCAGCGGATAGCAGCCCAGCGTGCGGAAGCGGACAACCTTGATTTCCGGCTTCTCCCCGGGGTTCAGGCGCATGCGTTCATCATCGACCATGATCAGGTTGCCATCGCGAACTACCACCGGGCGCGGCGCGGCGAAGTAAAGCGGAACGATGGGAATGTTGTCCACGTGGATGTACTGCCAGACGTCCAGCTCCGTCCAGTTGGAGAGAGGAAAGACACGGATCGACTCGCCTTTGTTGACCTTGCCGTTATAGAGGTTCCAGAGCTCGGGGCGCTGGTTCTTCGGATCCCACTGATGCAGCTTGTCCCGAAACGAGTAGACACGCTCTTTCGCCCGACTCTTCTCCTCATCCCGGCGAGCGCCGCCGAACGCTGCGTCAAAACCATACTTGTTCAACGCCTGCTTCAGGGCCTCAGTCTTCATCACGCCGGTATACTTGTTCGATCCGTAGTCGAACGGGTTCATACCCGCGCGCCGGGCCTCTTCGTTCGTGTAGACCAACAGCTGGAAGCCGTTCTCGCGACAGTATTTATCGCGAAACTCAGTCATCGCTTTGAACTTCCAGGTGGTATCTACGTGCAGCAGCGGAAACGGAAGCCGGCCGGGATGAAACGCCTTTTGGGCCAGGCGCACCATGACCGAGGAATCCTTGCCGATCGAGTAGAGCATCACCGGGTTCTCAAACTCCGCGGCCACCTCGCGAATGATGTGGATGCTCTCCGCCTCGAGCTGTTTCAGATGAGTCAGACTATATGCGCTCATGCATTCTCTACTTTCCTGGCATTACAATAGGCGATGCGTGCGACAGGGCAAGGGGTGACCGCATAGCAGCGGATGCCGCCCCGCACGCTCTATGCATGGCGCACACGACGGAATGTCGTAGCCCGGCAAGTGAACCCTACAGGTACACAACAGTTCTATTGGGTTCATCCGGATGAGTGCCCTGAGATTTGCACCAACTATGTATCCGCCGGATAGGCTGGCGGCCACAACTGGGGGTAGGGTATGAAAAAAGATCCGGTATGTCTGATGGAAATCGATGAGGGGGAGGCCAAGGCGAAAGGACTGATCACTGAGTGGCACGGCCAGACTCAGGTGTTCTGCTCGGAGCAGTGCAAAGAGGAATTTGACGACAGCCCCGAGTTGTATGCCAGTGCACCCCGTGAATTCGACGAAGATGAGGAGGGCGATTACCCGTATTGATGCGCAGGTCCGCAGCCTGGCAACCCAGCTCCTCAATGTGCGGGTCGTCCAACGCGACATTGAGCGGGGGTGAATTATGGAGACAGGGACAATCAAGGTGTATGGAGCCGCATGGTGTGAAGAGACGCGGCAGACGCTGATGGACCTGCAGGCGATTGGCGTGCCGTATGAGTACATCGATATCGAGAAGGACGAGCGAGCTCGCCAATGGGTGATCGAGCGGAATGGAGGCATACAGAGGACACCCACCGTGGAAGTCGCGGGTGAAATCCTCGTTGAGCCCAGCACGTATGAGCTAGGGAATATCATACGCGGCGTAGGGATGGCAGGCTAGGCTCTGCCTGGGTGTTCGGGAGGGAAGAGGGTGCGTGCTGAATCGGAGCAGGGAAGCCGTGGAGAACGGCTTCCCTGTTCCTCTTTTTTCCCCCCGTGTCCTTGGCTCTGACATCCGCCGCTATGCATCCCTGTCGATCGCCTGGGCAATGCGTTTGATGCTCTTCATCATGGCCTCGAACTGCTTCGGGTTGATCGACTGGGCACCATCCGTCCAGGCATGTTCGGGGTCGTTGTGCACCTCGACCATCAGACCATCGGCCCCGGCCGCCACCGCCGCCCTGCACATATCCGGAACCAGGTGGCTCTTGCCCGTGCCATGACTGGGATCCACCACCACGGGCAGATGGGTCAGGCGATGCAGTTCGGGCACACTGGCCAGGGGAAGGGTATTGCGGACGTAATCCTCGTAGGTGCGGATGCCACGCTCGCAGAGCAGGACCTGGTCGTTGCCGTGTTTCATCACATACTCGGCTGCCAGCAGGAACTCTTCCAGTGTAGCCGATAAGCCCCGCTTCAGCAGGATGGGCTTGGGCTGCTGCCCGACGGCCATGAGCAGATTGAAGTTCTGCATGTTCCGTGCGCCGATCTGCAGCACATCCGCGTGCTCGGCGACGGCCGGGATCTGCTCCACGGCCATGACCTCGGTAACGATCACCAAACCGGTCTGCTCGCGGGCCTCGGCCAGCCACTTCAGGCCTTCCTCGCCGATTCCCTGGAAACTATAAGGATTGGACCGCGGTTTGAACGCCCCGCCGCGAAGACCGATGGCGCCGGCCTCTTTGACCGCGTGAGCGATCTCGCTGATCTGGGCTTTGCTCTCCACCGAACACGGTCCGGCGATCACGCCGACCTTGATGCCCCCGAGGCGGGCACTGGTGTTCGGCCGCAGCGGGATGATCGAGCGTTCCTTCTTTACCTCGCTCGACGCCATCTTGTACGGCGCGAGAATCGGAACGACTCGCTCCACACCCTCCACGGTCTCGAAGACGGTACGGTCCTTCTGGCGATCATCGCCAATGACGGCTACGACGGTCCGTTCGGTACCGACGATTACATGTTCCTTGAGTTTCATCTCACGCACCATCTGCACAACGTGCTCTACTTGCCTGGGCGATGCGCCCGCTTGCATGACTATCACCATGATGAAGTACCTCCAGTGGTAAAGAACACGTATCGCCAATAACGCTGCATGATCGGGCTCCTTGGTTTCATCTACGCCCGAGACGAGTCTCGGGCACAAGAGCGGTGACAAGTCACCGCACACCAAAACGAAAGAAGCCCCAGGACCCGTGTCCTGAGGCTTGGTGCTTTTTTAAGCTTGATCGAACGGCTACGCGCTCAGAACACGGGATTTCTGTGCCGGATAAAAGTATCCGGTAAACCAGAAGAACCCAAAATAGCTGTTCCGAACGTTCACTGTGTCATAACCATAGCCAGGCACATCAGGAAGTCAATCGTGCGCCGCACTGACTCATCCCCAGTTTCATCGGCTTGACGAATAGGTGCATAAAATAAGCCGAGCCCGTCGTACCGGGCTCGGGAGTGATCACCCCGGCACAATCGAACGGAGTCGATCATGCATCGCACGGACGCGATCGCGTGGGTAA
>CAIQIQ010000117.1 GCA_903871935.1 uncultured Phycisphaerales bacterium
CGGGCTGCCCTTGGGAATATCCAGCATGCCCAGAACGTCCAGGACACGGCGACATTCCTGGCTGTCTTGCCCTCTCTTCAGCCCATAAGCGATAATGCACTTGATCTTCGCAAAGCGGTGTTTGATCGACTTAGGCGCCAGTTTCTCGGCCTGCACCTTTGCCTCGTACCGCTGCACGTTTTCATGGGTAAGATCCCGCAGCGTCGTTGCCTCCGTCCAGCGGGTGAATTCCTTCCAAAACAGTTTGCTGCGGCCTGCCTCACCGGGTGAGAGCTTCGGCTTGCTCGTGTAGAGGTCGATCAACTCATCAAGCTTGGGGCTGTCCGCCGGCTTCTTCAGGTCCGGCAACCACGCGACCGCCGCAATACCCGTTTTGGCTGCAACAAGCGCCGGCCGTTCCAGTAGGTCGCTCGTCACCTGCGACCAATAAGCCTTCTCTTCGACGGCGGTCGTTAGACGCAGTTCCCAATGATCGCCACGGCGGATCAGGAGTCCGCCGCCTTGCCCCCTGAGTTTATGAGCAGCCTTCAACTCGATATCAGCGGCAGCGAACGACGCCACATTGGATGTACTGACTATCTTGACAATCGGTTTCTGCTCACTAGTCTGCTCGAGGAAGTGCTGTATCGCTCTGTCTTCGTTAGGCTCCGTAAAGAACTGGCCCGTTGTGCTGATTCGCCACCGGCCGTCGCGGCGTCTGGTCAGGCCGTCGATCCGTGTGCCGTCGGCTGCCTTGTAGAAGCCTACCGGCCGTCCTGTCTTCCGCTGAGTGCTCCGGATTGCCATGCACCACAGCGTACCCGGGTTGGCCTGATGAGTACAGAGTTTCTAGCAGAGTTTCTAGCAGCCTTACGATCCAAACGCAGAATATCATCTATAAGTAATGTTTCAAATCCCCGTGGCTCCACTAAGCACCCCGGTTTCCCGGGATTTTTTCATGTCCAAGAGGATTCTAGCCAGTGTGCGCCGCCCTGCAGGCAGGCGACATACCCACTGATCGCTGATACACTTCCGCCCCGAATATGCCCACAGAAACCATGACATCGCGTGAACGTGTGATTCGTACCCTGCGCCGCCAGAAGGTGGATCGCATGCCCATTGACCTGGGCATGCACTACTCCACGGGCATCTCGGCGTTCGCGTACTGGAATCTGCGCGAGCATCTGGGCCTGTCGACCGACAATATCGTCATCCCCGACATGATCCAGTTCCTGGCGCGTGTCGATGAGGATGTGATGCAACGTTTCCATGTGGACTGCATCCTGCTGCATCCCGGCTGGCAACAGACCCATCGCTGGCGGCCGCGCGGGGCGGCCGGCCGCTACGACTTTGTTATCCCCAAGACGGCTCAGCCGCAGTTGCAGCCGGATGGCTCCTGGCTCCTCCAGCGCAATGGCGCCAGCCTCTGCATGCCCGCTGGCGGCTTCTTCTTCGACGGCGGCTGGCCAGGCTTCAGCGATGACACCACCCTCGACCGCACCGCCCGCGAGGCCGAGCGCATCTACAAAGAGACGCCCTACGCCACCTTCTGGATGGGCTTTGGCGCCTACTTCAGCCAGGATCCCGACTGGCTCTGCCGCATGATCGAGGAGCCCGAGAAGATCCTGGAGGAGAATGAAGCTCAGTGCCAGCGCGATATCGAATACGCCGGTCTGGCGATCGAAACAATGGGCAAGTACGTTCAGGGGTTCTGCCTCAACTCCGATCTGGGCGCCCAGAATGGCCCTATCTGCAGCCTTGCGCATTACCAGCAGTTCTCCGCTCCTTTCGTGAAGAGACTCTGTGACTTCATCCACCGCAACAGCGACTGCAAGACATTCCTGCACTGCTGTGGCTCGATAAAGCCGCTCATCCCGACCCTCATCGACAGCGGCATCGACGCCCTGAACCCCGTCCAGATCTCAGCCAGCAACATGGACCCACGCCAGCTCAAATCCGAATTGGGCAACAAGATCGTTTTCTGGGGCGGCGGCTGCAACACCCAAGCGGTCCTTGGGCGCAAGACTCCGCAGGAAGTCGCCCAGCACGTTCGCGAGCTGGTCTCCATCTTCAAGCCCGGCGGCGGCTTCGTTTTCAACCAGGTCCACAACATCATGGGCGATGTCCCGCCGGAAAACATCGTGGCCATGCTCGACACGGCATACGCCGAAAGTTTTTACAGCGCTGAGTGATCCTTTCTAGGGAGATGGCATGATCTGCATTCGCAGCAGGTCGAACGACCATTCCTTCTGGCCAGGAGTTAACAGCACGAACCGTCTGCCCTGCGATTCACACCAAAGGGGCAAAAACGCGCTGGTGGCCAGCACATGGCTCTCGCCCCGCGGATTCGACACCAACAGTTGCTTGTCGGCGGAGTAGACAAACCGTTCTGCCGGCTGCGCCCAACAACCGGTTTGGCTGCCCGGATTCAGAGGCCAGGAATGCGAATCCTCCAGGTTGTGCAAGACGATGCGATTGGCCGACGGATCATACATCGCCAGCCGACGACCGTCGGGGCTCAAAGGATGGACAATTCCCGCTTGCGTTCGCAGGACGTCGGCCGCATTGAGGGGCAGCGGCGCCTTGGCCAGCCAAGTGTGCGGTTTTGTTGCGTCGGTCGTGGCGCCCAGGAGTCCGGCATCGCCGCCAACCCGGCCGAAGTACAACAGAGCCTGCTCGCTGACCCACATCGGGGTGATCTGCCAGATCCCATCCTGCGGCGGAAGCAGCGGCGTCAGGCGCCCGCTCTCCAGGTCGTAGATGTAGATCCGGGCCTGCTCGGTCGTCTCGGCAAAGGATGCCAGCGCCAACTGCTGCCCCTGCGGCGAGATCGCCGGAGTAACGATGTGGGGCAGACCAATCTTCAGGCGGCGGGTCTGTTTGGTCGAGGTGTCGTGGACGAGCAGCCCGCAGCGGCCGGAATCATCATATGTGACGGCAACCAGACGCTTGCTGTCGGGCGACCAAACCGGCCATGCCGCCCCGACCGCGACGATGCGCGGCGGTGTCTGCGGTTCCGCGGTGCTGTAGAGCATGAGGGTCACGTCGTTGATGGTGCGCCCCGTCAGCAGCGCATCAGGATCGAGTGCCAGCGTATTGGGACAGGAGAGTGCGGCGACCCAGCGTCCGTCAGGGCTGGCCAGAGGCAGTTGCAGACCGGTGTTGCCCAGAGACGCCAGGCGCGTGAGCTGAACGCGGAATCTTCCGGCGTCGATCGCCTCCCAGGCGGGTTTCCCGAAGGTGCCTGCCCGATGATCGGGCGATCCAGACCGCCTGGCCCCGGCGCAGCCGGATATGGCCCAGGGCATTACCAGCATTGCTGCCAACAGGCATCGGCAGACCGATCGCCGGGTCATCGGCCGCCTCCGTTTTCCTGCGCTGGCGGCATATCGTCCACCGGATTCGTGGCTGGCAGCTTACCGCCGTTCAACTGCTTGCGGAGATTCTCGATCCAGCCCTTGTAGCCGCTGGTCGTGGCCGGCTCGCCTTCAGGCCGGATGACGTGGGGCGTGATGAAACAGACAAGTTCTCGTTTCTGCTTGCTGATGTCGGTGCTGCGAAAGAGGCCGCCAATGAGGGGGATGTCGCCCAGCAGCGGGATCTTCCGGACGTCCTTGGCATCGGATTGCCGAATGATGCCGCTGAGCATCATCGTCTGCCCGTCGCGCATGATGACGTGAGTGCTGGTTTCCCGTCGATCAAAGATGAAATTCCCGAACGAGGTCTCGCCGGTCACGATATCGGACAGTTCCAGGTTGATGGTCAGATCCACATCCTTGTCGTTGGTGATGTGCGGCCGGATACGCAGGTACGTTCCCACCGCGGTATAGCTGTAGGATTGGGTCACCGAAGTACCTTCGGCCGAGGTCTGAGCCTGCGTCTGGATCGGCACATCCTGGCCATCGAAGAACTCGGCTTCCTGATTGTCGGCGGTATAGAGTTTGGGTTCAAAGAGGATTTTCAGGTCAAACTTGCGTATCAGCAACTGCAGCAGCACATTAACGTTCAGGTTGGCGGTCAGGATGGTGCGGTCGGCCGTACCCGCGGTGCCGGAGATGACATTGCTGGAATTCAGGTTGGCTCCGCCGCCGATGGAACCGTCCATCAGCCGCGGGTCTTTCAGGACGCTGGGGTCGGACGCCAGCCGCATCCCAAGGGTGGAGGAATCATCGTCCTGTACCTCGGCGATGACGGCATGGATCATGACCTGCATTCCGGCCTGGTCGAGCTGCCCCACCAATTCCTGCAGCGGCGCCATGTACGCAGGCGGCGCCACGACCAGCAGGGCATTGCGGCGGTTAATGGGAACGAAGCGGATCTTGCCGATGAGATTGCTCGCGGGCTTCTCGTCGACGCGGCGGGGAGCCCGCTGCCACCAGAAGCTCATCACGCTGGGATTGGAGCTGTTGTCGATGCGCGGCTGGGCAGCATTGTTGTTGTTGCCGGCGGCGTAGTTCGTGTTCTCACCCGCGCGCGGCGAAGTCGGCAGTCCGTTTTGTCGGCTGGTGACGTTCAGGTCGCGCTTGGCACGCAGGATCTCGGCCAAGGTGCCGGGCTCGGCCAGGGTGGCGTTGAGCTGCTCAGCCAGATCTTCGGCATTGGCGTGCTTCAGTTCAATCATCTGCGGGATTCCCGCATCCTGCGGCTGGTCGAGCTGAGCGATCAGGGTGTCCATCACGGCGTAGTTGGCGGCACTCTTGGCGATCACCAGCAGCCGGTTGGAGTCGGGCATGGCCTGGAAGCGGTATTGGCCGTAAAGGCGGCCCACAGGCTGGTCATTGCGGGAACTGGCCATGTCCATGAGCAATGAGTCGAAGAAAAACGGCGAAGAGGACTGCTTGGACTTCTTCTTAAAGAACAACTCTTCGAGCATGTCCTTGAGTTTGACCGGATCCACGTGCTTCAGCGTGTAGATCTTGGGCTGCGCTTCGGTGTCGGAGATGGGCAGGTCCCATTGCTCTTTGAGCAACTGGGCAATTTGATCGAGCATGACCGTGTCGCTGATCACCACGATGGCGTTGCGACGCGTGTCGGCTGTCACCTTGATTCGCCCGGCGGGCTTGTTGTTGCGCGACGAGAAGTCGATGAAAAAGGGGTTGTAGCTGTTGTCCTTCTTCGCGCCGTAGAGCTGCTCGATACTGGCGCATACCTCCTCGGCGTCGGAGTATTGGAGTTGGAAGACTCGCATCACCTGATTGCCGGCCTCGCGGTCGAGATCAGCCAGCAGTTGGCGCACCATCTCCCGGCCGCGTTTGGATCCGGTCACCATGAGTTTGCGTGATTGGGCGAAGGGAACGACGCGCACGCTCTTTTGGGCATCGCCGGTGGGCAGGGCTTCGATCGTCTGTGCGATCTGGCGCGTCACATCGTCCATGTCGGCACGCTGGATCTCCAGCATGTCAAACGGCGATTCCTGGGTCGAGGGTGCAACATCCAGCTTCGTCACCCATTCGTCGATCGACGCCATCACGCGGGTCGAGGCAACGGCGATGATCCAGTTGCGCGACACATCCGCCAGCAGAACCACCGGGGCCTTGTTCTCCTCGATGAAGACGGCCGAGGCAGCGCCTCCGCCCGACCCGCGAGCGCCGGCGCCAGGATCGGGCATCGGTCCACCGGGT
The DNA here is from genome assembly GCA_903871935.1 of uncultured Phycisphaerales bacterium. Lineage (GTDB taxonomy): Bacteria > Planctomycetota > Phycisphaerae > Tepidisphaerales > Tepidisphaeraceae > CAIQIQ01. Next base: position 5,601 of record CAIQIQ010000117.1, read on the forward strand.
CCGGACATGGGACCACCAGGTCCGGACATCGAAACGCCGGGGCCGGGCATCATCCCCATCGGTGGCCCAGCGGATCCGCCTGACGCGCCTCCTCCACTTCCGCGTGCGCCCGCGCCAGCCACAATGTCGCGCGCCTGTGAACCCAGGCTGCTGGCAATCAGCACGCGCACCGTGGCCACAATGTCGGCCGCGTCCCCCTGCTTGACGGCAATGATCTTCTTGATCGTCTGGTCGGCCTGGGGCACATTCAGGCTGTTGATCATCTGCTCGATGCGTTCGAGATCCTCCACGGTGTCCGTCACGATCAGCCGGCGCGTGTTGGGGTCGGCCACCACGTGCCCGAAGTCCGGCAGCATCGGCAGCACCACATCCTTCATCTTGGCGACGTCAAAAAACTGCAGTTCGAAGATCTTGTGTACCACCTGGGCCTTGTTGGGCAGCGTGGCGACGGATTGACCGGCATCCACGACTTGCAGCGTCGATTGCCTCGCCTCGCCCAGAGCCTTCATATTAATGACCCGCGGCGATTCCTCCTCCACGATACCATTCTGCCGCAGTGCCTCCTGGATGATCTGCATCGCTTCGGACAGCGGTCTCTGCTTGGAGCTGACGACCGTTATTCGCTTCTGCTTTACGGCATCCTGAGGGATAACCGGCTTGCCAGTCTTCTCGCTGATGAAGACGAACAATTGCTCCACTGGCACGTCGCGGAAGGCGATCGACACCATTTCCTGATCCGGCGAAGGACGGATCGCCGCCGCGGCTGCCGGCATCATGGCTATCGTTGCCAGAGGTACAGCCAGCTGCGTCGTGGGGGCAGAGGTCGGAGTCTGTGTCGGCGCCGTCGTGGGTTCCGTGGACGGCGTCGCTGCAACAACGCACTGCGTGGCGGCCGTTAAGGCGGCAATAGACGCAAGGCACATCAAGGATCGTGCTGAGGCGTGTAACTTCATGAACGGAACTCCTGCAATAGATGGCTAAGGCTGAGAAACTGCTTTCACAACCGGCAGGGGCGCTGCCGTCTGCCGCGAAACGGGGCTGACGCTGGCATTGGGCTCGAGAGTGCCTCTTCTTGGCATGGCGGGCGACGAGCCCGAGAACATGGACGGCTGGAAGACGTAGAGTTTCTGCGCTTGCCCGTTCTGTTCCACTTCCACCCAACTGGCCCCGACGACCAGAATCTTCATGTCACCGGCCGACTGACCTGCCTTTAGAGCCATGGCACCGTTGAAAATTGCCGTATCGCCAAGCACACCGGTAAGCTGAAACTGAGGCGGCGGCGCAATCAGACGATGACTCGATATCCGCTTGACCATCTCGTCCCGCGGCGGGGTCTGGGTGGGCCGCGACGAAGGTGCCACCCCCGTAAGCTGCGTGTGCGCCTGACTCAGGCGATGCACCGCAGAGCGTTCTCTGACCACTTGGACGGCCGCGATGAGCACGAACAGACCCGCCAGAATCGCCAACCCGGTAAGCGCCCCTTCCACGAATCGGGTCGGACGGGCGAACCATTGTTTCAGGTCGATCATGGTGCATTCTCCTGTCGGGCCAGTGTGCTCCAGACCATTGTGACGTTCATACCGCCAGGGCCCTGCTGGGCGCCCGAGGCCAGTTCCACGCGATCCACCAGGAGCAAGCCGGAGCTGTCTCTCGCGGCGGCCATAACTTGCACCAGTTGCAGCGGCTGACAGGTGCTCTGTACCTGGATCGGCAGCCGCACCACCCCCGGCAGCTCGCGCAGTGGACGAGTGGATTCGGGCTGCATGCTGCGGATCTGGATGCCAGATTTGGCGTGCAGGTCCATCAGATCCTTAATCAGTTGGGCGCGGCTCGCCCCGATACCGGCCAGCGGCTTCTTCACGGCTGCGCCCAGCACAGGCTCCAATTGGCGGTCCATGGCAATCAGCCGCCCGGTCTTCTCCTGCAAGTCCTCAATCTGCTGTCGTGATTCACTGATTTGCTCTCGTACGGCCGACCAATCGGCCCACCATGGCAGGATGACCAGCCACACCACGGCCAGAAGCAGCAGGCTTCCCCCGCCCAGAATGACAGCGCGTCGATCGCGTGCGTTCATACACCACCTCGCTTGGTTGGCCCAGTTGCCGGAGCCGTGGCTGCCGGGATCGGTCCTCTGGCGGAATTCCCCGGTACCGGCAGATTCGCCGCCTGCTTGGCGGGTGCGGTAATCAGCAACATACCGGCCGCTGGTGCGGCGTCTGCCGATAGTTCCAGTGTCCACCGCTGCTGGTCATTGCGCAGAGATCGCACTTCGACGTTCGCCAGAGCCTTGGATGCCAGAAGCTTGCGAAGAAAATCATCCACTTCGTTAGGGCTACCTAGTGCTCCGACAAACCGAAACTGGCCGCCGGCAGTCAAGCTGAAGCTGGTCATGCTTAAGGAAGGCGGCGCCGCGGCAAGAATTGCATCCAGGCCCGGCATCGCCGGCGACACGTTCTTCTCCAGATATCGATCAATCGCCAGCCGCTGTTCGATCCCACCGGAACTCGCCGCGGCAGCGCGGACTTGCTCGACTTGCTCGCTCAACCACGAACTGCGATAGCAATCGATGCCGTAGAGCAACGCCACTCCCGCCAGACATGCCAGTGCCAAGACCATCACCCGGCAGTGACGGATAACTACGGGAGCCGCCAGCGCTTTCGCAGGCCGGGCGAAATTGATATGCAGGGCCGCCGGATCGTCCACTATCAGCCGGGCAATGCCTTCAGCGCCAAGATAGGGTGACGTCGTTTCATGCTTAGCTGCATCCGGCGCCGACGACCAGGGATGCAGATCGACGCCCAGTGCATCGGCTAGTGTGGGCAACATTTCCGCTGCCTCACCATTGGTTCCCCGTATCAGCCCCTGCCTCGGCCAACGATCGCGGGGGAGCCCCTCCAGCAGCGAATGATAGCTTTGTCGCGACTGCCGCACCCAGCTCTGCGCGCCTGGGCTGCCACTGGACTCGGTCTCCGGCGCATCATCCAGACCCAGCACCATGCACCGCAGCAGATGGCCGTCCGCCACCAGCGACATCGTGGCGGCCTCGTGGGTCACTTCCACCAACAACTCGGAGGACGAGGCGTTTCGCGGCCAACTATGCGCCGTCGCAAGCGCTCGCGGCAGCACAGCTCGCAGAGCAACGCCAGGGGGAATCGCCGCATTGAGTCGTTCCAGAACTTCGCGCCGCCCCGCACAGAAAAGAACCCATTGCATGCCAGCGTTCAGCGGGTCGGGAAATGCCTGCCAGCTCGAGGTCAGGCGTTCGGGACCGGCCGACAGCAGTGCCTCCATCTGCGCGTGTACCATCTTCTCCATGACATTCGCCTGGGCGCGAGGCAGGGAAAAGCCGCGGCACAGCATCGCCTGGTCGGGGAAACACACCCCCAGGGGTTCGGCCTGTGGGATCTGCCCCAGAGCGCTCAGCAGCTCGGCGTCCAACACGCCCGTTTGCCAGAAATCTCCGATCGGGAATGTCCGGCGATGCTGAGCACTCGCTCCTGCCGATGCGAGCTCCCAACGCACCAGGTAGGCTCCGGTGTGGCTCAATTCCAAGCCCCACGCTGCATTGCTAGTTGCGGTCGTTTGCGTCATGGCGTCTGGTACCAATAAAGAATCCTTGCCGGGTCACTGCCACGATCGATCACGGCCAGAATCCTTCGCTGGATCCCGGAACCGCTCACCCCAAGGCTTTCCACCGTAAACACATCGGATCGGACGGTGATCTGCTCGAACAGTCCACGGAAGACATCCTGACTAAGGACACGGCGATCCAGCAGGTCGGCCAATGTCTTAAAGGCGCCGTCAGCGGAGGCACGCTGCTCGACGACCCGGTCCGCGAATTCACCCGTCATGCCCGGGAGGGTCATCAATACTTCTCTCGGCGCAGTATTGATGTTGATCTTGCCAGGCAGACGCGTGTCGTCGTTCACAGCGATTTCATCCACATGTGCCCCCAGCCACTCGAGCGTGGTTTGCGCAACTGGAGTTCCTCCGCCCGATGAAGATCCCCGCGGCGAAGATGGGTCGGCCCCCTGCTGCGGCCGGACGTCCAGCAGCGCTGAAAGACGTTGGAACGGCTGCCGGCTGCGCTGCTGCACCACCGCCTGGGCCAGTTGCCCAGTGAAATTGAAGCGTTCCTGCAGCGTTTGCGCTGTCGCCTGATTGATATTCACGCGCGGCAGACCATTAGGATCGCGGTTTGCCTGATAGGAGTAGATCGTCGTTTGTGCCGCCGCTCCTCCAGGCGCCAGCGATGGCCCCGGCCGGCCAAAGAAACTGCGGTCCTCAAATCCTCGCACCAGCAGCAATTCCCGATGCGTCTGAAACTCCCTGCCGCGCATCTCATAAGGAAACCGAAGATGCTGGTAGTAGCCCGCCTTTGCGCCATTACCGCTGGGCGTATCGCCCGATGAACGCCAGTCAATCAGCGAATCGATCTGCGTATCATCCAGCGTCTTGAGCTCAGTCAGTTGCTTCTTGTCGGCGATATTGAGATTGATCCGTCCCGATTCATCATCCAGTCCCGCACGCTCACCATCGGCAGCGCTGCGGACGGCGAACCATCCCGAACCCAACTGCACCATGTCGAAGATCCACGCGTTCTGATACCAGTCTTCCAGAGTGTTATCGACGCTCCGGTCGTCATCCTCCAGCACCGCCATGGCCTGCTCCACTCCGGCTCGCGCCAGCCAGTGCGCTTCGACCGCGGCAAATCCCTCGTGAACCAGCGCCCGATTTGTCCGCGACACTTTCAATACGCCCAGCAGCATCAAGCCGGCGATGATCACGACCCACATGACCATCACCAGAGCCACGCCCCGCTCGCGCCGACATGTGCCGCTCGTGGTGCTCATTGCCCGCCACCCCCCGACCAGCAAGGAAAGTTGACCAGCCGGCTGACGCTCACCAGCCGTTCCGAGGCCGAATCCGCGCGATAGATCAAACTGACGTTGATCGCCAATGGCCATCGTTTCTGTGTTTCCGGCCAGCGATCCACCCATTTTTGCCCGTCGAGATACTCCACATCGAGCCCGACAACATCCAGCGCCAGCGGCTCCACCACGCCCCCGCCATCCGGCGGCGGATTACGCGTAGGATCGGTCCGTCGCATCAGCGCCCTGTGCTCGCCGTCGTCACGGATGAAAAACTCGATCTCATGCACATCCGACTCAGGCTGGCCAGCGCGAATGATCCGGCGTTCGACAGCTCGGAAACGCACGCGGGAAACCGGAAAAGGCTCGCTCCGTTCCAACACGCCCTCAAGAAGCACATCGTCATCGGTCACCGGCCGGTACGCGTTGCGCAGCGCATTGGTAATCGTCTTCAGCGCCACCATCGCTTCCTGCTCGCCGTGCACGCGAGTTCCTATGACCTCACGAGCCCGGGCCACACTGCGCAGCATGGCCGTCGCCGAACCAACCAGCAGCACCGTCATCAGCAGTGCCACCAGCAGTTCGACGAGCGTGAAGCCCGCTTTGTTGCGCCGTCGTGTCACAGATCCTTCCACTTCAATGTCGAGTCGCGGGAATTGGGCGAATCATTCAGATACGTCTGAACGCGAATGGATTTGGTCTTTCCGGCGTAATCCCAGAAAACGGTTGCAGTCACCTCATAGAGATGCCCCTGCGGCCGGTTGCTGATCTCCGCGGACCAGGAAAACCGTTCCTCCTCGCCATCGAACCTTCCCTGCCGAGGCCCCTCCGAGGCAATGCGGGCCGGCCCAATCAGATCGATCTTGGTCAGCAAGTCATCCATCAGAATGGCCGCGTGGCCCTCCTCTTTCGCATCCGTCAGAGAAGCGTAAGCGTGCGAAAGAGTCGTCCCAATCACGGCCACCGCCATCGCCAGAATGATGCCAGCGACCAGCGCCTCAATCAGCGTAAAACCGCCGTGGCGGCGATGGCGCGCGAAGTCACGCATCCAGATCCTCCCGGTCGCTGGGAATCTCATCTGAGCGGCGACGATGCAGACGTACGATCCCCGAGTATGGCGAGACTACCAGCGTGTAAACCACGCGATCGTCGGTGATCTCGATCCTGGCCCCATCGCATTCCCCTGTCGGCTCAAAAGTGATGACGTCCGGATTGCCTTGTTCCGACTGGCGGGCCTGGACATCAATCCCCGAGAAGCGCACGCGCGGATCAAGCGTTCCCTGCCGCCCGCCCGGCATGGCTTCGAACGTGTCCTGATCCGCATCGGTCCTGCAGGTCAAGTCGTAGGAATTCTTCTCGCGGGAAAACGTAACGCGACACTGGCACCCGTGAACCGCCGCGTAATAGCGGGCGTAGCGAAGCGCCACCAGCAGTCTGCCGGCCGACTCACGCGATGCGACTCCGGCCGTAGCTCCGCTCAGCGACACGGTTGTCAGCGTAAGGATCACCGCCATGATCATCAGCACGACGACAATCTCAACCAACGTGAACGCCCGCGGATGCGCTCTACCAGTTATGCACATCGGCGTCCTCCCCGCTCCCACCATCCCGGCCGTCGGCACCCAGACACGACAGATCAAACTTGTCGTGCTGGCCGGGATACTGATAGATGAACGGCCGGTTCCAAGGATCGACTAGATCCTTGGACTTAAGCATCGGATTCCAATTGGCCTCCTCCACATCCCCCGGCCGCTCGACTAGTTCCCCCAGCCCCGCGGGAAACCGGTTGTATTCGTAATAAAACTTCTCCACCGCCTGCTCAATCACCTTGATCTTCTGCTGCGCCACGGAGTTCTTGGCTTTGCCCACCTCCCCGAAAAAGCGCGGCCCGATCAGCGTCGCCAGCACAGCGATGATGATCACCACCACGATAATCTCGACCATGGTAAAACCGCCGCGCCCTCGACGTCGGTATGTTCCTGTCGCAGCGCCGCAACTCGCCCTGTCTTTTCGGCAACCATCTGTCCTCATGTCAGACCTCTCCAAATCAAGCCAAGCCGATCCTTCGACGCCTTCGTCCCAGTCACGTTCCCACCGGAGCCAGTTCCATGCTCACGATCGGCAGCAGAACGGCCGCCAGGATGAACGCCACGATCGCAGCCAGCGCGACAACCAAAACCGCAGGCAGAATGCTCATCACGCGTTGCACCGCGGCCGCCGTCTCCTTTTCATACGCATCGGCGGCTTTGAGCAGCAGTTGATCCAGCTTGCCCGTGCGCTCGCCCAACGCGATGACCTGTACAAGCAGCGGTGGGAACTCCCCCGACTGCCGCAGCCGCTCCGCGATCGATTGACCCTGGGTGATTCCAACCACGATTTCATCGACCTTGCGCGCCAACACCCGATTCCCCAGCGTATCGCGCATGACCCGCATGGCCTCGATGATGCCGATGCCCGCATGCGTTAACGTCCCCAGCGTCCGGGCAAACCGCGCCACCGCCGCCCGCCGCAGTGCGTTCCCCAATAGCGGTACGCGCAGCAGCAAGCCATCCCACACCAATCCTCCGGCCGCCGATGCCCGCCAGATCGCAAATCGCCAGCACCCCAACAGGCCAACCAGTAATACCAGCCATCCCCACGAACGCATGAACCAACTCATTCCCATCAGCATTCGCGTCGGCCAGGGCAGCAGCGCCGAACTGTCTCCGACGGTCGCCAGGATCCGCGGCAGGATAAAAGTCAGGATGATCACCACCGACGCCCCAGCCAGGCTAAGAACAAATAGCGGATAAGTCGCCGCCCCTCGGATCTTCTCACGGAAATCCACATCGCGCTCGGAAAACTCCGCCAGCGACGCCATCACATGATCCAGGACCCCCGCCGTCTCCCCCACCCGGATCATGCTGGTCTCCAGCGCACTGAACACGCCCGGCTGTGCAGCAAATGCTTCCGAGAGCGCTTCACCCCCCTGCACTCGATTGGCCAGATCCCCCACCAGTTGCCGCAGCGCTGGATGGCGTGTCTGCTCCTCAATGATGCGCAGCGCCGGAAGCAACGCCAATCCCGCCGCCAGCGCCGTTGCCAGTTGCGCGAACATCGACGCCTTGGTCCGCAGAGGAACACGCCGCCCCGACCACAGCCAGCGCCGCTGCGGTTTTGCGGCACTCTCCGCCCTCGCCAGGCGCTCGCCAATATCCACGACGAAACGCTCCTGCTGGGCCAGCGCGGCAATCGCCAGCGGCTTCGTGGGCATCGTAATCGACCCCGAAATGGCCTGCCCTTGCCGATCCATAGCGCTGTACTGAAACTCTGGCACACGACCTCCCTAAGCCCTAGTTCAACGCCTCCTCGGTCTGCGTATCCTGCGTTACCCGCAGAACTTCCTCCAACGTCGTGAGTCCTTCCATCGCTCTTCGCAGACCATCTTGCCGCATCGAATGCTGCTCCATCCCGGCCGCACTCGCGATCTCCGCCGCCGTTGCCCGACGTACGATCGCCTGCCGCACCGGGTCGGTGATGCGCAGCAGCTCAAATATCCCGGTTCGGTTCCAGTAGCCGGTCTGACGGCACTGGCTGCACCCCTCTCCCTGATAAAAGGTGCGCACCTGCTGGACCCCACCGCCCAGCCGCTGCAGAACCAGCGGCTCCGGGTGATAGACCCTCTGGCAATTGCTGCAGATCTTGCGCACCAGGCGCTGTCCCAGCACACCCTCCAGCGATGAAGCCAGCAGGAACGGTTCCAGGCCCATGTCCAGTAGTCGCGTCACCGCTCCGGCCGCGTCATTCGTATGCAGCGTGGAAAAAACCAGGTGGCCGGTAAGCGCTGATCGAATCGCAATGTCCGCCGTCTCGCGATCGCGAATCTCGCCGACCATGATGATGTCGGGGTCCTGCCGCAGAATCGCACGCAGCCCGCCGGCAAAATCGATCCCCCGTTTGCGATTGACCGCGATCTGGTTGATCCCCTCAATCTGGTACTCCACCGGATCTTCAATCGTGATGATCTTCTTCTCCGGGCTGGCGATCCGGCACAAGGCGGCATACAGCGTCGTGCTCTTGCCGCTGCCCGTCGGCCCGGTAACCAGAAAGATGCCATGCGGCCGGGTCAGGATGCCCTGCAATTGCCCCAGCAACTCCGCATCCATCCCCAGATGCTCCAGGTCCAACATCCCGGCCGACCGATCCAGCAGTCGCATCGCCACCGATTCCCCATGGATCGTCGGGACAGTCGCCACGCGCATGTCCACCTTGCCCCGCGGGCACAGGAACGCAATGTGCCCATCCTGTGGCAGAAAACGCTCAGCGATATCCATGCCCGCCATGATCTTGACGCGCGAGGTGATCGCCGCCTGCAGTCGTTTGGGCGGCGGCGACACCTCCTGCAGCAGCCCATCAATGCGATACTTGACCTTGAAAACCTTCTCGTAAGGTTCCAGGTGGATATCGCTGGCGCGAGCCTCAACCGCTTCAAGGATAATCAGATTGACCAGATTGACGACCGAGGGTTCGCGAGCCATCTCCTGAAGCTGGCTGGTCAGATCCTGCGCTGTCGGAGCGGCCGCCGAGTCATCGTCCAGGTCCGCGATCATCCGCGCAACGCTCGACCCGTAGAATCGCCGCAGCGCTGCCGTCAGTTCCCCTTCCGGGCAGTAGAATCGTTGGATAGTCCTGCCCGTCATGACCCGCACCGCTTCGCAGGTCAGTGCATCGAACGGATTAGCCATAGCCAGACGTAGCGAGGTGTCATTGCACGCCAACGGCACGAGCTTATGGAGAAACGCGAACTCCGACGGTATCAAGGCCAACGCCTGCGCATCAGGCACGCGATCCTGCAAATCTGCAGTCGGCAACCCCGCCTGCTGAACCAGCGCCTCGCACAAGAGTATCGCATCTAGATATCCTAATTGGATCAGCGCCTCTCCCAGGCGAACGCCAAGTTCACCCTGAGCCTTCAGGCCCTGCCGCAATTGCGTGGAGTTAACTCGGCCCTGATCCAGCAGAACCTGACCGAGTTTGGTCCACTCTGTCGCGGAGGCGCCCGCTGGGGGCTCTATCTGCACTTTGACACCCACGCTCATGCCATCCTTCCTTTCACAGCCTCACCCCACCATGCCGGAGCCGCCGACCCCGAATTTCATCTCCTTCGTTCCACTTAAGCCCCAACGGGGCGCAAGTGCATAGCCCAGGGCAAGGCGTACCCGCCGCAGCCCTGGGGATCCCACATCGCGGAATGAGGAGCCCTGTAAGGGCGAGATAGCGGTCGAGACACCGCCGCCATACCCACTCGCACCAATCCGCGCATAACCCTTACTCCTTCTCTTGCTTCCATAGACAGCATACCTGCAATGTTGGTTAGTCACCAACTTGCGGAATCCCTGCAACTTTCCACCCCGCCATTCTCCTTCCCCTCATTTGCCCTCTTGCATTGGTGCCTGGACAGGTTTCACCAACATCGTGGTGTCGATGCTGATCCTCGGAGTCGCCATCAGCAGTACCGCGCGGGGCTCGCCCGTGCCATCACTTGGCGTGATAACCTGCTCCCTCAAGCAGATTGTCTTGCCACTCTCGACACTCACATCCGTCTCGCTGCTCGTGTCATTGGTGACCGGCTGCTGGATGGTAAAGCTCTCCTTGGCGTCCGCAACCGGCTTATAGGCGATCTCCCCCATGCTCAGCACCCGCTTCGTCTGATGCTTGAGCAGGAGGCGGATGTACTTGCGGTCATGCGAGGCGAACGCCGACACCGTCACGCCTATCCCGCTCTTGGTGCTGTTGATCTCGGGCTCATACACCGGGGCGGCCCCCGGCCGGGTCGTCGCCTTCACGTTCCCCAGGTAGTTCACATCCGTCCAGATGTCCACCCGGGCAGTGCCCCCATTCATGAGCATCATGCGAGGCGCATTCATCACCGCATCCCGGCGATTCGCGCGTGCTGCCTTCACCATGTCGGCCACCTCTTCGTCCGTCAGACGCCATCCCAGCGATATGTCCTTCTCCGCCGTTTCCCGCATACGCGCCGGCAACTGCTTCACGGGCAGCTCGACAGTCAACAATTGCACATCCACCGACACTGCGGACCGCTCACGGAGTTTCGACAGCAGGGCCTCGACATGGGTATGTACTTCCTCTGTCTGCCTGATGACCAGGCAGTTGTTCTTCTTGAAGATTCGGATCGTGCCCGAGCCGCCATGTTCCTCCCAGGTGTCGGTGTCAATCGTGGAAACCAGCATCGCACTCACGTCCTCCAGCCACTTTCCCGACTCCGTCTGCCCCGATTGGTCGATGGTGCCGACGATGTCTGCCAGGTCATAGATCTTCGTAACTGCATGGCTCATTGACACCCAAGTGGTGATCGTTACCACGCCTCGATCGAAGACCCACGCGGCGTGGTCACGGCCGGACGTGACCTGCTGGGCACACAACACGTCCAGGCACTTGCTCACTGGCACATTCCGCAAACGCGCCTGCACCTTTGCCTCCGGCGTGATGCCAATCTGCTCGAGCCTTGGCCAATCGATGATGATGTTCAGTTCGGATTGGTCGCGAAGATAGTCCACCGCATCCTGAAGCGGTGTTTCATCGAAGCGCACCTGAGGCAATCGCCGTTCCAGCGGATCGTCCCCTTTCGCCGGCGCGGGCGCGGGCGCGGTCGTCGGCCGCGTCGCAGACACTGCAACATCAATCGGTGTCTCCGCCGTCTGCGCCTGCGTCAATCCGCAGATCGCCAGCAGCAAAGCCGTCACGATCCCAGCCACCGCCGACCCCCGCCCCGGCCGATCCGCCGCGATCTCCCTGATCCGCATCTTAAGATGCCTCGCCCCTTCGGCCATCGCCACCGCTGCAAACTGCCTCCCCGGCGGCGTCCATGTCGCCAGATCCAGCAGCGTCTTCCCATACGTCGCCCGCCGGCCGGGGATGCGCTGTGCATCGAGCACCGCCCGATCACACGCCAGTTCGCGTTCCAGCCGATACCGCGAAACCGCGAAGTGCACGAATGGGTTGAACCAGTGCATCGCCTGCAGCACTGATGCGGCCGCATGCCCCCAATGGTCGGCACGCTTCAGATGCGTCAGCTCATGTTCCAGGACCAGCCCAAGCTGATCTTGCGAAAGCCGCTCCACCGTACCCCGCGGCAGCAGAATGTCCGGCCGCAATAACCCGGCCAGCGCTGGCGTACGAATGCGATCACTCTCCAGAACCGCAACCGCACAGGCAATATCACAGGGCACTGCACATCGCCGCAGCCGGCGCAACGCCATCGCCTGCGCCAACTGCCGAACCAAGAGCACCCCCGCCACGCAAAGCCAAACCATGACCAGCAGCGACTCCCACGTCGGCCCGGCCGGCGCGTTGGCATACACGTGAGCCCGTATTGCCGGAGGTTCGACCGGCCGGATAACCTCAGGCGCAGCAAAACGCACCTCAATCCGCGGAACCGATGCCACCACGACGGGCACCGATTGCTCCACCTCCGACCCATGTCTCCCCAGCAGTCCATACACGCTCACGCCGCTGGCGGGCAGCACCGGCATCACCAGTCGGATCGCCACCACCGCCCACAACCCACATCGCCACGCCGGCGACAACCAGCGACGCAGAAGCATCTGCATCACCCACACCAACACCACCAGCGCTGCCGACTGCCACGCCGTCTCGATCAGCCACTGCGCAACCAGGGTTGTGTCCATGGCCTACTCCTTCCCCTTCTCTTCCAGCGCCTTGCGGAGTTGCCTGATCTCCTCAGCACTAAGCCTTGCCTGTTGCACGAACTGAACCAGCATGGCGCCCGCATCCCCCGCGAACACGCGCGACACAAACGACCGGCTCTCCTCGTGGATGCACTGTTCGCGCGAAACGGCCGGCCGGTACAGATAGCGGTTCCCGTCCGCCACATAGGAAACTGCCCCCTTCTTCACCAGGCGATTCAAGAACGTCCGCACCGTCCGCGAATTCCATCGCCTTCGCCCCGCCAACGCCGCAATCACCTCCTGCGCCCCCTGCGGAGCACGAGCCCACAAAACCGTCATCACTTCCCACTCCGAATCCGAAATCTGCGGCAGCACCATCGTTCCTCCCATGATTACGCCTGTAATATACTACCAACGTAGTCTACTGCAAGAAAAAGATTCCGAGATTGGGATACCCTTCGCGGCCACGCCTTCCAGCCCCAACGGGGCGCAAGTGCGTAGCCCAGGGCAACGCCCTGGGTATCAGCATCAAGAGAACCAGAAGCCCTGAAAGGGCGAGATAACGATCGAGAGATCAGCGACACGGCCCGCTCCCGCCACCACCGTCGCCATCGTCTTCGTCGCTCCCTTCGCAATCAGCCCGCACGCCGCTTCCAGCCTCGCTTCTTCCGTAGAAGCGACTTTGTAGTCGCTTCGTTCCTCCGGTGCACAGCTACGGCGTTTGGTCAGGCACATCATTGGCCAGCCGCAGCATTTCCTCCGCATCGATCGTCTTTGGCCCGTCCGCATTCACTACAAAGCAGGTCGCCGTTCCCCTATCAGCAACTACTGTATTCACCGGCCAGACAATGCGGTAGCGCTCTGGCGTATTGGCTTCGTCACCCACACGGTACGTTATGACTTTACATGTCGTCGTCCGGCTTGCCTGACGCTTGCCATCTGCCCTTCCGTACGCCCGCAACACCAGTTGGTGAGGCAACAACAAACCGTTGGCTTCGCGGAAATCGCTGGCATCCACGTCGTCGACCGGCAGTCCGTCATCCCGGCCCAGCACGCACCTCTTCAACATCACACCCGATGTCGTGACTTCCCACGTCCATGTGTGCATCAATCCAGTCGGTGAGGGAGATCTGGCCGTGATGAGCCCATGGTCATCCTGTGCCATCTCCATCTTCGACACATCCTCTGGCCTCATCCAGGCATCACTTCTGAGCATCCGAAGTCCCAATGCCACATCTACCACTGCATCGAGGGGATCCGCACGCTCGCTTGAAGGTCAGTACTCCGTAGTCTTCACCAGAACAGTGGCCTGCTGCTTGGCGGGATCGGTGCTTTCAATGTTGAACTGATACATGGTGCGGTGCTTGGACTCTTCTTCCAAACGGAAGAATTGCCCCGGACCGGCAAGAATGTGCGCAAAGATGTCTTTGTCGCCGGTGTCGATGTTCCGGAACTCGGCGCGGCCTTGGGGATCAACATTGACCAGTTGATAACACTGCAGGTTGTTACCTTTGCCGATCGTCACCCGATCCGTACGTATAGCGGGATTCCCCATACGGCATCCCATCGCCAGCAGCCCGACGCACACCGCCGCCATACCAACTCGGACCAATTTGTTCATTGCGTGTACTCCTTCTCTTCCTTCCATAGACAGCATACATGCATGCTTTGTTAGCTACGAATCTGACACACAATTCCATCCTTCTACCACTACATGCCGCGCCGACGACCAAGACCGACAAAATTCCTGCCGCATTTCCACTTTTCGCCCTTTCCATCGCTCCTTCCGCAATTCCAGTCGATCGGTTGGCGGTCGAAACCACGCCGATTCGGTCCCTGCCCTGTTTGCCTAATCCTGATAGGCGATTTTCATTCCGCGGGGCACTTCGAATTCGCCGGAGCGGGGATTTGTGCTGCAGCGATAGCATATGAGCGATCAACTGATTCAGGGACGAGTACTCGGCTTTGCTGACATCTGCTCGAGCATGCGGATCATGCCGCTTCCGATCCGTTCCTGTACCTGCTCCACGGTCTTGAGGCTGTTATCCTCGATTCCTGCATTCAGGTCGCGCATGAACGTGATTTGCTTCTCGATGTACTCCGGCGGCATCTGCAGCATCTCCGGCCGGAGTGCGAGCCGCCACTCGCCACTCTTCTGCTTGCGCAGAACGCCTCCGCCGGGCCCATCGATGTCTTTGCGGTCGGTCGACCAATCCCACGTGGCGCATTGTGCGTCCAGGCTACTGGCCGGCCCCACGAACATGCGGCGGCTCGTTTCGCGACCGAATCTTTTCTCAAGCACCATTGGCATCCGCTGCGACAAGACCATCACCTGCGCAAGCGCCTCAGCCATCTTGTGTTGTTTTTCATCTGCGAGCGGCTCGAAAAGCGCGGTGATGGCATTAATGTCACCTTTCTCGGCAGCCGCCGATGCTAGCCGCATCAGCGCCTGCGGCGAATCGGCGCCGGGAGGGATCTTCCGCCATTCATCGACCTGCATTGTCAGGCGAGCATCCTCCTTCTCAAACAAAACGTGCTGCGCCGTTCTCATCTGCTCAACGGACACATCCGCAGGTGGCGGCACTTTTGGCTCCATCGCAAAACCACGGAATGTGACCCACTTGCGCGGCCGCCACGACACCTCAAAGTGATCGAAGTCCGACGGCCCGCGTCCCATCGGTCCGTTGATCGAGCGCTCTGCCACGGTGGCATCGCGCTGCTCCACAATCGCCTGAAGTATTTGCGGAGCATCAATGGTCGTTCCATCCTTCTGGATAACCCGAATGCGCCATTCAACGTCGGCCGACCCCTGCCAGTGAATCGTGGGGATGACATACCGCTGGTCTTTATCGAGGCGCTTCAGTTCGATCTGCGCACTACCAGCGCCAAGCGGCCTACCGACTTCGAGTCGTCCCACACTCGCCCAGTCTCCAGTCCCCACGCCAATGGTCAATTCGCTTCTGCCAGGCGGGAGAGCAAAGCTCGACAGGCACGACCAGATGCGTTTTGCCCCTGCAACTCGTTGCCTCCAAAAGCCAAGGCCGTCGGGGCGATTCTCGGAGGTCACTTCCAACAGAACCTGCCGATAGCCGGCCGGAGAACTGGGCGCGATAAAGCTCCCCACATAGCGTGTCGGCCCGCCATCACCATCCCAGAAGCAAAACGGCCATCGGGAGCCATCGGCGATGCCCCGCAAGCGGACCTCCTCACCTTTGCTCACGATCTGGCGCCAGGCGGGCTTGCCGACATCATCATCGGCCGGCGCCATCGCGTCCCACACGGCCGCCTGCCGGGCCATTTGCGCCACTCCCGCTGGCCCGCGCATAATCCATGGGCGCGTGAACTGGTCCAGGCTGCTCAAATTCGTGTCATCGCCATACTCAGACTTGAATGTCTCGTAAGTGCGGATATGAACGTATTGCCTGCCCCCGACATTCTGCAGCGCACTGAGAAACACCAGCGCCTCGCCCGGCGGCAGGGATCCGTCGAATACCATCGATCCGGCGTGCTGCGATGGCGCGCTCTGCCCATCATTGGGCGAAATCTGCCAGGTAACGTTCCCCGGCAACAGGCGCAAGACACACGCCCCGTTCCGCCGGTCAAACCACTGCCACGTCGAACCGGTAATAGTGTTCTGAATCGGTGCCTCACCGGCGATGCTTCGCCAGTTCAATGACATCAGCGATGCAGACTGGCTGGAAACGATCTGGACCGGGTTGGTCAGCATGGGGCTGGTGAGGTTGTCCGCCCCGAGCGCCCGAATGATGCCTCGCGATTCCCAGTCATCCAAGGTATCGTGCAGCGTCTGCTGATCCAGCAGAAATACCGTGTAGCCGGTGCTGGCAGTTGGTACTTCGCGAGCGATCGCCTTGAGTTTGGCGGCTTCGGCCGCGTCCACGATAAGGTGATAACTGAACACCGTCGGCACCGCGCCAAGACTCGCCTCTTCTGTGAGTGTCAGCACCGCCGCGGGCTTGGGAGCTGCGTTTGGCGCGGCAGCAGCCATCGGGGCTCGCACATGACCCCCTGCAACATACACCTCTGCCGCAACGCCAGCCACCAAGACTCCAGCCGCACAAGCCGCCACCACCTTAACCTTCGCCATTACCATCATCTTCATCGCTCCCTTCGCAATCAGCCCGGCCGTCCCATTCGTAATCCCACCCCCAATCCCCGCCATCACCTTCTCCACCAGCCCCACCGGCCCACCTGTGGCCGCATGCGCCAGCACCATTGCCCCCAGACTCCCCGCCTCCACCTCCACTCCCTTCCCGGATAGCTTCTCCCGCAGCTTCCCCACCGCCCGCTCCACACGCTTCTGCGCTGCATCTTCACTGATCCCCAGGCAACGCCCCACCTCGGCAAAGCTCATCTGCCTGTAAAACCGCAATAGCACCGCCTCCCGATCCCGCCTTCCCAGCCGGTCCACCGCCTCCTCCAGTTCCGGCGACACCTCGCTCCACCCCACTTCGCCGCACGATCTGTCTCTTGGCCCGGCCATTGCCGCCTCCCTCTCATGTCGTTCTCGGATGCGTTTCGCCCGCAGCGCCCGCGCCGCACAATACCGCACCGCCCGATACAGCCACCCCGTCACCGGCACCTCTTCGCCCAGCCTCCCCCGCTTCTGCCAGAACAGGATGAATACCGCCTGCGTCACATCCTCGGCCATTGCCTCATTCCCCACCCGTCTGCCAGCGCAGGCATGCACCCACTCCGCATGCGTCCGAACCACCGTCTCTATCTCGCCATGTTCCCGATTCTGTGGCATCACTCCATCCTTCTACCACTACATGCCGCGCCGACGAACAAAACCGACAAAATTCTTTCCGGATTTCTGGCCGGATGCCGCCCGTGTCACCTGAAAGGGAGCAACGCAAAGCAACAGAACAAGGTGTAGAAACTCTGCAAGAACGGAAAAAAGCCGGTCTGGCCCGCCCACCCGATACACGCGTCGGCCATGAGCGCTCCGCTCACATCTCGATGCCGTCCACCACCCATGCTACAATACGTTCCATGAGAACACTCGGCAACATCACGATGCCGGCGCCAGACCGCCTGGCCGTCAGACGTGCCGCCGAGTTGCTGCGCAGCCAGTTTCCAATATCCCAAGTGATTCTCTATGGCTCAAAAGCTCGCGGTGATGATGCTGCCGACTCGGACATCGACCTTCTTGTCCTGACCAGGCGACCCGTCGCGTACCACGAAAAAGAGCTCATGACTCAGGTCATCTACCCGCTGGAGTTGGAGTTAGGTGTAGTCATCAGCATGCTCATCATGTCCCAAAGCAAATGGGAAACCGGGCTATGCGGCGCGATGCCTCTTCACGCGGAAGTGCTGCGCGATGGAGTCATGGCATGAGCCAACCTGATACCCGGCTAGCACTGATCGGCTATTGGCTTGAGAAATCCGCCTTGGCTCTGGCGGCTGCCGAAAGAGAGCGGGCCGCCGGCGATCTTTCTCTCGCGATCAACCGTGTTTACTACGCATGTTTCTACGCTGTATGCGCGGTTCTGTCGGCCGACGAAGTGCCCTATGGAAAACACTCGACAGTGCGAGTGGCTTTACATCAGCACTTGGTCAAGAAAGGTCGAATCGCTGCAACCTGAGGCTCGTTCTACAACCGGGCATTCGACGACCGTCAAGAGGCCGATTATGAAGCAGTGGCCGAGTTTGATGATGCTACGGTAAGAGATCGAATCGCCAGGGCCGGAGACTTCATCGCGGAACTGAATCGGCTCGCAACGGGCGGGGCCAAGCCATGATCTCTTAAGGCGACGGCTCGCCCCCTCCCTCCTCTTCCCTTCTCCGTGGCGTTCGTGGTGCCGTGAGCGGTACGGAGTTTACCCGCCGTGGCGGGCGGGCGTGAGACATCTCTCCTTCACATGCACTGCTGCGCTTTGCGCGCGCAGGCGCGCACCGCGACTTACAGCAATCTTTCCAGATTCCTCGACCCCGACCCCCAAAAACCAATGGGAAATTGCAAATCCGCCCCCAGAGTGGTGCGCTATGTGCGCACAAAGCGCGACACCGCCTGTATAGGTAGAGGCCCTTGCGCGCCTATCGCTATTTGACAACCGAATACACTCCGCGACCTGCCAAACAGGCAGTGAACCAAAGTGGAACTAGACGAATGTCCTTCTGTCTTCTGACTTCTCTCCATCCTGCGCACCTCTGCCATCTTCAGTGATCCAGATCGGCGATCGCCGCAGACTGCGCACTCGATCTTGAGCATCTTCGATCTGCCCTTCGTGCGTTCGTTTTCACTTTGCGCTTTCCGATATCCGCTCTTCTCCCGGGAGTTATCCACAACCACTCCGAACCTGCGCACCTCCTCCCCCAATCTCCACCTAACCGCTTGTCTCCGCGGCACTTACCGTATAGGGGGTACCCCGCCGGGAACCTGCGCGCCTGTTACTTATCCACAACCGCCCACAGGCCATCGACCCCTGTGGCGTCGGCTGCCCGGCTCATCCGCCTGTCGCTCCGGACGCGGCGAGCTTGCGGTTAGCCCACCAGACCAATATCCGCACCACGGCGACTATAAGCATGATCGCACCAATCGACGGCACGATGATATTGATCCTCGCCGTTCCCGGCAGCCATCCCACGACGCCTGCAAACGCCAACACGAAACCGACGCCTGCGAATGCGACCGGATACAGTGGCGGCAACGGCACATCTTCCGAGGCAATCGGCGGCGTATAGTCCTTATCCCCGCCCAGCATCTTCCATTGGCGATACATCAGAATCAGGAAAAACCCGCCTGGTATCTGCCATGCCAGTGTCCAGACCGCAACCCATGTATAGCGCCACTCGCCCAGCCACGGCTCCAGCGCGCCGATAAACCGCCCGGCCAGCACACTGCCAAAGATCATCGCAAATGCCCGCACCATGGCGTTGGCCGAGCAGAATTGCCCGTACCGATCCTTGGGCAGCAGCCGCATATACATCGGAAGCTCCGCCGCGCCGTTGATCGCGCCAAACGGCATGAAGATCAGCGATGTCGCCAGCATGTAGATCAGGTTTCCCTGCGGATGCCATGTGTTGAAATCAACAAACACCCACGCGCATTGGCTCACCACACCAATCAAGCTCCACATATACGATGCGTAATACACGCGCACCGGATGCCACCGGTCGGCTATCCAGCCCGCCGGATACTGCATCAGCAGCCCAATAAAGCCCGTCAGAGCGCCCATCCGCCCGAGGTCCGACATGCTCATATGCAGGACGTTCACATTGCGGATCGTTCCAAACGTGCCTGCCGCCAGCCCGCACATGAAGTAACAGGTGTTGGTAAGATAAAAGTACCAGTAGAGCTTGTGACAGAAACACTCGCGGGCGTATGTACGCACCGACTCACGGGAAGTCTCAAGCCAGCTCTTGGCCCGCGGCGCCATGGGCTCGGGCGGAGGATACCCGCCTTCACGCAGGAAAATCACCATCACCAGGAAGCCCACCGTATATGCAATGCCGGTGATCACGAAGATCATGGAGAAGTGGGTCATCGCGTGAGGAAATATCCACTCATTGTATGCCATGCCGGCTGCCGTTCCCACGATGCGGAAGAACGACATAAACCGCGAGAGATGCGTCGACGGCACCACGTCGTTGAACAGATACCAATAGACGGTATTGACGAAGATATTGGCAAAATCCCAGCAGATGATGAGGACACCCAGGACAGCGATCGCCATACTCGACGAACTGATCGTAAAGCCCATTATGGTTGCATGATCAGCGCCATGGGTTAGAAGCTTGGTCAGCGGCTCGTACAGGCCAATGCCGACAAGGAACAAACCGACCAGTGGAGTGGACCAGAACAGATAGGGCATGCGACGACCGAATCGCGTACGCGTTCGGTCAGACTTGGTGCTGACCCACGGAGCCAGCATGAACGCTACCGAATACGCCACCGTCTTGCTCAAGACCGCGTTGGTGACATCGCTTGCCCCCATATTGCTCAGTTTCAAGGGCAGAATGCCCGGGACGGCGCCGTCCAGCAACGTAAAGATGAAATCGCCCCACAGCAGCCAGACAAAAACCATCACAAGCCCAAAGCCCGTGTACTTCAGCGTTCCAACCGAGTACTCCGGATTGCTGGCGCGCCCCCAATCCCCCAGCGTGCCTCTGCCAAAGAAACCGTTGGTCTTTCGGTTCGTCAGGGCTCCGATCATCAGGCATGACAGCGCGAACGGCCAAAGAAGCCACAGCAACTGCGCAAACCCCGTCGAACCAAGCTGCTGCGCCTCCGGCAGCACTGGATGCAGCAGTCGCCACAACTCTGGTCCATTAAACCACCCCGCCCCAACCAAGACGCACCCCCAGTAGATCCATGCCGCGAACACGCTCCCCCAACGCCGTTTCCAGATCAAGACCGCACTGGCAATGCCCAATGCGCCCAAGGCAACGCCGCCGAGCCCCCACACGAAGTTCTCGGCCGCCGTCATGATCTCAGTGAGCGTGCCTTCCGTAAACGCACGGAGGAACCTCTCAAAGCCCAGGCGCCCGACATAGACGCCGTGCGGGATACTCGCCAGGATTAACAGCCAAAGCGACCACGGGATCTCGTTCTGCGACCCGGAAGGATCGTAGCCCGGCACATTCCGCTGGTTTCCGGAATCAGAATTCGCCGCCTGATTTTGGGAAGGATTCACTGTAAATCGCCTCGATTAGTTTGGACAAAACCGCCTTCAGATATACGCCATCGCGAGCATGGCCGTTGTCCGGCGACAGGCCACAAGGAGGAATGAGCCACTGATGCGCTTGTCGCTTCTCTCCGCGGCTTCATTCTTTGCTCTATGTGCATCGATTCACCACACATCGTCCGGCCCAAGCCCTGCTTTGCTGACATGACAGCCGTCCAACATCGCTAGACGGCTGACTTCTGGGCACGTCTTAAGCCCTTCGCAGCCACTATTGTTACATTCTCACAGCGTTTATACAAACACGGATTCAGCGCAGCGATTCCACAACCTTTGAATCGCTATTGTCGCCGCTGCACTACCTGAGGCAGCACCGGCGGCTGGTCGCTCAGCCACCAGGCATTGGTGCGCAACGGCTGCGTCTCGATCGTGAACTCGCTAACTGGGTCAGTTGCCACCGGCTTCAAGCCGTTGAGCAGGTCATACACCCGGCTTAGCCTGGGAAGAAGGATGGTCTTTGCCCCGCCACGGTCACGGGTCTGCAGTACCACCATGTTGCTATTGGCATAGATGATATCATCGCCAGTCAGGTACAGGTGCACCCCCGCGAACCTCGCCATGGCCCTCAAGAACTCCGAAGGAGCCGCCACCACACCGGCATAAACCGACGTCCATTCCGGGAACTGCTTATAGGCCAGCCCCACATAGTACGCGTTGCCATCCTCGCCCAGCGGCGCGGTCCGTCCCGTAGACGTCTCGGCAGCGGGTTGCAGGCCCTCCAAGGCATACCACCCGGCCGTCACGCTCTCCTTATCCTCCACGGCGAAAACCGGCGCAATGCGCGTCACCGGAGGAAACGTCCGGCCATTGGCGGTCATCCGGTAGAACTGGCCAAAGATATATCCCGGCGGCAACAACCCCGTCAGCTTGTTATTGGTATCCGGAACGATCACGGTCGCCGCGACTCGCTGATCGTACCGGCCAAAATTAATACCCGTCAGTTCGGTCATATTCTTCACCGAAAGCGCCGGGCTGCGGTCCTCATTGATGAAGCCCGAGCCGTGCAGCCACAGAATCGTCCGCTTGTTGGCCTTCAGGCGATCCAACACCTTGCGCTGGGCATCGTTCAGACGATAACAATCAAGGACCAGGATCAGCTTGTAGCGATCCAGCGGGAAATCAGCCCGTCCCACATCATCCTGCAGCCAGATGTCATAGGGTGCGCCGATGTTGCCCATCTCCGACATGATCTCGCGATGTTCCAGGTTGCGCTGCAGGCGATTGTCGCCGCGCGTCAGATACTTCGAGTTCTCATCCACCAGCACCGCGATCTCCGCAACCGGCTTCACCTTCGCCTGGATGTTCAGCATGCCGATGCGTTGAAGTTGCTCAAAGGCGTCGAAGTACCGTTTCTCGTTGCCAAACCACTTAGACTGGAAATCCCAGGCCCAGCCCATGGTTCCCTTGGTCATGTCGTGCAGCAGATCGCGCTGGTACGTTGTGATGGTATCCTGAACCACCTTGTCCGAGGGCTGCGAGGCCGAACCCCGGCCGCCGCCATAGATGCGCAGGTCTTCCTCGACAATGAACAGCTTGTTGCGGGCGTTGACCGAATCAATAATGGTGTGGATCGGCAGGTGGTCGCGCAGATGACGCATGTCGTACGCCGGCGGGCCGGCAAAGAAATCGAGATAAGGGCTGTCAAATATCCGTGCGATTCCACAGGAGGTCTTGCCATCGTCCATCAGCGGCTCATGGAAAGCGCCGCACAGCAGATTGGGATCAAGCTCCTTGGCGGCCTTGCCCATGGCGATCATGCGATCGGCGATCTCATTGGCCTGGGTCTTCCAGAAATCACTAATGGCCAGTGAGGTGCCTTTGTGCGGATCGAAAAAGTCGCCCACATCGGGTGTCAGGCTCAAGTCCGCGTTGGGAAATTGCAGCGTCTCAAACGTCAACCCCGCTTGACCATAGGCCTTGGCCAGTGCTTCATCGGTCTTGTAAACGCTGCGGGCGTAGTCACGGTAGGCCCGCAACATGGCCGGGCCGGTATCGGCATGATCGATAAAGCGTTTGCCTCCCGTAAACGCAAACCACTCCTGCGCAGCCCCGCCTTCAAAGAATAAGCCGATCACTCGATCGCGCCGCGGATAGGTCTTCAGGAATTCCACGTAGCGCTTGACCATGCCCACCGCCTCGGCCTCAAACTTCCGCGAAGCCAGCGAATACTCAGCCGTCGGCGCTGATCCAGGCGCCATCGGCCCCAGCGGCTTGCCATTTTGCCACTGCAACTCATCAGGATTCTCCTTCGCCCACTGTGGCGAGCACGCCGCGAAGAATCCCAGAACCACCAGCGTGCGATCATTAAAGTCCAGAATCATATCCAGGCGGCGGCGCACCTCGGCGAAATGTTCATCCCACGTCTTATTCCAATCCACCAGATGCGTCATCACAAACAGCCGCACGCCCGAATCCG
Organism: uncultured Phycisphaerales bacterium; assembly: GCA_903871935.1. Classification (GTDB taxonomy): domain Bacteria; phylum Planctomycetota; class Phycisphaerae; order Tepidisphaerales; family Tepidisphaeraceae; genus CAIQIQ01. The sequence continues at coordinate 29,281 of CAIQIQ010000117.1, forward strand.
CGAACTGTTTCATATACGCCGCATCATCATGGATGCGGTTGCGGTAGATGAGCATGGGCACCGGCTCACCCCCGTAATAAAGCCGCGGCATCCCATTTTCACTGCGAATCTGAGCCTTTGGCGGATTCGTCTGGGCAACCAGAGAACCACAAAAGATCAGGCAGATCAGCACCGTGAGTACTGCACGCAATAGTTTCATAGTCTCTTTCGATTGGAGTATGCCGCCGGATCTTTCATCCCGTTCTCGGTGAACCCTTTCAGCCGCAGCAAGCAGGCGTCGCACTGCCCGCAAGCCTGTCCCTGCGGATTTGGGTCATAACAACTGCTGCTCAAGCCATAGTCGACGCCCAACTCCAAACCTTTGCGGATGATCTGGGCTTTGGTCAGCCGAATCAGCGGCGTATGGATCAGCAAGCGTTGCTTCCCCTCCACGCCGGCCCGCGTTGCCAGGTTCGCCATCTGCTGATACGCCCCGATATATTCCGGCCGGCAGTCGGGATACCCGCTGTAGTCCAGGGCATTCACGCCGATGAAGATATCACTGGACCCAAGCACCTCCGCCCATGCCAGAGCGAAGGAGAGGAAGATGGTATTGCGCGCAGGAACGTAAGTGATGGGTATGTCCGTGCCCATCTCAGCGGAGGATCGACCTTTAGGGACAGGGATATCGCTGGTCAGGGCAGATCCGCCAAAGGCACGCAGGTCGATATCAGCGGTGATGTGCTGCTCGACCCCAATGGCCTTTGCCACCTTCTGCGCTGCGGCCAACTCCGCCACATGCCGCTGCCCATAGCGGAAGCTCATCGCATAGCATGCATAACCTTCCGCTCGCGCGATCGCCAATACCGTGGCCGAGTCCAGGCCGCCGCTCAGGAGCACAACCGCTTTCTTCTGCAGGTCCATAGGATGCCAAGCATAGCCACATCGCGGGCATTTGGCAGGGGAAGATGAGCGCAGAAGCCGCATCAACGGCGCTGAAGTGGAAGAGGCCGGAGTGGGATTCGAACCCACGACTCGCGGATTTGCAATCCGCTCCCTTAGACCACTTGGGTATCCGGCCGAAGCGACGCGATACTAGCGGGATTCCACAGGTGAGGCAAGCAGGCATTGCTGCGTCCATCGCAAGCGGCCGAGAGAAATCGGATGGGGAAAAACCGAGGCGGCAGGAGCCAAAGCTCCTGCCGCCTGATGAATAGTAACTCAATGCAAACGCCGTTAGCGGCTCAAGAACAGCATTTCACGGTACGTTGGCAGCGGCCAGAGATCGTCGGCGATCATCGTCTCGATCTTATCACCGGTCTTGCGCAACTCGCCCATGGCCGCGAACACCTTGTCACGGGCGTACTTGGCATGATCATACACCTCACCCTCGACATGGTGACTGCATGCTTTCTCCAGGGCCGCCGTCTTTTTCTGGCAATCAACGATCGCCTCGACCACGGCTTTGAGGGTCTCATACGCCGGGCTTTCGATGCCGGCGGCCTTGCCGCTGGCGACCGCCTGAGCCAACTCGGTCTGATAGCGAATGGCCGAAGGAAGTATCATGGTCTTGGCCATCATCAGCATGGTGTTGGCTTCGATGGTGAGGGTCTTCACGTATGCCTCGGCAAAGATCACCGCGCGGCTTTCCAGTTCGCGCTTGGTATAGACTTTATACTTGGTGAACAGGTCGATCGTGCCCTTCTCGGTGATCAGCGGCAGGCAATCCACCGTATTCTTGAGGTTGGGCAACCCGCGCTTCTCCGCTTCCTTGTGCCACTCCTCGGTATAGTTGTCACCGTTGAAGATGACATGCTTGCTCTCCTTGATGATCTTGGGAAGCATGTCCTGGATCGCGGTATTAAGCGTCTTGCCGCTCTTGATCGCCTTTTCCAGTTCCGTCGCCATGTAGTCCAGCGACTCGGCGACCATCGTGTTGAGGATGGTGTTCGCCCCGGCGGGGTTCTGCGAAGAACCAACCGCGCGGAACTCAAACTTGTTGCCGGTGAATGCAAACGGGCTGGTGCGGTTGCGGTCGCCGGCATCCCGAGGCAACTTGGGCAAAACCGACACGCCGGTTTCAAACATTCCGCCTGCCTTGCTGGTCTTGGCAGCGCCCTTTTCGATCTGCTCGACAACGTCGGTGAGCTGCGAGCCGAGGAAGACGCTCATAATGGCCGGCGGCGCTTCATTCGCGCCCAGGCGGTGATCATTGGAAGCGCCGCAGACGCTCAGACGCAGCAGGCCGCCGTAGCGGGCAACCGCCCGAATGCAGGCAGCGCAGAAGATCAGGAACTGGGCGTTATCGTGCGGCGTGTCGCCGGGATTGAGCAGGTTCTCACCCGTATCCGTCGACATCGACCAGTTGTTGTGCTTGCCCGAGCCGTTGATGCCGGCGAAGGGCTTCTCATGCAGCAGGCAAGCCATGCCGTACTTCTCGGCCGTCTTGCGCAGGATCTCCATCGTCATCATCTGATGATCGACGGCAAGGTTGGACAGTTCAAAGATCGGAGCCAGCTCATACTGAGCCGGAGCCACTTCATTATGCCGGGTCTTGGCTGGGATACCCAGCTTCATGCACTCATGCTCGACCTCGGCCATGATCGCGACCACGCGCTCGGGAATCGACGCGAAGTACTGATCTTCCAACTCCTGTCCCTTGGGTGGCCTGGCGCCAAAGAGCGTCCGGCCGCAGTTGATGATGTCCGGGCGCAGAGCGATGAAGTGCTTGTCGATAAGGAAGTATTCCTGTTCGGTGCCCACGGTGGTGAAGACCTTGGTGGCTTCGGTGTTGCCGAACAGGCGCAGGATACGCAGGGCCTGGGTCGACAGAGCCTCCATGGAACGCAGCAGCGGCGTCTTCTTGTCCAGGGCTTCGCCCGTCCAGGAAAGAAACGCGGTGGGGATCACCAGCGTAGCGCCATTGGGCTGCTCAAGAATAAAGGCGGGGCTGGTCGGGTCCCAGGCGGTATAGCCGCGCGCTTCAAACGTGGCGCGAAGGCCGCCGGACGGGAAGCTCGAAGCATCGGGCTCGCCCTTGATCAGTTCCTTACCCGAGAACTCAGCGGCCGTACCGCTGCCGCCGTCGGGTCCGAAAAAGCTGTCATGCTTCTCGGCCGTGGCGCCGGTCATGGGCTGGAACCAGTGGCAGTAGTGGGTTGCCCCCTTCTCAATTGCCCAGTCGCGCATGGCCGCGGCAACAGAGTCAGCAATACCTGGGTCAAGCGGCTGGCCGAGCTTGATGGTCTTCTGCAGTGCCTTGAACACCGGCTTAGGCAGTCGGGCTTTCTGCACATCTTCATTGAAGACGTTGCACCCGTAGATGCTCTTACACGAGATCTCGCGGTAGTTGAGGCGGTTCAGAACCACCTTGCTGGCCACGAGCGCCGAAATCGTTTCCTGACGGGAAGTCGCTCCACCCATAGCTGGATCTCCTCTTCTTTAAAACGCTGATTACTCCCGCTCGATGAGCGAGCGGGTTTGCTGGTAAAGCCATTGCCGAATTGTCCCGCCCACCGAGGCGGAATAGTTATATTGCCTGCACTAGCAAACCGTGTGCAATGTTCATTCTACCGGGTTTTTTACGCATCAGGTCGCTGCGATGTGCGCAGTCAGCGCGCAACTCGCGGAATACCGCTCAGGTATTGCCTACAAAACAGGCATATCCATGGCCAGGCAGATCACTTCCCGGCCGCGTTCGCATGGGCTTCCTGCCAGCCCTGAAGCCACAGGTGCTCAATCCACCGGACAGCTCTAGCCATTTGCCGGGCCTTGAGTTGCATCACGGAGACCTCCTGCCCTTCATACTGGCCCCGATACGTGAAAAAGGCTGTGGCATCGAAAGCCTTCAGCTTCCCGTCCGGCCGCAGGTAGGCTCCGCGTGCCGCCTGCCCAATCATTGGCAGGGCATCATAGCTCTGCAATGCGATCTGAACCGATGCCAGCCAGATGTCGTGTTCATCGCTCGGCCGTTGGGCATCGGCCAGTTCCTTGACAAATATCGTCCAGAATTGCTCGCGAAGCGCCTCATAGTCCGCCTCTTCATCGTCCACCAGGCGGAATTCCATGTCAAAGTGAACCTTGGGCGGCTTCGCCAGCCCCGGGAAGAAGGAATAGGCCTGGTAATCGACCGTGGCATGCATGGGCATGAGATTGTCGGCCGCATAGTGCGCGAGATACCCCGCCCACTTGGTCGCATGTTCATCGCGAGGATACAGTCCCGGCATATCCACAAGCCGGCCGGCCCGCAGATCAAGAATCATCTTCCGATAGCAGTCCTCTACACGGAATGGCAGGAAGCCCGCTTTGACATAGCGCGGATCCTCCATATTTCGCGGGATATCCGCGAGTCGAGGCTTATGTGACAGGTTGGCCGCGAATGTCTGCAGCTTCGCATCAGCATTGAGCAGTTCCAGGTCAATGTAATGAAGCTGCCCCTCAGGTACGCCAAAGGGTGCAACCGCCTTATCCTTGGCGGCCGCCGCATCCGCGACCATGTCGGGCATGGTGGCCCAGAACGCCAGCCCATCGACGCCGCGTGGAACTTGTCCGATGCGCTTGTGCAACAGAAATTCCTGTTCATCGGCAATGCTGCCCACCGCTGGCTGCGCTTCGCCCAAAAATTGCTTTAGCTCCTTGGGGGCGGCCGGGTCGGCCATGATCTCGCGCACCGCGCAGCGCGTCAGCAGGATATGCTCCTTCGTGCTCCAGGCGAAGCA
>CAIQIQ010000118.1 GCA_903871935.1 uncultured Phycisphaerales bacterium
CCACTTCCGGCAGATCATCGCCCGTAGCGCCCATGTCGCTGGTGGCCTGGGCCTGTTGATCCTCGACCACTTCGCCGCGTTCTTTCAAGATTCGTTCTGCGAGATCCATGATTGTGATCCTTTCGCCGTTTCCGGCTGTTTGGTGTTACTGCTTGTCGCTTTCAAACGTGAAGTTTGCCAGTGTCCCGGTCGGACGCTTCGGCTTCGATGGCATCGGTGAACCAGACCACTTCGGCCGGCGGTCGTTTCTTCGGTACTCGGCCTCTTGCCGGAATCGTTCACTTTCCTGAAGCAATTTCTGTCTGTGTGTCTCGGTCATATCAACTTCTCTCTACCGTTCATTGACGGTGTTGGGTTTGTGCTGCTGCCGGCACTCGCCAGCAGAGGTATCTGATAATTCGATTCGCTGGGCCGCTGGCACTACCGCCGTGCTGGTGGTGTCTTCACTCACCCCCTGCCCTTGCTCGCCGTCCTGCTTCTGCTGGTGGCCGGTGGCAGCCATCCTGACAGAAGTGCATCGGAAGTGGTGATCGCGCAGAAGTCTCTTGAGAATGTGCCTCAACCTGCACTCGACCGGCACGTCGCTGCCCAGATCCATCAGTTCCAACAGGTACGACATCAGCGCACCTCCGAAATCGCGTTTTCACTGGATTTGCAACTGACAGAACCGCCAGAAGGGTCCTTTGGCAGCTTTGTCAGTTCACTGGCAGAGGATTTGGTGATTTTCGGGTTGATCGCGTACCGGGTTTTGGACCTACCGCCAGTTGGCTCGATGCGTTCCTCGACCCAGTTCAGGCTGATCAACACGTCGATAGCAGCGTCGGTCTGCTGCCTATCCAGTCCAGTCCACCCCATGCGGTAGATATCACGAGCAGTGAATAGGTCGCTCACGATCCCGCTCTCGATGCGGCCGGCCAGGTGCCGCGATGCCACAGCAGGGGCTTCGGTAATGGATGCGTAGACTCGCCGGGCATGGCTTTCGAGATACTCTCCCCACCGCACGGCCTTCTGAATCACCGTCGTCGGAATCGGACCTATTCCACCATCGAGCAGGTGCAGGATCAGCGCCACAGCCGGAATCAGCTTCCGGTACTTCGCCAGGTGCGCCTCGATGCATGCGTGTTCGCCGGGCCGCCGGATACGGGACTCAAGATCGGCTCTCCATGCATCGAATACCTCCTGTGCCTCAGCGTCAAAACGCAGGAACTGCATCGCATCGCGGTCGTATGCGTCGTGCATCGCCTTAACTCCGTCGGGGTCCAATGTCGCCAGCCGATCTAGTGCGGCATATGCCGCGTCGCGTGCGGCAGAGTTCGGGTAACGGTCCACGTTGTGCCAGGTGGATGGAACGTCGGGCCAGACCGTCATCTGGAATCGCTGCATCAGACCGTCATCCCCAGCGCCACCATTTACCGCACCGTGAAGATAGTCGCCCAATACCCCCGGTTGAATCGCGCCGATGATGCTTACGATGGCGGCCTCGATGTCCACCGTACCACGCCCGATTCGGTCGTATGTGAATCGGCTGTCTCCGTTCCATGCGGTCAGGTAAAAACCCCTGTCTCCCTCGTGGCCGTCGCGATCCATGGTACGGAGGAATGTGATCAGCTCATCCAGGAAGATCAGCACGCCGTTGGGGTTGTCGGCCAGGGTCACACCGAGTTTCTCGACGGTTGTGTCGTTCATCAAGGACCGCTTCCGTACCGGCTCGGCGCAGGCGCCGCCGGCCAGTTGATCCGCGAGATCCCCAGCGTCCTCGCCATTCTTGATCTTGGCCTTGAGTTCTTCCTTCCGCACCTTCTTGGTTGCCTCAGCCACCAGTTGCTCGACCTCGTGTCGCTGCATCGCTTCGTCGTACTCTTTCTTGGCCTCGGCTTCTTTCCGTTGCAGGTATTTGAGGATCTCCTGCATCGCAGGTGATTTGAGCAGCGCCGGCCGGCCAATATTGACGCCGTAAAGGTTGCATACGACGGTCCAGTCGTCGTGCGCCTTGGGGCGCATGCCCACCTTGCGCCCGATCAGACTGCCGGCCACTACCATGGCGGTGGTGGCGCAGTAATCGGGTGGAGCCTGCATCCGGTCGGCGATGTCCTTGATCCAGTTATGCAGGGAGTCAGGGAGTAGGTCGTAATCGAAGAGTTGAACCGGTGGCAGACCATTCGGCAACGGCAACGGGTCCGGCCACGGCTCATCCACGCCAGCATGATCTACACGGTCCACATGGTGATGTGTGTTGCTCGGCCGCCAGCCGCTGTCCTGCTTCGCCCACGTGATAAGCTCCCCAATCTGTGAAGGTCCGCTCTTGAATCCTCGCCACTTCCGCTCTGTCTCCCCCTCCTGATACTTGGCAGACTTCTCACTGAACCGGGTCCATGCGGACAGCATTCCTGAGCCAGACGATACGGTGTATGCGGCCATGCCCACCGCCAACCACGTGTTGTAATCGTCGGCGCGCGAAGTGCCGAGATGCTCGATGGCCTCGATGGCGGTCTGAACATCATCGCTTCCGGTATTGCATCCGGCCGGCCTCTCGGCTTTCGGTTGCGCGAACGCCAGACCGATCAGCCAATCCAATGCCTCCTGCCCATCCGCGATGGTGGCAGGCGTCCCGGCCAGGTGCGCCGCGGTCACGGTGAAGTATCGGCCTTGGTCGTAGACCTCGATCTCCCCGCTGTCGTACTTCACCTTGTGCTTTACGCGTTCTGGAAGCCTCGCCTTGATCCAGATTTTGACGCCGGTGCCGGATGGCGAGATCTCCGTGTAGGAGTTCAACCTCGCCACGATAGGCATCGCCCACGGCATAAGGTTGCCCTCTTCATCGACACTGTCATCGAGGTCTATGCCGCAGTAAGGATCATCGGTAGAGAATACAAACCCAATGCCGCTGTAACCGCCGTCCTGGTATACGTCCCAGACAGCTTCGGCCGTATTCCACGTTGTTTGATCGGTAGATGATGCGCGTACGCCACTGATCTGATACGGAATCTTTGTTGGCCTTCCGTCGCGGTTTTCCAGCCGCCACAGTACCCACTGGGGGCGGTCCAGGAGTTCGCGCGGGATGTTCACGACGGTATCAGTAGTCGGATGAATCGATTGCGGATGGGATGGTGCTTGTGCTATACTCATGTGACAATCCTTCAACCGCCGGGGCCTGACAGGGCTTTACCGGCGGTTTCTTCTTAGGCGGCCTGGGTGGAAACGGGACGGACCGTCCTGCTCTCAAGAAAAGCGAGAACATCATCGCGGCGGTATCGCACCAGCCGTCCAACTTTGATCCATGGAAGTGGGTATCTGCGCGTGCTTCTCCAAACGGGAAGAC